>JBFGKE010000004.1:0-147184 GCA_041576815.1 Polyangiales bacterium
GCTGGACCGTGTCATACGCTTGGCGGATGAAAATGTCGCTTCAGATGACCATCGATGCGCTCGACGTGGCGGAGGATCTCCCCGACGCATGGACGGACGAGAAATTGCGCGAGATTTTGGAGCGTCTCGAGATTCCGGACGCGCAGAGCGTCCCGCAGGAAGAGCTTTTAGAGATGTGCATCATGGCGCTCCAGGACTTGGAGCCGCTCGAAGCGTCCGAGCTGACACTGGACGTATGCCTGCGAGGCATCCTAAAGGACGGTCAGGTTCGCAACGCCGCCCATGATCTTCGCGAGGAAGCGCTCTGGGAGAACTATCCCGATCTGCAGGCGCATGAGCCGCTCTTTCGCGGTGCGTGGCTGCTGTCGAAAGCATTCCCTCGAGATTTCCCCGCGCCCGAAATCGTCCGCGTCGATCTCCGCCTCACACCGCACAACCAGGCTGCCCGCGAACGAATCTCGCGACCCTTGAGCGAGGCGCAGGTCCTTCGCTTGCTAGCTCAGGTCATGGAGCCGTCGAGCATCCTGTGGCGCATGTTCGGCGATCAAATCCGCAGCGGTGCGTTCGCGGAAGCAGAGTATCTGCTTTGGACTCTCGACCAGTCTCCCGTCGACGAGGGCGGGGTTGCGCTACGAATTCACACGAGCCGTTACATGCTCCGCGGGCTGCCTGACGAGGGATCGTTCGAGGTCGCGCTTTCCGCTGCCGCCTGAGAAGCACGCTGGACGTGATGTCGTTGCCGCATCCCCAGTTGCGCCGGGGATCAACTGGGCCCCGCTGCTCGTCGCTTGTAGTAGTTGAAGAAGAGGCCATCGACGGGGATCGAGACGAGCTCGTAGTCGCGTTTGAACTCCGGCATTCTGTACATCTGGATCCAGCTGGGAACACCGACGGGCGTCCGATCGGGTGCTCGCGTGAGGAAAGGCTTCATGATGATGTACGTCGGGCTTTGTTCGAGCAGGTAACGCCCGTCTCCTTTTTCGTGACCGAAGGCCCAGACCCCCTCGGTGACCGGTTGCCGGGCGATGTGCTTGTCATTCAAACCAAGCGCATCGTAGGTCACGATCCCGGCGTAGTAGGGGATCGCGCCGCATTCTGCGACGGCCATGGTTTCGTCGGGCTTGGCGATGTTGCCCATGAGCTTGCCTACCTTGATGTAGTTCGTGACCTTCTGGCCCGTATCGCTCGGTTCTTGGTACAGCCCCTGTGCAAAAAACGTCGGCGTGACCAATACGCGGTTTACCCCGGATGCGAGGTTGGCCATGCAAAGCACGCCGAGGGCCACTCCTCCTAGCAAGCGCAGTCGCCTCGGCTCCATCTGTCCGCTGGTGGCTTCCAAGAGCTTGGCCAGCGACCATCCCAACCAGAGTATCGAGACGACGTCGAGCGGCATGGCGTACCACCAGGTCATGCCACTGAGGCCAATCGAACAGAGATAGAGTAGCCAGACGAGCAAGAACAACCCCAGGACGTTGCCGACGCGTGTCCGTGGCGCCAGGGCCCAAAGCCCTACGGCGCCCACCAAAAGACCCCCTCGCAGTGAGGCTAGATAGGACAGCACTGCTTTCAGGCCGCGCATGACGACCGGCACGGTCACGCCTACCTTCGCGCGGAAGGTGTTCGGCACGAGCTCGCCGTAATAGGCGATTCGAAAGAGGAGATGGGGCACCAGAATCGCCAGAAGTCCGGCCGCGCGGTACAGCTCACGTCGCAGGGGCAAAGGACGTTTGCGCAGCACGGACGCCGACATGGCGTAACCGACGTACACGACGTAAGCGAGAATCCCATCGGGGCGCGTGAGAGCAAGCAAGCCGAACAACGCCCCTGAGAGGACTAGCGAACGGCGGGTTTCGCTCCCGAACAGTGCCACGTGGAGGGCGAGAACGAGAAGAAGGGCGAAGAGCACGGTCTCCATGCCGCCACGCGTGAAAACGATGACCTGAAAGCTCGACGCTGCGAGCAGGGGGGCGACGAGGGTAATCGGTCGCCACCCGTGGATGCCGGCGGCGACGAAGCGAGCCATGGCGTACAGGAGGGCGAACAACAAGGCCAGGTTGATGATGTGGACGAAAGACGGCAGGTGCGCGCCGAGCGCTGCTGGAATCGCCAACAACAGGACGAACAAGAAGCTCGTGTAGCCTTCGATGGGATCGTGTCCTGGATTCCACGTGAGTCCGTCGCCTTCGATCCAGTTCTCCACGTAGCGAAAGTAGATGAAGGCGTCATCCGTCATGTCGTACGTGGTCGTGAGCAGGACGAAGTGCAGGAATGCGAGGATCATGCATCCCGCCAGGCCCAACAAGACCCGGCGCTCCGGAATGAACGACGTGGTTTCAGACTGTGTCATTCGGCCCGCCGGGCGGTCGGTCAGGAGCGCAGTCTCCGACGGCCCCGCGTCCCGAGCGCGAGTGCGACGATCCAGAGCAGCAAGGTGTCGCCGTGGACCGGACCCGCCGGCCCCGCGCGGCAGTCTGAGGGCGGGGTTTCGGCGTCGAGGAAAGGATCGGAGCACTCGGCGTCCGCGGTGTCGATGAGACCGTCGGCGTCGTTGTCGTAACCATCGTTGCACTGCGGGTTTTCGATGTCGCTCGAAGCATCCTCACAGCCTGGATCCGCGGTGTCGGTCAGACCGTCGCCGTCGTTGTCGATGCCGTCGCTGCACGCTCCTGCGACGCTGCCGGCATTGGCCGGGTCCGTGAAGGCGAGGACTTCGTCGTGGTTCCACACGCCGTCCAAATCCCGGTCATGGCCGAGGCGTTCTCCCGAGCCGGGCGGAACACAGGTGAACGTCGTGGCCTGCTGAACACCTTGGGCCTGCGTTCTCATGACGGCGGCACTCACCGGAGGCTCCGCTTGGGAGTCGAAGCTGTACGTGTCCGTCACGGGATCATACAGCGCCGCGCGCGGCTGGAAGTTTCGCTGTCCGTGGGCAACGAGATCGCACTCGGTGGTGAGCCCCCCGAGCACTGCAGACGTGAACGACGTGCCGGCGCGCTGCTCGAGAAAGCTTATGCGGCCATCGACATCGGCCAAATTGGTGAAGTCCAAGGTGACCTGTTGGCCGACGACTGGCGCGAGGTCCGAGTCGAAGGCCAGCATGGCCTCCTCGACATCACGGCGCTGGGGGTCTCCGCCATTGAAACCGACATTGTTGTCGTTGAACAAGAGCCCTGGATGCTGGAACACGACGGATGTGAAAAACCGAAACAGCGTGTCAGTTGCGCCGTCATGGAGGAAGCCGGTCCCTCGCACCTGATCGCCCATGTGGCTCGAATCGCCAGGTAGATTGAAGTCGACGTTGGGCATCCCGAACATCCCTACCTTTTGGTACAGATTTCGAAAGTGGGGGATCTTGAACATCTGGGTCTCCCCTTCGAAGCTCGCGACCTTCCCGGTACCGAAGAAGCCCTGGCTGGCGTCATGTGAATGACACCCAACGCAGAAAAACGCGTTGCCGCCGAGCGTGACCCCGTCGGAAGCTTGGCCCGTGGTCCCGTCGAAGAAGTCCATGCCCCGTTGTTGTGCCGCAGTGAAAGAGCGATCGAAGGCCCTCACCGGGTTCGGCGGGAGTGTCATCTGCAGCGCAAAATCGGTGAAGTCGTTCATCGCAGCCTGAAGGAACGGGTCGGTGGGAGGCGTGTCTCCGCCGACGAGCCCCTCGAACGCCACGATGAAGTTGTTGAACGACGTGGCTTCATCGGTGGCATCGATACCGAAGAAGCCGTTGGACCGATCTCCCCGCCAGTGCATCGCGCCGCTGTTCGAGAGACCACGCAAGGTTTGAGTGGCCATCGGCCCCTTCATGGGATGGAAGTCGTCTCCATTGCCCGTACCGTTGACGGGGCTCGTCGGGATCGGGAAAAGCGTGAAGACCCCCCCGAAATTGATCGTCATCGGATTGCTGGTCACGACCTCGTCGGGGTTCCCGAGGTCCTAGGCAAGGCTGTCGAAGTCGCCGAAGACATGACAGCTCGCGCAGGAGGCCTCGCCGTTGCTCGACGTGTTGAGCGCGTCGTAAAGCGCCGGGCGTCCGACGACGATCGAGTCCGGTTCGGGGTTGTGAAGAGGCAGGTGGTTGACCTCGCTGCCCGGATTCGTCGTGAGGTCGATGACCGAGATCGAATTGTCAAAGCGCGTGAGCACGTAGAGCTTGTCGTTCACCTCGTCGAGGGCGAGACCACCTGGCCCGCCCCCCGAAACTTGAATGTAGTTGCCGCTCTCAGTCAGCGGGTCGAACGCGCCGCTGTCGAGGTCGGAGGTCGGAATCACGCCCACCTTGCTTGAACCAAACGCCGCAACATAGAGAGTAGACCCGTCGGATGAGACCACCATGTCGAGGGGAGTGGCAAGGCTGTGATTCTTGGTCCCGGCCGGAGCGGGCGTGACCGCGTAATTGATGTGGGAGTTGAGGTGGACAGGCGAGACGCCCGACGCGTCGATGACGGTGATGCGCGCCCGATGAAGGTCGCCCTGAACCGTCGTTCCCCCGAAGTTTCCAGGGCCCTCGAAGCGCGTCAGGTTTTGGGCGTCGGTGTTCGAGACGTAGAGGTTCCCATTGACGGGGTTGGTGACCATGTTGAAGTTGATCGTGCCGACGTGCGCAAAGCTGTCGGTCACGGCTCGGGTCGCCGCATCGATCTCGAACACGTCGAGATCCGGAAGAAAGAAACGTATCCCATTGCTCCAGTTTCTTCCGTTTTCGTCCCGCCACTCTCCCGACGCTTCGTCGAACTGCACGATCAAACCGACCTCGGGGGCTTGCTCGCCCGCAAAGTTGGTCGACGGACCGGGACTACCGCCGGGCAGGTTGCCGCCCCCGAGCCCGCCGGGCGAAGTGACTCCGTCTCCACTGCAAGCGCTAGTGCCAAAGCCATCACACACCGCGTTCTCATGAACGACGGCGGTTTGGTTCCCCGAGTGGAAGACCGCCGCGTACACGGTGCTTCCGTCAGGGCTGACCGCGAGCGCGCGCGGCGTGTCGCCGAAGAGCTCGATGATCTCGATGGGTGCTCCACCGACGCCCGCGCCCGGATTGTTCGCGTCGAAGACCCACACATCCGCTCGCGGGACGCTTGGCGTCGTGAGCTGAGGGTCGCCCGCGCCGGGGACGGCCGTGATCGAGGGGTCCGTCCGATGCTGCCCGCGGTGAGCCGTCGTGATGAACGCGCGTTCACCAAGCGGTCCCGCGCCATCCGGATCGGTGAACACGATGTCCCGTGGCTCGTCGCCTACCAGCAGCGTTCGGACGATCCGTCCGGAAACCAAGTTGATGATGGTCACGCTGTCCGACAGGTGGTTGACGACCCACGCTTGCGTCCCTCCCGCACGCACTGCGACCGCACAAGGCTCTAGGCCGACCGGCACGGAGTGGCGCCGGGTGATGCCGGTGGACACCACGTTGAACGTCTCGAGCCGATTGTCCGGTGTGTTGGTCACAGCGAGGATCCCCCCGTGGATCGCGATCGGCCGAACAGGCCCAGTCTCGAAGGCTACGAACGATGGTTGAGCCACGGCGTGTGACGCGCAGAGAACCAAAGCGGCCCCGAGCGTCGACCAGAAGGTTGACGGGTGCATGCGCCGCATCCTGCCCGGAAACACGGGTCTCCCGCAAGCGAGCACAAAAGAGAGCTGACCAACGTTGATGGGAACGCAGCGAACGCTCCGTAATTCCGCTGTGTTCTCGTGGCCGGACGGCCGCCGCCGACGTCTCGAGGACTGCGGGCCCTTAGTTAGAAAAAATACGCGCCTTGGTAAGAACCGGCGAAAGCGTGCTCGAGGGTGGTGCTCTTGGGTGCGAGCTCGTAGCCGAACTCGAGCTCGATTGCCCAATTGGGCGTGAAAAAATACTTGAAACCCACGATGAGAAGAAGCCCCACTGAAAACTCGACCGTCTCGACTTTCTCTCCGCCTTCCTTCTCGGTGATCCTGCTGATCGTGGAGACGACTCCGGCGCCGAGGAAGGGCTCCCAACTGTTCTTGCGATATTTGCCGGCCAAGACGATCTCGAGCGACGAATCGACCCGATCGCCGTTGAAGTAGAAGGGCTTGATGATGCTCAGCGCGAGGTAGCGGTGGAGGACTCGTTCGTAGCCGAACAGGAAGCCGTAGACATTGTCGGAGCGGCGCAACTCGCTTGCAGACGCGCCCGGTCGGTTTCGAACCAGGCGGAGCGCGTGCGAAAAGCCAAATAGAAGCCCGTTCTCGAGCTCGCCCGTTTGCTCGACGATGTCGACCTCGGTCTGTTTGGCTTCTTCTTCGCTGGCGCTCTGCGCTTTTTCTTTCGCCGGAACCTGGTCTGGCGCTTGTGCGATCGACACGCTCGGAACGAGGATCGACAAAGCAGCAAGGCAGGCGAGTATCTGGTGCAACCTCATGGTTTCCTTCGCGCATCGCGATGGAAACGAAGCCGTACCCGGAGTAGCGGCCGTCGACGCCACGGGCTCATTCCGCTGCGCCTAGCGCGACGTGCAACAGCCAGAACACGAGGACCCCAGCCAAGAACGCTGGGAACCTGCTGTCTTTCGATACGGGGAAGACACCCTTTGACGTGTGAAACATCATGAAACCGGCGAGCGCCGCGGTGAGGACATCCACGACCAGAGGATGCGGGCGCCGAACCAGACTCAGGGAATAGCCGCCAGCCACCCCTGCGAACAGGACCCAGCGCCCAGACTTGACGAACCGCGCGCCGTAGTCCCCTTGGAGCTCGATATCGGTGTTGAGCACATCGAGCGCGAGCGAAAGCGCAAATACCACCGTCAGAATGGACGTGGGCGGAAGCTCGAGACCCAGTGTGAACACCATGAGCCCGTCATAAACGAAGAAAGCTCCCAGATACGCATGATATTTCGTCGGGTGGGTGTGCTTGGGTGGCTGGAAGAAAGTATCCAAACCATAGAAGACGACGAAGCCAAGCAGGGCGACGAAATAGATGCGCGGACCCACGGCTTCGTGGCCCGCGTCGAGGCTCGGGATGAGATGGAGGAAGACATAGGCGACCGCGAGCCCTCTACCGAAGGCTGCCTGCCGTTCCGGATGCTTTCGAAGCCCAAAGACTCGCGGCGAGATGACGTGCGTGGCGCCGATGATGAGCGCGACCATCAAGATCTCCCACCGGTTGGGTATCGCATCAAGAGACAATCGAACCTCCTTTAGGGGCTCACCTGCCCGAAGACTTCGCTTGGAGACTGTAGCTCAGACGAGTGCCGATGTTTGGCGGGCACCCTAGCTACGTGAACGCCGGCCTGGAAAACCGATCCAGAAACGGGAGAACCAGTGGTAGGGTCTGACATGATCAAAAAGCCAATTCAACTTCACGTTCGCGCGCTGGCGGCCGCGACCCTCCTTGCGTCCCTGGCCGTGACTTCGACGGCTTCGGCCAAGAGGGCGAAGAAGCCGCAGCAGCCGAACATCGTGATCATCATGGGGGATGACATCGGCTGGTTTAACATCGGCGCCTATCACCGCGGGATCATGTCGGGCAAGACGCCGAACATCGATCGCTTGGCTGCCGAGGGCGTGATGTTCACCGACTACTACGCGGAGGCAAGCTGCACCGCCGGCCGAGCGAATTTCATCACCGGCATGATTCCGATGCGAACCGGGATGACCACGGTGGGTCAAGCAGGCTCTCCGTTAGGCCTGCCTGCGGAAGCGCCGACGATTGCAACTGCGCTGAAGGCCATGGGCTATGCGACGGGGCAGTTCGGCAAAAACCACTTGGGCGACCTCAACCAATTCCTTCCGACGGTTCGTGGGTTCGACGAGTTCTTCGGATACCTCTACCACCTCGATGCCATGTCGGATCCGTACTGGCCTGGTTATCCGAAAGATCTCCTCGACGAGATTGGGCCACGCAACATGGTGCACTCCTGGGCAGCCGACAAAGACGACCCAACCGTGCAGCCCAGATGGGGCAAGGTCGGCAAACAAAAGATCAAGGACGCCGGCCCCCTCCCGCCCAAACGCATGGAGACCGTGGACGACGAGATTCTCAAGCACACTCTGAACTTCATGGAGCGGGCGAAGAAGGACAACAAACCGTTCTTCGTGTGGTTGAACCCCACGCGCATGCACATCTTTACTTTTCTCTCACCGAAGTACAAAGCGCTTCAAGGCAAGAACAACTACGGTCTTCAGGAAGCCGGTATGGCCCAGTTCGACGACATCGTCGGCGCGGTCATGAAGAAGCTCGAGAAGATGGGCGTCTCAAAGAACACGATCATCGGAGTCACCACCGACAACGGGACCGAAGTCTTTACCTGGCCGGACGGCGGCAACACACCTTTCAAGGGCGCCAAAGGCATGACGACCGAGGGCGGTTTTCGCGTACCCACTGTCGTTCGTTGGCCCGCACAGATTCCGGCGGGCAAGGTGGAGAACGGCATCATGTCCGGCATGGACTGGTTCCCGACGTTGGTAGCGGCGGCTGGCAACCCGAATATCGTGAGCGAGCTCAAGAAAGGGAAGAAGCTCGGTGACCGCGAATACAAAGTTCATCTCGACGGCTACAACCAGATGGACATGCTGACGGGCAAGGGTCCAAGCCGGCGTGAAGAGGTTTGGTACTTTGGCGAGTCGACGCTGGGAGCAGTTCGACTCGGCGACTGGAAGTTCACCTTCATCGACCAGCCCGATGGTTGGCCGGGCGCCAAGGTCAAGCTCAACATGCCCCTGATTCATAACCTGCGACGCGATCCGTTCGAGCGGTATTCCGACCCCAATTTCGGGGTGGGCTCACCGGACTGGTTCATGGAGTTCTATGCCCGAGAGTTCTGGCGCTTCGTTTTCGTGCAGCGCAGGGTGGCCGAGCTTGCAAAGACGGCGATTGAGTTCCCGCCGATGCAAAAGGGCGCATCCTTCAACCTAGAAGCCGTGAAGGCTCAGATCGAAGCCGCCGTTCAAGCCCGACAGGGGCAATGAGGGACAGACGATCGCCACGCTGCTGACGGTTGTGGTGTTGGCGATCGCGACGATTCTGAGTCTTGCTGGAAAGAGCTCGGGTGAGACGCAAGGCGCCGATCTGTCCGCGCCCTGGAAGCCGCCGCTGGCAAGGGCTCTGCCGACGTGTCGACGCTGCAGCGCGATCCGTGCTTGCCCCCGCTGGCGGTGGAACCCAGATTTCGGACCTTGGTTCGTACGTTGGGCGGTGGCGCGCAGCGCTAGCGCGCGCTTCGACTAGCCGGAATCGGCTTCCTGGGCTAACCCCCGCAGATGTCGGAAACCAAGAAGGATTTGTACGAGCTCGGCGAGCTTCCCCCTCTCGGTCACGTACCGGACAAGATGTATGCCCAGGTGATTCGGCCCGAACGATTCGGCGAGCCGACCAAGGCGTTCGAGGTCGAGACTGTCTCGACACCGAAGGACCTCCGCCCGGACGAAGTCCTCGTCTACGTCATGGCCGCAGGCGTCAACTACAACAACGTGTGGGCCGGGCTCGGCAAACCGATCGACGTCACCAAAAACCGACCCAAGGACCCGTGGTTTCCGGACGAGTCGGGTTTTCACATCGGCGGCAGTGATGCGTCAGGCATCGTTTGGGCGGTTGGAAGCGACGTCCATAGCCTGAAGGTCGGCGACACGGTGGTGATGCACTGCGGGCAGTGGCGCCGAGAGGACCCAGCCGCACACGGCGGCGGCGACCCGATGTACGCTCCGAGCTTTCGCATCTGGGGTTACGAAACCAGCTGGGGAAGCTTCGGCCAGTTCACCAAGGTGCAAGCACACCAGTGCCTTCCCAAACCCGAAGGGCTGACCTGGGAGGAGTCCGCTGCGTACATGCTCGTCGGTGCGACGGCCTACCGCATGCTCACCGGCTGGCCGCCCAACGTCGTGCGTCCCGGCGACGTCGTTCTCGTCTGGGGAGGGGCTGGAGGGCTCGGGTCGATGGCGATCCAAATCGTGCGTGAGCTCGGTGGCACTCCGGTCGCCATCGTTTCCTCTCCCGACAAGTACGAATTCTGCGAGAAGCTCGGCGCCAAGGGATGCATCAACCGCAAGGAATTCGACCATTGGGGGCTCTTGCCCGATGGGAACGATCGGGCAGCGCAGGCCGCTTGGCTCAAAGAGGCCCGCCGATTCGGCAAGGCGGTCTGGGAAATCGTCGGCGAGCGGAAGAACCCGGCCTTGGTGTTCGAGCATCCCGGCCAGAGCACCGTGCCGACCTCGGTGTTCGTCTGCGACACCGGCGGCATGGTGGTGATCTGCGCGGGCACGACCGGATACAACGCGATGGCCGATCTGAGGTACCTGTGGATGCGCCAGAAACGCCTCCAAGGCTCGCACTTCGCCAACGATCAGCAATCGGCCGAGTTCAATGCGCTCGTGGTCCGGGGACGCATCGATCCCTGCCTGACCAAGACGTTCGGCTTTGACGGGATCCCAACCGCGCACCAGCTCATGTACGAAAATCGCCACCCGCACGGAAACATGGCCTGCCTCGTCAATGCCACCGACCGGGGCCTTGGACGCGACAACGCCGTGCGCTGAAGCCTCGCGGATCGCGGCGCATAGGGTTCGATTCCCCGAGGGAACGTCGACCACCATCAGTTTGGTGCAAGGCGCGGACGGTGGCCCCACGGCACGGGACGCAACGACGGGTCCGGGTTGGCATTGCATCACAGACTGTCATCTGCTTCTAGCACCGCAGAGCGGATCAGCGGCACGATTTCGCGGACGAGAAAGCTTCCCACAAAGCTTCTGCTTTCGATGATCAGAATCGCTCCCCAGCCTTCCTCTGGATGCAGTACCGCCCTCGCACCGAACGCTCCACTGTCGATGAGCAGCCCAGGCTTGTCTACGTGTTTCCACCAACCCATGCCGTAGTTGCTCGCTTCAATATTCCAATCGGGCATGGCCACGCCGTCCGGGACCATGTCTCGTTGCATGGCGCGGATCATCTCGGGCGATAGGACGCGTTTGTTCCCGCAGATGCCTTCATGGAGGTGCATCAGAAGCACCTTGCTGTAGTCGTTAACGGTGGAGGCTGCGCCGCCACCAATACTTGGGTTCTCGGAAGGAGGAACATCTTCGGGAGCGAATCCCTCAGGGTATTCAGGAAGGATCGCCCCACCGAAATACTGGGTGTCAGGTAGCCCGCAGGGCCCCACGAGTCTTTTCTCGACCAGCTCCGCCCAGCTCTCTCCCGAGACGACTTGCGCCACGCCGCCGGCCAGTGTCCACGCGGACTCGCTGTATCTGAACTCCTGACCGGGCGGTATGGAATCGCTCTCGTCCTGAAAGATCTCGCGCGCACAGGTCTCCGAAGTCGTGGAGGGATCAAAGCTGCATAGGCCCTCTTGGGCTTCCTCGCTTGGCAACTTCCCGATGCCGGACATCATCGAGAGTAGATCCTCTACCGTCACCGTCGGGTGATGCTCACCCCAGTCCAGGTACTCGACGATGGGTCGGTCGATCTCAAGCAGCCCCTGGTCTACGAGCGTAAGAATGATGCCAACGGAAAGCACCTTCGTGGTCGACGCGAGCAGGCTGACTCGGTCACGCTCGAACTCGCCGTACGCCGCTTCGTAGATCTGGCCTTCGTTCTCGCGCACGACGGCCAGAGTAATCCCATCAACGTTAGCCCACCTCTCTACGAAGTCCGCCGACGCCGAGTCCACCTCACTGAAGTCGTACTTCGCAGCGTGCGGATTGGACTCATAGTCTAGCGGGGCCCAATTGTCGGTCCCCGATGCCTCGCTGCAGCCCATCAGGCCTAGCGCGAGCACGAAAAACAAAGTCACCATCCAACGCATCAGAAGCTCTCCGACTGACAACAGCCCTCCTTCATCTGGGGTCGCCGGGCTCGGCCCGCTATACGTAATTGTTTCCCAAGCGGTCGATTTCAGGCGAAGCTTTTGCGTTTGCGGCGTAGGGGTTGCGGTGAGCCTCGTCCCCGAACAAAGCGAACGCGCATGCGGAAGTTTACCAAGTGCGCGTCATCAAGAGGCTCTACCGCGCTTTCGAATCGCGCGAGCCCCGCGCCATGCGAGGAAGAGAACCAACAAGGCAAAACCCGCCAGGATCGAAAGTAGAAGCGGGTCTGGATTGTTGCGAAGCACGTAGCGAAACACCTCTTTCCGTTGGTCGTAGCCGTCTGGGACCGGCAGAACCTGGTTGTCGCGCGCGTAGCTCCGGTAGTCCTCCATCATTTCCGCGAACAACGCGGGCATTTGCTCTTTGAGATCGGTGGTCTCACCTGGGTCGGTCACGAAGTTGAACAGATGCCATTCGCCGTCGCCCACTGGACCGCGATCAATGACAATCTTGTGCTCTCCCTTGAACAGCGCGGCGTTGCCGGCGAGCTCGTATCCGATGGGTTCGTCTGGCTCGTGTGCCCTGTCGGCCCGTCCTTGCAGTAACGGCAGCAGGCTCTTTCCGCTCATGTTTTCGACTCGCCGGCCTTCGTAAGCGCCAGCGGGAGGCTCGACACCGGCGATCTCGAGAATCGTGGGCGCAAGGTCTGTGACATAAGTGAATGCGTTCGAGACGCTCCCCGCCGGGGACACCATACTCCCGGCGACGATCATCGGGACGCGCATGCCACCTTCATGAGCAAAGAACTTGTAATATGCCAACGGCGACGCTGCGGCGTTGCCGAAACTAGGGCCGATATCGACGAAGCTGCCGCGCGTGCCAAGCGTTTCGTAGTCCAGGCTGTAGCCGTGGGTCGCAAACCACAGCCGAATGTAAATCTCACGCGCGCCGCTCAATACCTCGGTGCCCTCGGGACCGTTGTCAGACGTGAAAATGAACACGGTGTTGTCGAATTGATTCGCATCCTGCAGGTACTCGACGAGCCGGCCAATGTGGTGGTCCATCGCATCGATCATGCCCGCGTACACGGCCATTTCTTTCGACTTGTATCTCTTGTCTTCGTCCGTGAGTGACGCCCAATCCCCCGTCGTCGGCACGGGCGCTAGCTCGGTGTTCACCGGCACCACGCCCAGCGCTTTGGCGCGCTCGAGGCGGCTCTGCCTGAGCGAAGCCCATCCCTCGTCGTACTTGCCCATGTATTTGTCGGTGTACTCTTGAGGCGCTTGGACGGGCATGTGGACGGCCTGAAACGGAAGATACGAAAAGAAGGGCTTCCCGTCGTTTCGGTTGGACTCGATGAACTCGATCATCTTGTCGACCAAGAATTTCGACGAATAGAAGTCCTCCGGCAGATCGATCTCCTTGCCGTCGCCGAACCAATTCGCCTTCTTGTACATCGGCAGATACGGCTTCTTCTCCCAGTTGTCGGCGCCCGTGTCCGCCATGGCAATGGTCCGCTCGAAACCACGACGGCTAGGCAGCATCTCCGGCGCCTTTCCAAGGTGCCACTTGCCGGACATGTACGTGTGGTAGCCCGCATCTTTCAGAAGCGTCGCTATCGTGACGACGTTGTGACCGAGCGTGCCCCGGTAGTTCGGGGATTCCTCGGCCTGCACGGGAGGAATCGCTTCGGGAATGTTGGGCACGCCGTTGAGATGGCTATCCACACCCGTCAACAGCATTCCGCGCGTGGGTGCGCAGCTTGCCGCCATGTGATGGTTGGTGAAGGTGATGCCCCGCTCCGCTAGCGCACTGATCGACGGAGTCGGGACCTCGCCGCCGTATGGCGCGGTGTCGGTGAAGCCGAGGTCGTCGGCCAGGATGAGCACGACGTTCGGCGGGTCTGCCCCTGCGCCGCTCGGCACCGAGGAGATCAAAAGGAAAGAGCCAATGAAGTCTAGCGCCAGCGAACGACGGAGGGGCCACGAGGTGCACGTTGGACCCATGAAGGCGAGCCTAACACGGTGCGGTTGCAGTGCGCCCCCTTAGGTTGGCGGTTTTGGTGTCATGCAGCCGCCCTGATTCCGCGCCCCTGCGTGAACCTCATGGTCTATCACGACGTGCTCGCACTGAACGGGAAGTGGCGTCGCGAGGTCGTTGACTTCGGCCGTCCCCGGGTTGAGCGCGCATCGTCCGCAACCACCCCGAAGAAGGTCGCCGCTTTTTACAATACCGCGCCTCGGCTTCGGGGGTCGAGCCATCGGATAGCTGCGTCCGCGCGATTTTGATCACGCCGTTCTCGGCGAGCATAGTAACTACAAACGCCCTTTGCGGTTCACGTCCCTGGCGACATGACATCTGGTACCGCGCAATTTGGCGCTCAGGATGATCCCCAAGGGCTAAAAGAGCTAAAAGAGTAGTCCCCAAACGAAGGTCCCGAAACGCGCTCCTTCCCGAGTCCTGTCACTCCATGATACCAGGTGGTCATCGTTTCGGTCTCGCCTGACTGAGCGGGAGAGGAGGTGCGACATGGCGCGCACACTCTGGTTGGTAGAAGTCCTCGGCGCCGCGCTGGCGCTTGGGACGGTGGGCTGCAGTGGCGAGGGCGCTCCCGCAGGTGCAAGTGATGCCTGTTTCGAGAGCACCTTCGCCGCGATTCAAGAGACGGTTTTCGAAGCGAAAGGATGCACGCAGTCGGTCTGCCACGGGGCGGCTGCGGAGGGAGGTTTGGATCTTCGCGCGGACGTGTCGCATCGCCAGCTCGTGTATGCGCGCAGCACCATCGACGAGGGCTTGCACCGGGTAAATCCGGGCGAGCCCGAGACGAGCGTGCTCTATCGCAAGCTGCAGGCAAAGGTCGATGGCACGGATCTCGGACCGCTGGGGCAAGCGATGCCGCTCAATGCCGATCCGTTGACCGACGATCAGCTCGAAGCCATTCGTCTTTGGATTCGAAACGGGGCGACTTCCGATCAGGTCATGGCCAAGGCCATGGGTCTTCTAGGGTGCGAAGGCTCGTTCGAGGCGGCTCCGAACAAGATCGAGCCGCTTCCGCCGCCGGAGCCGGGTACCGGCGTTCAGTTCTACTCCGGAGGTTGGAACTTGCCCGCCGAGAGCGAGGACGAGGTCTGCTTCGTGACCTACTATGACTTCACGGAGCTCGTTCCCGCCGAGGCGATCACGGGGTGTCCACAGTTCGGCCCGCAGGACTGCTTCGCGTTCGAAGACGTCGAGCTCGCGCAGGACGGCCAATCGCACCACAGCATAGTCGACGCCTACACCGTGCCGTCCGATCCGAAGTCACCGGAGTGGGGCTCCTGGACCTGTCTTGGAGGCGAGCAGAATGGCACGCCGTGCGACCCAACGGAACGCGACGCATGTGGAAGCCGATCGCACTGCGCAACAGAAGTCGTGACCGGCTTCACCTGCAATCGATACCCCCACGCCCCCGCGCTCTTTCGCGGGACGCCGGGCGGCATTACATCGGCACGAACTCAGTTCAGCGGGGCCCAGGAGTCTCGGTTCGTCAATGACCTCGTGACAGGCGTCTACCAGGTGTTGCCGGTCAAAGGGTTCATCGCGTGGAACAGCCACGCTTTCAATCTGACGAAGCAGGACACGACGATCGAGCAGTGGGTCAATCTGTCGCTCGCTTTCGCGAGCGATCGTCGATGGCCTGCGCAGGGGATCTTCGACGCCAGCAACATCTTCGCCATGAGCCCGGTCGCGCCGTTCACCAAAAAGGAGATCTGCATGACGTTCACCGTGCCCCAATACACGCGGCTCATGTACCTCAGCTCGCACATGCACCAGCGCGGCAAGCTGTTTCGAATCTGGAACCCTCCGCATCAGGCCTGCGTCGGGGTCGAGGGGTGCGGCGTGCCGGAGTCCGAGCCCGAATACGAAAGCAGGATTTACGACGATCCGATCTACAAGTACTACCCAGCGGGCGATCTCCCAGCATTCGACAGCGAAAACGAAGCCGAACGAACCTTCAAGGCGTGTGCCGTGTTCGACAACGGTGCGGACGACGCCTCGGAAGTAAAACGTCACTCCGTGCGCCCCGATGCATTCACCTGTGATCTTCCGCAAGCGCACTGCGGTTGCGAAGCATCGGACCGTGCCTGCCTGGGTGGCGACGACCAAGGCATCCCCTGCGGCGGCGATGACTCGGTGTGCGGCGGCGGAATGTGCGATGCCTGCCCGCTTCTCGGCGGCGCGACGACAGACGACGAGATGTTTATTCCGATCGGCGGCTACTACGTGGAGCCTCCGGGGTAGCCCACCAGCCATCTAGCGATGGGTGTTTGGCTACCCGGGGCTCTACGTATGCGATGCATCCGCAATCGCGGCGAACGGGGCCCGATCGCCGCCCAATGCTGCTGTCGGCAAACCCGGGCGCGTTCGTCGCGACACGTGCACTACGCGGCCGTTGCGAACCGCGCGGAGAGAGCCCCGCGATGGGCGAGGTTACTGGACGTAGAAACGCAGAACGTTCAGATCCCACTCGCTGATTCGCTGTCGCCTCCACGACTCCTAGCGCGGTTCCGGGGGCTCCGCTTCGGCGTGAGGCGGCACGGTGGTCTTCTTGGCCACCTCGGCTGGCACGTCGTGCCTTCGGCAACGGTTCAAGTGGTAGGCAATTCGCCAGCTGTGGTAAGCGACCCGCCTCACACCGCGCACGGCATCGAGCCGCCCGATGCCTTCGACGGCGTCGAACCCTCCAACTGCAACCCGATCGAGCACGCGCTCTCTGTACGCTCGGCCGTCTCGTTGAAGCGATTGCCATGTGGCCTCGAGGCTTTCCTCGTCGACCATGCGATCCCCGTGTATCAACGTTTCGCGCACGGCATCGAGCGCGAGGGCGAGCTCTTTCGTGATCGCCCGGAGCGCGGGGTCTTCTCGCACGGTGGCCCACCGCTCTGCCTCATCACTTCGATCGGCAAGCCGGTCGAGGTGGTCGATGACGTGCATCCCGGAAAGATGTCGATAGTAGGTCCATCCCTTTGCAGGCGAGCTGCGGATCTTCTCCACGTATTCGCGCGTTTCATTCAACGCTTGGCGCATCCGTGCAACGCGTAGCTCGATCGAGGGCGCAGGGGTGACGTCGAGTAAGCGCTGAATCAGCTCGAAAGCCTCCGCAGTAAGGGCCGCTAACGTAGTCCCGAGCGCATCCAGCGCCGCAGCGGGCGCGTCGACAAGAGAATGGTCCAGGTCTTGAACGAAAGGCACGGCCTTCAGAGGCACGAGCCGCGTCAACAGGCTCGCAAACCTGCCCGCCAACGATAGGGCAATGAGGACACCAAGGACGTTGAAGAAGGTGTGGAACGTCACGAGGACGAGCTCTGGTTCGGAAGCGAGGAACTGAGGGGCAAAGCGTTCGAGCGCGCCCATGAAGGGAACGAGAATGAAGAACGCGCCGACGCCCGTGAATACGTTGTAGGTCGCGTGGGCGTATCCGGTGCGTCTCGCATGTGCGGAGCCGCCCACGGTCGCGAGAACGGCCGTGACCGTCGTGCCGATGTCCATCCCGATCACCGTCGCCGCGGCTTGCTGCACCGTCATCGTGGACGTGTTGACCGCGGCCAGGGCCATCGCCACGCCCGCGCTCGAGGATTGCGTGACGATCGTAAACGCGATCCCGAACAGCACGAGGAGCAAGCGGCCCGACCACGTATCTCCCGGGAAGCTCTCGGGGGTGACGATGCCAACGAACCCGCTCATCCCCTGCTGTAAGAGCGAGATGCCGACGAAGATGAGGCCAAAACCCGCCAGCGCGAATCCAGCCGAGGAAGCTCGCCCCCTGCTAAAGAGGCGGATGAGCACGCCGACAAGCACAATCGGCAGCGCCGCTGTGCCGAGCGACAGCTTGAAACCTAGCAAGGCGACGAGCCAACCGGTCACCGTGGTGCCGACGTTTGCCCCGAAGACGATCCCGAGGGCTTGAGGAAACGTGAGGAGACCCGCACCCACGAAACCGACGGCCGCAACAGTAGTCGCACTCGAGGACTGCACCACGGCGGTGGTGAGAGCGCCGGTGATCACCCCGGAGCGGGGGCTCCGGGTGAAGCGGCTCAGCACCCGGCGCAAAGCACGTCCCGCGAGCGCGCGCAGGCCTTCGGTGAGCACCACCATGCCCAACAAAAAGAGCCCGAGCCCGCCCAGGCAGATAAAGACGCTACCAATCATGTCATGAGTCGACCGCTTCGAGTTTTCATCCTGCCTCCACGCGCACGGGAAAACGCTCCAAGTAGAAGTCGAACCGATTTCGAAGCACGTCTGGGTCCACGCCGAAATCGCCCTGCAGGTCGTAGACGATCCGTCCGTGCTTGCCGCGGGGGTTGTTCGCCACGTACGCATCGAGTGACGAGCGCGCCTCATCGGTCATCGGTAACCCGGCAACCCGGTAGATGCGCTTCACCATCCCGACGTCGTCCGTCATGAGCTCGTGAAAGAGGACGTCGATGCTTCGATCCGCCGGCAGGAGCTCGCGGTCTCGCACGCACGCCCGCAGCAGGTGCTCGACGCGGTCCGCCCAATAGGCCGCCACAGCCGGTGGATCGACCTTGGTTCGCCGCATCCGGTCCCCGTAGGTCAGCATCGTGATCGCCGAGGCCACGACTGACACCGGGTCGCGGTGGGTGATCGCCACGGTCGCATCGGGAAACGTCTCAATCAGGGGACCGAGCTGCTCCATGTGCTGCGGCGACTTCAGAACCCAGCGGTCCGGGCCGCGCAGCCATTGCAACGCTTTGAGCACGTTCTTCAAGTAGTCGTAGTGTGGCCGCTGGTCGTGCGCGTAGTAGTAGTCGCGCCAACGGGGCACCGTGGCGTTCCACTCGGGCAGATAGGTCGAGAAGTCGAGCGCGCCGATCTCGATTTCCTCGTGCACGTGGTCGGGCGCGAGGTCGTGCATGTTGCGAAGAAGCGGCGCGATTTGGCCCAGCATCTGGTATTCGCCGGCACACTTCACGTAGCGCGGGTCCTGCGCCTTGGGTCCCGGCTTCGCCGTGGGGTCCGGAATTGGCTCGAGGCTCTCCCAGTACGGAAGCGAGCGCAGGCGCGAGTCGGCCGCGATGAGGTTCACCAGATGGGTCGTTCCCGAGCGCGGTAGCCCGGCGATGACGATCGGCTGCTTGATCTCGACGTCGAGGATCTCTGGGTGGCGCTTCAACAAGTCATGAAACCGCAGACGGTTGGACGCGTACCGCACCATGTCGTTGTAGAAGCGCATCCTGCCCATCGGTCCAAGCCCGACATCTTCATCCGCGGCTTGGCACCACACCTGCAAGCGCTCGATGAAATCCTCGGGCCCGAAATCCGACAGGCCCGTGCGTTCCTCGGCATCGCCCAGCACGGCGTCCATCGTGAACACGACCTCGGCCCCCGCCATGCTGTCGAGTACCATCTGTTGCATCGGCGTGAGGACCGGCGCCGCGAGGTCATCGATGTGGATGTCATTGGGTCGCTCCGTCATGGCTCGGCCCGCTTTGCCCTTGCGGCGCCAAGCGTTGCGCGATGATCCGCAAGCTGCTTTCGCAGCCACTGGGTGAGCCAGAAGTTCTCGCTCTCGGACTCGAGCTTTTCGTGCGCGGCGATCATCACCTCGAGCGCCGCCACGTGGATCGGCGCTCCCGAAAGCGCCACTTCAGCGAGATGGATCGCCTCCACGGCTTCGCCCGCCTCGAGCTTCTGGGCGGCACGCTCCGCGATCGAATCGGGGCCACCGGCAAGCTCTGCCAGATCGGTGTGCACGGCCTTCGCAGGAACGTCGTAAAGCTCGGTGGTCGAGTTGTGATGAAACCATCCGGCGTAGTTTTCCCAGATCGCCCGGACGCTCCACGACACCTTCCCATACCCTTCGCCGACCTCGAGCTCGGGCGGGAGCTCGATCTCGCGCATCAGCGTGTGGATGTCTTTGCCATGATTCATCCCTTTCACGGTTTCGTCGTGCACATGCCGAACGGCATCGCGCAAACGCGTGAGCTCCTCTCGAATCGTGTCCGTACCGACGACCGGTCCGCCGTGACCCGGCAACAGGACCGCCGGTTGGAGCGCGAGCACCCGCTCGAGCGAGTCGATGAAGACCAAGGCCTCCCGGTATCGATCGCCACGGATGGTCGCGAGGTTCGGAAAGTGGCCGAACAACGCGCTGAAGAGGTTGCCGGTGAAGCAAATAGCGTGGTCGGGTAGCCAAATGACAATCGAGTCGGTCGTCTCGCCACCCGGCGTCCACAGGAGCTCCATACGCAGAGCACCGAGCTCCAGCTCGAGCCGGTCGTCGAAGGTGATGTCCGGCACCGGACGGGACTGAGGAGGAATCCCGCCGCCGATGTTGTCCTGGATGTACTGGAACGCGTTCGCAATGGCGTCGGCAAACGCAAAGCCGCTCCGCATGGCGCGGAAGGCCGAAATGCGCGCGTCGTCCGCTTGATGCGCCTGGTTGTTCGCGTGCGCGACGATCTTGGTCCCTGTTTGGCGGAACAGGTCGGTGCCACCGACATGGTCGACGTGACCTTGCGTGAACAAGATGTAGCGTGTCGGCCCATCGTCCACGGCGTCGAAATTGCGCTTGTGAACCGGCGCTTCGAAGCCCATCCCGGTGTTGACCACGATTCGGCCTTCGGGGGTCACGATCAGAAACGCGTTCGACAACCCCTCGGACAGATAAACGAAGTCGTTGATTTTCGTGGCCTCGGCCTGCGACGCGGGTCGAATGTCATGCCCGCTCGGGCGAGAGCGATAGAGCGGCTCTGAGCTCATCGCTGCCTTGTGCCGCAGTCGCCACCGGATTGCAACGATGGTAGAAGACTGGCGGAGCATGCCCGAACCCCTTCGCCTCGGCATTCTCGGCGCCGCGCGAATCGCGCCCTTTGCCGTGCTGAAACACGCACGCGAGATGGACGGCGTCGACATCGTCGCCGTCGCCGAGGAATACCGCTCCATTGAGCACCTGCAGCGCTACGCCAAAAAGCATCGCATCCCGCAGGCGTACCGGTCGTTCGACACCCTGCTCGAGAACCGCGACATCGACGGGGTCTACATCCCCCTGCCCATCGGTATGCACGTTGACTGGTGCATCAAAGCCATCGAGGCGGGGAAGCACGTGCTTTGCGAAAAGCCTTTGGCTGCCAACGCCCGCGAAGCGGAGCGAGTCTTTCAGGCCTCCCAAGGAACCGGCCTCGTCGTCGCGGAGGCCATGCACTTTCGCTACCACCCGCTCGTCGATCGCGTTCGGCAAATCGTTCGTGACGGCGAGATCGGGGAAATCCGCCTCATCGACGCCAGCTTCTCCGCGTACCTTCCGTTCGACGATTTTCGATTTCACTATGAAACCGGGGGTGGCGGAACCCTCGACATGGGGTGCTATCCGATCGGCTTCATCCGGGCCGTGACCGAGGAAGAACCGACGGTCCTCGAAGCCGAAGCGGGCCTTCATGGATCCCTGATCGATCGCTGGATGCGCGCGCGGATGCGACTGCCGTCCGGCGGCGACGTGAAGCTCTTCGTGGGCATGCGCTGCAGCAAGCTTCTTTCGGTGTCCATGCGGATCGAGGGGAGTCGCGGCAGCATCGGCATTTTGAACTTCATCAAGCCCGAGCTCTACCACCGGCTACGGGTCCGGACCGATTTCGGCACCCGCCGTGAACGAGTGCCGGGCGGCTCGACGTATGGTGCGCAGCTCGCGGCATTTGCGAACGCCGTGCAGGAGGGGAGTCAGCCGGTCACGACCGTCGCCGACGCGGTGAAGAACGCACGTGTGATCGACGCCATCTATCGCGCGGCGGATCTGCCCGTCCGCGGTGACGAATCGGTCCTCGCAGCGCTTCGCACCCGAAGAGGAGCTCGACGTTGACTGAAGCGCTGTCGGGCAGGAACGTCTTGGTCACCGGGCCCACCAGCGGCATCGGGCGAGGCACCGCGCTTGCGCTCGCCGCGCGTGGCGCGAGGCTGATTCTGGTCGCCCGCAATCCGGACAAGTGCTCCGCAGTCGCCCAGCGGATTCGGGATGCCGGCGGCCTCGAGCCCATCTCGGTCATCGCGGACCTCTCCCTCCTCTCCGAGGCCAAGCGCGCCGCCGACGAGGTCCTCGCCCGAGATCTTCCGATTCACATCCTCGTCAACAACGCGGGTCTGGTGAACCGGCGTCGCATTCTGACCTCCGAAGGACTCGAGCAAACCATGGCCGTCAACTACTTCGCCCCGTTCGCCATGACCCTCAAGCTTCTTCCGGCCCTTCGCCGCGCCGGGCGAGCCCGAATCGTCAACGTCACCTCCAACAGCTACGCGATCGCCCGCCTCGACTTCGACGACCTCACCTTTGCACGCCGCTATTGGATGCTCGGCCCCTACGCCGTGAGCAAGCTCGGCAACATCTACTTCACCCGCGAGCTCGCCCGACGGCTCGACGGCACGAACATCACCGTCAACGCCGTCCATCCGGGCCTCATCTTCACCAACCTGGGCCTCGGCAACAATACCCACCCGGCAAAAAAGGCCATCGCTCGCGTTTGGGCCCTGTTTGCGAAGGACGAGTCAGAAGGACACGAGGGCGTCGTGTGGACGGCGACCTCCCCGGCGCTCGAAGGCGTCACCGGGAAATACATCTCCGACT
Source organism: Polyangiales bacterium (assembly GCA_041576815.1). GTDB lineage: Bacteria > Myxococcota_A > Polyangia > Polyangiales > Houyiibacteriaceae > SG8-38. The sequence goes on from JBFGKE010000004.1 coordinate 22,370, forward strand.
GCAAAGTCACCCAACCCAAGCCCATCGCGTTCCGCGACGAGGCCGCAAGACGACTCTGGGACGTGAGCGAATCGACGACCGGCGTCCGCTGGCAGCCCGGTTAGTGCTCGCCTCACAGCTGTACGCGCACGGTCTGCAACGCGTTGGCGGCGATGGTGAGCTGGGCAAACTGTTCGCCGATCTGCAGTGAATACCGTATGGGGCGCTTGGTCGTGTTCAGCAGTTGAACGCTCACCAGGTCGGCGCTGTTGATCGTAGCGCTCGCGTGCAGCGCGTCGTCTTCGAAGCCGTCGAGATGCTTGCTGGTCTGAAGCGCCCGATCGCCGGGGCGAATCGTACGACTGAGCTGCGCCAGCACGTGAAAGACGGGGGTGTAGTAGACGTGGCCCGACTTCACGTCGATCATGATCGGTGCGCCGCAGTAGTTGCCCACGTGGTTGGGGCCGCCACGCTCGTCGAGCACGACGTTCCAATCGATCCAGCCCTCTACCCAATGATCGAGGCTGACGATGATGTTGCGCGCGTAGCGATGGACCGGAGTGTAGATCGGGTGGTCTTCGTGGCGAGGCGCCCAGGTGGCCGTGTAGGCCCAGTCGGTCGCGTTGTCGTTCCACCAGAAGGCATCGTTATCGAACCAGTCGGACTCCTTGAAGCGCTCCGGATCCAAGACGCCCGCCGGCGCGTCGACTCCCAGATTGTCGATCGTCCCTTCCGTGTGGATGATCGAGAAGTCGGGGAACTTCTGGTGCACCCTGTCGAAGACGTCTTCGTGGACTTTGAATGTGCTCGAGTACCAGTGCACGGCGGCGCCGTCGACGAAGGCGGCCGTTTCGGGGTCTCCGAAGATGACGTCCGTCCACGACTCGAGGTCGTCACGATTCTGGTCGTAAATCAGCAGCTCGATGTCGCCATGGCCGCTTCGTTCGAGCGCGGGACCGAGATGATGCTTGATGAACGCGTTCTGCGATTGCGGCGTAAAGTGCATGCTCTCCCAGAAGCCGCTGTTGCCGTGTGGCTCGTTGACCGGCGTCAGACCCCAGATCTGCACTCCCTCCGCCCGGTAGGCATCGAGGTACCGAACGAGGTAGCTCGCGTAGGTCTGAGCGTACTGGGGCTTCAGGCTTCCACCGGTCCCCTGCCAATTCGTTTCAGCCGTTCCCGGTTGGTACCAGTCTTCGATGTCCTTCATCCAGGCGGGCGCGGTCCAAGCTGAGGCCACGATGTGCAGTGCATCGTCGGCTTGGGCTCTCTTGATGGCGAGCGCTTCTTGGATCATCGGAAGCAGATCAAAGGCCTCGTCCTTCACGCCGGGATATTCGTCGGCGTCAAAGCCATCCTCGTCCACCGCAATACTGAAGTGCGTCAGCGCCTCATCGCCGGAAACGTCGGCGTATGAGTACTTGCCCTCGACCGAGAAATCGGTCGCCCCAATCACCGTCCGCGCCAATGAAAAATTGGCTCCCGCCTCGCCATAGATTTGCTCCATCACCGACCGTCGCTGAGCCTTTTCGAGGTGCGCCAGCACGAAGGCTGAAGACTCGGTGAACGAGCTGCCGATTCCGACGATCGTCTGCTTCGGGACGTCGGGTCTGATCGCGATGCGGGTTCCGCCGTCCAGGCCATCGCGAAACGGCACGTTCGGCTGGACCGCGAGCTTGTCGCCCGCTTCGCTCGTGAGAAGAATGGTGGAGGTCTGCATGAGGCCATAGTGCGTATGAGCGATGCTGGATGGAGAGTCGACTCGCTGGCGCCCCGCGACCCAAAACGAGAAGTAGAGGTAGATGGCCGCGACCAAACCCAACACGATTACCGTTGCGATCACGTCGCGTCGGTCCCAACTCGCGCGGACGGCTTTACGATCGATCGAGGCGAAGGTGAGCCCCCTGATGCGGGCTTGGTCGGGCGGCGACGACGTGTACGAGGCGACTACGACGACGATGACAGAGATCAAGAACAGGACGCCGGAGAAGTAAAGGAAGTTGAAATCGCCGATCGCGGCGAGTAGCGCGGGCTCCTCTCGTTTGCCGGCGCCGAACAGCGCCTGGATGAGCAGCTTTGCCATGCCCAACGCGAAGCCGAGGCCCAGGCCCCACACCGCCCCCCGATTGTTGATACGGCTGTTGAAGAGCCCCAGCAGGAACACCGCTGTGATCGGCGGCGCGAGATAGCCTTGAACGCTCTGCAGGTATTGGTAGAGGCCGCCCTTCGAGACGAGCGGCATCACCGGGATCCAGAGGAGGCCGAGGATCACGACGACGACCGTGGCGATGCGTCCGATCACGACGAGCTGCCGCTCCGAGGCTCCGGGGCGAAGCTTTTCGTAGACGTCGACCGTGAACAGCGCCGCCGTGGAGTTGAATAGAGACGACAGCGAGCTCATCAGCGCCGCCAGCATGCCGGCGACCACCAGACCACGCAGGCCAGCGGGCAACAGCGCCGCCACCATGGTCGGAAAGACTTGATCACCAGATGTCGCACCCGCGGCATCGACCGGAAGCGGCAGCAATCCCTGGTGGTTGAGCGCAGCGCCGATGAGGCCGGGGATCAAGAAGATGAGCACGGGCCAGACTTTGAGGAACGCGCCCCACAACGCGCCACGCCGTGCGGTCCGCAGGTCTTTGGCGGCGAGCGTGCGCTGCACGATGTATTGATCGGTGCACCAGTACCAGATGCCCACGATCGGGGAGGCGATCAGGATGCCGAGCCAGGGAAAGTCCGGATCGGATAGCGGTCGCCAAAGCGCGAACTGCGCCACGTCGGTCGCGGTGAATTCCTGGAGCTCTCTCCACCCTCCCAAACGTTCCAAACCGAAGTACGTGATCGCCGCGGAGCCGATCAGCAGCACGACGGCTTGAGCCGAGTCGGTGTAGAGCACCGCGCGCATGCCGCCGAGCACCGTGTAGATGCCGGTGAGCACGACGGTTGCAAAAGCGCCGACCCAAAAAGCATTGTCGGGGCTACCAAAAGTGTCGGGCAGGAGAGTCTTGAACACCAGCGCGCCCGCGTAGACCGTGACCGAGACTTTGGTGAACACATAGGTCGCGAGCGACACCAGCGACAAGATCCAACGCGGTCGCGGCCCGAAGCGCTTCTCCAAGAGCTCCGGCATCGTGAAGACTTCCGACTGGTAGTAGAAAGGAACGAAGATCCAGGCCAGCAGCACAACGATCCACGCGTGCAGCTCGTAGTGCGCCATCGCCAAACCCGTGGAAGCACCCTGCCCGGCCAAGCCCACGATGTGCTCCGAACCGATGTTGGACGCGAAAATCGACGCCCCGATGGCAAAGAAGCCGACGTTGCGGCCGGCTAGAAAATAATCCGCGGAGGTCTCCTGTTGGCGCGCTGCAACCCACACCACCACGCCGAGGATTGCGAAATAAACCGCGATCACGCCCCAGTCTGCGCCACCCAGCATGCTCACCGCCGCATCCCTATCAGACCTTGGTACAAGCGTCGCCCCCGATCGACGCGGACGAGCAGGTGATGTAAAGCCTCGCGCGTGTCCTCGAATCCGCCGGTCTACGACGTCGTGATCGCGGGAGCCGGTCCCGCAGGCGCGACGGCAGCCTATTTCCTCGCTCGCGCCGGCAAACGCGTTGCGTTGCTCGAAAAGGCCACGTTTCCACGGGACAAGCGCTGCGGGGATGCGTGGTGCGCGCCGGCGCTCGATCTTCTCGGAGAGATGGGGGTGCTCGACGAGCTCGAGGTTGACGGTGAGGTCCAGTGGGTGAGGTCGGGGGGGCTGGTGTCGCCCTCGGGGCTCAGCTTCGTCGGCCCCGACGAGGGCGTCCGGAATGGGGCCCCGCGGGTGGCTGCCATCCGGCGACGCGTATGCGACGAACGCATCGCGCGATCCGCGGAGCGACAAGGCGCGGAGCTGTTCGAAGAGGCGGCCGGCGCGACGCGGCCTTTCGCGACCGTTGGACGGCACGGTGCAAGGACGGTCGACGCTTCACCGCCCGCTGCTTGATCGCGGCCGACGGCGCCAAGAGCAAGATCGCGCGTGCGCTCGGCCTCGTGACCACGGGCGCCAACAGTGCCGCGAGCCGGCAGTACATCAAGGGCGGCACGCACAACTTCGCGAGCGACGGGGTGCTCCTTTATCCGAGGTACGTGCTCCCCGGTTACGTCGCGTTCTTTCGGCACTCGAACGGCGATATCGACCTCGGTTGCTAAGTGCTTCCTGGCGGCAAGGTTCCGCCCGCGGAGCTGAAGGCGAGAAACTGGGCGTTGGCCTGGATACACAATGTCGATCTCTTGGGGTAGACTCGAGGCTCTCGTGCTGCTCACGGCGACATGCATGGTGCAGGAAGGGCGCATCCCAAGTGAACAGCGTCCGGCGCTCGAGTCTGCGCTGAAAAAGGCCGTCCGGACGCACGTGGGGCCCGAAGCGCGGCTCACCGTGGCGTGGTTGACGATACCGCGAGGGAGCGGATACGCCGCGGGCAAGCCGTCGACCTCCTCGATGGTGCAGATTGCCGTACCGGATGGCTTCGATCAGACCGCGCGCGAGGCCCTCATGCGTCAAGTCAACGACCGTTGGTGCCACATCACGCGTCAGTCTCCGTTCGAGCTCTTGATCGGCGCGACGGACAAGACCCCCGGGCGCGCGGTGATCAAGTCGCTGGTGGAACAGATACCGCTTCGAAAGAAGCCACGATTCATCGCTGACTACGCAAAGCAGGCGATCACGAGCCTCGCTAGGTCGGACTAGAAAGGAAAACGACGATGCCGCTCTATACCTGTGTCTCCGACCACCGAACCGACGACGCGAAGCGGCAGGCGATCGCCCTCGCCATCACGGAATCCCACTGTTCGCATACGGGAGCGCCACCGGAGTTCGTCCATGTCACGTTCAACGACTACCTCGGCGGGACCTCGAAGTCGACGCTACGCATCGTCGGCACCATCAGAACGGGCCGCACCCACGAAGTGAAGTCGAGCATGCACGCCGAGATAGTCGGCAAGGTCGCCGGGATTCTGTCCGCCTCTCACGACCAAGTCACGCTAGTCCTGCAGGAAATGCCTGCGGAGTGGGCCATGGAAGGCGGGCACGTGCTGCCCGCACCCGGTACGGAGGCCGGCTGGATGCGGACACACTGGACTGAGCACGAGGAGAAAGCGAAGCACGACAGCGCCAGCGTTCTTCGTTAGCGATCGATTCGCTCAGGGCGCAATCTTCTTCTTGATCGCCTTTGCGATGGGCGACGGAACGCCGCTGAGCGCGCTCAGCATGTGTGGCAGCGCCTTAAGCTTCAGGCCCTCGTACTCGCTCGGCACGATGGCATCGATCAAGAACGGGCCACGCGACGCGAATGCGTTCTCCAGAGCGGCGTTGAAGTCCTCGGCCCGTGCAACGCGCCGTGCCGGTACGCCCATGCCCTGCGCCATCGACACGAAGTCGATTGCAGGCTCCGACAGGTCCAACTGCGCCTTGGCCTCGGGGCCGATCGACTCGGCGCCAACGCGCTGAAGCTCGATGTTGAGAATGCCGTACGAGCGGTTGTTGAAAATGACCGTCGTCACATCGAGACCCTCGCGCGCAATCGTCCACAGCGCCTGAATCGTGTACATCGCGGAGCCGTCGCCCACGAGCGCGAGCACGGGACGGTTCGGCGAGGCCGTCGCCGCGCCCACCGCAACCGGGAGACCCTGCCCGATCGCGCCGCCGGTCAAAGTGAGCACGTCGTGCCGGGGGGCCCCAGCGGTGAACGTCGGCAGCTTGACGCCCGACGTCTGCGCTTCGTCCGAGATGATCGCGTTGGCCGGCAACAAGGCACCGATCGCCTGACACACCTTGGCCGCGTTGAGCTTGCCTTTCGGGAGCTGCGGACGTCCGGCGCTCTCGAGCCTTGGGGCGGTGTCGGTCGCCCCAACGGCCTCGACGAGCGCCCGGAGCGAGGCCACGGCGTCTTCGTGCGGCTCCACGAGGGTGTGGGCCGTGCAGCCCTCCGGCACGAGGTAGCTCTTCTTGCCCGGGTAGGCGAAGAACGACACGGGCGCTTTGGCATCGACCAGGACCAAGTGGTCGTAGCCATCGAGCTGCACGGAGGAGAGCTCGGCGAGATACGCGATGCGCTCGACGGAGGGTAGCCCCGCACCTCGCTCCAGTCGCGTCGGGAAGACCTCGCAGAAAAGCTTCGCATCCGTCTTTTCGGCGATCTGGGATGCCGCACGCAACCCCGCCTCGCGGAGCACGCGATTGCCCAGGAGGAACGCAACCTTCTTGCCCGAGCCCCGAATGACCCGTGCAAGGGCCTGCACGGTTGCGTCCGAGGCGGGGGGCGGCTGTGCGGGCGCCGGCGCTCGTGCGGGCTCGGCGCCTTCGTTCCAGGAGACGTCCGCAGGCAAGATGAGCGTCGCGATCTGCGCAGGCGGCCCCTTGGCCACCGCCACGGCCTCGGCGGCATCGGCCGCAAGTCGACGGGTGTCGGGGGTGGTCTTGATCCACGTCGAAACGTTCTTTGCGACCGTCTCGATGTCGGACTGTAACTGCGCGTCGTACTGGGTGTGATAGGTCGCATGATCTCCGATGATGTTCACCATCGGCACACGTGCTTTGCGCGCGTTGTGCAGGTTTGCGAGGGCGTTGCCGAGCCCACATCCGAGGTGCAGGAGCGTGGCGGCTGGCTTGTCCGCCATGCGCGCATACCCGTCGGCAGCGCCCGAGGCCACCCCCTCGAACAAGCAGAGGACCCCTCGCATGTCCGCGTCATCGAGGGCTGCCACGAAGTGCATCTCCGACGTGCCGGGATTCGTGAAACACGTGTCGATGCCCGCATTGATGAGAGTCTGAATCAGAGCGTGTGCGCCATTGCCCATGGTGGCCGGCACTCTACTACAGACGCGCGAGCCGGGGTTTGCCTAAGTACTGAAGGGCTGTGCACCCCTGCGGGTAGGCCCCGCATCTTGCTACGTTGATGGGGGGGTTCACGTCGATGAAGAAGATCCTGCTCGTAGTTTTCATGCTGTCGTTCGCCGTCGGGGCACAGGCTGAATTCGGCCGAAAGCTGCTGAAAAAGGACAATGTCACGGCGGCGAAAAAGACGCTCGGCGCGGCCAGGCTTTCCGACGAAGAAATGGCGAAGCTCTCTCGCCAAGCCGTCGCCGAGATGGATCAGCAAAATCCCGTCGTTCCGGATGGCAAGCCGCTAGCCCGTCGCTTCAACGAAATCGTGAAGGGGCTCGGATCCGAAGACGGGCTGAGCCTCAACTTCAAGCTCTATGACGTGAAGGACGTCAACGCCTTCGCCACACCGGACGGGAGCATCCGCGTGATGGCCGGCTTGATGATCATCATGACCGACGACGAGGTACGCAGCGTGATCGGCCACGAGATCGGTCACGTGAAGCTCAAGCACGCCAAGAAGCAGTATCAGAAAGCGTACGCGGTGGCCGCAGGCATGGATGCGGTCGGGGCGAACACGCGGTCGGGCGGCGAGGTGCTCACCGGCAGCCGGCTCGGCAAGTTCATCGAAGAGGTGTTGAATGCGAAGTTCTCCCGCAACGACGAATCGGCTTCAGACGAATACGGGTTCAAGTTCATGGTGAAGCACGGCTACGACTACCACGCCATGGAGAGCGCGTTCAGCAAGCTCGCCGAGCTGGCCGACGACAGCGGCAAGCGGTCGCTCAAGGCATCGCATCCGGGCGCTGCAGAGCGCGCAAAAATCGCAAAGGAACGCGCAGACGCGCAGGACAAGAAAATGAGAGAGGCACGACGATGATCAGCAATTCAACCAGGCATGTCTTGGCGCTTGGCGCCATCTTCGCGGTCACGGTATCCGGTTGCGCCACGACCTCCACGAACCCTGGGGAGACCGAGCCCGGGGCGAAGATCCCGAGCGCCGCGACGGCAGGGACCGCCAAGGCCTACGCCCTTGCGCTGCCGCCGCATGGAACGGCTGCCGGCGGCGATACTGCGCTCGGCTTCGCCTCGTCCAAGGCCAAGCGGGCAAAGGGAGAGCTGCCTTCGTACGTGGAGGCGATGCTCGAACCCGCAGAGCTCGGCGATCTCGACAACGACGAGGGTCAGGAGCACCTGAGCTCGAATCGAATTGCAGAGGTCATGAACGGCCACGTCAACGAGATCTTTCAAGGCTGCGTGCTCCGGGAGATCAAGACCACGCGCATGAGCCGTATCTCCATTCAAATGGTGATATCGGGCAAGGGCGCGGTGACCGGCGCCACCACCAAACCCGGCAGCAAGAGCTTTCAGCACTGCGTCAACCGGAAGCTGATCGCGATCAATTTCCCGAAGTTCGCCGCCCCCCGAATGGGCGCCGAATACACGTTCCGAATCGAATAGCGGCCCGTCAGTCGCACGTGACCTCGCCATCGTGCGCGCCCGGAGGATCTGTACACCGAGGGGCTCCGAGGAGCGGAGCTCGACATGTGGTTCCTCGAGAGTCATTTGTACGTTTGAGCTGACGCCCGGCGTATAGAGCGCGAGGAGTGGACATGACGGACACTGAGAGCACGAAAGACGCTTACGACTGCTTCATGAAAGGCCTGGAGCGCCGCAACCGGCACGAAACCGAGTTCATCCAGGCCGTTTCCGAAGTCGCACGGTCGGTCTTGCCATTGGTCGAGAAAAATCCCGAGTACAAGGCGGCGCAAATACTCGAACGCATGACTGAACCCGACCGTGTCATTTCCTTCCGCGTCACGTGGGAGGACGATGACGGCAACATTCGGGTCAATCGCGCGTGGCGCGTGCAGTTCAATCGCTCGATTGGTCCCTATAAAGGAGGCCTTCGGTTTCACAAGAGCGTCAATGAATCGATATTGAAGTTCTTGGGGTTCGAGCAGACCTTCAAGAACAGTCTGACCGGACTCCCCATGGGAGGCGGCAAAGGCGGCTCGAACTTCAACCCGAAGGGGAAGTCTGAGCGTGAGGTCATGCGATTCTGCCAAAGTTTCATGAGCGAGCTCTTCCGCCACATCGGCGCGGACGCGGACGTCCCCGCAGGCGACATCGGCGTTGGAAGCCGCGAGATCGGGTTCCTGTTCGGTCAATACATGCGCCTCACCAACGAGTACGAGGGCGCGCTGACGGGGAAAGGGCTCGCGTATGGGGGGAGCCCCGTACGAAAAGAAGCAACCGGATACGGCGCCGTCTACTTCCTCGAAAACATGCTCGAGCGGCGCGATGACTCGGTCGAGGGCAAGCGCGTCGCGATCAGCGGCGCCGGCAACGTGGCGCTTTTCGCCGCAGAGCAGGTGCTCAAAGATGGCGGCAAAGTCATCACGCTCAGCGACTCTCGTGGGTACATTCTCTGTGAGGACGGGCTCGATGAAGAAGCGCTTGCCGAGATCAAGCGGCACAAGCTAGAGCGTCGGGGTCGCCTTGGCGAGCTCGGTAACGAGCTTCCTGGCGTCGAGTACACCGACGGCAAAGCTCCCTGGGGAGTGCCCTGCGACGTAGCGATGCCGTGCGCCACGCAAAACGAGCTCGACGGCGACGCTGCTGAAACGCTCGTCAAAAACGAGGTCCGCGCGATCGTCGAGGGCGCGAACATGCCATGCACGGATGAGGCTATCGCATGCTTTCGACAAAACGACGTCTTGTTCGCGCCAGGCAAAGCGGCGAACGCCGGCGGAGTCGCCGTCAGCGGCTTCGAGCTCGCCCAGAACGCCGCGCGCCTCAGCTGGTCCCGAGAAGAAGTCGACCGTCGCTTGCGGGACACGATGAGCGACATTCATCGAAAATGCGTCGACGAGATGGAGCGAGACGCCGGAATCGACTATGTAGACGCCGCGAACCGTGCCGGCTTCCGCAAGGTCGCGGATGCCATGCTCGCCTATGGCGTCATCTAACGCTCGCCGATAGACGGGGAACCAACCGTCTACTTTCTCAGCGCGTATCTGTCCGCGAGCGCGTCGTAGTAAGCCTTTTCAGACACCGATCCCCAGACGCCCACCCGGGCTTTGAACTTCTTGTACGCCTCGTGAACCTTGCGGGAGACCGGATCTTTGTCTGCTTCTTCTTCGAGCGTCTCCTGGGCGAGCCTTCGCAGGTCTTCGAGCAAGGCCTCTGGGAAACGGACGAGGTTGACGTCGTGCTCGGAGATCAGGGTTTGGAGAGCCGCACCGTTGCCTGCTTCGAACTCGGACAGGCTCCAGACGTTTACCTCGGCGGCGACGGCGTCGAGGATCTGCTGAAGGTCTTTCGGAAGGGACTCGTATGCCCTCCTGTTGAATAGCACTTCGAGCACGGTGCCAGGCTCGTGCCAGCCCGGATAGTAGTAGTGCTTCGCTGCCTTGTAGAAGCCCATCCGCAGGTCGTGCATCGGGCCGACCCATTCGGTGGCATCGATCACGCCGCGCTCGAGTGACGTGAAGATCTCACCGCCTGGAATCAACACCACGGTGCCGCCGGCCTTGCTGACGACCTTGCCGCCCAGACCCGGGATGCGCATCTTCAGACCATCGTAGTCGGCGATGGTGTTCATCTCCTTTCTGAACCAGCCGCCCATCTGCACGCCCGTGTTCCCCTGCGGACGCGGGATCACGTTGAAGGGCGCGTAGATCTCTTCCCAGAGCTCGAGGCCGCCGCCACTGTAGAGCCAGGCGTTGATGCCCTGTGCATTGAAGCCAAACGGCACAGCAGCAAACCACTGCGCTGCTGGCACCTTGCCTGCCCAGTAGTAGCTCGCGCCGCTTCCACATTCGACCGTCCCTTCCGACACCGCATCAAACGCGCTCAACGCGGGGACGAGCTCACCGGCTGCAAATACCTGAATCTCGAGGCGCCCGTCGCTGGCCTCCTTGACGCGCTTGGTGAAGCGCTCCGCGCCCGTTTGCAGCACGGGAAGGTTTGGAGGCCAGGTGGTGACCATCTTCCACTTGTACTTCTTGCCCGTATGCACGGCGGGGCCTTTGCCGCCCTCCTCCTTTTTTTCTTGCGTGCAGCCGGCCACGCCAGCGGTTGCAGCCGCCGCCCCGGTGGCCGCAAGGCCTGCCTTCTCGAGAAAACGCCGTCTCTTCATCTCGTTGCTCCCCTCGCTGCGCGGTAGGATGTCTCGGCGGCGCGCGCAGCGTCTAGCGGAAAACGACGGTCGGCAGCCAGGTCACGAGAACGGGAAAGAAAACCACGATGAGCAGCCCGATGAGCTGAACCGCCACGAAGGGAATGATGCCGCGATAGATGTGACCGGTGGTGATCTCCGGAGGCGTCACCGCCTTCAAGTAAAAAAGCGAAAACCCAAACGGCGGCGTCATGAACGAGGTTTGGAGGTTCACCGCGATGAGAATGCAGAACCAAATCGGGTCGAAGCCGAAGTCGAGCATGATCGGCGCCAGCACCGGGACGTAGATGAACGTGATCTCGATGAAATCGAGAAAGAAGCCGAACATGAAGATCAGGCCCAACACCATCGCCAATACGCTCCACCGCCCGTAGCTCGCCGAGATGCCGCCTAGGAGGGCGCGCACGAGCTCGTCACCGCCCATGCCTCGAAACACGAGCCCAAACGCTGCCGCACCTACCAAGATGATGAAGACCATCGAGGTGAGCCGCATGGTCGACCGCATCACCTCGCGGAGAATATCGAGGTTGAATTTCTTGTTGAGGATCGTGAGTACGCTAGCGCCCACGGCCCCGACGCCAGCGGCTTCGGTCGGCGACGCGATTCCCGCGAAAATCGAGCCCAGCACCGCGATGATCAGAAACAGCGGCGGAAAAAGCGCTTTGCCAAATTTCTTGAAGAGCACGGCCGGCGTGAGCGCCGCGAGCTCATCCGCCGGGATGGCTGGGGCCCACTCCGGCCGCGCGTATGACACGCCGATGATGTAGAGAAGAAAGAGCCCGACCAGCACCATGCCCGGAAGGACCGCGCCCATGAATAGGTCGCCGACGGGAACGCCGACGATGTCGCCGATGAGCACCAGCACGATGCTCGGCGGAATGATTTGGCCGAGAGTCCCAGATGCCGCCACCGTTCCGGTCGCGAGCTCCGGGTGATACCCGCGTCGGAGCATCGTCGGCACCGCGAGAAGCCCCATCGTGACCACGGTGGCGCCGACGATTCCCGTCGAAGCGCCGAGCAGCGCCCCCACGACGACTACGCTGATCGCTAAGCCGCCCCGGAGCCGTCCAAAGGCGATGCCCATCGTGTCGAGAAGCTCCTCCGCGAGACCCGATCGCTCGAGCATCACGCCCATGAACACGAAGAGCGGTACCGCAAGCAGCGTGACGTTGGTCATCACGCCCCAAATGCGTAACGGAAGCAGGTTGAAGAAATCCCACCCGAAGCCGATGAGGCCAAACACCAGCGCCGTGCCCATCAGCGTGAACGCCACGGGGAAGCCCGCCATCAGCAGGATGGTCAAGGCCAGAAACATCCAGGCCGGCAGGTACTCCATCAGTCGCCCACCTCGGCTTCGAGCTCCTCGCCGAGGATCGTGAACAGGCTCTTGATGCCGAGCGAGAGCCCTTGAAGCAGCAGGAGAGTCAGCCCGGCAGGGATGCACGCCTTCAGCACGAAACGATACGGGATGCCGCCCGGGTCGGGAGAGCCCTCGAGCACGGCGAAGGAATTCGAGACGAAGCTCCACGAGGTGGCGATGACCATCACGCAGCCCGGAATCAAGAAAAGCAGCACTCCGATGAAGTCGGTCCAAGCCTTCGCTTTCGGGCCGAGCCGTTGATAGAAGATGTCGACACGCACGTGCCCGTCGTGAAGGAGCGTGTACCCGGCCCCCATCAAAAAGATGAACCCAAACAGGTGCCACTCGAGCTCTTGCGTGAAGACGAAGCTCGTGTTGAACACGTAGCGCATCACCACGTCGACGAAGACCACGACGACGACCAACGCCGTTGCCCAGGCCACGCCCCGGCCGACCCACAGGTTCAGGGTGTCGATCGAACGACTGATTTTCTTGAGCGCGTGCAGCTCCGTCTCCTTGCGCGGGCGCGACGATAGAGGCTTTCCAGCGCAGCGGCCAGCGTGATGGTGTACCATTCCCAGGGCCGCGGCCGAGGGTATACCATGAGCGCCGAGCCCACCCCGATTCGCATCGACATCGTCTCTGACGTGGTGTGCCCCTGGTGCATCATCGGCTTCAAGCGTCTGCAGGCGGCGCTGCGGGAGCTCGACGGCGACATCGAGGCCGAGATCCATTGGCACCCGTTCGAGCTGAACCCGACTATGCCGCCCGAGGGGCAGAACTTGCGCGAGCACATCGCCGAAAAGTACGGCACCGACCCGAAGGAAAGCCCGAAAGCCCGAGCGCGCATGGCGCGCATCGGCGAAGAGGTCGGCTTCACGTTCGACTACTTCGACGACATGCGGATAATGAACACGTTTCGCGCGCACCAGCTCCTTCAGTGGGCCGGAGAGCAGGGCAGGAAAACCGAGCTCGAGCTGGCGCTCTTCGAGAGCTTCTTTTCGCGGCGCGAAAACGTCGACGACCCCGAGGTGCTCGCTGCCGTCGCAGGTCGTGTCGGCCTCGACGAGGACGAAGCCTCCGAGGTGATTGCGGACGGGCGCTACGCGGGCGATGTACGCGAGCTTCAGCGGTTTTGGATCAGTCAGGGCGTTCACGCAGTCCCTTCGTTCATCTTCAACCGGCGCTACCTCATGCCGGGAGCGCAAGACCCCGAGGTGTTCGTCTCGGCGCTCGAACGGTTGCGGGACGAAGCCGCGTCCTGACCGTTTTTCAGGCTCGAAGCCTCGCTGGCGCGCTGTGGCACATCTCCACACTGTGAGCTATCTCGGAATTACTGCATTTTTGGGCCCCGCGTGCTGGCATCGTTGTTGCGTACCCAAACCTGTCGGGTATCCCGAAAGGAGAGCGGCATGAGGCGTTTAGGTGTTGCATGTGCCCTGTTGGTGGGCGTGATCGGTTGCGGTGACGACGGCGGACCGGCCGCACCGCTCGAAAGCTTCGTCTGCGGCGACGACGGGCAAACGTACACCGTCGAAAAAGCGGCGGAGGACAACCGCACGGTCGCGCACCGCGGTAGGTGCGATCAGCCGATGGGTTGCGGCTCTGTGGCCGATTGCTTCGCCGGCGATCGGTGCATGCCGTACGACGGCGTCCAGGTATGCGTGCCGTTCCCGCACGGCTGCCCCTGCATCGGCCTCTTCGAGCCGGTCTGCGGCTCCGATGGGAGGACCTACATCAACGCGTGCGAAGCGCGGTGCGCCCGCGTCGATATTTTGTTTGAAGGCATGTGCAAAGACGATCCCTGTGCGCTCGTCGACTGTGCGCCCGGCTACGTCTGCGAGAACGGACAGTGCATCCCCGATGAAGGCTGCAAGGACGATCGCGACTGCGAGCCCGACGAGATCTGCATCGATTGGCCCCCCGCAGAACCGGCGTATTGTGTATGGATCGGCTGCGACAGCGACGAGCAGTGCCGCCCCGGCGAAACCTGTGTGATCGACGACATCTGTCGCGCGCCTGCCGCGGTGGGGCCCTGCGACGCTGCGTTCCCTCGCTGGTTCTACAACTACGAGACCGCACGCTGCGAGCAGTTCACCTACGGGGGCTGCGGCGGCAACGACAACAACTTCGAAACGCTCGAAGAATGCGAGGCAACCTGCCCAATGGGCACGGCGCCCAAGCTCAGCCTCGCCGCCCGCGCAGGTCGCTGCGAGCCGGAGATCTTCTGCACGGACATTTACATTCCGGTCTGCGGGGTCGACGGCGAGACCTACGGCAACCCGTGCGAAGCGGAGAACGCCGGCGTCGACATAGCCTACGACGGCGAATGCGTCACAGAGATCACGTGCCTCGACCGGGGCTGCCCGGACGGGTGGACGTGCGACTACTGCCAAGCTTCGAACGGGGAAGCGCGCTACATCTGCCTGTCTCCACTAGCGGGCGCCTGCCTGCCACCAAACAACTGCCCAGCCGACGGTTGCCCACAGGGCTCGTACTGCGGCCTGTGTTGGGTGAGCTACGAGTGCATCCCCGACGGCGCGGTCTGCTGACTCGCCTCGACGATCTCCGAAATCGGCTTCGAATAAAGCTCCACCCCGGGCGGTTGTCTGGGGTGGAGACCCGACTTACATTGCAGCTCTAGGAGCATGTGAATGTTGAGAATCGTTCTGTTTTTGGCCACGAACCTCGCCGTCCTGATCATGGCCGGCATCGCGATGGCGGTCTTGACCGCCCTGGGGGTGATCCCGCCCGATGCGCCGTACATCAGCATGTTGGTTTGGTGCGCGCTGTTTGGCTTCGGCGGCTCGTTCCTGTCGCTGGCGATGAGCAAGACCATCGCGAAGGCCTCGACTCGGGCCCGGGTCATCGAGAACCCAACCAACGACGTCGAGAAGTGGCTGGTCAGCACAGTCGAGCGGCAGGCGAAACAGGCCGGGATCGGAATGCCGGAGGTGGCCGTGTTCGACTCGCCCGACCCGAACGCGTTTGCGACGGGCATGTTCCGCAACAAAGCCCTCGTCGCCGTGAGCACCGGTCTCTTGCGACTGATGAGCAAAGACGAGGCCGAGGCCGTGCTCGGCCACGAGGTCTCGCACGTGGCGAATGGCGACATGGTGACGCTCACGCTCATTCAGGGCGTGCTGAACACCTTCGTGCTGTTCATCGCCCGAATCATCGCAAGCCAATTCGATCGTGGGCGGTTCATCATCTACATCGCCCTCCAAATGGCGTTCGGGATTCTCGCAAGCATCATCGTGGCGTGGTTCTCCCGGCGGCGTGAGTTCCGTGCGGACGCCGGCGGCGCCGAGCTCGAGAGCCCAGCCGCGATGGCAAGCGCGCTCAACCGCCTCCGGGCCATGCGCGATGCACCGTCGCAGCTGCCGGACAACCTGGCCGCCTTCGGCATCCGAGGCGGCGGCCTGAGTAAGCTCATGGCCACGCATCCGCCGCTCGAAGAGCGCATCACGCGACTCCAGACGCGCGCTTGACGAAGATCTGACGGCCGAAGCAGGCTTCACTCGGCGAAATCGTACTCGTCGTGACGCCGCACCCAAGACATCGTGTAGTCGAGGTCGCCCTCGTCGCGGCCCTTGGGGGCGCGGTCGAGCCAGTTGTAGGTGCCGAGGAACATGTCGAGGCCGCGCCCGTAGGTCGAGTACGTGTGGTAAACCGTGTCGCCTTCTTTGTAGAAGAAGCTGGCGCCGTGCATCTCTTCGCCAACCCAGTCGGCGGGTGCGTAGTTGTAGAGCGCTTTGCCCGCTTCGACCTCGGCCTTGTCGAAGGACACCCCGAAGTCGAAGTTGAAGTCCGAGCCGTTCGACGACACCCAGTCGAAGCTCCAGCCCATACGCTTCTTGTACGCCTCGATTTCGTCGAGCGGCGCGCGTGAGATTGCGACGAACGCCACGCCCCGAGCCCGGAGGTGCACTTGAATCCCATTGAAGCTGTCAGCGCAGAGCGAGCAGCTCGGGCATCCTTCTTTCCAGCCGGGGCCCAGCATGAAGTGGTACACGGCGAGCTGGTCCACCTTTCCAAACAGGTCGCCGAGGCTCTTCTCGCCGTCCGGCGTCTGAAAGACGTAGCGCTTGCCGATTCTCTCCCAGGGGAGCGCGCGGATCTGCTGACTCAGCTGGTCGCGCATCCGCGTGAACTCTTTTTCTTTGGCGAGAAGCGCTTTTCGTGCCTCGATCCACTCGTTTCTGTCGACGACCTCGTGCTCCATCGGCCTGCCTCTCGGAAAGATGGGAGCGATGATCATAGGCCCGAGGCGACGGTGCTCGTCAACCCCCTGTGGTCGATCCCTTGCGGACCCTATGCCAGTATGCCGCCGACCATGGATTTCACGTACAGCGAAAAGACTCAGGGCCTGATCGATAGTCTCCAGGAGTTCATGGAGGCACACATCTATCCCAACGAGGCTGCGGTCTACGAGCAGCACGCCGCCCTCGCCGACCGTTGGGAGGTCCCTCCCCTGATCGAGGAGCTCAAGGCCAAGGCGAAGGCAGCCGGCCTTTGGAACTTGTTCTTGCCTGAAAGCGAACGTGGCGCTGGGCTGACCAACCTCGAATACGCGCCGCTTTGCGAGATCATGGGACGCGTGACGTTCGCGGCCGAGGTGTTCAACTGCTCGGCGCCGGATACCGGAAACATGGAGGTCCTCGACCGCTACGGAACGCCAGCGCAGCAGAAGGAATGGCTAGATCCGCTGCTTGCGGGGCAAATTCGATCGGCGTTTGCGATGACCGAGCCGGACGTTGCTTCATCCGACGCGACCAACATCTCGACCGAGATTCGACGCGAGGGGGACGAGTACGTCGTCAACGGGCGAAAGTGGTGGACCTCCGGCATCATGGACAAGCGCTGCAAAATCTTGATCGTGATGGGCAAGAGCGACCCGACCGCGTCTGCCCACCTCCAGCAGAGCATGATTCTCGTACCGAGAGACACCGAGGGGGTGACGGTCGAGCGGTTCCTGCCGGTGTACGGCTACGACGATGCGCCGCACGGCCATGGCGAGGTCCTTTTCAAAGGCGTTCGCGTCCCCGCCACCAACATGCTTCTCGGTGAAGGTCGCGGCTTCGAAATCGCGCAGGGACGACTCGGGCCCGGGCGCATCCACCACTGCATGCGGCTGATCGGCGTCGCCGAGCGCGCCCTCGAAAAGATGTGTGCGCGCCTCATGAGTCGCACCGCCTTCGGTAGAAAGATCTCGGAGTACTCGGTGTGGGAAGAGCGCGTGGCGGACGCGCGAATCGACATCGAGTGCGCGCGCCTTTTGACCCTCAAAGCCGCCGACATGATGGACAAGGTCGGAAACAAGGCCGCACGCGCCGAAATCGCAATGATCAAGGTCAAGGCGCCCAACACGGCGCTCAAGGTACTCGACGATGCAGTGCAGGCGCACGGCGGCGGCGGCGTCACGACGGACTTCGGGCTGGCCATGACCTGGGCGCAAAGCCGCACCCTTCGGCTCGCGGACGGTCCCGATGAAGTGCACCGTCGTACGGTCGCGCGAGTCGAGCTCAAGAAGCAAGCGATGAGGAACGAAGGCCGGGGCTAGCGCTCAACCTGCGCTCATCGCACGTCCGATCGTACCGATGAAGACCTCGATCGAGCCGAGCTCGGTCTCGATGGCTTTGTGAAGCCGGTCGAGCGCCTCCGCGTGGACGAGCTTCTTCGTTTCGGCAAAGGCCCGCGCGTTGAGCTTCGTGAGCGCCTCGGCGGTGCGGACGGCTTCGGCCTGGAGGTCGGACGGGGGCACGACTCGATCGAGAAAGCCCGCTTCGACGGCGGCGTCCGGTCCGAACACCTCGGCATTGATCATCGCTCGGTTGAAGTGGCTCGGCGTCAAACGGCTCCGCGAAATCTCGATGGCGAAACGCGGCATCGTGAGACCGATGGCCACCTCGTTGCAGACGATCTTAAATGCGCCCTGCGCGCCGATTCGCGCGTCGGCGCTCATGGTGAGGAACGCCCCCATGGCAACCGCATGACCGCTGCATGCCACGACGACCGGTCGCTCAAAGGTCAACACCCGGATCAGGAGCTCCGCTCCTTCTTTGAGCATTCGATAGACGGGCTCTCCACCCTGCTGAAACGTCGCGAGATCGAACCCACCGCAGAACATCCCTTCCCGACCCGTGATGACGGGGACCGCGTCGTCTTCCTGCGCCCGATCGAGGGCACCGTTGAGCTCGGCGAGCATGGGAAGCGAAAGGCAATTGACCTTCCCGTCGTTCATCGTGATCGTGGCTACGGCGCCGGAACGCTCGTAGTGAAGAAGCTCGGTCATCGCGGGTCCTCCCTCAGCCGCCCGAGGATACGACGTCGGAGGGACTCGTGCACAGCCGGATCGCCTCGACCTCGGGCACCGGCCGGATCGCGGGATGGTCGAGCCACGCCGACGGCACCTCGACCGGCATGTCGAGCAACTGCTGGGCATAGGCTTTGCCTTGCGGATCGAACCGCAGCGACGAGATCCCGCCGCCCCCGAGCGCGTCGCGCAGGACGAAATTCAAGGCGTCGATGCCAGGCACGTCGTAGCGCTCGACGCGACCGGCGATTCGATGCGCAAACCACCGGGCCACCGCCGCTTCGGTCAGTTGGGCACGAAGCAGTGGCAGGAAATCCCGGTGCCGCGCGCGAACGCCGATGTTGGCGTCTCCGCCCTTGTCTCCGCTTCGCGCGTGGGCGATCGCGATCAAAGGCAGCTCGATGGGCTCGACGACGTCGAACGGCTCTCCAAAGCGATGCGGTTCCGGCGTGGTTCCGCGCGACGGGATCGGCGGCGGTTCCTCGTAGGCGAGAGCCTGCCCGTCGATGTACAGGCGTGGATGAAAGACGTCACGCGGCACGAGGTAGCACTGCAGCCGAATCAGAGGCGTCGGCTTCGGGAGGCCGCGGCCTCCCGCCGTGAGCCCGGAAACCACCATGCCGAACGACCCGAGCTCCCGAACGGCCGCGGCAAGCGCAGCGGCCTCGTCGTGGTGAAGAGAGACCTTGGCCACGACCTCGCGCGTTTCCGTCGCTCGTGCATGCGGCCCATACGTGCTTTCAGCACCGAGGACTTCGACGTCCGTGCCGCGAAGAGAGCCGAAGCCCTCCCGCCGCAGCAGTCGCTCGGCGCGCCGTTGGACCGCGTCGCCAAACCGCGCTGCCCGCGTCGCGGCGTCACGGCCGCCGATGAAAACCAACGCGGTGACTTTGTAGCCGTCCATGACCTGGGCGCAGGCTTTGAGCGTCGGCGGCGCGGGCCGACCCACCGCTCCGGTCACCTCGACGCGGTCGACCCCCACCTCTTCGAGCCGAACGTGCCGCCAGTCGCAGGTGACGTCAGGCAGGAGATACGCCGCTGGGTCTCCGATCTCGTAGAGCAGCTGTTCCGCGACGGTGCGTACGTCGACGAGGCCACCCGTGCCCTCGGGCTTGGTCAGAACGAAGGAGCCGTCCGGTCGGCACTCCGCGATCGGATAGCCGATGTCGTGCCAAGTCGACGCGACATCCTGCCAGTCCGTCAACAGACCACCGGTGGACTGCGGGCCGCATTCGAGAAGATGGCCGACCAGACTGCCCTGCGAGAGCGCGTCGAGGTCGTCGGTGCCCCACCCGAGCTCGTGGATGAGCGGACCGAGCGCCAGCGCCGAATCGACGCAGCGCCCCGTGATGACCACGTCCGCGCCGGCACCGAGCGCCGCGGCGATCGGCCGTGCCCCGAGGTAGGCATTGAAGCTCAGCGGAGTCGACGGAAGCGGCGAGCCCGTGCTCATCTCTCGAAGTTCGAGCGCCTCGAGCTCCGAGACTCGGTCGATCAAGCTATCGCCTTCGACCCAAGCGACCTGAACCGCGACGCCGGCCTGTTCCGCCATGACACGAAGCGCATCGGCCGCCGCTCTTGGGTTCACGCCCCCTGCATTGGTCACGACGCGAACGCCTTGCTCCATCATGCGGGGAAGCTCGCGGCCGATCGCCGCGATGACGTCCGTCGCGTAACCGCGCCTCGCGTCCTTCGCTTGCGCGCGAGTCAGGATCCCCATGGTGATTTCCGCAAGCGCCTCGAGCATGATGTAGTCGCACCGCTCCGAGTCGAGCAGCTGCGGAAGCGCAAACGAGCTATCGCCCCAGGCGCCCGCCGCACCGCCCAAGACAACCACCGGCTTCTCGGAGCTCACCATGTCGAAGGAGAGGCTAGCTCAACACCGAGCGCGAAATGATCTCTTTCATGATTTCGGACGTGCCGCCGTAGATTCGCTGGATGCGAGAGTCCACGTAGAAGCGCGAAATCGGGTACTCGACCATGTAGCCATAGCCGCCAAAAAGCTGAAGACATCCGTCCACGATGTCGTTCTGCGCCTCGGTCGAGGCGAGCTTGGCCATCGAGGCGGTCGCCGCATCGAGTCGGCCGTCGGCGAAGAGCCGGTAGCATTGGTCGACGAACGCTTTGATGAGCGCGTACTGCGTCTCCATTTCAGCGACGCGAAATCGCGTGTTTTGAAACGCCGCAATCGGCCGCCCAAACGCCTGCCGCTCCTTCACGTACGCGATGGTCAGATCGAGCGCGCCGCGGCACGCAGCCACTGCACCGGCAGCGAGCCCGAGACGCTCGCGCGCCAGCTCTTGCATCAACACGATGAACCCCCCGTTGAGCGGGCCGAGAACCTCGGACTCCTCGACGAACACGTCCTCGAAAAAGAGCTCCGACGTATCGGCCGAGTGAAGCCCGATCTTCTTCAGGTTGCGGCCGCGCGTCACCCCCTCGCGATGGAGGTCGACGATGAAGAGCGACGTTCCGCTCGATCCTTTGGCCTCTAGGTCGGTCTTGGCAACCACGATGCCGATGTCGGCGTGCTGACCGTTCGTGATGAACGTCTTTGCGCCAGTCAGCTTGAAGCCGTCGGGGACGCGCTCCGCGATGGTGCGTACCGCTTGAAGGTCGCTCCCCGTCCCGGGTTCCGTCATGAGCAGTGCGGCGACGGCCTCGCCGGTCGCCATCTTCGGCAAATGGCGCTTCTTCTGCGCTTCGGTGCCGTGGTTCAGCACGTAGTGCGCGACGATGTCGGAGTGCACGCCAATCCCGCCGAGGCTGGCGTAGCCCTGACTGAAGACTTCCCAGGTGAGCTCGAACGCCGCATGTATGGAGGCCCCACCACCACCGTACTCCTCGGGAATGTCCATGCAGAGGAGGCCCGCTTGCCCGAGCTTGTTCCAGAGCTCGCGCGGGTAGATCCCGGCTTCCTCCCACTGCTCGTAGTGGGGCGCGACTTCGGCAGCGAGGAAGCGTTTGGCGGTTTCGCGGATCAGGTGAAGCTCTTCGGAGCGTTGGGGCGCGGTCATGCGACCAAAGGTAGCTTGATCTCGGCGCCGGGCTACTGCACTTCGACGGTACAAGTCGCGCTGCACGTGCTGCCGGGCATGCCATTTTGCGCCCCGGCATCGCACTCTTCGCCGAATTCCGGTTGCCTCACGCCGTCACCGCAGCGCGGGCCCAGAGTGCAGTCTGGGTTGCAGGCGTTGTAGGCACCGAGGTTGTCGCCATCGTCGCATTCTTCGAAGCCCTCATCGACGATTCCGTCGCCGCAGTGTGGTCCGAGCGCCGAGCAGTCGGGCTGACAGCGACCATACTCGCCGGTATTTTGCCCGGGGCCGTCGTCACAGAACTCGAAGCGCGTGGCAATGCCGTCGCCGCAGGTGTAGTCGCAAGTCGACTGCTCGGTGACGAATCCGTCCAAGGTCAACGTAAAGTTGGAGGCGTTGGTATGGCGCTCCGCGTGAAAAATCGTTGCTTCGTAGACGTTCCCTGGGGTGAGACGCGCTTTGCAGGCGGCCACGATCGCATCCTGAGTCGCGCTCCCAGCCTGCGTCGGGTCGGCGAAGCTCATGACGTCACTCACACTCGGATGAAGGCCCCCGACATCGAGGCACAGGAACCCGTCGACGAACACCCACAAATCGTCGTCGCCGCTGAAGGAAAGCACCTCGTCACCTTGATAGACGAAGAAGTAGTGCACCTCGGTCGTGAAGCCGAAGTTGTGACCGGAGAAAATCGTTTCGCCGTACGTCGGCTCGTTCGGCCAAGCGAGCGCTGCGAGCGGTGGATCGTCCAGTGGGAAGAACGCGCTGCTCGAGAACTGGTACACGTTTTCGGCGATGGAGCCGAGCAGCAGCTCGCCAACGACCTGCAAATTGCCTTGTGGGTCGAGCGTCGGGCTGGTCCGGTACCACTGCGCGAACGACTGCGCGGTGTGGGGCGGACCTTCGTTCGTGCCGGAGACGTAGGGGTTCTCCCCGGAGAGCACCGGCCTGCCTTCGGCGTCGAGGAAGTCCTCGGTGATGTCGAAAGCGATGGTGCTGTTGGAGTCGTCCGGATTGTTGAAATCCGGGCTGAACGACGGGGAAGCCGGGTCGCTGGTGTCGTTGCTCCGAAAGTCTCGATAGATCACCGGAATCATGAGCTCGTCAGGAAGCGGGACGGGCACTAGCACGCACTCGAACCCCTCCTCGACCTCGCAGGCGCTCGAGCAGCCATCGCCGTCGTTGGTGTTGCCATCGTCGCAGGCTTCACCCGTACCCGGAATGATCACGGTGTCGCCACAGACCGCCTCGCAGACACCGCCGCTGCAGCTCGGTTCGTTCTTGCAATTCCCATCGCACCCGTCGAACGGGGTGAGATTGCCGTCGTCGCACTGCTCCGTTCCCTCGGGAACGCCATCGCCACAGGTGGTGGGCGTGCACGCCTGTCCCGGGATTTCGCACTTGAAGCCATCCTCGAGCTGACAGTCCTCGGAGCATCCCGGCGCTGCCGAGCCACCGTCGTCGCACTGCTCGAAGCCGGCAACGATGCCGTCGCCGCACTGCGCGGCCAAACAGGCGACGCCCGGAAGCGGACAGCTCCATCCGTCTTGCAGCACGCAGCTCGACCCACATCCGTCGTCGTTTGCCGTGTTGCCGTCGTCGCAGGTTTCCGGGGGATCGATGCGCGAGTCACCGCACACGATGGGGACGCAGAGCGCGCCGGCCGTTGGACAACGAAACCCGGGCTCGACCATCATGCAGTCGGAGGAGCAGCCGTCGCCGCCGTCGGTGTTGCCGTCGTCGCAGGCTTCGATTGGATCGAGGAGCCCATCTCCGCAGTCTTCGGGCTCGATGCCACCGCTGCCGCCGTTGTCGCCCGCGCCGCCGGTGCCCGATCCGCCCGTGCCTGCGACGCCACCAACGCCACCGTTCCCTCCGGCACCGCCGTTTCCACCCGAGCCCGTGTCCCCCGGCGTATCGGAGCAGGCGACGACGCCGACCAAAGTCAGGCAGAGCCCGAGCGGCCGCAGGACGCGATTCACCCCCATGCTTTCATTTTACGCGTGGTGGGCCTCGGCCGCCAAAACAGTGATTTCATCCTGATTACAGCTCAGCGCCCGGCGACACCCCAAAACGAGGTGCCGACCCAGATTCGCCACGCGAACGAGACATCGGCACCGCCGTTTCCCACGGCGATGCCAGGGCCGAGCTCGAACAGCAGAAAGGGTGAGACCTGCTCGGATGCCTTGATTTCGACGCCGGTTCGGACGAGCAGCGGAATCACCCCGAACGTACCGATGTTTTGATTGCTGATGTAGACCGCAAACGGAATCGTGCCGCCGGTGATCACGCTCACCCTTGGGTGCACGTCGAGGGACACGGGAGCAGCCACTTCGGCTTTCACGCCGAAGGTAAACGCGTCCCCGCGATTTCCGGCGAGGAGAATGCCTGGCGTGAAACGGAATGCGATGTCGTTGGTTGCTTTTTTTCGCTGCTTCGTTGCGAGATTCCAGCGAAGCGGTGCGCTCAGCCCGAACCCGATTCGAATGAACCGGCCGTCGGAGTACGCAGCGGCCCAGTCGCCGTAGACGAGCGCGGTTTTCAACGCCCAATCGAGCTTTCGCGGGCCTCGATTCCACCATTCATAGAACAGGCTCGGATAGCCGACCCCGACGTTGTGGACGTTTTCGCTGCGTAGGCGTTTCCCACCGATCGTGGAGTTCGTGGGGCCCGCAAGCACAGGGCTCGCCAGCGCGAGAACCAATGCAAATACACCGATGGCTTTCATGTCACCCCCGCATGCGTCAGCGAAACAGCCGGCGCAACCCGAGGACCGCCATCCCCACGCAGGCGGCGGCGCCTACGCCAAACAGAAGCCGTGTGAGCGCCTCGTTCACCTCGGTAGGGATGAACGGAAGCACGCGGGCAACGGTGCCTTCGGGAGCAAAGAACGTCACCCAGCCCGTGACCACTGCGAGGCCGAGGAGTGCGAACGAGCCCATCACTTCGCCTGCCCTGTGGTCCCTTGCCAGCTGCAAGAGACCGAGCAGAATCAGGATTGCGCCCAACCCGAGCAACACCCTCGGTGAGGTGGGCAAGGCGGACGCCACGTCCGGCAGAAGGCCGAGCGGCACCGCGCAAACCACGGCGCCCGCTACCAGACACAGGATGGCAATGCCTCTTCCCACCCCATCAGCATAGCGATTCCTCGACGTGGCGCCTAACCACTGGACGCCTAAGCAGCCGGCGCGGGGAACTTCACGTACTCATCGACGAGGATCTCCGCGAGCTCACGGTTCGGGGGGCGCTCGTCCTGAATGCGCCCGCGCTCGCGGAGGTCCGCACAGAGGGTGTCGAGCACACGCTCGATGGTGAGATCGTCAGACCCACTATGCCACGCGTCCCGCTCCACCTCGCTTCGGAAGCAATACGCCTTCCACGAGATCGAAAAACGCATGTCATCCCATCGGTAGCGACAAACCTCGTCCTCACCGTCACGCACAACCCACTGCTCGTCGCCGACCGGGTGGAGCCGCATTGTCGGGAGAAACTGCGGGATCGGTCGATCGACCTCGACCACCCGATCGACCCCATGAAACACGCTGTCCGTATCCATGATGACGGCCGTGTTGAACCGCACGTCATACGCCCTCGGCGCGCCGTCGATGCCGTCCGGATAGAAGGCAAACTCGCCGCCGTGGGTGTCCTGATACCACGAGACGGAGGTTGCAATGGGCATGCGATAGCGGTCGAACAAGCCCGAGTGGTGGGCGACGACAATCAGCCACTCGGGGTGCAGCTTTCGATTCAAGCCGCGGAACTCGGGCACGTCGGTGTGCACGGCGAGCTCCTGCCCGGGCAGCAGGATGTTCGCATAGACGATCGCCGGCTCGATGATCGGCCGATCGAAGATCTGCCGAGCGGCATCGATCAACCGCTCGTTGCGCCAGAGGGTCTCGATGCCGGGCGCGAACACACGGTCCCCATAAGCGTACGTTTCACGAAAGTAGTTCGTCCGCGCCAAGAGCGTGCCGAGGTCGTTGTCTCGACGACCCAGCCTGCCACCGGTGCGGATGAAGTTGAAGGCCGCATCGAAGCGCTGGGGGAGACCCTCGCCGATGCCGTCGTTCAGGCCTTCCTCGGAATACATCCCGTAGCTGCCGAAGCTCTGACATAGCTGGACGAGTGCGTGCGCTTCGGCCTCGTCGAGAAACGGATCGAGCTCGAAGTAGCGGTTGAAGAAATGACTTTGCATGAGGCGGGTGCCGAAAATCTCACGCCCTTGTAACATGCCGCGGTGGTCTCCGGGAACGTGCCTTCTCCTAGCACCGCACCAGGTCGCGGAAGTGGGTTGTGACCGACGAATGGCTCGCGTAGCCTCGTCTTCATGGCAGAAGTTCCCGAATCGCATGCGGACATTCTCGACAAGCCCGCTTTCGCACATCTCTCGACGCTCATGTCAGACGGCAGCCCGCATTCGAGCGCCGTGTGGGTGGACACCGACGGGCCATTCATCCTCGTCAACAGCGCCGAGGGGCGCCTCAAGGATCGCAACATCCGGCGAGACCCGCGGGTTGCAATGTCGGTGACCGACCCGGACAACCCATATCGGTCGCTGACGATTCGCGGGCGCGTCACGAAGATCACGACTGAAGGAGCGGACGCACACATCGACAGCCTGGCGAAGAAGTACATGGGGGTCGACGAGTATCCGTTTCGATCGCCCGATGAAGTGAGGGTCATCTACTACATCGAGCCTCAGCGCGTCGCGAAGATGGGTTGATCGACTCGAGCTCAGCGCCGGGGTAGCTCCGCCCAAAACACGCCGCGAAGGTCTCCTGGTGCATACCCGGTTGCCCGGTCCTCGGGGTATAGCTCGTCGAGCCTTGCTTCGAGCTCGGGCGCGAGCGACTCCCCGTGGCACGTGACGCACAGCGGCTGCACAAAAATGGGCTCGACGTAGCCGACCGTTTCGTCATCGATCGCAACGACAGCGGGCTCCCTTTGATCCGGGGAGTGCTCATACGTTTCGAGCAAGGGTCGCATCCACGGCTTGGGTGCGTTCTGCGGATTGCGAAGCTTCAGGCTCGATCGCCCGATCTTCACGCCCCCGGTACTCGCCTCCTCCGCGAGCTGAGGAGCCGCCATGCGACAGGCAGAGATCGCGCTGACCGGGCCTTTTTCGAGACCGGCCACCAGAGCCTGCTTCAGATTCTTCTTGAAAGGCTGAACCGCTTCAGCGCCGGCCTCCTTCCACTTCGACTCGTTGAGCTTCGACTTGCTGCAGGCAGGCAGCGCGAGGACGAGAAGTCCACAGAAGAACGCTTTGCGCATGACGCTGCTTACCCCGATGCCGGGGTTTCGATCAAGCCGGGCAAACGTGCCCTGACGCTTCGCCTACGCTACGCTGATCCGATGCGCTCGTGGCCCGTCATCGCATTGCTTTCCGTCGGAGCAATTTTGCCCGCGGGCGCCAGGGCACATCTTGGCCTCGACGCGCCTGCGTCGCGCTACGGCCCCGAGGAGCTGAAGCCGGGCCCCTGCGGGCTTCCGAACGGCGAGCGGACGCAAAACGTGACCTACTACGAGCCGGGGGAAACGATCGAGGTGCGTTGGAACGAGTATGTGGATCACCCCGGGCACTATCGAATTGCGTTCGACGCCGACGGCGATGACGACTTCGTCGACCCCGCCACGATGACGGACTTCTACTCGAACGACGCCGTGCTTATCGATGACATTCCAGACGAGTATGGCGGCGACTACGTCGTCAGCGTCACGTTGCCCGACGTCACCTGCGAAAACTGCACGCTTCAGGTGATTCAAGTGATGTACGACAAGCCGCCGTACACGACGCCTGGGAACGACATCTACTATCAGTGCGCCGACCTCGTGCTTCGAGCGGGAGGGGGTCCTCACGCGGGTCCGAGCGCGGATGGCGGTACCGATCCCGGTCCGCGAACGGGCCCCGGCGCGAACGATGGCGGCGGTGGTTGCAGTGTGGCCCGGAGCGACGCCACCGGCTCGGAGCCACTTCGGTGGCTGCTCCTTCTCGGCGCATGCCATCTTGCCCGAAGGCGTGAGTTCCCCGTATAGAGAGGCGCCCATGCGGATCGCGGAGCTTTACGGCGCGGCAGACCGACGCCCGGTATTATCCCTCGAGTTCTTCACGCCAAAGAACGAAGCCGGGAAGAAAGCGCTTTTTCGAGCAATCGAACGGCTTCGCGCGATCCCACCGGCGTTCGTTTCAATCACCTGTGGGGCCGCAGGAACCACGCGGGAGCGGACAGCAGACCTGGCGATCGAGGTGCAAACCGAGCTCGGGCTCACGGCCATGGCGCACGTGGTGTGCACCGGTACGACGAAGGCCGAGCTGGAAGATACGCTCAGGCACATGCAGAGCCACGGGATCGACAACATCCTGGCCCTGCGGGGCGACCCCCCCAAAGGCGCGGTCGACTGGAAGCCGGTCGAGGGGGGATTTCGCTACGCGAGCGAGCTCACGGCGTTCGTGCGAGATCGGTTCACGCTGGGCATCGGCGGCGCGTGTTATCCGGAAAAACACCACGAGGCGACGAGCCTGAGAGCCGACATCGAACACCTGAAAAAGAAGGTCGATGCCGGCGCCGAGTTTTTGATCACGCAGCTCTTCTTCGATAACGACAAATACTGGCGCTTCGTGGACATGGTGCGCGCGAAGGGCATCGAAGTGCCGATCGTGCCGGGAATCATGCCGCTGTTGAATCTCGCCAACCTGCAGCGCATCGCCTCGCTTTCACCAGGGACGACGATCCCCCCCGAGCTCGAGAGCGCATTGGTAGAAGCCGGAGAAGACGACGACGACGCGCTCGAAGCCGGCGTGCGTTTCGCTGCAACCCAGTGCCGCGCCCTCCTCGCCGGCGGCGCCCCAGGCCTCCACTTCTACACACTCAACCGCTCCAAGGCGACCCTGAGAACCGTAGAGCGCTTCGAGGATTGAAAAAGGGGACAGTCCCCTTTCTTAAAGGCCAATCCGGGTTCGTCACCGACACTGGCGCTGTTCACTGGCGCTGCCGCTGGCTCAGCCCGGGGTTCCCTCGTGTAGCTTCAGGTACTTCAAGAACTCTCGCCGGTTTTGCGGGCCCGCACGACGGTACGAGGGTCGCCGAAGGGTTGGATCGGCTTCGATTGCGCGTTTTGCCATGGAGACGTCATCGTCCTCGATCGCGCAGCGGGTGGCCTCGACGTCGACGCCGTACACGCGGGCTGCATTCAGACCGAGGATCTTCTGTTTGGCGGTCTCGGTCAGCGGGGGGTAGCCGTGCTCGTCCTGCAGACGCTGCGGGATCTGAAAGGCACGGAAGGCGCTGATTTGATCCTGCGGCGTGCCGTACCAAATCGAATCGGTGCCCCAGAGAATTCGATCCTCGCCCAGGTACAACAGCAGCTTGCCGAGCACGTGCCCTGCGGCTTCAGGCTGCGTCAACACGAAGCGCCAGGTGCTGCCGAGCTCGGCGTACACGTTGCCCTGCTTGCCGATGCCGTTGTCGAGAACGGCGGTGACCAGCGTATCGACACCTTGCACGGAGTTGGGGTCATACGGACCCTCGGGCACGTTGAGCTCATACCCGGAGTGGTAGACGAGGACGTTCACGTCCGGATACATGGGCGCCACCGCGCCGATGTCCTGCGGTGTCGACACCGCGGGGTCGAGCCCGAACTGCGACAGCCCCTTGTGCGCGCAGATCAGCTTCACGTCGAGCTCGCGTGCTTTTTCGATGAAGGGGATACCAATGGCTTCGTCGTCGAGCCGCCACCCGCCGAACTGGGTGTACACCTTCCACGCCGCGATGCGCTGTTCTTCTTTGAGCGCCTGCATCCCATCGAGCTGCTCGGGGCCGCGGTCCGGAACGACGATGCCGTGGATGATCAGCCGCTCCGAGTCGGCGAGCCGATTGATGATTTCACGCGTTGCAGCGGCCTCGTCGGTTTCGAGAGGGTTGTTCCCGGGGACCGCGGGCACCTGTGACAGCACCGCGATGGCGGTGTCGCTATTCACGAAAACTTCGCGGATGTAGTGGTCTGCATCGAAGCAATCGACGAGGTCTACCTCTCCACATCGGGCTTGTGGGAAAACGCTGAGCGAGGTCTCGAAGCCGCCCCCCGACCGCCACGCGCCGTCGGGGTTCACGTGATGCGTCTGTACGTCGAAGATGAACTCGTCTCCAAGCAGCGGCTCGCAGGCCCCAGCGTCGAGCATCATGCCGGCGTCGACATCGAAGCCCCCGCTTCCGCCACCGCCGGCCGCTCCGCCGTCGGTGCATCCATATACTTGATTGATGACCCACAGTGCGGTCGCCGTCCCCATGGCGCTCGACACGAAGTCACGGCGAGACATCCCGAGCCGTCTTGCATGATCTTCGGCCAATCGATGAAAGGTCTCGTCCGCCAACCGATCGCGGCGCGTGAACGGACGCGGCTCGACCTCCCCATTCGAACCGGTGTGAAACGGCACCGGCGACTCGACCGGCCACTCAGGATCACTCTTCTTCACACGCCCATCATACCTCGAACCCGGGATGCCCACACCCAATGCAAGCGCAGCACGCCGGGCCACGAAGAAATTCGCTGTAAGGTGGAGGCGGCGTCGCGAGTGCCAAGCCCGAGCGAAGCACAGGGCGCGCAGGGAGGACTACGGGTGGGAGTGGGCGGGTCGGATGCAACGAAGCAGTCAGATGCCGCGAAAGAGCGCTACGGAGACGCCGGCGCCCATCATGAGGAGCCCGATGCAAATGATCCCGAAGCCGAGCCCACCCACGTAGCACCAGGCCATGACGCTCGCGCGCTCCTCGCGCCGAAGCCTCGCGTTGAAGCGAAGCGGGCGCCAAAACCAGCCTCGCGGGAGCTCGCCTCGAGGGCCCAGCACCTGATGGAGGCGCACGTGGTAGACGAGGCCGGTCGGTACGCCGACGACGAAGCCGGCGAGCGTAACCCAGATCCCGCCGTAGTAAAGCGTCTCCCACGGTGCGAGCCACACGGCGCTCAGGAGACACATCAAGGCGCTGATCGCCGCAACGATGCCGAGCTCACGCATCTGCCGTCCGCAGTGGCCTCACTGCGACTCCTCCGACCGCGCCTCCCGTTTCCCACAGAGCTCTTGGTTACGCATGTTGTTCGGGTCGTAGGGATCGAGCGCAGATGCCCGGGCAAACGCGCGGCACGCATCGGCGACGTTCCCGAGCTCGTATTGAACGATTCCAAGCACCCTTTGATTGTGCGCGGTTTCAGACTGAAGGCGAACCGCCTCGCCGGCGGCGATGAGCGCTTCGCTTCGATCGCCCCGTTTGAGGTACAGCAGCGCGAGGTTGGCATAGGCCTTGTGAGATTCGGGAATCGAGGCGGCCGCACGCATCTTCTCGATGGCCGCATCCAGCCTTCCCTGTTCGGCGAGCAACAGGCCCTGACGGTGGAAAAGGCGCCAGTGCCCGGGCGAGTGTAGGAGGCCATCACGCGTGTAGGACCAAGCGCGCTCGTAGTCGCCCCCTTCCTGCGACAGCAAAGCGAGCTTGTCCCAGGCTTCGACGTTCTTGGGCTCGACGGCGGCCGCATTCTCGAACAGGCGCGCGCTGCTCGACCACAGCGGCGTCTGAACGATCGTCCATGCGCAGCCAATCGCAACCGCGAGCGCTCCGATTGGCCACGCCGCGGCTTTGGGAAGCCTGAGCAGGGACGCCGAGAAGACGAGGAGCAGTCCGAAGCTCGGTAGGAAGAGGTAGCGATCGGCGGCATCGTTCTGAACGGGCACGAGCAGATGGCTCACCGGTGCGAGGAACACGAGCCACCAACCGATGCCAAACGCAGCTGCACCGCGGCGCGCGCGGTCGATGACCGACCAGGCGAAGAACGCGACGAGAGAAATCGCTGCCACCGCACCGGGCAGCCATGCACGGAGACCTGCATCGCCGGGCGTGACAGCGTACTCGATCGCGTAGGGGCCCCCGTAGGCCATCAATGCGAGATACTTGGTGTGTGCGCGAAAGAAGAACAAAAGCCTGTCGAGAACGCCGTCACCGGGGTGAGCCACGATCACACCCATCGCGCTCGAAACCCACACGTTCGGGATGAACATCGAGAGCCCGCATGCGGCGTAGGCCGCGACGAACGCGAGTCGACCCCGTCTTCCAACGGGTCCGTCGACCCAGAGCGCGATGAGCACCAGCGCACCGAGGCCCGCTATCGTCAGCGCTTTGGCTCCCACTGCGAGCAAGAAGAGCAAGCAAGCCCCGACCGCCCGTCTCGTACCCCCGCGCTGGACATAGCTGGTCGCTGCGAGAAGCGAGCAACAGACCAAGAACGACCCCAACGTCCCCTTCCGCTCCGACAGCCACGCAACTACTTCGACGTGCACCGGATGCGTCGTGAACAGAAGCCCGGTCAGCCAAGCAAGCGGACGACTCCCGAACAGCGCCAGCGTCAGCGAGGCAAGCACCGCGCAGGTGCCCGCGTACAGCAGGGTCTGCACGACGTGCTGACCTCCGATCCAGCTTCCGAAGACCGCGTAGTCGAGCATGACGGAAAGATCGCGGACCGGTAGGTACTCGGCGCCAAGCCGCAGGCGCTGCTCCCAAGAGAAATCGCTCAGGACCCGCCAGATGGAATCGAGGTCGAGCTGGTGGAGCAGGCGGTTGTCGCGAATCAGCCAAGGGTCATCGAGGCGGACGAAGCCGTACGCTGCGGTGCGCCCATAGAGCAAGACGCCGACGAGACCGACCCATGCCGGATGAACCCGTTCCCACCACTGCCGATCCACCGCGACCCGAGGGTAGCCGCTCACCGCAATGACGCGCCAGATCGCTTCAACGCCAACATCAAAAAGGGGACTGTCCCCTATATAAATTGGGGTCTGAGAAAAGGGGACTGTCCCCTATATAATTTGCCTCCATTTCACCGGCGGCAGCGCGAGCCGGAACGGCGAAGCCCGGCGCGAATGCGCCTCCAAGCCCAAGCGAAGCGCAGGGCGCGGAGGGAGGGTTACGGGTGGAGGTGGCCGGGTCGGTTGTAACTTGTCTAGCGGCAGGCTTCGTATGTGAGGGTGTCCCAGTTTCGGATGTCGTCGCGGTCTTCGCCGCGAGAAAAGACCGGTGGGCTTCCGATGGGGGCGTCGACCGTCATGCGTCGACCGCCTTCGATCGGGTTGCCGGTCCAGACGTCGAACCAAGTCCCGGCCGGGAAGTAGACGGATTTCGTGGTTGCGCCCTCCTCGACGACGGGCGCTACGAGGAGCGAGTCGCCAATCATATACTGATCGCTGATGTCCCAGGTCTCGGCGTCCTCCGGAAAGACGAGCATGAGGTGCCGCAGAATCGGCGCGCCTGTTTGCTCGGCTTCAGCACCGAGCGTCATCAGCTCGTTCATGAGCGCGCAGTGCACGAAGGTGAACTTTCGAAAATGGCTGATGGTCTCTTCGTCTCGATCCCATCGCCAGTTGTTGACTTTATCGGCGCCATCATGCGTTCGCATGATCGGCGTGAAGGCGCCAAGCTCGGTCCAGCGCTGAAAAAGCTCTTTCGTGGTGGGGTCTGAAAGCGCCGAAAAGCCGGCGATGTCGTGGGTCACGAACGGCTGACCTGCCAAGCCGAGGTTCAACATCGCAGGCACCACGGTCGCCAGCCCGTCGAGCTCGCCCCAGTCCGTTTCCTGGTCCCCGATCCAGTGAATCTGTGCCTCGCCCTGCACACCAGTGAAGCCCGAACGTGCAAACATCACCCAGTCGTCGCCGCGCGTTCCTTCGAGCGCATTGCGTGACGCCCGCTGCCAGTCGACTGGAAACGTGTTCCGCCGCTCGATGGGGTCGCTTCCGTCCTGCGGCACCGAATCGAGTGGAACCCACTCGCCGAAATCGAGCATCCATCCGTCGAAGTCGTATTCCCTGACGAGCTGTGCAAGCGACTCGCTGATGAAGCCGACCGTGTCTGGATTCGAGAAATCCGGGTGCGCGTCCATTTGCGGGATGTTGGGGACCGCGGCATCGATGTACGTCTCGGCCATGTCATCGTTCAACAGCAGCCCCATCTCGTTCATCGCGTCGAAACGCGGAGAAAAACGGGCGGGGTCATCTTCTACTGCAACGCTGCTGGGATCGACGATGAACGGGTTCGCGTAGACGAGGAATCGGTAGCCGTCGACGTGGAGGTCCGAGACCATGCTCGCCAGCCCGGGGTACAGCGTGTCGTCGGCCGACCAGATGTACTGCACGCCGAATCCGCCATCGGGGTTGATGCGAATGCCTCCCCAGTCCTGCACCCAAAACGCGGAAACCGGGATGTCAGCCGCTTCCAGCGCGGCCACTTCGGAAAGCACGGCATCGCGGCCGCCCTGCCCGGCCATCCAGAGGTTGTATGCCCACGCCGGCGGTTGTGTCGGCCGCCCCACGAGGTCACCGAGCTGCCGGATCACGTCGAGTGCGGTCGGCCCGTGAAACACGCGCCACTGCACCGGCGCCCCGCTGATCACCTCGACCCACGCGATGTCCGCGTCGCTCGCACAGAGATCGACGTCCACCCGCCGCGCGGTGTCGAAGAGCGCACCGAATCCACGGGCATCGACATAGTAGGGCATCGGGAAGTACGTCGTGTGTTCGTCCCCCACGGACACGCCGGGCGTGCCGGTTCGACCGTTGCCTTGTTCGTTGACCAACAGCTGGAACGCTTCGCCACGCTGGTTGGTCGCGTTGTACTGCTCCCCAAAGCCGTGAAACGTCCCGGCTTCGTCGCATCGAATCCCGACCGCGATCGAATCGGCCTGTGGTCCAGTGAGCTCCAGGCGGAACTCGCTCGACTCGGCGTCGATTGCGGAAGCCGTCAAGACGGCCGTGCGGGACCCATCGGCATTCGCGTACTCCACGGTCGCGCTGTCGCCTCGATTTTGCACGGACCGTACGGACAGCGGATCGGAGACCTCCCCCGAGCGTTCGAACTTAATCGCGCCGATGCCGACGGCACGCTCCGTGAAGGTGCGCGCAATCGGCCCCGTCGGCGCCGTCGCGAAGGTCGGACGGCCCTCGACGACGACCTCCACTGCGCCATCCTCCGCCGCGGTGATCTGAACCGCGCCGTCGCTCGTGCCCGACGGCGATGATTCGCTGCAGCCCATCCACGCGACCAGTGCGCAACAAAGCAAAGTCCTCACCATCTTTTCACTCCCCTTCCAAACCCCGGAGGTTTGATGCATTCGTCACCCATCGCAAACCAAGCGGGTCGTCGCTCAAGGGAGCGCCGAAAGCCGAATCCTTCCCCACTTGGGCTCCGTCAGGCTTCCAACGTACAGCCAGTCGCCCGCCTGCTCCGCGCTCGTCGACTTGGCGAAATCGACGCCATCGGCGTCTTGCAGGTTGTGAACGACGTTGCCATCCGCGTCGAGCCCGAGCACGAATGGGTGTCGCTTGGGCTTGGGCTTCAGCGGTGCAGGCACGCGATAGAGCAGCTTTCGCAGCCAAGGCTTGGGGCCCGCCGTATCGAGGAGCGCGTTTCGAGGCGCGAAGATCGCGAGCCAGAACGTTCCGTCGGCCCCGGTTGAGATGCCATCTGGGAACCCGGGCAGATTATCGATGAAGAGCTCGACCTCACCCTCGCGCGGCCCTCGAACGAAAACCCGCTTCACCCTGTATCGCATGGTCTCGTTGACCAGCACATATGTCTCATCCGGGGACACCGCGACACCGTTTGCGAAAAAGAGCTCGTTCAAGACGACGGCGCACTCCTTGGTATGGATGTCGTATTTCACAAGCCGCCCATTCGGGGCGCTCTCGAGCGCCTCTTCCATCGCGTGGTTGGCGTGCCCCCATTTGTACGATGCGTCGGTGAACCAAGCGACGTTTTGCGAGTCGACGTCGACATCGTCGGTGAACTCGAAGGGGTGTTCGCCGGCTTCGGTACAAAGCACCGACACGCTTCCCGAAGGATCGATCGACAGCAGACCTTCGACTGCATCGGCGACGATCAGGTTTCCGTCGACGTCGAAGTCGAGGCCGAGCGGACGGCCGCCCGTTTCAGAAAATACCTGGGGGTCGGAGCCGTCCGGTGCATACCGAAGGATCATTCCGTTCTCCAACCCGACGTAGACCCTGCCGTCGGAATCGATCGCGACGTCCTCCGGTCCTTGACCTCCCGGCGTGTCGTAGAGCTCCATCGCCTGCAGGACGCGGTTCTCGGCGAACCGGCCCTCGAGCGCGGGCGACGGCTGCGGTTCCCAAGCGACGGGCCGAATCGGCACGGGCCACAAGAAGAGATACAGGACGAGGACGAGCACCGCCCCAAGCAACCATCCACCGGCCTTCTTCGCCACGTTCATGCTTCCCAGAACCATCGAAGTCGCTGTATCTGCGAGCCGGCGGCGTCGAGCTCTGCAATGAACGCCGCGTCGCGCGCGCGTGCGCCCCATTCGATCGAGGCGAGGCCGGAAACCGTCTGCCCCGAGGCGAGCAGGTCACGGACCTCGAGGGCCGTGCAGCCTTCGAGGAACTCGGCGGGCGATGCGGTCGCGCCGCCAGGCAGCTCGACCTGAGCCCGCGGAGCAAACGTCTCCCGTCCGTCGCGGCCGGTCTGCTCGGCGAGCCGCTGAAGAACCTCTTTGCCGGCGCGGCCTACGCCCTGCTGCGACGCCCTGAAGTAGGCCGCTAGCCACTTGGGTCCAAACGCGCGCAGCATTCGCCAGTTCATGACGGCGATGGTTCGAAACCCGAGCGCACCTTCGCCCATGAGAATCCTAGTCATCCGGTTCATTTCCCAGTGCGCCTGCATCCGGCGAATCGCGAGCCCGTCACCGCGCGGCACGATCTCGTAAAGGAGGTTCGCCGGCACTTTCATCTTCATGCCGGTCTTGAGATTGGTCGTGTGGATGTCGACGGCCCGAAACACGTACATGTCGGAGACGATGTTGCGTCGCGTGACCATGTCGATCGAGCTCGCGGCGATGAACGCCTCGTAAAACCGGCCGAGCTCGTCTCCCCACCGGCCGGGACGGCTCCCTTTTCGTGACGCCGGCGTACCGACGGGATCCTCGACGACGGCGTCGTCCGAATAGAGTGCGAGCCACCCTTCTTTATCGTGCGCGGCGGCGGTCTCGGGCGACGCTTTGGCCGCGCGCAGCAGGGCGTCGCGGCTCGGCGTCGTCGATGCGGCTCGAAGCGAGGGCTCGACCATGACTCGCGGTTCTACCACGAAGGCCGCAGCCCCCGCAGCTAGCAAACGCACTGGGGCTCAATCGGCCTTTTCTTCCGTGCCGGCGGGCTCTTCGACGGGCGGCGCTTCTTTTGGAGGGGCCGCCCGGTTGATCAGCCCCATCACCGTGACCGAGAGCAGGTCTTCGTCGGCCTTTCCGAGCGGGCAGAGCTGCTTTCCGAGGTATTCGCAGGCTTGGGCGCGCGCCTCGTCCGGATCCTCGACGAGCTTGCCGTCACGCGTGTACCAGATCCCGCTGGAGGTTCGCGCGAGCATGCCGTTGGAGTACTGCCACTGGCCGAGCGCGCTTCGCGCACGCTTGCCACTCGGATAGAACCACTCGCCCGAGCGGCTTTTTGCCCGCCTGCCGTTCGGGTGATTGAGCTCGAGGAACCCTCGAACGATCACGCGGCCGTTCGACCAGGTCGTCGTGGGCTGACGCGTCACGCGATACCCGACATACGGCGCGCACACCTCGCGTCGGAGCTGCGACAGGTCGCGCCGGTCCTCGGTGTCGAGCCCCCGCTTGTAGCGGCCGGGCTCCTCGTCGAGCCGCGCGAGGAAATCCATGATCGTCAGCTCTTCGCAGGTCGGAGACGCCAAGAGCTGGCGCTGCGCCGAAGCCGTCGTCGCCGAGAGCAAAGCGGCGAGGATCGGCAAGAGTGACACCCTCAGCGGCATGGCAGTCCTGCCCGCCCCTATTCGTCAGACGGCCCGAGACCCCGAGGCCCTCGGGCACTCCGCCTCCGCAGACGATTTGCTTCGGCAAAGCGACCCTCGACCCACTTGATCATCTTTTGGTGGGTGCCCGCGATGTCTTTGTCGCCGTTGCGCTGGATGTAGCGTCCGTCGGGCTGCATGTCCCACGCGCTTCGCTGATCGTCGAGCAGGATGTCGAGAATGGTGCGGAGCTCCGACTGCAGGTCTTTCGGCTCTACGGGCGCGAGCACCTCGACTCGGCTCACGAGGTTACGCTTCATGCAGTCCGCGGAGCCGATGTAGTACTCCTCGTTGCCACCGTTGTGGAAATGGTAGATGCGCGAGTGCTCGAGGAACCGGCCGACCACGCTAATCACCCGGATGTTGTCCGAGACGCCCGGCACGCCCGGCCGAAGTCGGCAGGAGTCCCGCACGATGAGATCGACCTGAACCCCCGCCCGCGATGCCTCATAGAGCGCACGCGTGATGTCGGTGTCTTCGAGCGCATTGGTCTTGAGCTGGATCAGCCCCTTTTTCCCTTCGCTGACCCGCCGGATCTCTCGCCTTATCTTCTTGAGCAGGGCTGGTTTGAGTAGCTTCGGCGCCGGGAGCAACTTCTCGTATCTGCGGCTCGGCTTGTAGCCCGTGGTGAGATAGTTGAAGAGCTCGGTGGCGTCGCGCCCGATGCCAGGGTCGCAGGTGAGAAGCCCGATGTCGGAGTAGAGCTTTGCCGTCTCTTCGTGGTAGTTGCCCGTGCCGATGTGCACGTAGCGGCGGAGGCCGTCGTGGTCGCGGCGCACGACGAGAATGACTTTGCAATGGGTCTTCAGCCCGACGATGCCGTAGGTGACGTGAATGCCCGCTTGCTCGAGCTTGCTCGCCCAGTTGATGTTCGCCTCTTCGTCGAACCGGGCCTTGAGCTCGACGACCACGGCTACCTGCTTGCCGTTGAGGGCAGCGTTGATGAGGTGCTGGATCACGCGAGACTTGGCCGAAGTTCGGTAGAGGGTCATCTTGATGGCGCGGACTTTCGGATCCTCGCTGGCCTCGCGGAGAAACCGCTCGACTGAAGTGCCGAACGCCTCGTACGGGTGGTGAAGCAGCAGCGCGCCCCTGTCGCGAATCGCGTGGAAAACGTTGCTGCGGCCCACGAGCGTCGGGGCATCGACCGGACGATGGTCGGGGTCGCGGTGCTCGGGAATGTCGAGCGTCGCGAGCTGAAAGAGATCTCCAATCCCGAGAAAGCCCTCGATCTCGAAGACGTCCGCCTGCTCGTCCAGACCGAGCTCGGCAGCCAGACGTCCGCGGTGCGTCGAGTCCATGCCCTTCGCTACCTCGAGGCGCACGATCGGCGCGAACTTCCGCTCCTGAAGCTCAGATTCGATCAGTGCGAGGAGGTCGTCCGCTTTGTCTTCGTCGCTCTCGACGTCGGCGTTGCGGGTGACGCGAAAGAGCTCAGTCCGCTCGATCACCATCCCCGGGAAGAGCAGGTCCAAGTTGTGCGCCATGATCTCTTCGAGCGGTACGAACACGAGCGACTCGCGAACGCGGAGGAAACGCGGCACTCCCGCACCGAGCGGCACTTTCACGCGCGCCATCAATGGGACCGGATCGTTCGGGTAATGGAGCGAGACCAGCAGGTTGAGCGACAGGTTGGAGACGAAGGGGAACGGATGCGCCGGGTCCATGGCCTGCGGCGTGACGAGCGGGAAGATGTTGTCGAGGTAGTTGTCGCGCAGCCAATCCTTGTCGTCGTCGGCCAGCGACTCGTACGAGGCGACTCGAACGCCGATGTCAGCGAGCTTCTCGCGGATGGAAACCCAAAGGGCCTGTTGCTCATCGTTGATCGGCCGGATGCGTTCGTGCGATTCCTGGATCTGTTGCTGTGGCGAACGGCCGTCGACGGTGAGCTTGTGCACCCCTGCGGCGACTTGCTGCTTGAGGCCGCCGATGCGTTTCATGAAGAACTCGTCGAGGATGGAGCCCGTGATCGCGAGGAACTTCACCCGTTCGAGCAGTGGCGTTCGCGCATCCTCTGCCTCGTGCAAAACCCGTTCGACGAAAGCGAGCCAGGTGAGCTCGCGGTTCAGGTAGTGCTCTGGGGAGTCCAGATCGAGGTCTTCGCGCTCGCCTTTTTTCGTCTCGTGCGAGACGCTGGCTGCGGGATGCCCGTTTGTCGTGGAAGGTGAGCTCATGGGACTCGAAGCATTTAGTGTAGCCCGGAACCCCCCGACCGATCTAGGCGCCAAAATTTCAGCAGTTGTGCATTCTCCGGTTTTTCAGCTAGATCCGCGTGACTCTCGCGCCCCTTTCAATCGTGACTTCGAACAAATCCGACACGCTCACTCCGCGTAAAAAGCCGAGCCAGGAGCGCTCGCGCGATAGGGTGGATCGTATTCTCGACGCAACCGCCTCGCTCCTCGGCAGCAAGCCGCTCGACAAGATCACCACCGCGGCGATTGCACAAGAGGCTGACGTTCCGATCGGCTCCGTCTACCAATATTTTCCCAACAAGCTCGCCGTGCTCGCAGAGCTCGCGCGTCGCGTCATGGAACAGGTCGACCGACGCACCGCAAGCCTGATTGCGGAGGATTTCGGCGTGCTGCCCTGGGATCAGGCGATCGACCGTGCAATCGACGCGACGATTCAGGGCTACGTCGAGCAGCCAGGCTATGCGCAGCTGCTGCTGAGCATTCGGCCAACGCCCGAGTTCCGCGCGCTCACCGACGAGTCCAACGAACGCGTTGCGGCGATGCTTGCCTTTCACCCCGCGCTCCAAGCCGTGATCCCCGCCGACCGAATCCAGCTGGTGACCCGCGCCGCGATCGAAGCCGTGAACGCGCTGCAGGATTGGGCGCTTTCCGAGGACGACCCCGCGACCGCCGATCAAATCGTCCGCGAGATGAAGACGTTGCTGAAGGGCTATCTGGCCGTCTACATGGACGAGGACAGCTCCTATCGAGAATAAAGCGCAATCGATCTAGACCTTTAGCGAAAATTGAAAATTGTGAGGTATGCTCACTTTTCAAACGCGAGATTCGATGATAGAACCACCAAATCTTTTCGGAGGAGGAGACGGGTCCATGAATTTCAAAGTTCTTATCAGCGTGATTTTCACGGTTGCCATCGCGGTTGGAGGCTGCAGCGAGGGCGGAGGCGATGGTGGCGGCGGCGGCTCGGCCGGGTCCGCGGGCTCCGGCGGCTCAGCCGGCAGCGGCGGCACCCCGATTGTGCCGAAGACGTGCGCCGACGTGCCGGAGGTCAGTGGCTACATCGTCGAAGGCGCCCCGCCGACGTCGAGTGACGACTGTATGATCACGCTCGACCCCACCGGGACCGATGACCACATCCAGATCATCAACGCGCTGGTCGACAACACCTTCGGAGCAAGTGACGCGCTGTGCCTGACCGCCGGTACTTGGGACATGGGCGGCACGATCGGAATTACGGACGATCCCGGCATGACGCTCAAGGGCATCGGTGCCTCGCCCGCGGATGTCGTGCTGGACTACGCCGACGAAAACGGTGATGGCCGCGGCACCAAAGGCATCAACGTCGGCGTCGACAACGTCGCCATCGAGAACCTGTGGGTGAAGAACACCCGCGAG
Organism: Polyangiales bacterium; assembly: GCA_041576815.1. Taxonomy (GTDB): domain Bacteria; phylum Myxococcota_A; class Polyangia; order Polyangiales; family Houyiibacteriaceae; genus SG8-38. Next base: position 63,555 of record JBFGKE010000004.1, read on the forward strand.
AACGGCGTCGAGCAGCGCGGCACCGACGGCTCGATCATGCGCAAGGTCATGGTGAGCTGGGACGACCGCTGCGCCCGACCGAATCCTCCGGCAAACTGCGATGCGGCCTGCAACAACACCGAGGCTTGCGGCGACCAGCGCCTCGTCTGTTCCACTCAGCTGGTCGGTGGAACCGAAGGCACCTGCGTCGGCAACATGACGCTGAACGGCGCCTACGGGATCTACCCCACCGACTGCTCGAACACGCTCGTCGAGTACAGCCAAGTCCAAGGCGCGTCCGACGCAGGCATCTACATCGGCAAGTGCACCGGCGGCTCGGTCGAGAACAACATCATTTACGAGAACGTCGCCGGGCTCGAGGTCGAAAACTGCGTGAGCGTCGATGCCTCGAACAACACCGCCTTCGACAACGTCGGCGGCGTATTTGCCCTTCAGCAGGATATCTCGAGCGACATGCAGTCCAACACCGACGTCCGTTTGTTCGAGAACGAGTCGTACTGCAACAACCACCCGAACTTCGCGAAGCCGGGCAGCGCGGTCTCGGGCATCCCGGTGGGCACCGGTCTGCTGAGCTTTGCTGGCGACGGGGTCGAGATCTTCGACAACATCATCACCGACAACCTCACGCTCGGCATCGGCATGGCGAGCAACGTGCTCAACTGCCAAGTGGCTGGCTCCGATTGCCCGCCATACACCCCCGGCTACGACCCCTACGTGAAGAACAACTACATCCACGACAACCTCTTCACGAACAACGGTACCGATCCGCAGGGCATTTTCGGGACCCTCTTCAAGATCCTGGGCTTTGGAGTCCCGGGTACGCCCGTGCCGGACATCGTGTGGGACGGATACCAGGAAGCGCCCAGCGACGTGGGGCTTTGCCTGGGCACGGACGCGGCCGCGGCGGCCTCCGTGCTGGTCATTGGCGACGTTTGCCAAACCCCGATCGATCCCGCGCTCGAGGACTACATCGACTGCGCGACGACCAACGCCTCGACCGACCAAACGCCGTATCTCTGCGTGCCTTAGGTCCGACTGAAGAAAGGGAAGCGCCCCATGAAGACACTTGGCTTTAGCTTCTTCGTCCTCCTCCTCGCGGTCTCGGTTGGCTGCAGCAGCAGCGACGGCGAGGGTGGCACGGCCGGTATCGGTGGCAACGCCGGTACCGGCGGCGGGAGCGGCATGGGCGGCGTCGGAGGTGATGGCGGCAACGCAGGCATGGGCGGCGTCGGCGGCATGGGTGGCATGGCCGGCGTTGGCGGGATGGCCGGCGGGGGTGGCAATCCGTCCGGCCCGCCTCAGTTCTTGTCGGAGTGGGGTCTCTTCAAGAGCATCCCCGACCAGATTCCCGAAGATGGCGTCATTCCTTACGAGGTGACCGCCCCGCTCTTCACCGACGACGCCGCGAAGCTCCGATTCGTGCAGCTTCCTGACGGGGCGCAAATCGACTACGACGAAATCGAGCGGTGGACCAATCCGCCCGGAACGATCTACATCAAGACGTTCGCCTACCCCGTCGACGCCCGCCAGCCCGAGCTCGGCCTTCAGCTCCTCGAGACGCGCCTACTGGTCTTTCACGAGAGCGGAGCCGACACCTGGACCTATGTGTATCCGGACGGAGACAACAGCGACGCCGAGCGAATCAACTTCGGGCCCGTGCTCGACGTGAGCTACACCGACGCTTTGGGAGACGTGATCTCGTTGAACTACGAGGTGCCAAGCGTTCCGCAGTGCAAGGAGTGCCACGGTATAGCGACGCGCTCGCTCGGGCCGTCGACGGGGATGTTCAACCGAGACAACGACTACGGCGATGGAATCGGCGTCCAGAATCAAATCGACTACATGCATAGTCTCGGCATGTTCGACCAGGAACCCGAGCCGGTGATCGAGCAGCGGACGACGTACGTCTCCGACCCGGCCGTCAACGATATTGCCAGCCTTCACGACCGAGTGCGCTCGTATTTGGACTCCAACTGCGCCCATTGCCATGCGCCGGCCCCGTTTGGAGAGATCTCCGACAAGGGGCTCTACCTCGACTACCAGAGCATGGACCCGGATACGGGCACCAGCTTCTTCACCTGGGGTGTCTGCAAGCCGCAGTCTTCGGGTGGCAATGGGCTCGACTGCGACCAGGCCCTGGACGTCGTTCCCGGCGACCCCGATTCGTCGTTGTTGATTTGTCGAATGGAGTCGATCGCAGCCGGTGAGCGCATGGCGCCGCTCGGACGAACGATCGTCCACGTCGAGGGCGTCGCGCTCTTGCGGCAATGGGTTCAGGAGCTCCCGAACCTCTTCGAGGGTGTGACGGCCGGCTGCCCGCAGTGACCTATGATGCGCCTGCTCCGCTGGACCTTGGGTTTCGCGGCGCTCGTCGCCGCCTGCGGCGACGCGGCTGATTCGGCGCAAAGCACGGTGGGCGAGCCCGATGTGACGCCGTCGCTCCCTTGGCCGCTGGCGGAGTTCCCGGCGCTTCCCGACATCGCTCGAAACGTTCCCGAAGCTCGGATCGAGCTCGGAAACCTTCTTTTCTACGACCCGATTCTCTCGATCGACCGCGAGACGGCATGCGCGACGTGCCACAGCGAGTTTTGGGGCATGAGCGATGCGCTTCCGGTCGCGGTGGGCCACAGCGCGGGCCCGCTGGCCGGACCGGGCCGCGAGGGCCCCAACACACTTCGGCGCAATTCGCCCGCGCTCTTCAACTTGGCCTTTCGGGAGAGCCTCCTCTGGGACGGCGGCGCCACGTCCCTCGAAGAGCAGGCCCTGATGCCGATGCGCGCCGACGACGAGCTCGCCTTGGAGCCGAGCTTGGCGGTCGCGGAGCTCTCGGCGATTCCCGAATACGTCGCGCTTTTCGAAGAGGCCTTTCCAGACGAGCCCGAAATCACCGAGACCAACCTCGCCGCTGCGCTTGCTGCGTTTCAGCGAACGATGATCTCGGATCGCTCGCTCTACGACGCCTATGCTCGTGGTGAGACTTCCGTTTTCGACGAAGGGCTCATCGAAGGCATGTTCTTGTTCGCCGAGATGGGATGCAGCGACTGCCACCAGCCCCCACTCTTCGAATCGGAAACCTTTTCCAATCGACACGTGCCGCAGGTCGCGGGCATCGAGGATGAGGGGCGCGCCGAGGTCACCGGACGGGCCGATGACACCCGCAAATTTCGGGCTCCGACTCTCCGGAACTTGTTCGAATCGGAGCCTTACTTCCACAACGGGTCCGTCGAGAAGCTCGACGATGCGGTGCGCCACGAGCTCGAGCAGAGCGGCCAGACGTTCACTGACGAGGACGTACAGCTGATCGAGCGCTTCATCAGAGACGCGCTTCGGGACGACAGCCGAAGTGCGGAGCGCCCGCGGAGCGTTCCGAGCGGCCTACCGACACCGCTCGACGGTCCCATCTTTCCGGGTCGCTAGGAACTTCAGTCGACCAAGAGGCGGCTCTCGTTCGTGAAGTCGTCGTCTTCCACGAGATCGATGCGGCTCCGCGCGTAGCGTCGGGCGGCGGCTAGTGCGCGCTCCCCAACGCCGTGATCGAGACACCACTGCGCGTGATCTGCGAGCAGCGCGAGCTCCGTTGCGCGGCCGAGCGTCATGGCAAAGCGACGTGCGCCGGCTTCGACGAGCGAACGTTCGGCGATGTTTTGCTGGAGCCACTGACCCGCGTGCTGGACGGCACGCGTAACCTTCTCGACCGCAGACGCCAACCGCGGATCGGTCGCCGCTCCGAGCCGCGAGCGGATGTCTGCGGTGAACGCATCCCAGACGCCATCCTGCTTGAGAGCCCGCAGCGTATCGAGCGAAAGCACGTTGGTCGTGCCCTCCCAGATCGGAAGCACCTGGGCATCCGCAAGAAGCTTCGGCAGCCCCGTGTCGTTCACGTATCCGGCGCCTCCAAAGGCTTCGAGCCCCTCGGACGCGATCGCCACGGCCTGCTTTCCGGTCGTCAGCTTCCCAATTGGCGTAAGCATACGACTGATGAGCTCCTCCGAGGCCGTGGCTTCGCCCGATTCGATGCGGCCGAGCAGCTCGACGACGCGAAACGTGAGCAGAAACGCTCCCTGCGTCTCCGCCACCATTTCCGCGAGCGTGTCGACGTGGAGCGGCTTGTCGATCAGGAGCGCACCGAAGGCCTCCCGCTTGTTCGCATAGTCGCGGGCGAGCGCGATCGCACGCTGCATGCCGAGAGCCGCGCCCACGGCGTTCCAGGTGCGGGTGATGTTGAGCATGGGAGTGATGTTGCGGACGCCGTTCTCGAGCCCGGCCACGGGGATGGCATCGACGCCGTCGAGGGTCATTTCGGCCGTCGGGAGCTTTCGGGTACCGAACTTGTCCTTGAGTCTGTTGATGCGAAGGCCTTTAAGCCGACCTCGATCGTCGCGCAGCTCGAGATAGAACATTGCCAAGCCCCGGCCGCCCGGCGGATTGCCCTCCGGCCTCGCGAGGGTCAGCGCCATGTCGGCGGTGGTCGCCGAGGTAAACCATTTCGTCCCATACAGGCGCCAGACATCCCCATCGCGCTTGGCGACCGTTTCGGTTTGCCCGACGTCCGAGCCCCCGATGCGCTCCGTCATCCACTGCCCCGAGGTCCACATCGTAGCGGGGTCACGCGAAAGGAGTCGCGGGAGCGCGTGATCGATCAGCGCCTGATTGCCGGAATCGAGCAGCGTGCGTGCTGCACCGTCGGTCATTGCGAGCGGACAGTTGTAGGTGTCGAGCGAGGCCTGCGTGACGTAGTTCAACACGTGCTGATGGATGCGCGCAAAAGGCCCCAGCGCTCGGTCGTACCCCGCGGCCACGAGGCCGTGCTCGGCACAGATCCGCTGCGCGCGCTGCCAGACCTCGGTCACCTCGACTTCATCGATGCGGTTGCCCCATGCATCCCAAACCGTGTGAACCGGCTCGTTGTCGAGGTCGGCCTGCGAGAGCTGATAGAGCTCCCCGCCGCTTAGCTCGCCGAGCGCCCGGTACTCGGGCTCGAAGCGCTCACGGAGCTCTGCAGGAAGGGTGCGCTCCAGGTACTCGCGGAGCAGATCGTCAGAATCGTATTGATTTCCGAGGTTTGGAGGTGCCTGATGGAAGCCCATACATTACTCGACTTAGCAGAAAATGACGCGTGACGAAATCATCATACGCCTGCCACTTCGGGGAGTCAATCGCCTGCGAAGCCAGAGGAACGCCGGCGGTGCTAGAGAGGATGCATGATCCCGATCAAAGTCGCGACCGCGTCGTTAAACCAGACGCCACTCGATTGGGCGGGAAACCAGGCGCGCATCGAAGCCGTGCTCGAGGCGGCCAAGGCCGAAGGGGTGTCATTTCTGGTGCTGCCAGAGCTCTGCATCACCGGGTACGGCTGTGAAGACACCTTTCTAGGACCCGATGTCGCGGAACGCGCATGGTCGATGCTCACGGAGCTCGTACCCCAAACGAAGGGCATGGTCGTGAGCATCGGGATGCCGGTGCGCCGGCGAGGCGGCCTCTACAACACGGCGTGCGTCGTCGCCGACGGCCGCATCGCGGGGTTCGCCGCGAAAGAGCACCTCGCCGGCGAAGGGCTTCACTACGAGCCGCGATGGTTCAAACCGTGGCCGAACCACCAGGTCGTCGAGCTCGAGCGCGACGGACAAAGCTATCCGTTTGGCGACGTGTTTTTCGATTTCTCCGACGTGCGCGTCGGCTTCGAGATCTGCGAGGACGCGTGGGTCGCTCAGCGTCGGGGTGCCCTCGACGGTCATGCGATGGACATTCTGGTCAACCCGAGCGCGAGCCACTTTGCATTCGACAAACACGAGATCCGCGAACGCCTTGTTCTCGAGGGGTCTCGGTCGATGGCGGTCACGTACCTCTACGCGAACCTGCTCGGCAACGAGGCAGGCCGCGTGATCTACGACGGGGACTGCTACATCGCGCAGAACGGAAAGCTGCTCGCCCGCTCGCCTCGTCTGACATTCGACGACTGGACGTTGACCTCGGCCGTCGTCGACGTGGAAGCCTCGCGTACCGAGCAAGTCCGGTCGACCAGCTTCCAGGCGGACAGCACCGACCCGGGCGTGAAGCGAATCACCGTCGATTTCGAGCTGCGCCGCGCCACGATGAAGCGCAGCGAGCCGTCGCAAGAGCGCTGGGAAAAGAGCAAGCACGACAAAGAGGAAGAGTTCATGCGGGCGATCACCCTCGCGCTCTTCGACTATCTGCGCAAAAGCCGGTCCCGTGGGTTCGTTCTCAGCATCAGCGGAGGCGCCGACTCGGCGGCGGCGGCGTGTCTGGTGGCGCTCATGGTCGAGCGTGCCCTCGGTGCGCTCGGGCCCGAGCGGTTCGCGGAAAAAATCGGCCTCGATGCTCACCCCACCGCTCGCGACTGGGTTCGAGAGCTTTTGTGCTGCGCATACCAGCCGACGGAGAACAGCAGCAGCGTCACACACGACGCGGCCGCTGGCCTGGCCGAAGCGATCGGCGCGACGTTCTACGTCTTGCCGGTCGGCCACATCGTCGACGCCTACGAGGAGCTGACTTCGAAAGCGATCGGACGGCAGCTCAACTGGGAAGACGACGACATCACGCTGCAGAACATCCAGGCGCGCGCGCGGGGGCCGAGCGTCTGGATGCTCGCGAACATCCGGGGCGCCCTGCTCTTGTCGACGAGCAATCGCTCGGAGGCGGCGGTCGGATACGCGACGATGGACGGCGACACCTGTGGCGGGCTGAGCCCGATTGCGGGGATCGACAAGGCGTTTCTTCGGCGTTGGCTCCGCTGGCTCGAAACGACGGGCCCAATCGGGATGCACCCGATCCCTGCGCTTCACGCCGTCAATGTACAGGTGCCGACCGCAGAGCTTCGGCCCCAGAATGCCGACCAAACCGACGAGGGCGATCTCATGCCCTACCCGGTGCTCGACGCGATCGAGCGGCTTGCGATTGGCGACAAGCTGCCGCCCGCGAGCTGCCTGGAAATCCTCCAAGGGGAGTTTCCGGCACACTCCGAAGCAGAGCTTCGGGAGTGGGTGAAACGGTTCTTTCGCCTTTGGTCCCGCAACCAATGGAAGCGCGAGCGCTACGCGCCGTCGTTCCACGTCGATGACAAGAACCTCGACCCGAAAACGTGGTGCCGGTTTCCGATCCTCTCCGGCGGTTTCGAACGCGAGCTATCGGAGCTCTGAGGCCATCCGTTCGATTTCCTCTCGAACGATCTCGGGACGCTCCATGGCCAAGAAGTGCGTCGCATCTTTCAGGACGAGGAGGCGGGCGCCGGGTTGGCATCTTAGAAAGGCGTCGCGTGACGCGCGGTTGAACGGCGGACCGTGGTGCTCGCGCGTGATGAGCGCGATGGGACAGGAGACCTTCCGGAGCGCGGTCCACGGATTGACGGTGGCTTTGGCAAACACCTGGCTCTCCCATTCGCGATCGCAGCTCAGGCGCACTCCGTTCTCGATCGGCACGGTGCCCCCGTCGACGTAGGCCTCGATCCACTGGCGCTCCCACGTTCGAAAAGGCCCCTTGCCGACGTAGTTCTCGACCGCCGCCTCCTTGGAGACAAAGCTCATGCGCCGCCTCGCGGCAGCCTTCGAGATCGGCAGCAGACGCCCCGATTGACCGAGAAGACGCGCGGCGGCCATGAGGGGCATCCAGGCCGGAGGCGTCATGACTGGGTCGATCATGACGAGCCCCTGGACGAGCTCCGGCCGGACGGCTGCAAGCTCCATGCTCACGGTCGCGCCCATCGAATGGCCCACGAGCAAGACCGGTCGGGCAAGCGTGTCGACGTACGCCTCGAGGTCGTCGCGAAAGGGTCGCCACGAGCGGAGCTTCTTCGGGTCCGCCGCCGCCTCGCTGAAACCATGCCCGCGCGCGTCCATCGCATGGACATCGAGGGCCGGATCGAGCTCGAGGAACAGGTGCCGATAGCATTCCGCGTTGAAGCCGGTCGCATGCGAGAAGTGTACGGTCGCGCGCCGCTCACCATCCGCTTCGCGGCGCAGGATCGAGAAGTCCCCGAAGCGCTCCCTCCGAAGGCCCGGCACCGTCAGTCCGGCGAAACGCGCTTGAATACACGCGCGACGATGCCGTCGGTGGTCGCGGGCATCAAGCGTTTGAGCGCGTCGGCGACGCGCGCCTCCTTGGTGATCAGCACACGCGGAGAGTTGTACTCAATCGCCTTGACGATGCGCGCGGCAACCACGTCGGGCGTGGTGCCGAGCCTGTCGAAGAGACGCTGCGTATTGCTGCGAAGCTGTTCGTGGGTGTCGGTGATCAAGCGCGCATTTCTGACGATGTTGGTTTGAATGGCGCCGGGGTGAACGGACGTGACGCCGATGTTCTCCTCGGCGAGCTCGGCTCGCAGCGACTCGCTGAATCCGCGGACGGCGAACTTGGTCGCCACGTAGCTCGTTTGCAGAGGCGGCGCGATGATGCCGTAGACGCTCGAGAGATTGACGATGTGCCCTTCGCCCGCGGCCTTGAGATGCGGGAGGAAGAACTTGCATCCGTAGATGACGCCCCAGAGATTGACACCGAGAATCCACTCGAGATCTTCGATCCCATGCTCCTCGAACGACGCAAAGACGGTGACCCCGGCGTTGTTGACCAGGATGTTGACCTCGCCGTGCTTGCCGACCACGTCGCCGGGAAACGCCTCCATCTGGGCGCGGTTCGAGACGTCGACGCGGTGAGCGCTCACCTCCGTGCCATTCGCTTCGAGGTCGGCGCGCAGCGCATGGAGCGACTCCTCGTCGATGTCGCAGATCGCGAGCTTGCAGCCTTTTTCCGCCAACGCGATCGCGGTCTCGCGACCGATGCCGTGGCCCGCCCCCGTGACCACCGCGACTTTCCCCTCGAGCTTTCGCATGCCCCGACCCTACAAGCCCCGTTCCCCGTTGCAAGCCCCACGGTGAGCCCGTGCCGCCTCGATATCCGTGAGGCACGCGACCGAATGCGCACTCCGGGTTCGGGGAACGGCCAAAAGTGGATGCGCACCCCCCTCCCCGTGATAGCCTCCTTCGGCCGGGCAGGGTGGAGCCTGACTAAAAAGGGGGTTGAAGATGCGAATTCTATGGACACTGGTGCTGGCCGGAGCGCTCAGCATCGTCGGCTGCGAAAGCGACAGCGATGACCCAGGCCCGGGAGGGAGCGGTGGAACCGCTGGCACCGGGGGTGCAGCCAGCATGGGCGGCGGCGCCGGTATGGGCGGCAGCGCCGGTATGGGCGGCGGCGCCGGCATGGGCGGCATGGGCGGCATGGGCGGCGCAAGCGCTGCAGCAGCCGCGTTTTGCACGGGCTTCGAAGGCACCTGCACGTACGGCGGCGAGAACTACGCCGACCGGAGCGACTGCCTCACCAGCTACGACGGCTATACGGTCGATCGTCAGGGTTGCGTGATGACGCATTTGGGGTTGGCAGAAACGAATCCCGGCGACGTGGTGCTGCACTGCGGCCACGCCTCCGGCTTGGCACCGTGTAACTAGACGCTCTGCCCCGTGGCGACGAAGTCGCTTTACCGGGGCACTGATGCTGAAAAAGGGGCCCCTCGCGGGCCCCTCTTTTTTGTTATGCTCCCCTCCCTCATGGTCGCGACCAGCACATACGAGGGAGAGACCGTCGTCATCGGCGCGGGCCTCGCGGGGATGGTGACGGCGCTCGAGCTGCTCGACGCCGGCAAGCGGGTCGTCGTGCTCGACGCCGCGCCGCGCGAGCGTTTCGGCGGACTCGCCACGTGGTCCTTCGGCGGAATGTTTTTCGTCAATTCACCGGAACAGCGCAAGAACGGCATCGAAGACTCCGTCGACCTCGCGATGCGCGACTGGGTCCGCTACGGCGAGCTCGATCCCGGCGACGTTTGGCCGTATCGCTGGGCCGAAGCCTACGTGAACCGGTGCACCGAGGAGGTCCGGAACTGGCTCGCCGACCGGGACGTGAGCTTCTTCCGCGCGGTCAACTGGACCGAGCGCGGCTACTTCGTGCCCGGCAATTCCGTTCCCCGTTTTCACATCGTGTGGGGGACCGGGGAAGGCATCGTGCTCCCGCTGATCCCGCGGCTCGAGGCGCACGAGAAAGCGGGCCGGCTGGAGCTTCACTTCGACCATCGGGTCGACGATCTCGTGCACGAGGCCGGCAGCGTCGTCGGCTGCCACGGCACGCATGGCGCCGGTACCTTCGAGGCGCGCGGCGATTCGGTCGTGATCGCGGCCGGCGGCATCGCGGGCAACCACGACAAGGTGCGGGCGATCTGGCCGCGCGACCAATGGGGTGAGCCGCCGGAGCCGCTCCTGAACGGCTCGATGCCCGAGGCGGACGGTACCCTCTTGGATCGGGCGGAGGCGATCGGCGCCAAGGTCACTCACCTCGAAAAGATGTGGAACTACGCGGCCGGTGTTCGCCACTGGGAGCCGCTCTTCCCGAACCATGGCTTGAGCCTGGTCCCTGCGAAATCACCGCTGTGGTTGAGCTACCAAGGACGCCGCTTCGTCGACCCCCCGCTCGTCGGTTCCTACGACACCCTTCTGCTGATCGATCGCATCTGCCGCGAAAAGAAAAAGTACTCCTGGCAAGTCATGAACCGAAAGATCGCAAACAAAGAGTTCGCCGTCTCGGGAGCGGAGTTCAATCAGGCGGTGCGGGAGAAGAAGATGGTCGCATTCCTTCTTCGGCTCTTACAAGGTAACGGCGAGCAGGTGCAGGAGTTCATCGACCATTGCCCCGATTTCGTCACTGCCGACAGCGTGCCCGAGCTCGCCGCGAAGATGAACACGCTCGCCGGTACGAATGATGTCGATCCCGACCTCCTCGCTCGCGAGATTGCAGACTACGATGCCAACATTGCGCGCGGCCCAAAGCTTCAAAACGACGACCAGCTCCGGCGCATTGCCCATGTTCGGCAGTACCTCGGCGATCGCCTCCGCACCTGCAACATGGCCCGCATTGTCGACCCCGACGCGATGCCGCTCATCGCAATCCGCACCCAGATCCTCACGCGAAAGAGCCTCGGCGGTCTTCAGGTCGACCTCGACGCCAGGGTGCTAGACACACGCGGCAATCCGATTCCCAATCTCTTTGCCGTCGGCGAGGCCAGCGGGTTCGGCGGCGGCGGTATGCACGGAAAGCGCGCGCTCGAGGGCACGTTCCTCGGCGGGTGCGTGTACACGGGCCGCGTCGCAGCACGGGCGATCAACGATGGGCAAGGTGTGAGGTAGGCGATGAAACGAAGCGCAGTATGGGTCACGGCCTTTTTGCTCGCTCTGGGCGCGGGTGTGCCCGTCGCGACCGCGGAAGAGCCGCCCGCCAAGCCACGAGCACCCAAGAACATCGACGCGACGCCTCCGATGATCCCGATACTAAATGCGCGGGTCACGGGGGACGGCCTTTTGATCGGCGGCCAACCATCGCGGGAGCAGCTCAAGCAAATTCGGGATGCCGGCTACAGAACCGTGGTCACGCTTCGCCCCGAGGCGGAGCGGGGCGATGAAGGCGAACGGGAGCTGGTGGAGCGGCTCGGGATGAGGTTCGTCTCGATCCCCGTCCCGGGCGCATCGGGGCTCACCGAGCCGAATGCGAGATCTCTGGCAAAGGCCATCAGTGCGCCAGACGCGCTGCCCGCGGTGGTGCACTGCAGCACCGGCCAGAGGGTGAGCGCATTGCTCGGTCTGAAGGCCTTCGTCGTCGACCGCGTCAGCGCGGTTGCGGCGATCCACATTGCCAAGGGCCTCGGTATGAAGAAATTCGAGGCAGCGCTTCGAGAACGAATCAAGCAGATCTGCAAGACCGACGAGTCGCGAAGCTGCGAGGGAATTCGATGAGCGATCAACCGACGGCGCTGGTGATCATCGCCCCCGGCTCCGAAGAGATGGAAGCCGTGATCAGCATCGATGTTTTGCGCCGCGGCGGCATCGACGTCACGGTCGCCGGCATCGACGGCATTGATCCGGTGCGATGCAGCCGCGGCGTTCTCATCACACCTGATGTCGCGCTCGACGACGTCGAGGGCACGTTCGACGTCGTGGTTCTTCCAGGCGGCGCCGAAGGCGCGCAGCGTTTGGCGACCTCCGCGCGGGTCGGCGAGCTGCTCAAGCAGCAGGAGTCGAGCGGTCGCTGGGTCGGGGCGATCTGTGCAGCTCCGATCGCGCTCGAATCACACGGGGTGTTCCAGGGCCGAAACCTGACCAGCCATCCGAGCGTGCGGGGCCTGGTCGAGGGATGGGGCCAGTACAGCGAGCATTCGGTCGTTGCAGACGGCAACCTCATTACCAGCCGCGGTCCTGGGACGGCGTTTGCGTTTGCGCTCCGCATCGTCGGGGCACTCACAGACGCCGAACGCATGGTTTCGGTGCGCGCGCCGATGATGTTCCCGGTTCAAGTTTCCTAGTCGGGCGGCTCCGGTGGGTCGGGCGGCCGAGTCACGCGGGGCCGCACCGACACCTTGGCGCGGGCGACATACGACAAGAGCTTGTGGACTGCGGTGGAATCGAAGAACCCGGGCTCGGTGGGCGTGCGATCGGGCTCGGGGACGGGAAGCATCGCCACCACCGCACCGTCCCCGCCGTTCCTAAACGTCACATCCGGGCTGAGGGATTCGATCAGCCGCCGCGAGGCCTTGTTCTCCGCGAGAAGCTCGCTGCGAAACCAACGGATGTCGCGCTCCCAAGCAGCCTCGATCAGTCGATGAAGAAGGATCGAGCCCAGGCCTTTTCCCTGACAATCGTCGACGACGGTCACCGCCGGCTCTGCAACGTCGTGCCGATCGGGGAGCCGGACGAATCGAGCCGAGCCGACGCCCTCGTCGCGTCCGACGATTCGCCGACGCATGGCACCCATCGCGAAGTGGTCGAGTTGATCGACGTCGGTGAGGTACTCGAGCTCCCGCTCGGTCAAGTGTGGTTTCGGTGCCATGAAGCGCGCGTACCGCGAATCCGGAGAAAGGCGCTCGAACCCTTCACGAAGCACGTCCTTGTCGGAGGGCCGAATCAGCCTGAGGTGTACGCGGTACCCATCCGACAAGCGCACGGTCTCCTCGTACGACGCGTCGTACCGGTGTAGACGTTCCTGGCCCCCCATGACCCGGCAAAGCTAGGCACAATCGAGCGCGGTGACAAGCGCGTCCATGGCGGCGGCGGCGCCCGTGCGGAGACGATAGTTGACGACGTGTGACACTTCGCTGGTGCCGGGGTTAATTTCCACCGCGAGGGCACCGCGGCGGCGCGCATCGATGATCGGCTCGGCGATGTAGGGAAACACACTCGTCGTCCCAACCGAAAACACGGCATCGAAGCCGCGCATGAGCTGCTCCTGCAAAACTCGCGTCTGATCGACGGGAAGCATCTCGCCGAACAGCACGACTTCCGGCCGCACCAGCGAGCTACACTCCGCGCACGACGGAGGGATGTCGATGCCCGAATAATCTTCGACGCGCCAGCGATAGCCGCATCGGGTGCACACCAGCCGGTGCACGTCTCCGTGGATGTCGATCACGTTTCGGCTCCCCGCAGCGTGATGGAGGCCGTCCACGTTTTGTGTCAGGATCCAAACGCGATCGAAGCGCTGCTCGAGCTCGGCAATGACGTGATGGGCGCGATTCGGGCCGGCGTCGCGACACGAGCACTCGATCTGATGGATGTACTTCCACGTCAGCGCCGGGTCGCGCTGAAACATCGCGCCCGAAAGCGCCGCTTCGATGGGGATGCCGTCGTCGGTGTGCTCTTGCTCGTAGAGACCCCCGATACCTCGATAGGTCGGAAGGCCGGAGTCCGCGGAGACCCCTGCGCCAGTGACGAAGAGCACGCTCTGGCTGTCTTTCAGCCTCCGGGCGATCTCGGCGACGTCCGCGTCCCGCATCCGTGTGGACTATCGTATTATCGATGGGTTCGCCACTGGAGCACCTCAGGCACTACCGGGCGGGCTGGGCATCCCTAGATTAGGGCCATGCTGTTCACCTCCTCGAAGAAGCTCCGCATGCCGACTCCCGATCAGGCACTACCCGGGCGCAACGCCAAGATGCCGGTCGCTGGACGACACTTCGTGCTCGACGCGCCGCTCGAGGGACCCTTCCCCACCGACACCGAGCAGGCGATCTTCGGGCTCGGGTGCTTCTGGGGTGCGGAGCGAAAGTTTTGGGAGCTGCCGGGCGTGTACACGACCGCCGTCGGGTATGCCGCAGGCCACACACCCAACCCGACGTACGAAGAGGTGTGCTCAGGGCTCACGGGTCACAACGAGGTGGTGCTCGTGGTCTACCGTCCCGCAGAGGTCAGCTACGACGAGCTCCTGGAGGTGTTTTGGGAGACCCACGACCCGACGCAGGGCATGCGCCAAGGGAACGATCGAGGAACGCAGTACCGTTCTGGGATTTACACGTTCGACGATGCGCAACGCGAGCATGCCACGGCATCCCTCGAACGCTATCAGCGCGCTCTGTCCGAAAGTGGCTATGGTCAAATCACCACCGAGATCTTGCCAGCGCCGCCGTTCTATTACGCGGAGGACTACCACCAGCAGTACCTCGCGAAGAACCCAAGCGGCTATTGCGGCCTCGGGGGGACGGGGGTGAGCTGCCCCACCGGCGCGACCTGACCGCAAGGGGAGATATCCCCGGAACGCCCGTTTCCTTGGTATTTGTGCATCACCGAGACTCTTTTTTGGTTGACCTATCAGCGGTTTCCCCATGTATGCTGCGCCCGCCCCCCGGCAGCGTTTGGGTGGAGGAGCCCCCTGATGAACCATCGATTCCCGATTGCATGCCTGGTGGCATGCCTGCTCATTCCCGTGCCGGCAGGCGCCAACCCCGAGCCGACGGCCTATGACACCCGCAGCATCGGCATGGGGCTGACGGGGACGACCTTCTTACAGCAGCCTGCTGCGCTCGCCCTCAACCCTGCCAACCTCGAGGGCATCGAGAAGCTCGGCTTCACCTTCAACTTCACGAACCTGCTCGTCAATCAGACCGCACCCGTTCAGGGTCCGGGGACGAACGTTTCGTCGGGGATCGGCTATGGCCCGCTTCCGTCCGGTTTCATCGCGGGACGAATTGCGCCGCGGGTGGTCTTCGGCGGCGGCGTCTACATCGAAACGGGCTACGGCTCCTCGTTTGACAACGTCCGATGTCTCGACGGTGACCCCGTCGTCGATGGTGTTCCTGACAACGACCCGAACAGCTGCACCAACGGCGAGCCGCAAAACCTCGATGTCACGTTCTTCATCGGCGAGTTTGCCGCAGGCTTCTCGTTCAAGGCCCACGAAAAGTTTTGGGTGGGCGTGGCGCTTCGGCTTCCCTTCTCGAAGCAGGTCGCCGATCTTTGGCAGAACGCAGGTGCGGCCCTCGGCTTCACACAGTACGGCCGGGTAAAAAACGACCTCGGCGGCGTCGGCGTTCCGACCGCGCGGTTCGGAATCACGATTCGGCCTCACCGCAAAGTAAACATCGGCGTGATGTATCGCGTCGCGTCCAAGATCAGGCTCACGGGCACTACGCAAACGGATCTCTTTCCGGATCCGGATACGGGCGAGCCCCAAACGCTCACCTCGGAGGCGGACTGGCGCATTCCTCACGCCATTTCATTCGGGGTCTCTTATCAGGCCAACAAGCACCTCCTGCTGGCGCTGGAAGGCCGACTGCAGTTTCATGGGGCGCCAAAGACCGGCAACAAGAATCAGACCGTCATCACGACCCTGCCGGGCGGGTTCCAGCCGGATCCAATCGTCGTGCCGTTCGGGTGGAAGAACGTGTGGAGCGTCAAAGTCGGCTTCGAGTACCGCTTCACCAAAGACCTGCTCGCGCTTCGTCTAGGCGCCAACATCGCAGAGGCGGCGACGACCGGGGCATGGGCGCAATACTTCACGCCCCCTCCGGGGTTCAGCGGAAACCTGAGCGGCGGCCTCGGCTTCTACTGGGACGACCGCAACGACCCGAGCATCAAGGACAAGTACCGGCTGGATCTCGCAACCGCGTTTGCCTTCACGACCGGCAGCATCGACAACCGCTACATCGATGGGCCAGAGCTGACGGTCCCGGGGACGGACCAGACGGTACAGCCTTGCTCCGATGCGCAAGTCGTTCGAACGGGGTGCCCAGGTGACTACAAGGTCCTCACCTATTGGGCGTCGATCTCGTTCACTCTTCAGTACTAGGCTCGATGTCGGTGCCGAGGATGGGCGCGTAGAGGGCGCGGTCGCGGCGCGACCACCAGCGGCCCGATTCATTCCGTTCCTCGAGGCTCGTCGGCTCGTAGCGGTAGATGATCGCGCGCATCTGCTTGGGCGGGGTCTCTTCGAACGGGTTTTCTTCTAGGAGCGCGAGAACGCTCGGCTCCCCCTCGAGCAGGCGCGTCATGAGGTTGCCGAGCCAGACGTTGCGGCGAAAGTCGCCGAGGGCGGCAAACCACATCTGCCAGTCGAGCCGGGGCATGTGCGGGGCGACCCAACCCGGGGCTCGGTCGAGGGGGCCCGGCTTGTAGCGGAAGACGTACGGGAGCCAGGTTTCACCATCCGCGGTTCCCTCGAGCTGAATCTCGGGGCGCTCCGTCGTCATCACCGAAAAGAGCCCGTAGTTGTTGAACGTGCTCAGTGGATAGACCGGCCCGAGCCAGGCTGGAATCCGTTTTCCAAACGTGCCGCCCAGAAACACGGCGGCAGAGATCGCGATCGCGAGCGCTGGTGCGACGCCAAACCACGTATTCCAAGGGGTCGGCTTGCGATCGCGGGCACGCTTCGCCGGCAGGAAGCGCTTCAACGACCGGTCGTCGAGCAGCGCGATGCACAGAGCGAGTGTCAACAGGTTGAAGAAGCCATAATTGCCCGTCGCGGCAATCACGAGCATGAGCCCGCCTATCGAGCCGGCAGCGGCGCGGCGTGCCCAGGATCGCGGTATCCAAATCAGAAGCGGGGCACCAAACTCCACGATGAACATCAGCAAGCACGAGGCGGTGTGGAACCATGCTGGCAGCGCGTTGGCATACCAGCCGAGGACGGTAGGCAAAGGCTGCGTCCAGTAGTGATAGGTGAGCGCGCTGAGATCCGCCCAGGTGGGGTCACCGCTGGCGAGCTTCACGTATGCCGAGCGCCAGACCAGTCGAAACAGGAGCCACCAGAGGGCCCACCGCGCGACGGGGTGCGGGTCGGGGTGGCCACGGAGTCGGTCCCAACCGCGCCAGGGCACGAAAAAGAACGACGTGAATGCGGCCTCGAGCAGCAGCGTGTCCCATTGAAACGACATGAACGGCCAGCCGACGCTCACGAACGAGAGATACGCGAACCAGCAGACCGCTAGCGCGATCCGAGGCACGAGCCCCGCCAAGAGCGCGACGGCTGCGATCGTCCCGGCGATCCAGACGGCGGCGATCGTCCAGTCGCTGCTGTTCCACCAAAGCGCGCTCGGATGCTGAAAGAACCCATGCCCTGCCCGCTTGGCTGACGTGACGAACATCGAGATCGGCATGACCCCGCTCGACCCAAACAGCCCCCGCGCCTGCACCCCAATTGAAACGAAGGCGATCAGGAGCACGAGGCCGAGCGTCCTGCCGAAGAGCCAGGACGAGACTACGAAAGTACGGTCATCCGCGGCCTTCACAGGCGGCTCCTTATCACAGCGACAGGGACCGTGTCAGTGCGAGCGTGCCTACTCCCACGCGGCTCTGTTTCGCTCGACGAACTCGGAGAGGCTCGTGGCGGGCCTCTCGATGATCCGCGCGAGCGCAGGGTCGACGGTGGCTTCGCCTCCGGCTCTGGCGTGCGCGAACACTGCAAGCGCGGCCTCCACCAACCAGTCGGGCATCTTCGTCTTGCGCATCATCTCCTCGGCCTGCGTCGGCGCGACGTCGATATACGTGATCGGGCGGCCGATCGTGCGTGTGATCTCGGCGGCCACGCCCTTCGGACCGTACGCGCGTCCCCCGGTCAGCACGTAGGTTTGGCCGGCGTGCTCGTCTGGATGCATCAGACAGTTTGCAGCCGCCTCGCCGACATCCATCGCATCGACATAGGGGATCAAGCCGTCACCTTGAGGAAGGGCGATCGCAGACATGCTTCGAATCGTCGCCGCTTGATGCACGACGAAGTTTTGGAAGAAGGAGCATGGACGCAGGATGGTCCACGTAGCGCCCGACGCCCGCACCGCGTCGTCGATTTCTCGATGCCAGGCTCTGAGCGCCGACTGCTGGTCCCATCCGGCCGAGCGTGAAGAGAGTCGAACGACGTGTCGAACGCCGCCTTGCAGTGCCGCCTCGAGCAAACGCGCGGACAGGGCGACCTGATCGTCGATCAGCGGTGTCATGAAGAAGAGCGCATCGCAGTCGGCAAACGGCGCGTGCGCAATCGTGCCAGCGGCGTAGTCGAGATGTACGACGTCACGTGCGTCCGGCAAAACGTCCGCCACCTTGCTCGGCGTCCGCGCACCAACCCGCACGTCAGCACCGCGCTCCACGAGCGCACGGCTCACCTCTCGACCGACGGTGCCGGTCGCTCCCGTCACGAAAGCTCTCACTAGTCGGATACGCCGAGATCATCGCCGATCCGCGGCGGACCGGCACGATCCCAGCAATCCACGCAAAACGCGACCCACTCGCAGCCCGGCACCGGTTGCACGTGAAGATGCGTCCCGCATGCCGCGCAGAAGAAAAGCCCCTCTTCCTCACCGGCGCGAAAGCCCGCTCGAAGCAGATCGCCCCGGGTCGCAATGCCCCAGCCGGCATCCCCGCCTCGTACGATTAGCGCCCCAACGCCGTGGCTGCACATGGCCTTGCTGGCTCGCTCCGCGGTTTCATAGGCTCCGATCGTGACGGGCCGCGTCATGTAGAAGCTCACGGGCTGCCGGGGCGACGCGTCGGCCAGATCGCATCGCACGCAGACCACCCCCACGGGCGCGCGACCTTCCGTCACCACCAAATGATGAACGCCCGAGGTCGACGCGAGCCGGATCGCATCAGACACCAGCCTGTCTGGGGCGATCGTCACCGGCCTGTTACTCATGACGTCAGCAACACGCATAGGTCCCCCGAGAAACCTCAGTAGCGGCGGGTTCAGGCCAAGAATGTGAGGCAAAGGTACCACATTTCGGGCGTTTTCCTAGCTCCCAAGGAATGGACGTAGAACTCTGAAACGACGTCGGATTCAGAGTGCTAAAGACTCGCTCCCATGGAGCCAACGCCTCCGACGACGTCGGAACCGAGCCAGCGCCTGCTGACGTCAGAGTTCCGACTGCTCCTCGCATCGGTATCCCTGTTTGGATTTGCCTGGTCGTTCTATCTCATCTTGCCGAAGTTCTTTGCGGCAGAGCTCGGCATGGACGCCGCCGCGATCGGCCGCGCTGTCGCCATCGAAGGATTCGCCGCGGTGGCTGCGACCCCGGTCGTCGGGTGGCTGGTCGATCGGTACGGCCGGCGGCCTTGGTTGATCGCCGGCAACCTGATGCTCACCCTCACGGGCGCGATCTTCCTCTATGTCGATCGCGACGGACCCTTGCTCTACCTCGCGCAGACCTGCTGGGGCATCGGGATGGTCATGGGCTTCAATGCCGCGGGGACGATGGCTGCCGACATTTCTCCTGGCGATCGAATGGCGCAGGCGCTTGGTTTCTTCGGCGCGGCCAACCTCGGCATGAATGCGGTTTCGCCGACGATCGGCGAGATGCTTTCGGGGTCGGTGGGATGGAGATACGTATTCATCGCAAGTGCGACCGCCGGTTTGTTGGCCAGCCTCTTAGCGTCTCGCGTGAAAGAGCCCGCTCGCCATCCGCCGGTCGAGCGCGATTCGCGGCGTCCGATCTTCGGCGGCTCTCTCCTGCGCGTGTATGGCGCCACGTTTGCCATGACCGCGGCGTTCACCGCGTTGTTCACTCTTCACCAGCCCTTCGCGCTCGAGCGCGGGGTGACAGAGGTCAAAGGCTTCTTCATCGGCTTCGCGCTGGTCGCGCTGACGGTGCGACTCGGCGGCGGACATCTGATCGACCGCTCCGGGGTGCTTCGATCCTCGGTCATCGCTTTGATCCTGTACTCGGCGGTGCCACCGCTACTCGGCTACCTCGGCCCCAACCACCTGTTCGTCATCGGTGCGACGATGGGGCTCGGGCACGGCATCGCGTATCCCGCGGTCACCGCGCTCGGCATCGCGCGGGCCGACGCCGCCTCACGCGGGATGGTCGTGTCGATCGTACACGGCGCGTTCAACGGGGGACACGCATTTTTTGCGTATGTGCTCGGTCTGCTTGCAGCAACATGGAGCTATGACGTAGCTTTTTGGACTGCGGGCGCCGTCACGCTCGGCGGCGCGGCGGTCCTCGGGCTTCGTCGACGACCCTGAGCGCCGAGAACGACGACACCCCACCCCCGCATTCTGGTACGGTCGATGCAGGTAGTTGAACATGTCTGCAAAGGGTGACGAGCGGCGCGTGCTCGACTCGACGAAGCTCACGCGCCTCCTGAAAACCGAGAGTGAGCTCGAGGCCATGCTGGAGGCGACGCGGCGAGAAGCAAAAGGGCTCGTCGAGGAGGCGAAACGAGAGGCCGAACGCAAAGCGCGCGACTTCGAGAAGCAGCTCGAGCGGGAAGACGTCGAGGCCCGCGCCCGAATCGCCAAAGAGCGCGACCGCACCATCGCGCAGATCAGGAGCGATGCAAGAAGTCACGCCGAGACGCTGGACTCCCTCGACGCGGCGCGCATCGATGCGCTCGCGCAAGACATTCTAGACCTCCTGTTCGGCGAGCCCGGCCCGAGAGGTGCTCCGTGATTTTGGAGATGTCGAGAATCCGAATGCTCGGCCCGCGGGCGCAGCTTCAGCCGGTCCTCGCACGGATCCAGGATCTCGGCCTCGTGCAGCTCGATGAACCCGCTGAGAGCGAAGCCAGCAGCCCTCTCGGACTGACCCCCGAACAGCAGCGCCACCTCCGAAGCGTTCGCCGGGTCGCAGAGGACGTCGACACCGCCATCGACCTCCTCGGAAAAGCGCCGTCGTCGCACCGGGCCATCGAAGACCTCACGATCGCCCGCGCGGCCCTGGTTGCCGGGCGAACCCGGCGCGAGCTCGAGGAGCTGGCCGAACGACGCCAGGGCCTCGAGGAGGAGCAAGCGCTGATCCTGAAGTTCCGGCCCTTCTTCTCGACGTTCCGCGAGATCGGCCGCTCCGGCTTGGACCTCGATGGAATTCGCATCTTCTACCTCGTGCTGCGAGACGACGACGGGCAGCAGCTTCGGCAGATGCGGGTGGCGCTTCGGGACGCTTTGGGGGACGGTTTCGAGCTGCTCAGTCAGCCCTCGGACTCCGAGGAGTCCGCGATGCTGCTCGCCGTCCCAGCCCACAAGGCCGACGACGCCGAGCAACTGCTGAGCGAGGCCGGGGTGCAAGCCCTCTCGCTCCCCGATCAGTTCGAGCAGGAAAGCGTGGGCGCGACCATCCAACGGATGCAGGAGCGGCTCGACGAGCTCCCCGAAGCGCTTGCGGAGCTGGAGCGGGAGCGCTCTCGAATCGCGCGAGAGCGCGGGCGGGACCTCGCCCGGATCCAAGCGAGCGTCCGCGACCATCTCGCGAGAATCGAGGCCATGGAACGGGCCGTCGTGACTCCTCGGGCCTTCGTGTTGGAGGGCTGGATCCCGAGCGCTGCGCGGCCCGACCTGGAGCGCCGTCTCGAAAAATCGTTCGGAGACCTCGTCGAGATTGAGACTGTCTCTTCGGAGGAATGGTCGGGCGACACGGTCCCGGTCGTGCTGAAGAACCCTCGTTTGTTTCGTCCCTTCGAGGCGATCACGACGATGATGCCCCTGCCGAAGTATGGGACCGTCGATCCCACACCCTTCGTGGCGGTGTTCTTTCCGATGTTCTTCGGCATCGTTCTCGGTGACATCGGCTACGGGTTCCTGCTCGGCTTGCTTTCGCTCACGCTCCGATTCCGCTCCCGGGCAAACACGAGCCTGCGTGCGATCTCGGAGATCGGTCTCGCCTGCTCCCTCTTCACCATCATTTTCGGCTTTCTATACGGCGAGCTGTTTGGCGACCTAGGCCATCGGATTGGCCTACATCCGATCATCTTCAATCGGGAAGAAGCGTTTTTTCCGTTCTTGGCGCTGGCGATCACCCTCGGGCTCGTCCACATCGTCATCGGACTGCTGCTTGGTGCCGCGAAGCTATTCCGTGGGAATAAGCGCCGAGCGATCGGAAAGGGCATGGCCGCATTGATGGTCGTCCTCATCGCGCTCGCTTTGACGGCAGCGTCCGGCATGCTGCCCGCGCGTTTCTTCACGCCATTGATCATCACCGTATTGGCCGCGCTGCCGATCTTGATCGTTGCGGAGGGTGTTCTTGCCCCGATCGAGCTCGTCTCGACGCTTGGCAACGTGCTTTCGTATGCACGCATCATGGCGGTCGGGACCGCATCCGTGATGATGGCGGTCGTGGCGAACCGCATGGCCGGTGCGTTCGGCGCGGTCGCAGTCGGCATCTTATTTGCCCTCGTATTTCACCTGATCAACTTCGTTCTCGGGGTTTTCAGCCCGACAATTCACATGCTCCGCCTTCACTACGTCGAGTTTTTCGGGAAGTTTTACAGCCCGGGCGGCGCCAAATACCGGCCTTTTCGCCACTGGTCCTCACGCGAAAGCGTCTCTGATGAAAGGATGAACTGATATGGACACGGAACTCGTTGGGCTCTACCTCAGCGCTGCGTTGGCGGTCGGAATACCGGCGATTGCAACGGGCTGGGCGCAGTCGCGCATCGGCCCGGCAGCCGCGGCAACGCTCGCCGAAAAGCCGGAGCTGACTGTCACGGTCGTGCTCCTCATCGCGATCCCGGAAACTGTGGCGATCCTGGGTTTTGTCATCGCAGTCCTGATACTGCTTCAGGGCGGAGGCTGAGATCGGTGTCGGGTGGCGATCTCGACGGGGAGCTGCGTGCGACTGCAAAGCGAACGGCAGAAGCCATCCTTCGTGAAGCGCGCGCTACCGCGGAGCAGCTCGCCGCGGACGCGAACCGGTCGATCGGTGACAGGCGCGAACGCGTGCTCAAGGCGAAGGAGGCCGAATACGCTGCCCAAGCACGCCGAGCGATCGCCGTCGAGAAGCACGCGGCAATGGAAGCCGAGCTTCTGGCTCAGACCCGACTGGTCGAACGCGTGCTCGAGCGCGTGAGAGCGCGCCTTCCGGAAATCGCTCGAAGCGACGCGTACCGATCGACGCTGGCAGGCGAGCTCCACCGGGCCCTGGAGTTCGTCGAGGGTGACGACATCGTGGTGCGCTGTGCCGACGAGCTTGCGGGACCCGTGCGCGAGGCGCTTCGCGACCACCCGAAGATCGGCGTGGAGCCCGAAGCGGTGGGGCCGGGCTTCGTCGTCGCCGGGAGCGGAGGCTCGGTCCTCATCGATGGTCGCCTCGAAACGCGAGTGGACCGCTTGACGCCGACGTTGGCGATCGAAATCCACTCTCGGCTCGGAGGCGGGTAGCGTTTTGCAGTACTTGGGCGACATCAATGCACGGGCGAGAGGCCTCCGAACCCGGCTGCTTCCGATGCGGGAGCTCGAGCGGTTGGCGAGGGCAAGCGATCTCCATGCGCTTCAACGAGAGCTGAGTGGGCTCGGCTACCTGATCACCGACGCCGCAGCGACGCCGAGTGCGATGGAGAAGGCGGTCCGTAGGCGCGCCGCGAATCAGATGAGGCTTCTGCATCGGTGGTGCGGAGAGCATCGCCGCCCTACCTTGGCGGTCGTTTTCGAGGATGAAGACCGTCGCTCGATTCAAGCGATTCTGCGAGGCGCCGAACGCGGGACAGGCTCGGAAGCACGGCTTTGGGGATTGGTGCCGACGATCGCCCTTCCCGAACGCGCCCTCCAGTCTCTGGCGAGCCAGCCGACGACGGCAGACGTCGTACGGCTTCTGGTGCTGTGGCAGCATCCGCTTGGAAGCCCCCTCGTAGGGGCCGCGAGCGGCCCGCATCCCTCCCTGTTTGAAATCGAGATCGCGCTCCAGCGGGCGTTTGCAAAAAGAGCCTCTAAGCTCGCACGTCACGGCGGTGAGCAACTGGTGGGCTACGTCCAGCAGCTCATCGACGTGATGAACGCGTGGTCTGCGTTGCTCCATTTCGTGGAGCGAGATCCTGCACTCGTCGATCGAACGTACATCGAAGGCGGGAGGCGGCTCGACCGGGACTTTTTTCGAACGCTGATGAGCCTCGACACGTGGTCAGAGGTCCGGGCGCGTCTCGCCTGGGAGCTTCGCGGATCGGATCTCGCCCAAGTGTTTCGATCTGAAACCGACGAGCTTGCCGAGCTGGAAACGGCGTTGCTACGCGTGGAGATCAGCCAACAAAGGAAAGCGTTTCGCGCCGATCCGAACGGACCCGCGCCAATTCTCGGCTTCGCGCTCGAGCTCCGCGCGGAGGTTCGCAACGTGACTGGAATCATCTGGGGAGTCGCGCTGCGGGCACCAGCGGCGCTCATCGAGGCGAGCATGGTGGTCGCATGAGCGCGAAGGAGCTCGTCGTGATCGCCAGCCCCGGGTCGAGTGTCGGGTTCGAGCTTGCCGGTGTCCCGGCGCTCCAGGCGACGGACGCGACCGAAGCCGCCAGGCACCTCGATCGGTTGATCGACGACCCGAATGCAGGCGTCATCATGATCGAGGACGGGCTCTACGGGGCGCTTGCCGAGGAGGTGAGGCGTAGCCTCGAGCGATCCGCTCTGCCGGTCGTGATTCCAATTCCGGGGCCCGACTGGACCGAAGAGTCCACCGCTCACGAGTATATCGTCGACATTCTTCGGCGCGCCATCGGCTATCGGGTGAGGCTTCAATGAGCGCTCCACGCATCACACGGGTCTCGGGCGCCATCGTCGAAGCGCAGCCGCTGGGGGGCGCCGCGCTCTACGAGCTCGTCCAAGTGGGCGAGCGCCGGCTTCTCGGGGAGGTGATTCGACTCGATGCCGACGTCGCGACCGTGCAGGTCTTCGAGGAGACTGCGGGACTCGGCCTCGACGAACCGGTCGAACGCACCGGCAGCTCCCTGATGACACGACTCGGACCCGGGCTCCTCGGCTCAATCCTCGACGGCGTTGGGCGGCCACTAGAGGGGTTGGCCGAGCGCTCTGGCGACTTCATGGCACCCGGGATGACGCTGCCCACGCTCGATCCGGAGGCGCGGTGGGCATTTTCGCCCACCGTTGAACCCGGTGCGACGGTTGTCGCAGGCGACGTGCTCGGAACCGTCGAAGAGCGACCCGGCATGTTGCATCCGATCCTCGTCCCGCCGGGTTTGCGCGGGCGGCTCAGCGACATCCGCGCCGGTACCTTCGACGTCTCGGAGCAAATCGCATCCCTGGAAGACGGCACATCGATTTCGCTCTCCCACCCGTGGCCGATACGCGAGCGCCGGCCGTTCGCTCGCCGGCTCCCGGGCGACCGCCCGTTCATCACGGGGCAGCGGGTGTTCGATCTGCTATTTCCCGTGGTCGAGGGAGGCTCGGTCGCGGTTCCCGGAGGCTTTGGCACCGGAAAGACCGTCATCGAGCAGTCGCTTGCCAAATACGCCAAGGCGGACGTGATGGTCTACGTCGGCTGCGGCGAGCGCGGGAACGAAATGGCCGAGGTGTTGCACGACTTCGGCCGGCTCACCGATCCCATCACGGGGCGGCCGATCATGGACCGCACCGTCTTGGTCGTGAATACGTCCAACATGCCGGTCGCAGCACGCGACGCATCGGTGTACCTCGGCATGACGATTGCCGAGTACTACCGTGACCTGGGGTACCACGTCGCGATCCTCGCCGATTCCTTGTCACGCTGGGCTGAAGCGCTTCGCGAAATTGCGGCGCGTCTTCAGGAGATGCCGGGCGAAGAGGGGTACCCGACCTACCTCGCAAACCGAATGAGCCACCTCTACGAGCGGGCGGGCCGAGTCGAAACGGAGGGCACGTCCGCGCGCACCGGTGCGGTCACCTTCATCAGCGCGATCTCTCCGCCGGGCGGCGACTTTGCCGAGCCGGTCACCCAGGCATCGTTGCGAGTCGTCGGTGCGCTCTGGGCGCTCGATACGAGCCTCGCGCATCAGCGCCAATTCCCGGCTGTGGATTGGGACATCAGTTACAGCTTGTACGCCGATGGAACCGTCCCGTGGTTCGCTGAA
The DNA here is from genome assembly GCA_041576815.1 of Polyangiales bacterium. Lineage (GTDB taxonomy): Bacteria > Myxococcota_A > Polyangia > Polyangiales > Houyiibacteriaceae > SG8-38. The sequence continues at coordinate 89,624 of JBFGKE010000004.1, forward strand.
GAGGCAGGGCCGGATTGGGCCGAGCTGAAGCTCGAAACCACTCGATTGCTTCAGCGCGATCGTGAGCTCCGGGAGATTGCTGGCCTAGTCGGGGTCGATGCGCTCGAAGACGAAGATCGGCTCGTGCTCGAAGGCGCGCGCATCGCCCGGGAGTATTTGATCGGGCAAAACGCATTTCATCCTCACGACGCGTTCTCTACCGTGGCGAAGACATACCATCTGGTGAGGCTGCTATGGGCTTTCATGCGAGCAGGACGAACCGCGCTCGGCGCCGGCGCCGCGTTCGACACGCTGGACCTCCCCGGGGTCCGGACGGCGCTCGGCTCGGTGAAAACTGCGGCGCCCGAAGCGCTCGAGGCACGAGCTCTCGAAGCCGAGAGGACGATCTCGGCGGTGGAGGCGACATGACGCGGTTGGCGCTCCCCGTGGCACGCACATACGCAGGCGCGGCATCTGCCGCTGGTCCTCTGCTCTTCGTGCACTCGACCCGGCGGGCCAAGCTCGGCGAGTGGGTTCGCATCGAAGGCGAAGGGCAGCAGAGCCGCCGTGGGCAGGTGATCGACGTCGGAACCGAGGTGACGGTGATTCAGGTGTTCGAGGATACGCTCGGGCTCAAGCCCGCCGATGCGTCGATCACGTTGACCGGGGAGACGGCGACGACGCTCGTCGGCAAGGACTTACTCGGCCGCGCGTTGAGTGGCACGGGCGCACCTCTCGACGGGCTGCCGGCCGCGATCGGGGAAGCCCGTCATCGGATCTGGGGTGCACCGATGAATCCCGTTCGGAGGCAGCATCCATCGGATTTCATCGAAACGGGAGTCTCCGCAATCGACGGCATGAACACCTTGGTTCGCGGTCAGAAGCTTCCGATATTCTCGGCGCACGGCCTACCCGGCATCGAGCTGGCGGCAGACATCGTCGAGAATGCGCGCGCGGCCAAAGGGGAGCCCTTCGCGGTCGTCTTTGCAGCGATCGGAATCACCGAGCGCGAAACCCAAGCTTTCGTTTCGAGGTTTCGAGAAAGCGAGGTGATGGAACGGACGGTGCTCTTCTTGAACCAGGCGAGCGATCCGACGATCGAGCGGCTGCTGACACCACGTGTTGCACTGACGGCAGCCGAGCACCTGGCATTCAACCATGGAATTCACGTCTTGGTCGTGATGGCGGACATCACCCACTACGCCGAGGCCTTGCGCGAGGTCTCCGCCGCGCGCGAAGAGATTCCCGGCCGGCGCGGCTACCCCGGCTACATGTACACGGACCTTGCAACGCTCTTCGAGCGCGCGGGGGTTCTCAAGGGAACCGCCGGATCAGTGACTCAGCTACCGGTCGTATCGCTCCCCGACGGCGACATGACGCATCCGATTCCAGACCTCACCGGCTACATCACGGAGGGCCAAATCGTGCTCAGCCGAGAGCTCCACCAGCGAGGCGTCTATCCTCCGATCGACGTCCTTCCGTCGCTTTCGCGGCTGATGAATGCCGGCATCGGCGAGGGTAAGACCGTGGCGGCGCACCGCGAGTGGGCCGACCAGCTTTACGCGGTGTACGCGCGCGGTCGAGAGGCCAAGCTCATGGCGGCCATCGTCGGAAGCGAAGGCCTCGCCCCGGGCGATCGGCGCGCGCTCGAATTCGTCGATCGCTTCGAAGGTGCGTTGATACACCAGGGCCGCGCACGTCGTTCGATCGGTGACACGACGGCGATCGGCTGGACACTGCTCGACACACTCCCGCGCGACGAGCTGACGCGAATCTCCGATGCCACCTGGGCCGCGCGCGAGGCCGGACCGAAAGACGAGGTGCGGCCGTGAGTGTCCGATCCGTGCCACCAACGCGCTCCGGGCTCGTGAGGGCGGCCGCGCAGCTGGAACGCGTTCAAAAGGGGCGCGAGCTTTTGAACCGAAAGCGGGAAGCGCTGATCGGCGAGCTCTTCAAAAGCGCTCGCCCGGCGTTGAGCGCTCGGCAAGAGGTCGAGGAACGGGCGCGGGAAGCCTACCTCGCCCTCCTCCATGCGTTGGCGAATCGCGGGCAGGCGTCGCTACAGACCTACGCGTGGCCGGGGCGCGAGGTCACAGTGGAGCTCGACCACCATCAGGTCTGGGGGATCGCGGTGCCGTCAGTCGTGTCGCACACCCCGATTCAACGCACGCTGACCGCGCGCGAGACGGCTGCGCCATCGGTAGGCCCAGCGGCGGCACAAACGGCAACGGAATTCGAACGGCTGATCGAGCTCGTGCTCGAGGCCCTTCCAAAAGAGCAGCTCGTCCGACGGCTCGGCGATGCGCTCGCCAAAGCGACCCGGCAAGTGAACACGCTGCAGCTTCGCGTCGAGCCCGCGTTGACCGCAGACCTGACGACGTTGAAGCGCATGCTCGAAGAGCGGGAGCGCGACGAGCGGTCGCGGCTCCGTCACGTGCTTCGGCGTCGGGCGAAAGCCCGCTAGAGGACGCATCGGCAACGGCGTCGCATCCACGGACCGAGCGCCACGAGCGCGATCAGCGCTACCGTCTCGTAGTCGGTTGCATTGGCCACCCGGCAGCCACCACCGTTCGAGCTTTCCCCCGGGGCGTCCGAGGCCCTCAACCACACGTAGCTTCCCAACGTCGACGGCGAAGTGCCCGCCATGACCTGATGCCGGTAGCGATTCTCGCCCTCGGCGGGTGCGTCCACGGTGATTTCGTATGTGAACGGATCGGCATCGATCTCCACGCTTTCGAGCACGGTCCCGTTCTCGATCACCCGCAGCGTCTGTCCTACGCCGCCGGTCACCACGGCAGACAGGACGGCTCGGTTTGCAAACACGGTGTCGCCCACTCGGTCTCCCGAAAGCTCGGTCTGCAGCATCGGATCGTCGGCACCGTTGATCTTGACGACCGTGCGCCCGGCCCGGACGCCGTCCATGATCGCGTCGACGCTCAGGTTCTCGGCGAACACCAACGTTCTTGGGGATCCCATGGGGCGCGAAACCGGCGTCACGTCGCGACCAGCTCGGTGATCGTCGCTCCCACCGATCGCCACCGCGTGCGAGCCGTCGCTGCACGCTTGCTCCCAGAACTCGACCGAGTCCCAAATGCCTCCCCACGCCTCGACGCCGTCCAAGGTCGTCGGGTCGACGTCGTACTCCCACATCCCGCCGATGAAGAGACTGAAGTCGGGGCCGCTCGGGTGCGTCGGGTAGAAGAGCGCGCCCTGCGCGTGATAGGCGTCGATCGCGCCCTGCGCCGTCATGCCGCGGACACCGGTTTTGTGGTCGACCCACTCGGTCGCGCCAATCGCGTTGGCGTGTCCCGAATACGTCGTCCACTCGACCCCCGGGACGATGAGAACGTTGGGATGGTTGGGCTGGATGCCGCCGTAGAGGGTGAGCCCGCTGTTGGTGTTGTGCTCGGAGAGCATGATGAAATCGAGCCCGACCTGCTCGGCGAACTCGAGGGTCTCCGTGATGCTCGCAGGTGAGTCTCCGCTTTCGCTCGAGTGGACGTGGAAGTCACCGGCATACCAACGCGCCTCTTCATCGAGCACACCTGGATCTTCGTAGGGCGTCCGTGGCTGTGGCGCGAGCGTGGCCTCGGTGCGAAGGAAGATCTCGATCCGATAGCGGGCTGGGATCTCCACGATGTCCGCCTTGCCGACTACGACCTCCCACGTGCCGGCCGGGATGGGCCCCGGGATGTAGCTCCGCGACGCCGCGTCGATGCCGACGACAGCCGGCTCGCTGTTGCCACCGCCCCAACCGCGAAAGCCGTTTGGGTCGTCGAGGCCCCAGTCGAGCACGTTGCCCTCGGTCAGGTTTTCGTGCCGCACCTCGATCTCCACGGTACCCGCGGGCACCTGGAACTCGATGAAGAAGTGGGTCTCGGGCCCCTCGGGGGCGGCGCCTTCGATGACGAGGGGCTCTTCCTGCGCGTGCGCGCCTGCAGCGAAGCCGAGCAGACAGAGCGCGAACCAAAAAACGGAAATCCGCATCGGGGCTCATTGGACCGCACATCAGCGCGCGCATCAAGCCGACACCCCGTAAAGTCGCCCCTTCGCGTCGCCCACGGGGTGGCACCGGCACTGACGCTGCTTTGTCCTCGCTTGTCCTTGGTTTGCGCGGGCACGGTTTTCGACCGCATGCGGGTCCGCCAAAAAGGTGCGCGCGGCGCTCCACGTCGCCAGCGACTGGGGCTACATCAAACCACCGATGGCAAGTGACCTCGACAAGCGGCTCGACGAGGTGTGCGCCATCACGTGGTGTCTCGGCCGCCGGCCCTCACCCGTCTAGCCGCCATCACAATTCGCCCTCCGCCGTCGATGTCGACGTCCGGAGGGGCGCGGAAAATCGCGATACGGGGCTGCGCCCCGGGGGAATGCGCCAGCCCGACCCCACACCCACGCGCAAAGGAGATCACGAGGACAAAGTCACGATACGGCACTGACGCTGGCACTGTCGCTGACACTGTCGCTGACACTGGCACTGCCACTGACGCTGACGCTGACACCCGGCCCCGTGGCGACGAAGTCGCTTTACGGGTGGCACTGCGAAATTAACCCTTCCAAAAAGGTGCCTGACCCCTCTTATTTGTTGGGTTCGAGGAGGCCCTTGCCGGGGACGAAGTTGATCTCTAGCCGGATGCCGTCGGGGTCTTCGAATAGGATCGAATAGTAGCCCGGCGCCCAGATCGCCTCTTCGGGCCCGTGGACGATCGTTGCGCCGAGATCTTGGACGAAGTCGTAGGCCTCGTCGACGTCTTCGCGGCTTCTCGCACGGAAGCAGATGTGGTGGAGGCCGACCCGATCTTGATCGAAGCGCTCCCCATGGTGCTCTTCGGGCGCCTCTCGAATCGCAAACCCGGTGCGGCCGCCGACGCAGTAGTACGTTCCGGGGATGTCCATGACTTCCTTCAAACCGAGGAAGGGCAGAAGCCGGCGATAGAACTCCCGTGCGCGATCGAAATCGCCCACCGTCACGAAAGTGTGCGCAATGCCGTTGATCTCCATACGATTCTCGAGCCTTTCCGCGTCCAGGACACGATGCTGCGCTCGCTCGGACAGAGCGTCAAATCGTAGCGCGCCTCACCGGGCCTTGCGGTCCGTCGCTACATCCACCTACTCACCCGCGTCGCCGCTTGAATTCGACTCGAACGCCGTCAGAATTGAGCGCGTGGGGCTAAGAATCGTTTTGGCTTGTGCGCTCCTCGTCAGCGCATGTGGAGAATCCTCGAACCCGTCGGCCGGCGCCGGCGGCACGGCAGGGAGCGGCGGCACCGGCGGTAGCGGCGGCGAGGCGGGTCGAGGTGGCACCCCGGGCGGCGTCGTGTCCGGTCTCGAGGTCACGCCGTACATCACCGGGCTCAATCGCCCGTGGGACATCGGTTGGCTGCCAAACGGGACGGCTGTCGTCACCGAACGGCCCGGCCGCATCAACGTCTACGTCGACGGCGTCAGCGAGCCTCCGTTCGTCATCGCGCCCACCGATCTCGTTGCAGCCAGTGAAGGCGGAATGTTGGGGCTCGAGATCGATCCCGACTTCGACACCAACGGGTACATCTACGTGTGCATGTGCTCGGACCTCGGCGGCTCCAACGACGTGCGCGTCGTGCGCTTCCAGCTCGCGACACCCAATGGAGACGCAGAGCTCGGCCGCACCGACATCGTCACCGGTATGCCCTACAGCTCGGGACGTCACAGTGGTTGCCGCCCGCGCTTCGGCCCGGACGGCTATCTCTGGGTCGGCACTGGGGACGCGGCCATCGGGAGCACCCCGCAGGACGACGCGTCGCTCGGCGGTAAGGTTCTCCGCATCGACCGAGAAGGCAACGCCGCGCCCGGGAACGACAATGGCGTCATCTTCTCCAAAGGCCATCGCAACATTCAAGGCATGGCGTTCCGGGGCTCGGATGACCTCGGCGTGTCCGCCGAGCACGGCCCGCGAATCGACGACGAGGTCAATCTGCTGGTTCCCGGCAATTTCGGATGGGATCCCCCGCTGCCCTATGACGAATCGGTTCCGATGACCGATCTCGTCAAGTTCCCCGACGCGGTCGAAGCGATTTGGTCGAGCGGTTCGACGACGCTGGCGCTCTCGGGCGCCACATTCATCGAGGGCAGCCAATGGGCGGACTGGGACGGCGTGCTGGCGGTCGCCACCCTGGCCACGGAGCATCTCCACATCTACGTCGTCGACGCGCAGGGCGAGGTCACCGACGACTTCCGCGTGATCGAAGGGGACGAAGGCCGGCTTCGCTCACCGCGACAAGGCCCGGACGGCGTGCTCTACATCACCACCGACGGCCGCAATGCCGCCGGCGAGGTGCTTCGCGTGACGCCGCTATTGTCGGCCCCGTAGCCGGCCCTAGCTCTCGAGTAACCGGCCGACACGCCGGTACTTCCCCTCGAACATCTCGATCCACTCCTCGAGCTTGTCGACTTCGTCCGGGTCCAGCCCATCGAGCTCCCCGGTGAAGAGCTCCTCCTCGAACGCCATCTTCGCGAGCGCGCGCGTGCAGTCTTTTCCCGCGAACATCCCATAGGGACCGCCGGGCCCGTAGAAATCTCTGCCTCGCGTCACGTCGTACACGTAACCGCGAATCGCGATCAACAGCGGCTTCGACGGGTCTGAGCCGTCGTAGACTGCAATCTCGGAAAGCGTGTAGTCACGTTCGTCCGCCTCGGGAAAAGGCGTAGGCGGCTCGGCCGTTCGGCCCAACCATCGCGCGACGAGCTTCACGAGACCCATGGCCGAGGCCTACGACGATCGCAGGCCTCGAACAATCGGTCGGCCGCTCAGGCGGATTGTGTGCGCTCTTCCAGCGCACCGGCCCCACCCATGTGGTACCCCTCTTCGCCGTGAAGATTCACGTCTAGGCCTTCGCTTTCGTCGTCGCTGCTCACGCGGAGCCCCACCACCAAATCGATGATCTTGAGGAGTATGAAAGTGACGACGAACGAGTACGCGGCGGCAACCACCACGCCGAGGAGGTTCTCGTTGAAAAGGGTTTGATTGCCCGCAAGGAGGCCGTTCTCGCCACCCCACGCCTCGGCCGCAAACACGCCGGTCAGCACCGCGCCGAGCGCGCCGCCGACGCCATGAATCCCGAATGCGTCGAGCGCATCGTCGTAGCCGAGCTTGCTCTTGAGCAGCACTGCGCCGTAGCAGACGACGCCCGCGGCGAGGCCCAGAAACACGGCCGGAACGGGGCCGACGAAGCCCGCGGCCGGCGTGATGCACACGAGACCTGCGACGAGCCCCGACGCGACGCCGAGGGCGGTGGGCTTACCCTGCTTGAGCCATTCGACGACGGCCCACGAAAACGCTGCAGCGCCGGCCGCGAGGTGCGTGTTGACGAGCGCAAGCGAGGCGATCCCGTCCGATGCCAGAGCGCTCCCTGCGTTGAACCCGAACCAGCCGAACCAGAGCATGCCGGCACCGAGGAGCGTGAGCGTGAGATTGTGCGGCGGCCCCGGTCGGGTCCGACGGCCGAGGACGAGCGCGGCCACGAGCGCGGCGACGCCCGAGGACAAATGAACGACCGTGCCGCCGGCGAAATCGAGCGCGCCACGCGCCCCGAGCCAACCGTCCGGCCCCCACACCCAGTGACAGATCGGGTCGTACACGAACGTCGCCCAAAGAAGGATGAAAAGCAGATATGCCGAAAACTTCATCCGCTCGGCGATCGCACCCGAGATCAGGGCCGGCGTGATGATCGCGAACATCATTTGAAACGCCATGAAGAGAATGTGCGGGATCGTGGATCCCTCCTGTGGCTCGAGGCCGACGCCGGTCAGAAGCGCGTACTCGGTCCCGCCGATGAAGCCCCACCCGGTGTCGGAGCCAAACGCGAGCGAGTAGCCGATGATCACCCACTGTAGCGTGATGACGCCAAGCGCGATGAAGCTGTGCATGAACGACGACAGCACGTTCTTCGAATTCACCATGCCGCCGTAGAACAAAGCCAAGCCCGGCGTCATGAGCATCACGAGCGCGCATGACACCATGAGCCATGCCGTGTCCGCCTGATTGATCGCATCCATCCCCGGTTCCTCCTTCTAAAGTGGGCAGAGCCTAGATCCGCGCTGTTTCGCCCCGATGTGGCGATGGTTTCCGGTGTGTTTCAAAGGGCTGGAAACCGCTGGCACTAGGGCCGGATTCGTCTACTCTCCGGGCACGATGCGAATCGTTCACGACAAAGAGCGCTGCGCCGGACACGGCCAGTGCGTGGGCGTGGCGCCCGAGCTCTTCGAGTTTGCCCCGGACGGGTCGCTCGTCGTCCTCGACCCGAATCCACCCGAGTCGCTGCGCGAAGCCGCCCAAGACGCCGTCGACGTCTGCCCGGTGCAGGCGCTTTCGATTGCTGAGGATTGAAATCGCTGCGTTTTTGCGCGCCCAACGGGGGTGCATGCCGCGGTGATTTCGGTTACAACTGCCTGCCGGCGAGCCGACCCTTGCAGCGGGTGGACACGGCGGTCGAACCACAAGAGAGGAAGTATGGAATCCGCAGCTGAGTTCTTCGAGAAGTTTGAGCAGAGGGCCGCCGAAAACACCGAGGCGGCGACCGCCCCCAACGCGATTTACCAGTTCAACATCACCGGCGACGGCGGTGGCGAGTGGAACATGGACCTCACCAAGGGCAAGACGAGCGACTTCGTCAGCACGGGCACCCACGACAGCCCCGGCGCCACGATCACGGTGTCGGCGGAAGACTGGCTCGGGATGCTCAACGGCGCGCTGAACCCGATGCAGGCGTTCATGTCCGGAAAGATCAAAATCGATGGCGACATGACACTCGCGATGAGCCTCCAGCAAGTGATGAACCTGGCGCAGGACTGAGGCGCTCGGAGACGAATCTCATCGAGGGTGGCTTCGCGTCGGAGCCACCCTTTTTCGTGAGCCATGCCGACAAGCCAACGACCAAGCGAGACTGGACGCACCCGGCTGAGCCCAGAGGACCGGCGGCAGCAGCTTCTGCGGGTCACCTCCGACATCATCGCGGCCGACGGTGTGGACAACGTGCGGATCCCATACGTCGCGGCGGCCGCCGGCGTCACGCGCCCCGTGGTTTACAAGTTCTTCCCCAACCGGCACGAGCTGATCAAAGGCGTGCTCGAGGACTTCCGGGAAGACTTCGCGGAGCGGACGCCTGACATCATGGAAACCGATACCGACGGAGACATCGGCTCGATCGCACGGGGCTTCATCGATGCAGCGTGCGACACGATCGAAGCCAAGGGCTCTGGGGGCTGGCAGCTTCTTCGTTCGGTCGGCCCCGATCAGGAAATCTCGACGATCAGCAAGGATTTCCGGGGACAGCTCGTTCAGCCCTGGTTGCAGCCGCTGCGCGAGCTCACCGGCGTCGACGACGCGGAGGCGCAGGCGCTCGCCGACATGATGCTCACGGGGGCCGGCGAGATCCTCCAGCGATGGATCGACGGCGATTTCTCGCGCCAGCAGGTGGCTACGCTCCTCGGCCGCATCATCCTCGCCGTGCTGAACGAGTTCACGGAGTAAGGACCATGGTTTCAGAGATATTCGACGCGTCGAAGTGGACGAAAGTCCCGGGCTTCGAGCTCGAGGACATCACCTATCATCGCGCCATCGATCAAGGCACGGTCCGCATCGCCTTCGACAGACCCGAGGTGCGCAATGCATTTCGTCCTTCCACCGTCGACGAGCTCTACCGCGTGCTCGATCACGCGCGACAGACCTCCGACGTGGGCTGCGTTCTTTTGACGGGCAACGGGCCGTCGCCGAAGGACGGCGGATGGGCGTTCTGCTCAGGCGGCGACCAGCGCATCCGCGGCAAAGACGGGTACAAGTACGAGACGGGCGCCGCGGGCGAAGTCGACCCGGCGAGGCTCGGTCGGCTGCACATCCTCGAGGTGCAGCGGCTGATTCGCTTCATGCCGAAAGTCGTAATCGCGGTCGTGCCCGGCTGGGCGGTCGGCGGAGGCCACAGCCTGCACGTCGTCTGCGACCTGACGATCGCGAGCGACGAACACGCCCTCTTCAAACAGACCGACCCCGACGTGGCAAGCTTCGACAGCGGCTACGGCTCGGCGCTGCTCGCGCGCCAGGTCGGACAGAAAAAGGCACGAGAGGTGTTCTTCATCGGCCTGAGCTACAGCGCCGCGGAAGCCGCCGCCATGGGGATGGTCAACGCGGTGGTCCCGCATGCCGATCTCGAGACGTTCGCGCTCGACTGGGCTCGCGAAATCAACGGCAAGAGCCCGACGGCGATGCGGATGCTCAAATTTGGCTTCAACATGATCGACGACGGCATGGTCGGTCAGCAGCTCTTTGCGGGCGAGGCGACCCGACTGGCGTACGCCACCGACGAGGCGCAAGAAGGGCGCGACGCCTTCCTCGAGAAGCGTCCCCAGGACTACCGGAAGTTCCCCTGGCACTACTGAATCGAGCACGACGCGACAAATTGGCACGAATTGGGCTACAGTGTCGTACTTGAACCCAAACCAAGGCGGGCGCGTCCTGCCGATCGAAGAACGGAGAAAGTCATTTCGAGTAAGATATTTGTAGGCAACCTCAACTTCGCCACGACCGATCAAGAGCTTCGAGAGCTCTTCGGCGAGGTCGGCGAAGTGGTGGACATTCACATTCCCAAGGACCGCGAGACGGGCCGGCCCCGAGGCTTCGCGTTCGTGCGGTTTGCCGAGGAAGGGCATGCGGCGCAAGCGATCGAGCAGTTCCACGGGCGAGAGGTTGCTGGAAGACCGCTTCGACTGGATATTGCCGAGGATCGGCCGCGCGCTCCGCGCCCGCGACGCGATTTCTCGCCCCCTTCGCCGCCCGAGCCCGAGTACGACCGCGGCGGGGATCATCGCCACGGCCAAGACCAATACGACGGCGACCGGAACGACAGATCGTCGTTCGACCGACCGAAGCGGCCGAAGGGCAGCCGTCGTGGGCTTCGCGGCAAGAAGCGCAGCCTCTAACGCTCGCGCTCATTAAAAAATCTCGGGCGAGGTGTGAACCCCGCCCGAGAGCCCGTTGTGTTGTACCCCCAAGGAGTGTGAGCTTTGAGTTGGCCCATCGACGGGTCGCTGATCAGCCGCCGACAGTTCTACGGTAAAGCTGCGAATCTACGGTTGTCAACAAGTATTTTGGGTCACAATTTCGCGAGGTTTTCCGGGCCTTTTCGCGTCGCCAGAGCCGAGGTTTGAGCGGTGCGCGCGCGTGCGCTCTGGTATGGTGAGCCCGGTCGATGGCAGGGGGACGGTCGAGATTGGCGGAAATCGGGCTTCACCCGGGGGAATCGGTGATGTTTTCGATTCGCGGCCGCTGCATGCCGGGCGTTGCGCCGCGGGCGCGCGTGTGTCGACAGCGATGGTACGTGCCCGGCGATGTCGTCGTCGTGCGCCGACGTGACTACTTCGACGCACATCGATTCCTCGGTTACGCCCCGAGCCGGCATGGTGTCGTCGCGTTGACCCGCGCCGACGACGCCGCCGAGCCGGACCCCGCAGCGACTGCCGACGCCATCGTCGGACGGGCTGACCATCCCGTGCGCATCAAAGAAAGATTCCGCGCCGTCCGCTGGTACGCGCACGCCATTCAGCGACGGCTTCGAACGGTGCTCGCATGACGGCGCTCACGCTCGAGGTTCATGGCTGCCGATATCGGTTCTCCGGTCTGACACCCGAACAGGCCGGGCGAGTGCAGGGTCGCTTTGGTCCGCTGCTCCGCTCCGACGACGGCCACGCGGACGTTCCCATCGACGTCCACTACACCCCCAACCGAGGCGGATTCATGCAGAGGCCGGCCGGGCCGCGAGAATATCGGGTCGCCGTGGCGCATCGCGCCGACAGCATCGCGGTCGCGGGCATCGGGTTCACCGCCAACATCGATCGCCGTCCGTTTCGTGCGCAGCTGCAGACGTGCCTCGTCGATGACTGGTTTCTCGGAGCCTTCGAGAACCTGTGGCGCGTGGTGGCCTCCTACGCGCTTTTCGCACGGGGTGCGCTGCTGATGCACAGTGCCGCGTTCACCGACGGCGCCCGGGGCTTCCTCTTTTGCGGGCGGTCCGGGGCCGGCAAAACCACGCTTTGCGGCTTGGCGGATCGGCTCGAGCTCGAGGTATTGAGCGACGAGCTCAACGCGGTGGCCGAGCGCGGGGAGGCGTACGAGCTCCGCGCGATGCCCTTTGCCGGCGACTTCGGTGGGCTGCCCGCGCCGCACCCGCCCTACCCGCTCACCGGCCTGCTTGGTCTCGCACACGATACGGCCGCGCGGCTCGACTTGTGCTCGCGCGCCGAAGCGGTTTCACGAATCGTGGCGTCCTGCCCGTACCTCAACGCGGATCCCGTGGAGATCGACGCCCTCACCACACGTGTGGCGCGGCTGGTCGAAGGCGTCCCATTGCGTATTCTTTCTTTTGCCAAGGACACCACCTTTTGGAATGTATTGGACCGTGAGTATGGAAGCCACCGCACAGCGCTATCGGGTTGACCCGCACGCGAGGTTTCGCGTGTTGGATGACGAAGGCGTGTTCATCCTGCAGGATGCCGGCGAGGTTCTCGTGGTCAATGCCGTCGGTGCGTTCATCGTCGAGCGGCTGAAGGCCGACGCGAGCCTCGACGAAATCGTCGACGCGGTGACCGAGCGCTACGAGGTCGAGTCGACGCAAGCCCGCACAGACGCGATCGCTCTAGTCGAGACACTGCTGAAAGCGGGGGCGATCGTCAAGTCATGAGCTACTCGGACACCGTCAAGCGGACCTGGAACGACAATCGGCTGATGTCGGCGATGCTGGAGCTCACGTACGCCTGCAACCTCGACTGCACGTTCTGCTACAACGACCTTTCGCTCGGTGGCAAACGGCTCTCGCTCGATCAATACCGGTCGCTGCTCGATGACCTCGCGGCCATGGGCGTGCTGAATCTCACGCTGACGGGCGGCGAGCCGCTCGCGCACCCGCATTTCTTCGAGATCGCGGGGCACGCGCGAGCGCTTGGATTCGTCATTCGGCTCAAGACCAACGGTCATGCCGTACGGGAGCCGGTGGCGCTGCGAATCCGAGACGAGATCGATCCCTTCCTGGTGGAGGTGAGCGTGCACGGCGCCACCGCGGCCACGCACGATCGGCAAACCCGCGTGCCGGGAAGCTTTCGACGCCTCTTGGCGAACATCGACGCCATGAAGCGCGCCAGGCTGCGCGTGAAGGTGAACAGCGTGCTGACCCGATGGAACGAAAGCGAGGTCGAACGCATGCTCGCGCTGTTCGACGAGCTCGGGGTTCAGTTCCAAATCGACCCCGAGGTGAAGCCGAAAGACGATGGCGACCCGAGCCCCCTCTCGATCGAGGCCAGCGCCGAAGGCCAAGCGCGGTACCGGCGGGCGCTCGAAGCGCGGTTCGGCGGCGGTACGAAGAGAACCAGCGAGTCGGCCGGCGAACAGCGAACGATGCGCGCGGGCACGGACAAACACTGCGGCGCAGGCTCGAACAATCTCACGATCGACCCATACGGAAGAGTCCTGCCCTGCGTGCAGTGGCGAGTGGCGGTCGGCAATCTCCACGAGCAGCCGGTGAGCGCGATCTGGGGCGCTTCGAGCGCGCTTCGAGAGGTACGTGAAACCACTCGCGCAGTGCGGAAAAAGCTCGAAGCCCTCGGCGATGCCGGGCTCGCCTCGAGCTTTTGCCCCGGGGCCGCGCATACGTACTCGGGCGACCCGCTGCAGGTGTATCCACCGGCAGCCAAGCGCATGGCAGAGACGGGTCGCGCGCCGGTGCGACTTACGGTATTGTAGCCGCGAGGGGTGAAGTGGAGCACAAGAACACCAGCAGCCAGGCCGATCCAGGCGAGCGGGAGCCGTACGAGGCGCCGAAAGTCGTGTACCGCGAGCCCTTGGAGGCGGTCGCTACGACCTGCGTGCCGGCACCGCCGTCGAAGGGGAGCCCCGGCGCCTGCCCAATCGGGCCGATCTCGTCCTGAGGTTCGCTAGCTCCGTCGCCATCGACCGAGGAGCGCCCGCGCACCCGAGAGGCACGCGCGAGGCAGCGAGTCGTTCATCAGGTGGGCAACCGTCGCACCCGCCGTGGAGGTCGGTTTGCAGCGCGGAAGTGCGAGGCCCGCGAACGATGCAATCGCGTCACCCACGGGGTCCGTGGGCAGGCAAGCGACCACCTCGCGAGCAAACCGGTCGCCCACCCTGCGATCGACGAGCCGAAGCACGTACCGGGATACCCGACCCATTCCGCAGTGCACCAGGTGCTCGGCTGCGGCTCGCGGCGATGCTTCGAGCTGCGCCCCCATGGCGGCGATCTCCTCCAGCCGGGCCTGCGCGCGCGCGTCCAGGTGGTCGCTGCCGGCCTTGCCGACGAGGTGCGCGTAGACGTCGAGCCGCGAGGGCAGCCGGACGCGTGTGCCATAGAGGGTGTCGTCGATGACGCTCCGCTCGAAGAGCGCATGGGTCGGAAAACGATAGCGCGCGGGATCGAAGAGGCGCGGGTGGAGATCGAGCGCGATGGCGAGCGGGGTCTGCATGACGACTGCCCCGACGCTGCTCCCGGCAGCCCGGCGATATCCGTGAGATTCGAGCTGCGCGATCGCGCGCCTGAAGCGCTTGGGCGGCACCAGCACGTCGACGTCGCTCGAATTCCGTGCACGAGGAGAAAGCCAGTGCTGCAAGAGCGCGCCCTTCACCGGCATCACCGGAATGTTTAGCTGCGCCAGCAAGTTGGCGACATCGGCGACGAGCTCAGTCGCAACGAGCTCGGTGACGGCTCGGCGACGGGTGTTCCATGGATCGACGGTGGCGTGCGGCACTCTGGGCGTCCCCCAACCGCGGTATAAAACGGCCGGCTTCGATGGTATAGAGCGCGGATGGCGACGCATCAAAGACTCGGCGATTTGGCCGAAACGTTGGAGGCTGAAGGAGCGGACGAGCTGCGGGTCCACGTCGTGAGGCGCGCGCGTGACTTCAAACGCTCGTGGGTGATGATGGCGGAGGCGCTGGTCGAGGTGCGCAACCGCGAATCCTACCTCGAATGGGGCTATGAGAACTTCTACGCGTACTGCGCGCTCGAGCTTCAAATCAAGCAGGCGACCGCAGACAAGCTCACGGGTTCGTACGTGGCGCTGAAACGGCATGCGCCGTCGGTGCTGAAGCGAGATGGTCTCAATCAACGCATTCCAACGTGCGATGCGGTCGACTATTTCGCCCGGGCATTGAACAAGGCGCCGGGCGAGGACGGACCGAACGAGCGCGCCGTCGACCAGGAGGTCGTGGACGAGCTTCGGCAGGCCGTGTTCGAGGAAGGCGCTCCGGTGACCGAGCTCCGCAAACGTTTCAATCCGGTGCTTCACCCAAGGCCCGAGGGGGCTGAGCAGATCGACGCGATTCGGCGCGCCACGACGGCAACGCGTCGCCTGGAACGTATGATCGAGGAGATCGACGGCCTGCATCGCCCGACCGTACGCGCGGCGCTCGATAGCCTCGAGGCGCTTCGCGAGGACCTCGCCGACCTGCTCGAGCGCACCAAAGCGCGCTACGCAGAGTCGGCTTGAATACGACTGAAACGTGTTCTATTTCTGGGCGGAGCCCGGGATGAGCGAGAAAACGCGCGCGCCGGCCGTCGAAGGCCTCTTCACGATGGACCCCTCGGAGCCTCGGCTGCTTGGATCACGCTGTGGCGGCTGCGGCACGTTCTCCTTTCCCGCGGAGAAGAGCTTTTGCCGGAATCCCGCGTGCGACGACGCAAGCCTCGAAGAGGTGCCGTTGAGCCGCACCGGCAAAGTGTGGTCATACACCAGCGCCAACTACGAGCCGCCGCCGCCCTTCGTGGCGAAGGATCCGTTCGAGCCCTTCGCGATTGCGGCGGTCGAGCTCGAGGCGGAGGGGTTGACCGTGCTCGGACAGGTCGCAGATGGCGTCGGCGTCGATGCCCTCAGAACCGGCATGCAGATGGAGCTCGTTCTTCACGAGCTGTACGAAGACGAGGACCACGTCTATCTCACCTGGGGCTGGAGGCCCGTCGAGGGAGGGAGCAAGACATGAGCCACGACGTCGCGGTGCTGGGCGTCGGCATGCACCCTTGGGGAAAGTGGGGGCAGAGCTTCGTCACCTACGGTGTGAAGGCAGCACGACACGCTCTGAAGGACGCCGGGCTCGCGTGGAAAGACATTCAGCTCGTGGCCGGCGGGGACACGATCCGCAACGGCTATCCGGGTTTCGTCGCCGGTGCCACCTTTGCACAGGCGCTCGGCTGGTCCGGCGCCAAGGTGTCGAGCTCCTATGGCGCATGTGCGACTGGCGCCCAGGCGATCAGCGTCGCGCGCGCGCACATCTTGGCGGGGCTTTGCGACGTCGCCCTCGTGGTAGGGGCGGACACGACGCCGAAAGGCTTCTTCGCACCCACGGGCGGCCGGCGCCCGGACGACCCCGATTGGCTGCGGTTTCACGTGCAGGGGATCACCAACCCCACGTATTTTGGTCTGTATGCGCGCCGCCGCATGGACGAGTTTGGCGCGACCTCCGAGGATTTCGCGTCGGTGAAAGTCAAAAACGCCAGGCACGGGCTTCACAATCCGAACGCGCGCTATCGAAAAGAGGTGTCTCTCGAAGACGTGCTGGGCTCGGTGGTGGTCGCCGATCCTCTTCATCTGTTGGACATTTGTGCGACGAGCGACGGGGCCGCGGCCTTGGTGCTCGGCAGCATGGAGTTCGCGCGGAAGCACGCGACCAACCCGGTACGGATATCCGCGGTGTCGACGGTCACGCCGGTGTATCCCAACACGATCATCGAGATGCCCAATCTCGCGACCGATTCGACCGCGGGCACGGGGCTTCCCATGATCGGCTTCAAGGAATCGATTGCGCACCGTGCCTATGAAGAAGCGGGCCTTGGGCCCGAGGACATGAGCCTTGCCGAGGTCTACGATCTCTCGACGGCGCTCGAGCTCGACTGGTACGAGCAGATCGGCCTTTGCGCCCCGGGCGAGGCGGAAAAGCTCCTGCGCGACGGCGAGACCACGATCGGGGGACGCGTTCCGGTGAACCCGAGCGGCGGGCTTTCTTGCTTTGGAGAAGCGGTGCCTGCGCAGGCGATCGCGCAGGTGTGCGAGCTGACGTGGCAGCTACGCGGTCACGCCGAAGGCCGACAGGTCGAAGGCGCCAAGGCCGGGATCACCGTGAACCAGGGCCTGTTCGGGCATGGCTCGTCGGTGATTTGTAGGACGTAGCTTCCCGCTCGCAGGCCGGGGCGGGCGGATGTAACTAAACCGCTCGACGAGCTTGCACGCCTCGAGGGCTAGCCGCTCAATAGAGCATGCCCGCTACCGATGCCGTCATCAGGGAGGCGAGCATGCCGCCGAACATGGCGCGAAGACCGAGACGCGCCAAGTCGTGTCGTCGCACGGGGGCAATGCCGCCGATCCCGCCGAGCTGAATTCCAATCGAGCCGAAGTTGGCGAAGCCGCAGAGCGCGTAGCTCGCGATCACGACAGTCCGTGGCGAGAGCTGGGTCGCGCCGTCCGCCAGCGATTCGTAAAGATGCAGGTAGGCGATGAACTCCGTGAGGACGAGCTTTTCGCCGAGGAGCGTCCCGATCAAACCGCACTCTGCGACGGGCACGCCGATGAGAAACGCGAACGGCCAGAAGATCCAACCCAGGATCTTTTGCATCGTGAGCGGTTCGACGGCGGCCGCGCCCTCTAGGTCGAGGGCGTCGTTGTAGAGCTGGAAGGGCAGACCGAGAAGTGCGTTGACGAGCGCGATCAGCGCGATGAAAGCGATCAACATGGCAGCAACGTTGAGCGCGAGCTTCATTCCCTCGGTGGCTCCCCTTGCTGCGGCATCGATGAGATTGACGTCCGGTTTGTCGACCTCCACCTCGACGGCGCCGGCGGTCTCCGAATCCTCGGTTTCCGGCCACATCACCTTGGCGATGACGAGTGCGGCCGGGGCGCTCATCACACTTGCCGCGATCAAATGGCCGGCGATGTTCGGTACCACCCGATCGAGCAACCCGACGTATGCCGCGAGGACGCCCCCGGCAACCGTGGCAAAACCTCCAGTCATCACCGCCATGAGCTCGGACATCGTCATCGTGCGGATGAACGGCGCAACCATGAGCGGCGCCTCGGTTTGTCCGACGAAGGTGTTTGCCGCAGTCGCGAGCGTCTCGGACCCCGACGTCTTCATCGTTCGCCGCATGAGCCACGCAAACCCACTCACCAGCCTCTGCATCAAGCCGAGGTGGTAGAGCATCGTCATGAGCGCGGCGAAAAAGATCAACGTCGGCAAGACGTTGATCGCGATCGTGAACTTCTCCGAAGCGAAATCGCCGAAGATGAACTCCGTCCCCTTGGCAGTGAATCCTAGGAGCGCGAGCACCACGTCGTTCAGCACGGAAAACAACCAAAGCCCGGGCTGGGTCTTCATGACCAAAACCCCGAACGAGAGCTGAAGCCCGACGCCCCAGGCGACGGTCCGCCATGGCACGCGGCCACGATGCTTGGAGAGCAACCATGCGATGCCCACCATCGCGAACAACCCGAGAAATGAAACGAAGCGCTGCCCGATCGAAGCGTCCATCATTCGTAAGGAACGTCGAAGCGGGCGCGATACGCCCCGAGGCGTGATTCGATGTCGCTCTCGCTCACGCCGAAATCCGCGAGCGAGTACCGGTGGCGGCCGTACTTGTGCTGTTTGTCTACCTTTCGGGAAGCCTCCATGGCGTCTCGCGCGCCCCGTGTGAGCTCCATGCCCGCCGCTTCGTAGATTCGGCCGACCTCCTGCAGGGGGTCCCGAATCAAATCGTAGTACGAGACGTCGATGAAGCCTCGGTCACCCACCCGATCGCGCGTGGCCATCGCACGACGAGCCATGTTCTCGATCTTTCCGAGCCAATGCTGCGCGACGCGCTTGGGGTCGACCTCGTCGCTGAAGATCATCCGTAGATGGGTGAGCATGCTGAAGAGGGATGGGCTGGTCTTGAGGGGGTCGCGATGCGTGTGGACGATGGTAGCGTCGGGAAAGACGGCCAGCAGCGGGTCGAAGTACTCCTGATGATGCGGCGTCTTGAGCACCCAGCGGACGTCCGTGCCCAGTCCCGGCTGCTGCCACTGCAAGTACTGCATCATCCGGCGGAGCACCCTGTACGCGGGCAAGTGGTCCTGCTTCTCCAGCCACTTCGAATAGGTCGGGACATGCATCATCGCTTCTGGCGTCGTGGTCAAGAACGACTGCTCGAGAAGAATCACCTCTTCTTCCGGTGCGTCGGGCTCCGCTGGATGAATCGCGAAGAAGCCGGGTGACATGTACTTGAGCCCTCTTGCAGCGGCTGCGGCCTGCGCGAAGCGGGGGTCTTTTCCTCCGCGCGGAGCTTTCTTGATCGGCGCTGGATTGATCGCCTCCCACGATGCGAGGGACCGGATGTCGGGATCCCGCGCGATCAGGCGGTGAAGCATCGTCGTCCCGGTGCGAGCCAAGCCTGCCACGACGACCGGCGCGCGGATCGGGACTTCGAGGATCTCGGGATGGCGGCGAAAAGCCTCGGCGGCGACGAGCTTGTTCGCGAGCAACCCGACGATACGCCCCCGGATGATCATCCGGCCCACCGGGTTGAGCGCGGCCTCTTGGTTGATCGATTGGATGAGCACTTCGAGCGGCTTCATGAAGGCCTGGTCGCCGAAGTCGTCGAGCCCGGCTTTGCGCTGTGCCGCCGAAAGCAAGTCGCCGACCGCGATCGGCTTCCCACCGATACCGACGCTCGAGAGCGCTCGGCCCACGCGGTTCGCGATCGCGATCGGGACAGGTCGATACGGCCGGTCGAAGCTGCGGATCACATCGGTGGAAGGCATGGACCGCTTCAGAGCTCGGATAGCTTGACCACTCGCGTCTGAGGCTCCGGATGCTCGTTTGCGCGCACCCAGCGCCAACACATCGTGCCCTCGAGGTGCCCGACCGTGTCGATCCAGTTGTCGAACCCTCGGTTTTCGGCTGCCACGACCACTTGTACGGAGCCGTCGGGTCGATACTTCGCCGTGTGCTTGTTCACATGAATCGGGTAGTAGCGATAGTCGAGCGACTCCATCCAGTAGTTGTTGAGTTGGAAGTTCCAATGCTCGCACTCGGGCGGCGTCGCCTCGATCACGAGCGCCTCGTCGGGCGCGAGCTTCCAGTAGCTGTGGTAGTAGGCGATGTCGGGCACACCGCCTGCCTGGTTGGACACCTCCTGCGGCATGCGGGGCAGCCTGTTGGTGTGCTTTTTGAAGTTCTCCGCCCAGCTCGCAAAGATCATCGCTGCGCCCGCGACCAGGCCCGCCGAGGTCGTCAGCCCTTCCGCGCATTTCACCGGATCGAAGGGCGTCGGTCTTCCGTCTCCACCGATGCGCTCGATGTCGATTTCCGCGCGCTGCTCGTTTTTGCGGTCGAGAAACGTTTGGCGCACGATCAGCGTCCCGGTTTCCCTCTCCATCGGCAGCCAGTTGCCAGGCTTTTCCTCGGTACTGACGATGATCTCGAAGCTGCCGTCGGGCTCGACGCGCATGGACGATGCTTCGAGGTAGCCGGTCGGCGGCATGCCGCGACCCTGTCCGTAGTTGCCGCGCTGGGTGAAGAACCCGAGGTATTGCACCGACCCGCGGTTTCCGTAGATGCGGTATTCGTGCTCGCCGCTGATCGCCGCGTTTTGATAGTAGTTGTCCGGATGGTCTGCGCCCATCTTCGCCGTCTCGTGCACGACCCGCTGCAGGACGGGCGCAAGCGGGTCGTTGTGCTCGACGAAGGTCTGGAGCGCGGCACGCGTGATGCGGCTCAGATAGCGAAAACCCTCCATGCGGTTCATCGGGTCGCCGGGCGTTTTGGGCCCGAGCACCACGTTGCCAGCCATCTTCAGCGTGTCGCAGAACCGGTTCCAGACGGTGCCGTCGACGATTTCCTTTTCTTCCTGGCTCAGCTCATCGGTCATACCGCTCCTTTTACGTCAGTTGGTGCTGGCGCAGCAGCGCTTCGGTCTTCTCCCAGAGGAGCGCGCCGTTTTCGGGGTCCCGCGCCGGCTCGGAGGGCTCTTTGGGTCGCATCATGTGCATGTACTGCCCGGTCGTTCTACCCATCTCTTCCGACGAAACGAGGTAGTCGACGGGTATGGAGGCCTTTTCGGGGCTTTGGAAGAACAAGGCCATGATCGGCTTTAGGACTGGCTTGAGCCACGCGGGGGCCTCGCGGGCCATGTTCGAGTTGACCGCGCCCGGGCAAATCGCGTGGACGCAAACGCCGGGAGCACTGCTGTCTCCACCTGGATTAAGTCGCCGCGATAGCTCTTCGAAGTATGTCGTGAGGTAGAGCTTGCTCAACCCATAGTATTTGATCCCGTCCGCTACGCCGTAGTCGACCGGTTCGCCGAAGGCATCGAAGTCGATTGGAATGGAGCTGCGGTGTGTTTCCGACGACACGAAGATCACCCGGGGTGGGTCATCGGGGCGACCGTTGCCCCCGTAAACGTCGTTTGGGATCACGCCATCGCGGAGCAGCCTTCGAAGCAGCACGTGCTTCGCGAGAAAGTTCACGGCAAACATCAGCTCGAGCCCGTGCTTGTTCTTGCGGGACGTCACGGGAACCACGCCCGCATTGAACACCGCGACGTCGAGCGTCACACCCTGATCGCGAAGCTCGTCACAAAAACCCAGCGTGGAATCGAAGTCGCTGAGATCGACGTGCATCATCTCGACGTCGGGGTTGCCGCTTTGCGCTCGAACGTCGTTCCCCGCCTCTGGGATGCCGCTTCGGCAGGCCATGATGAC
Source organism: Polyangiales bacterium (assembly GCA_041576815.1). GTDB lineage: Bacteria > Myxococcota_A > Polyangia > Polyangiales > Houyiibacteriaceae > SG8-38. The sequence goes on from JBFGKE010000004.1 coordinate 111,362, forward strand.
GTGCGCGCCGCGCTTCGCGAGACGAATCGCGATCGCTTTGCCGAGCCCGCTGTTCGCGCCGGTCACCAGACAGGTGCGACCCTCCAGCGAGACGTGATCGGGCACCGCCTCGACCTCGGAAACCTCGTTTCGCTGGTCGAGAAGCCCACTGACGACTGCGCTGAGTGGATTTTGATGGCTTCGCTCGACCACGTCAGACCGACTCCGTAATCTGGAGGTATTCGCGGACGACTCGATCGAGGCCGACGAAGAGCGCGCGGGCCATCAGCGCGTGCCCGATCGACACCTCGTCGATGTGCGGCAACGTCAGAAACTCCGGGAGGTTGTCGAGGTCGAGATCGTGGCCGGCGTTGACCCCCAATCCGTGGGCCGCAGCGTGCCTTGCCGCTTCGCGGTATCGGTCGAGGGAAGCACGGAGCACCTCACCACCAGTTTCGAACGCACGTGCATAGGGTTCGGTGTAGAGCTCGACACGATCGGCGCCCAGGTTCGCCGCCCAATCGATGGGCGCCGGATCGGGGTCCACGAACACGCTCACGCGCACGCCAGCATCATGTAAACGCGCAATCACGTCGGCAAGCTCCTCCGCGGGCGTGTCAGGCGGCCATCCCGCCTCGCTCGTCAGCTCACCGGGACGCACGGGAACGAGCGTGCACTGGTCTGGCCGAACGGATTCGACGAGCTCGACGAGCTTCGGGCGTGGGTCGCCCTCGACGTTGTACTCCACCCGGTCGCGAGCTGGCTCGAGCGCTGCGGCGACGTCGTACACGTCGGCGGGTCGAATGTGCCGCTCGTCCGCGCGGGGGTGAACCGTGATGCCCGGCGCTCCAGCCTCGACACATACATGCGCGGCCTCGACCACGCTCGGCACCGCACCACCGCGCGAGTTTCGAAGGGTGGCCACCTTGTTGAGGTTGACGCTGAGACGAGCCATCGCAGGCTGACGTTCTATTACATTAAGTGGAACAAACTTAACTTCTGTGTAATGGTTGGCCTGATGAACGTGAGCGCCAAAGCGGTCGTTCTGGAGGTTTTATCCGCCGGCGAGTCGATCTACAAGGGCACGCTTCCGGTGCGCTCCCTGGTACAAGCCGCGTCGGTCTTCGGAATCGCAGAAAACAGCGTTCGCGTCGCGATCGTGCGGCTGCGGGCCGAAGGTCTGCTCGAGTCGCCCGGGCGCGGAGAGTATCGACTCGGCCCGAGCGCTCAGGTGGTCAACGACAAGATTCACGGTTGGCGGACCGTGGCGACGCGCGTGGGAACGTGGGATGGCTCGTGGATTGCGGCGTTCACCGCCGACCTCTCGCGGACCGACCGCCCTGCCCTGCGCCGTCGCCTGCGGGCGCTTCGCTATCTCGGGTTCGAGGAGCTCAAACCCGGCCTTTTCGTGAGGCCGAACAATTTGATACCGGGCATCGACGGCGTGCGTCACGAGCTGGTGGCGCTAGGCCTCGATGCCGACGCGCCGGTGTTTCGCATGGAAGAGCTGAATCCGGATCAAGAAGAGCGCGCGCGCGCCATGTGGGACAGTCGGGGGCTCGAGCGCACGTACACACAAATGCACGGCGAGCTGAAGATCAGCATGGACCGCCTCGGCGAGCTCGCTCTCGACGACTCGGTTCGCGAGGCCTTTCTTCTAGGCCGCGAAGGGATCCGTCACGTCGTCCTCGACCCGCTGCTGCCCGAGCCCCTGGTCGATGAGAACAAACGCTCGACGATGGTCTCCGTCCTCCAGGATTACTGCGACAAGGGCCTGAACCTCTGGACCCGCTTCCTCGCCATCGATTGATATAGGGGACGATTGATATAGGGGACAGTCCCCTTTTCCATGTTCGGTCCTGGAAAAGGGGACTGTCCCCTTTTATGCTGGCGCGGATGAAAAACGGAGATTTCACGTTTCAGACGGTGGACGGAGCGAGCCTTCACGTGAGTGGGTGGGTCGTCGAGAAACCCAAGGCCGTCGTTCAGGTGCTGCACGGCATGGCGGAGTACGGGTCGCGGTATGCGCGCCTCGCGCAGGCACTCGCCGCTGCCGGATACACGACCTATGCGCACGATCATCGCGGCCACGGCAAGAGCATCGCCCCGGGCGGCACCCCTGGGCACATGGCCAACAGCGACAGCTGGAACCGAATCGTCGAGGACGCACACGGCGTCAATCGCGAGATCGCCAAGCGCCATCCAGGCGTTCCAATCATCGCTCTCGGGCACTCGATGGGTTCCTTCGTGCTCCAGCAGCTCCTGTTCGAGCACCCGAGTGACATGGTCGCTGCCGCGCTCTCTGCGTCGAACGGCAAGCCGCCGCCGATCGCCGCCGTCGGCAAGGTCCTCGCCCGCATCGAACGCGCACGCTGCGGTCGCAGCGGCTCGAGCCCGCTCTTGCAGCGCCTGACCTTTGGCGAATACAATAAGGGGTTTTCGCCGTCGCGAACCGAGTTCGACTGGCTCTCGCGCGACCCCGAGGAGGTCGACAAGTACGTGGCCGACCCCCTGCTCGGCTTTCCCGTCTCGACACAGACTTGGTTCGACCTCCTTCACGCGCTCGACCGCATTTCCAAGCCCAGCAACGTCGCCAAGGTCCCCAAAGAGATGCCGCTTTATCTCTTCGCAGGCGACAAGGACCCTGTGGGTGACGACGGCAAAGGCATGAAGAACCTCCACGACGCGTACAAGCGCGCCGCGATCTTCGACGTGCGCCTGAAGCTCTATCCGGACGGCCGGCACGAAATGCTCAACGAGATCAATCGGCGGGAGGTCACCGACGACTTCATCGCGTGGTGCGACGAAATCGTCGCCGCCCGGGCTCAATCCTGAGGCGGACGGCTCGTGTAGAGCTCGCCCTTCACCGCGCCGCGAACGAGCGGTTTGGTTTGCGCCGTCACTCTGCACCGCCAAAGTGCGCTTCGTGAGCCGATCGATTCGGCACCGTGGTACTGGTTGAAATCCTCGTGCACGGCCTCGACGAGAAGCCCAGCCTCACCGAGCACGCGCTGTTTCTGCAAGCCGCGTTCACTCGCGCGGCGGCTCTGTCCGAAACACACGTAGAGCCTCCCGTCGGGCTTGAGCATGTCGACGGCCCGGCTCACGAAAAGCTTGAACCCCTCGACGGCATACGGCGGGTCCGTGAACACCGCGCCGAATCGTCCACGCATTCGCTTTGGAACGGGCTCGCGAAGGTCGTGGTGGACGGCCACGAGCTCCCAGCCGCGTTCACGCGCGTGCTTTTCGAGAACCGTGAGCACGTCCTCGTCGGAGTCGAGCGCCGTGACCTTGCACCCGGCACCGGCGAGGAGCACGGCAGCGCTCGTGAGATCGTCGTCTCCCAGAAACACCAGCCCACGCTGATGCTCACCGGCTTCGATCAACAGCCGCGCACGACGAATGGCGGTATCCGTCGTCACGTAAACCTGATCGAGCGCACGCTTCGGCGTGCCTCGGTCGGCGCCGATCGCTTCGTAGGCCGTACGCCAGGAAGCCTCGTCGCGACCGACGGCCGCATTTCGGGCCACCCACTCGCGCGCTAGCGCTGCCAGCCCGCGCTCCGAGCAGCGTATCCGCCCGTCCTCGTCGTCAAACCAATCGGGATAGCGGCCGAGCACGTCACGCACGACCGACGAGGCTTCCCCCGCCACCTGGACGACCTCATCCCGGGAGAGCGACCGACCATCGCCGAGTGCCCTGAGGATGCGGAACGCCCCTTCGTACACGGGGGCTACTTGTCGCGAAACACGATCATGCCGTGCGTGAGGTCGTACGGAGAAAGCGCGACGGTGACGCGGTCACCGAGAATCACGCGGATCCGGAACTTGCGCATCCGGCCGCACAGCTGCGCGCGCACGGTCGCACCCGAATCCGTCGTCACCTCGAACTGGCCGCCTGCAAAGACCTGCGTGACCACGCCGCTCAGCTTGATGTGGTCATCACGCTTGTCTTCCTGCTCGAAATTCCGCTCGAACCTTCTTTTCCTACCTCTAGCGCTGCGTTTCGCCACTCAGTCTCCTTGTCCTATCGTCGCAACCTAAGTCCTCTCGGAGGCTGCCGCCACTTTGGCGTGTATCTGATTTGATACTCACCGCGTACTGCTTTTTGTAGCACCCCCCATGGAAAAGTCAGACGGAACGGACCATGGTGACAGGACCGGTGCTCCAGCGACACCCCGATGATGCGTGGACGCTCGCTTCGCCCATGAAGGTTGGGGCTCGGACGCACCGACTGCTGCGAACCTTGGTCGATGCGGCGCTCCCAGCGGCCCCCCGCATCGCCACCACGGTCGAGGATGTCGCCCGGCACGCCTTGATCTCGCTTCGATACATGCCCCGCTCCTCCGCGCGCCTTTTTCTCTGGGCGATGCGGCTCGTCAACTGGTCGCCCTTGTGGCGATTCCGAGGTGTGCGGCCGCTGACCGCGCTGCCCGTCGAGTCCGCGAGGCGCCACCTCGTCGCCGTGACGCGAAGCCGGTGGCTCCCGGTGCGCTTGCTGATGTACGGACCGCTCGGGCTCTTCATGTCGTCGTATTTCGATCAAGACTACGTGCACCCGGAGCTCGGCTACGCCCCCGTTCCGTTCGTCGCCTCGAGAATCGAGATGCGCCGTCGGTGGGTTGCCGGACAGGAGCCCGGCGCCCGCGAAGAAATCCACCATCTCCCGGTGGTGTCGCCATGACCATCCTGGCCCATCGCGACTACGGTCCGAGCGAGCAACACGACGCCGACGTCGTCGTGATCGGCACGGGGGCGGGCGGCGCCGTCGTCGGCACCGAGCTCGCCGAAGCCGGCCGGGACGTGCTGTTTCTCGAGGAAGGTGCCTACCATCCGACCAGCAGCTTCAACCCCTATGTGACCGAGTCGATTCCGCGCCTCTATCGGGACGCGGGCGGCACGATCATCTTGGGGAGGCCGCCGATCCCTTACGCCGAGGGACGCTGTGTCGGCGGTGGCACCGTGGTCAACGGCGGCATGGCTTGGCGACCGCCCGAAGCCGTTCTCGCCGAGTGGGAGCGCATCACCGGGCAACCCGACCTCGGTCCGAAGGCGATGGAAGCTTTGTTCGACCGCGTCGAGGCGCGTGTGCACGCAAAGCCGCAGCACCCGTCATCGGTGGGCGAGGACAGTCGGATCCTCGAGGAGGGCGCACGCAAGCTCGGTTGGCGCTACGAGCACAACCGTCGCGCGCAAGATCGCTGCGTCGGCTCCAACCAGTGCGTCACCGGTTGCCCGACCGGTGCGAAGCAATCGACGCTCCTGAGCTACATGCCACGCGCCATGTCGAATGGGGCTCGGTGCCTCACGGAGGTTCGCGCCAAGCGCCTGTGGATCGAGAACGGACGATGCGTCGGCGTCTTCGGCACGGCGATCAATCCGAGAACGCGCGAGCAAGAAATCGACGTGCGCGTTCGCGCGAAAGCCGTCGTCGTCGCCTGCGGGGCGGTCCAAACGCCGTTTTTGCTCCTTGGCCATCGCCTCGGCCGCCCGAGCGGGCAGCTCGGCAAGAACTTCCTCTGCCACCCCAACGCCAAGGTCGTCGGGATCTACCCTAGAGACATTTTCGCGTGGCAGGGCGTGAGCCAGGCCGGCCAGATTCGAGAGTTCCGCGACGAGGGCATTCTCATGGCCGAAAACGCCGTCCCACCGGGCACCGCGGCCGCCCAGATCCCGTTCCTCGGCCAAGAAGCGCTCGACCTGATGAAGCGATACAACGCGATGGCCATGACGGGCGTGCTCGTCGAGGATTCTCATGCCGGCCGGGTGACGCGAAGCTTCGGCGCGCCCATGGCGCGGTACAGCATCACCCGCTACGACCACGAGAGATTTCTCCGCGGCGCTCACCACCTCGCCACCCTGCACTTCGAAATGGGCGCCGACGAGGTGATTTTGCCCTTCAGCAACTTCCACGTGGCCAAGAGCATCGACGACCTCGCCTCGATTCCACGCACCCAGAGGTCACGCAGCACGATCGAGCTGTTCACGGTGCACATGATGGGCACCTGCCGAATGGGGAGCCGTGCGCACCGGTCCGTCGTGAATCTCGACGGGGAGCTTTGGGACCTTCCCGGCTGTTACGTGGCGGACGCCGGCTTGTTCCCAACGGCCGTCGGTGTGAACCCGCAGATCACGATCATGGCGCTCGCCACGCGAGTCGCGCAACGGCTCCGACTTCCGAATTGACATTCTGCGAGCTTTTGAGCACACCCTAGCTCTCCGATGCTCGACCTACCGCGGCTCAAACGCATCCGTCTGATGAGGCGGCCGATCGGCCAGGTGTTCTTTGCAAACGTGGTGCTGACGCCGAACTACAATCTGCTGCCGGGCGTCGACATCGAGCTCGAAGGTCTCGGGAACGTTCCGAGCGAGCCGGTGATTTATGCCATGAACCACACCGACCGCTTCAACTACTTCCCTTTCATGTACCGCATGTGGAAGCTCGAGGAGCGCTTTATCACGGTATGGGTGAAGGGGAAGTATTACGAAAACCCGCTGGTCGGGGCGTTCATGGAGCTCACCAGCAACCTCCCCACCGTTTCGCGTGGCTACATCATCGCCAAAGACTTCGCCTTGACGATGGGTCGACGGCCGACTGAGGCCGAGTACGACACGTTGCGTGCGCTGGTGAACGCGGACGCCGCGCCCGATCAGGACCCGGGCACGGTCGACGTTTCCGCGATCCCCCCAAAATTGTTCGATACCAAGCGAAACGTCCTCGGGCTCGACTTCGACCCCTCCCGAGAAACGTACGCGCGTGGCGTCAATCGGGTATTTGCAGCGATGATGCGCGAGTTCGTCAGGCTGAACGAGCGCTCGTTCGAGCTCGGCCTCGACCTGCTGGTCTTTCCGCAGGGCACTCGCTCGATTCGGCTGCCGAGAGGTCGCATCGGCATGATGGAGATCGCGCTCCGGTACCAGAAGACGATCGTGCCGATTGGGTGCAATGGCTGCGACCTCGTCTACACGGGCTCCGTTCCGATCGCCAAGTCTGGACGAATCGTGTACCGAATTGGCGAACCGATCACGTACGACGATCTCTCGGACTTTCACATCGACGAGCCGTTCGAGCCCTTCTCGGCGGAGGCCGAGCACCGGTACCGCAATCGATTTCAGGGCGCCGTCGACCTCGTCATGAATCGCATCAACGAGCTGCTCGACCCGCAGTATCAGTTCAGCGAAGACATGAAGAGCACGGGCGTCCGCGGTACGTCGCGTTTCATCTAACCGTCACGGTTGTTCGCGTTGATGAATCGAGCTAGACCCCTCCCCGTGGACGCGCTCCAAGCTTTGAGGGATGCGACGGAGCCCAAGCCGGTCGTGGCAATCAACGGTGGAGCCGTCGCTGGGTCGGAGGCAGCGGCCGCGTGCGCCGCCCGAGGCGCGATCCCGGTGGTATTCGAACAAGGCGCCCGTCCCTACGGCAAGATCGAGGACGGTCTGCCGCGTTGGCACGAGAAGCTTCGCGACAAAGAATATCGCAAGATCGACGAGAACCTGGGAAGTGAGCGCGTGATCTTCGTGCCCAGCACGGAGGTCGGGGCCGACCTGCCTTGGAGCGACCTCTACGGGGACCTGGGGTTCAGCGCGATTCTGCTCGCCAACGGCGCATGGCGTGACCGGTCGCTCCCCGTGACAGGCGCGGATGCCTACGAAGGCCGCGGCCTCGTCTATCAAAACGAGTTCGTGTACTGGTTCAACCACTACGACGACGAGGGCTACGATGGGCCGGTCTTCGAGATTCCAGACGACGTGATCGTCATCGGTGGCGGGCTCGCGTCGATCGACGTCGTCAAAATCGTCAACCTCGAGCTCTACGCGAGGGCTTTGCGAGAGCGCGGCATCGATGTCGACATCGTGCAAATGGAGATCAAGGGCATCCCACGGACGCTCGAGGCGCATGGCCTCACGGCCGAAGAGCTGGGCGTCAAAGGCTGCACCCTCTACTATCGCCGTCGCAAACAGGACATGCCCCTCGCGAGCGCCAAAGACCCCACGCCAGAGCAGTTGACGAAGCTCGAGGCGGCGCGCGCGAAGATCATGGATCGCGTGATTCGAAAGTATCTCGTGCGGTTCGTCGAGCTCGCCCGGCCGCTTCAAACCATCGTCGAGGGTGATCGACTCACGGGGATCCGATTCCAAAAGACCGAGGTGGTCGACGGCCGCGTTCGAGGCCTAGAAGGCACCGAGTTCGACGTTCGTGCGTCCATGGTGATCAGCTCGATCGGAAGCATTCCGCGACCGATCGACGGTATTCCAACCAAGGGCGAGCTGTACCACTACGACGACTGGGACACCGGCGAGGTGCACGGCCTGCCGGGTGTGTTTGGCCTCGGAAACGTGCTCACCGGCAAAGGCAACATCAAAGACAGCCGTGAAAACGCGATCGAGATCGTGGAGGAAGTGGTTGCTGCTTACCTCGGTGTTGGCGACGAGCCCGAGGAAGCGCCCCAGGCCAAGTCGAAGGCGGTCGAAGCCGTTGCCGAAGAGGCGACTGCGGGTCGGCGCATGAAGATCGACGCGATGAGGCAGCTCGCCGATCGAATCGCCGAACGCTACGAGGCGATTGGTTACTCCAACTACGAGAGTTGGATCGAATCCCACAAGGTGCGCTCGCCTTGAGACGAGCGAAGCAAGCTAGCGTGCTTCGGGCGGCGTTCGTCGTCGTGTTGCTGCTCGGAATCGGCGCATCGACCGTGGGCGCTCAGGAACGCCGCGTCGAGTTTCGTTTCCAGGGCGGGATGAAGCTGGGGGTGCCGATTTTTCTCAACGTCGACCGCAGCATCGTCAAACCGGGCGGCAGCGTCATGGGTTGGGCCGGCTTCGACATCGGATGGTTCGTCGCCGACTTCGGGCTAGGGCTGCAATGGACTGCAGTCGACACGAACAAAGTCCCCGAGATCATCGGACCTGCCGGCCTCGAGCCGCTCACGCGTCTTCACTTCTCGCCGGGGGTGCGATTGCAGGTGCCCTCCATCGACGCCGTCCTGCCTTACATCACCGGCTCGTTCGACGCGAACATATGGAACTTCCCGGCGTTTGGAAGCGGCTGCGGGTGGTACTACTGCCGCAACGACGGCGGCGGGAAGTTCACCCCGGGCTTTTCGGGCAAGGGCGGAGTCGCGATTCGTCTCAAAAACGACGTATACCTCGACGTGGGCCTGCAGTACTCGCTCAGCGGCAAGGGGTTCTTCTTCGAGCGCAAGCAGTGGTGGGTCGAGCCCTTCATCGGCTTCATCTACCGAAGCGACAAGGACCGGCTGAGCGGCACCGGGCTCTAGTCACCACCACCAAACGACCACGGCGAAGGCGAGCGCCAAGAGAGCGCCCGCTTGAAGCCGGTAGTCCCGAAAAGAAAAGCGCCCGGCTGCGACCGCCGCATCCTCTGGACGCCACAGATGCGGCTCTACGGCGCCGGCGTTCGGAGCCGGCGTGGCAAGGCTCGTCCCAGCGACCAAAACGAGCCCGAGCGCCAACATGACGACCGCTGCATAGAGGTACTGAAGCTGGAACAGACCGAGGATCTCGACCCCGACCCACCCGAGGACGCCGACGGGAACGCCGACGACCAGGCCCGCAAGAGCGCCTGCCCGGTTGGCGCGCGGCCAAAACAAACCGAGCAAGAACACCGCGACGACGGGAGGCGTGAGATACGAAAGGATCGACTGGAGATACTGCCACAGCGTTGGAAAACGAGAGATCTGCGGCGTCCAGACGACGGCGAGCACCATGAACGCCAGCGTCGCCATTCGGCCCCGAAATGCGAGCTGCTGCGTCGTGAGGTCGGGACGGGCCGCCTTCACGAAGTCCATGGTGAAGAGGGTCGACGCCGAGTGGAGGATCGCTTCCAGGCTCGACAGCATGGCCGCCGCCAGGACCGCGAGCATGAAACCGCGGAGGCCGAACGGTAGGAGATCGAATGCGAGCGTCGGAAATACCAAGTCGGGCCGGTCGAGCTCCGGATACAGCACCGTCGCGAAGACCCCCGGCAAGATCAAGATGAAGAGGTTCGGAAGCTTGAGCAGCCCAGCGAACAACGCGCCGTAGCGACCGTCGTCGAGCGTTCGTGCGCCGAGCGCGCGCTGGATGATGAACTGGTTGGTGCACCAGAAGTACATGCCAACGATGAAGACGCCGGCAATGCCCGGCCAGGGCATGATCGGGTCACTCGGAGGCTGCATCAGGTGCAGGGCGCCCGGACCCGCCGCGTCGACCACGGCGTCCCATGACGGAACCGCCTGCCAAGCGAGGACGGAAATCACGATGCCGCCAGCGAGGATCAGGAGGGCTTGAAGGGCGTCGTTGGCGACCACTGCGCCGAGGCCCCCGAACGCGATGTACACACCGGCTGCAAGCGCGGCCACGGTAATGGTGATCCAAATCGACACGCCGGGAAGCAGCGTCTGAAGGACCATCGCGCCGGCATAGAGGGAGCCCGGCGCATCGACCAGCATGCTGGTGAGCAGCAGCATCGCCGAGAACGCGAGTCTCGGCCCACGGCCGAAACGCCGCTCGAGGTACTCGGGCGCGGTATAGATACGCGCACGCAAGAAGACGGGGAGAAAGAACACCGCAAACAACACGAGCAGAAGGGCCGGCATCCATTCGTAGTGAAAGACGCTGATGCCGTGGTGATAGCCGGCGCCCGGGAGACCCACGAAGCTGCTGCCACCCATGTTGGCGACGTAAAACGAAAGCCCGATGATCGGCCATCGCATGCGGTGCCCCGCGAGAAAGTACCCTTCGGCGCCCTCACCGCGCGTGCGTCTCGCGAAGAACCATCCAAACGCAACGCGTGTCGTCACGACGTAGCCGATGAGAATCGCGATGTCCCAGGCGCCGACCTCGAGCTCAGGCATGGGGCGGTTCTACGTTGCGGACGGCAACAACGCCCATAGGATCAGCGCGCCGAGCACGATCGGGAAGAGGCAGTTGATGCGGATTGCTTTGGGGGAAAGGCTCGTCCACCAATCGATCAGGGCTTTGAACCGATCGATGCCGATGAACGGTAGGATGACGGCCGCGATGAGCGCCAGAGCGCCCATGATCTGGAGAAACAAGGGCGCGCGAGAAACCGGGGCGGCAAACCAGAGGGCGAGACCGAAGACGAGCCGAATCGCCACCGCGAACCAAAGACCTCCAAAAGTGCCGAAGCCGGCGACGAAGCTCTTCATGCGCAAGGGGGCGAGAACACCCCACACCCCGATCAGGACGGTCAGGACGCCAAGCAGCCCCGAAATCTCGACCGCGAGAGGCACTTCAGCGCTGCCCCTCCCGCGCCTCGGATACCGGTTCGGGGACCGGTTCATACACCGGCAACGCGCGCTCGAGCTGATCGGCCGTCTTCGCGACGGCGTGCATCGCGATCTCCAAGTCGGCGAGCTCCATGTGATCGACCATCACCGTGTGACGCACGACGTACACGTCGCCGTCGAGACACAGCGAGCCGACGGCGAGGTTGAAGCTCTGCTGAAGGGCCGCTTCGGGGGCCATGCGTTCGGCGCGGCAGCACGCAGACGAAAAATCCACCCAAGCTCGGCCCATCGCTTCGTGGTGTGTGACGATGACCGCCTGCATGCGGCCGTTTGGATAGTCGAATACGACCTTGAAATGGTTGTCGTGGTCCTCGGCCAGCTCATAGCTGGACCTCGCGTGATCCATGATGTCGGTCCACGTCGGCACGGGCCGCTCGTTGTACCATGGCGCCCGAAAAAAGTGGCTCGAATCCGGGCGCGCGCGTCGTACACTTCCCGACATGCTCGAACGCTTTGCTTCGCCCTCATGGCGGTCGTCGGTGCTCGCAGAGCTTCGGTCGGGGCCGAAGGCGCTGCGCAAGACGGTGCCGTGGTTGCTGCGGACTCGGCTTCGACGCGTCCAGAGCCTGCTGCAAGTGGCGCTGAAGAACGCGCAAGACGCGCCACACGACCTCGCGTTCGAGATGGACGACGAACATCTCACGTGGTCCGAGCTCGCGAGCACGACGTCGCGTGTCGGTCACGTTCTTGCTGCAGCAGGCGTAAAGCCAGGCGACGTCGTCGCGCTGGTCGCGGAGAATTCGCCTTTCTACGTCGCATCGGTCCTCGGCATTTCGCGCGTCGGCGCGACGGCGGCCCTCGTCAACACCAACCTTCGCGGGCGGCCGTTGTCGCACGCGATCGAGGTGTCGAAGGCAAAGGTCGTGCTGATCAGCCACCGTTTGGAGCCGGGGCTGCGTGAATGCGAGGCGCTCTGTGAGTCGCTCGATCGGATTCTCGTGTTTGACGACGACCCGTATTCGAGCTTGCTCGCGAGCACGCCCGCGACTCCGTATCCCGAAGCGCCGGTCCGTGCAGAGGACGATTTCATTTACATCTACACGTCCGGGACCACCGGTTTCCCCAAGCCATGCCGAATCTCACATGCGCGCGCGATCCTCGCAGGGGCCGGGTTTGGGCCGCTGATGTACGAGTTCGTCCCTGGTGACAAGCTCTACTGCGTTCTTCCCCTTTATCACGCCAACGGTCTTCTTCTCGGGGCGTCCTCGACGATCGTGGCACGCGTGCCGATGGCGATGCGGCGCTCGTTCAGCGCCAGCGCCTTTTGGGATGACGTGCACAAGTACGGCGCGACCGCGCTCCTCTACATCGGCGAGCTCTGCCGCTACCTCGTGAACTCCCCGCCGCATCCGAAAGAGCTGCCAAATCCCGTGAGGGTCGCGGTCGGCAATGGCCTCAGACCGGACATTTGGCCGCGGTTCAAGACGCGCTTTGGTATCCAGCACATCCGAGAGTTTTACGGAGCCACCGAAGCGCCTGGCTTCATCGCGAACATCAGCGGCCGCGAAGGGTCGGTTGGTCGGGTCCCGCTGGGCGGCTTGGCAGGCTGGCTCCGAATCGTTCGTTACGACGTCGACCGCGAGCGACATCCGCGGGACTCGCGAGGGTTTTGCATCCCTTGTGAGAGCGGTGAGGTCGGCGAGCTGCTCATTCGCGTGCCGAAAGCGACGGGCAACGGCCTCGAGTACCGCGGCTACACCGATCCAAGTGCAACCGAAAAGAAGCTGCTCCGCGACGTGTTCAAGAAGGGTGACGAGTACTTCCGCTCCGGCGACTTGCTTCGAACGGACCACGACGGCTTCTACTACTTCGTCGACCGCATCGGCGACACCTTCCGGTGGAAAGGCGAGAATGTCTCGACCGCGGAGGTCGCCGACGTGATCACTCACAACGACGGCATCGCCGAGGCCACGGTGACCGGCGTTCACGTGCCGAACATGGACGGCCAGGCGGGTCTCGCCGCGGTCGTACCGATCGACGACTTCGATCCAGACCGGTTTTGGAATGCGGTCTCCGAGCTTCCCGCGTACGCACAGCCCCGGTTCGTTCGTGTGATGGGGAGCCTCGCGAAGACCGGAACGTTCAAGATTCAAAAGAACGACCTCCGAAAAGACGGAGTCGACCCGGCCACGGTGCTCGACCCGCTCTACGTCCGAACGGACGAAGGCTACGAGCGCCTCACGCAAGAGCGATGGGCCGACGTCAAAGAGGGGCGCCTCAAGCTCTAGCGCCGCAATCGCTAGGGCGACTCCAGCGCCTTCTCGATGACGGCGCGATCTTCGGGAGCGTAGTCCAGGGCAAGCGCAGCGCCGTGCCCTCGATCGGTCATCTTTTTCCAAGTCTTCTGCACGATGGGGATCAGCTTTTCTTCGTTGTGCTTTTGCGCGAAATCGTGAAAGTAGTGCTCGAGGAACACGAGGCAGATCACGTCTTCGAGCAGCTGCACGTCGGGATCGGTCTTGAGGCCGCGTTTCTTGAGGAGCGTTTGGACGCGCGCGATCGTGTCGTCGCCATAGCCGACCATTCGCAGAATCTTCCCGGCAATCTCCCCATGGCGTTTGTAGAGATCGGTGCGCCATTTGAGATAGCCCGCCCTCCCCTCCGGATAGCTCTCCCGCGGCACCTCCCAGCGGCGAATGTGTTGAGCGCGGGCCGCTAACTGCACGGGTTCGGGCGCATCGGGCGCGTACGCGTTCAGTCGGGACGACATCCGCTGGCCGTAGACCAGCTCCCTCGGAAGGACCTGCCCGTTTACGGTTTCGGTGTTGGGATCCTCGGCGTTCGCTTCATCGAAGAGCCGAAAAGCCTCGTCGCGCCGAGACATGGGGCAATTCTAACACGGCGATCGGAGCGCTAGCGCAGGCGCCACGATTTGGCGTATAAGCGAGGAGAACGACCTGGAGGCCCGATGGCGAGAGCGATGCTCCTCACGACGACCGCGCTGATGTGCCTCGTCGTCGCCATGGGCTGTGACCGGTCGCCGGAAGTCGCGCCTGAGGCGCCAGAGGCCCAAGGCAGGACGGTCATTTGGATGCCCGGCCGAGCCGCCGAGGCCGCGAAGTCCAAGCTCGAGCGCGCGGCCGAGCCAAATCGACCGATGTCGACCCCCTCGCCCGACGAGGCCTCCGAAGCACCTTCGAGTGAGCCGCCACCGCCACCGGCCAAACCACCCCGGCCGCGCGCCCCGCACACCGATCGCTGCGGTCGCCCGCTGATCACCTAGCGAATAAGGGGACAGTCCCCTTTTCCAGGAAAGAACCTAGAAAAGGGGACTGTCCCCTTTTTAATTTCGGTTGCTTTTTGTCTACCGTTTGGTAGGTATACAGTGACCGGGTGGTAGATGGGTGTCCGCGCACAGATTTTGAGCCAGGCGACGCGGCTTTTTGCCGAGCGGGGGTACGACGGGACCTCGGTGCAGGAAATCGCCGAGGCCGTCGGAATTCGGAAGCCGAGCCTGCTCTATCACTTCAAATCCAAGGACGAGCTGCGGCAAGAGGTGCTCGCCAAGATGCTGGCGCATTGGAACGCGGTGCTGCCGGGGCTTCTGCTCAAGGCGTCCACCGAAGAGCGGTTCGACTCGACGATGGAGGCGCTGACCGAGTTCTTCGTCGAAGACCCGGATCGTGCGCGCCTCTTCCTGCGTGAGACCCTCGACCGTCCCGATCGCATGCAGGCGATGCTCGGCGAATTCGTCAAGCCGTGGGTAGACCTTCTCGGCAGTCAGCTCGAGCGCGCAAAGAAGCAAGGACTCGTTCGAAAAGACGTCGACCCGCAGGCCTATGTGGTCGAGGTCATCACGATGGCAGTCGCGGGCACCGCGGTGATCGATACGATGGGGGTGGTGCTGCCCAAAGACGACGCCCGCGGAACCACACGCAAACGTCACGCGCGAGAGCTGATCCGCCTCGCGCGTTCGGGGCTCTACACAGAGTATGAAGGCGAGACATAACCATGGGTAACTTCTTCAAAGACAACGCCGACCTGCAGTACTACTTCGACAAGGGCATCGACTGGGAGTCGCTGGTTCGGGTGACCGAGCGTGATTTCCGGGATACCGAGGGAGAAGGATTCAAATCGACCGACGAGGCCGTCGCATTCTACCGCGACATCATCGAGATGTTCGGCCAGTTCGTCGCGGACGAGATCAAGCCCTATGAAAAACAGATCGATGCCGAAGGCGTGAACCTCGTCGACGGAGAGATCGTGTTTCCGGAGCGGCTCGCCAACATCTTCGAGCAGGTCAACGCGCTCGACCTGCACGGCCTCAACGTGCCGCGCGAGCTCGGTGGGATGAACGCCCCCATGATGATCTATTTCATCAACTGCGAGCTGATGGCCCGCGCCGACGTCTCGGTGATGTCACACCACAGCTTCCACGGCGGCATCGCCATGGCGGCTCTCGTTTTCTCCGCGAGGGAGGGAACGTCCGACATCGACCCGCAGACCGGCCGCATTCGAGGGACCCGATGGCGCGAAGCCATCGAAGAAATCGTGGCGGGCAAGGCGTCGGGCTGCATGGACATCACCGAGCCGGATGCCGGCTCGGACATGGCCGCGCTTCGGACATTCGCCGAGCAGGATGCCGACGGCAACTGGTACGTGACCGGTGAAAAAACTTTCATCACGTCGGGACACGGCAAATACCACTTCGTGATCGCGCGCACCGAGGACGCGGCCGACCCTGACGACCCGATGAGCGGCCTCGAAGGCCTTTCTATGTTTCTCGTCCGCGCCTACGAAGAAGACGAGCACGGAAACAGAACGCGCATCGTGCAGCTCAGCCGCGTCGAAGAAAAGCTCGGCCACCACGGCTCGCCGACCTGCGGGCTCATGTTCGACAAAGCCCCCGCGGAGCTCGTCGGTCAGCGGGGCGAGGGCTTCCAATACATGCTCGTGCTGATGAACAACGCGCGGCTGGGCGTCGGCTTCGAGTGCCTCGGGCTCAGCGAGTCCGCCTATCGCGCGGCCGCCGCTTACACC
This sequence comes from Polyangiales bacterium, assembly GCA_041576815.1. Lineage (GTDB taxonomy): Bacteria > Myxococcota_A > Polyangia > Polyangiales > Houyiibacteriaceae > SG8-38. Next base: position 127,635 of record JBFGKE010000004.1, read on the forward strand.
GCTGAGCGCCGCTCGATGGGCAAGACGATCGACCGCCACGAGATGATCGCGGATTACCTCGAGACGATGAAGACGGAAATCCAAGGGATTCGCGCAATGGCGATGGCCGCTGGTTTTCACGAGGAGATGGCGCAGAAGCTCCAGCTCGTGATTGATCACGGCGACCTCAGCACCGCGGCGAAAGCGCGGCTGAGGCGCCAGATGAAGTCTCATGAGCGGAAGTCGCGCCGAATCACGCCGCTGCTGAAGTACTTCGGCGCGGAGAAAGCCGTCGAGCACGCGCGAATCACCCTGCAGATGCATGGCGGCAACGGCTACATCAAGGAATATCTTCCCGAAAAGCTCGTGCGCGACGCCATCGTCATGCCGATCTACGAAGGAACGAGTCAGATCCAGGCGCTGATGGCGATGAAGGACACGCTCGGCGGTATCATCAAGAACCCGCAGGCCTTCGTGCGGCGGATGGCGCAGGCGCGCTGGCGCTCGCTTTCGAGTCGTGACCCGTTCGAGCGGCGAGTTGCGCAGCTGCAGTCTCTGTCGCTCGGCGCGCAGCAACACCTCGTGCTCAAGACCGCCGGCGACAAAGTCAAAGGCCTTCGCGGCAGACCGATCGGGGAGTGGTCGGCCGAGCTCACCAAGAGCTGGGATCCCAAGCGCGACTTCGCTTACGCGATGCTACACGCCGAGCGCCTCACGCAGCTGCTCGGCGAAACGGTGATCGCGGAGCTCCTCCTCGACCAGGCCAAAAAACACCCCGAGCGGCTCGAGGTGCTGGAACGCCACCTCGAGCGCGCCGAGCCGAGGGCCCGCTACCTGCACGATCAGATCACGACCACTGGCCAGCGGCTCCTCGAGAAGCTCTCACCGACTGCGCCGGAAGTGACCGACCAAGCGGCTGAGTGAACCGCTCCGATACCAGCCGTTTTGGAGGTACCATTCGTGCGTCCGGCGAACGCCCTCGCAAAGGTCGATCTCCGTCGTGAAGCCGAAGTCGCGGCGGGCGGCGTCCGCCACGCACGTCCAAGCCTGCTGCGCCCCCATCCGGGCCTTTTGGAAGTTCAGCAGTCGTGGCTTTTTGTCGAGCTGCGTGGCCAGCTCGCCCCCAACCGCCGCGACCGACACCAGGTGCTCGGGCAAGTCGAGAGTTCGCACCGGCCTACCGACCGCGCGCACGACTTCGTTCTGAAGCTCCTCCCAAGTGACCTGCTCGTCGCTCGCCAAGAAGTAGCCCTTGCCGACGCTCCGCTCGTGGGTTGCAGCCTGGAGGATCCCGCGGACACAGTCATCGACGTAGATCACCGACATGATCCGGTTGCGGTTCCCGAAAAACACGTTCCATCCGCGCATCGCGGTTTGAAACAAGTTGAAGTAATCGACGTCGCCGGGACCGTACACGCCGCCGGGCCGCAAGATCGTCCAAGGCACGTCGGCGGACTCCTCCTCGACGACGCGCTCGGCCTCGAGCTTGCTCTCGCCGTAGTGCTCGATCGGGCGCGGTGGGTTTTCTTCCCGGTGGGGCGCCTCGGTCGCAGACGGCCCATACGCGGCCAAGGACGACACCAGGACGAAGCGCTTCGTCTCGGGATGCTCACGCCTGACCGCCGCGAGCAAGTTGCGGGTTGGCATCACATTGCCTTCGCGGAAATCGTCGTAGGAGCTCCCCTTGGTGACGCCGGCGACGTGCAGGACGTAATCGGGCTTTTCGGCGCGAATGATTCGCTCGAGCTCGGCAACCTGCGAGTAGTTGGCCTCCACCGAGCGAGCCTCCTTCGACGGAGGAGACCCGGGTCGACGAATGGCCACGAGGTCGGCGCCCGACGACAACAGCGCGTCGCGAAGCCGGCCGCCGACGAAGCCGCTCGCACCGGTGATCAGCACTTTGCCGTCGAGACCCGTCGCCGCCATCGGCACGTGGTGCCCTGTCAGCGACCAAGATGCAAGCCCGGATTGACCCAGTCGGCGAGGTGCGAAACGCTTCGCCCATGCGCCAGCGCTTCCAAACGATCTCCCCCGTGGACGGAAGCGTGGTTTTTGAAGGACCCCTGGACGGGGCGAGCGAGATCCACCGGACGCTCGAGGCAGCCCACGCTGCGTCCGACACGTGGCGCAAGACCGGGCTCCACAATCGCTGCGTGATGGTCCGGCGCTTCGTCGAGTGTGCCGTGGACGACGAGGACGCCGTCGCGCGAGAGCTGACGATGCAAATGGGACGGCCGATCGCACAGGGCGCGGGCGAGATCGGGGGCTGGCTGCTCCGAGGTCGAACGATGGTCGACCTCGCTCCGGAGGCCCTGGCCGACATCGAGCTCGCCGAGCGCGCTGGCTTCACGCGTTTCATTCGACGCGAGCCGCTTGGCGTCGTGTTCGTCGTGGCGCCGTGGAACTACCCCTGGCTGACCGCGGTGAACGCGCTCGTCCCGGCGCTCGTGGCAGGCAACCCGGTGATCCTGAAGCACTCGGAGCAAACCCCGCTGGTCGCAGAGCGCATCGGCGACGCGGCAAAGCGGGCCGGCCTTCCTGACGGCGTGCTTCAGGTTCTCTACCTCGACCACGACGGCGTCGCGGACGTAATCGGCGACCCCCGCATTGCTTTCGTCGCCTTCACGGGGTCCGTGGAGGGCGGCTTTGCGATCCAGCAAGCGGCTTCGCGTCGCTTCATCGGCGCAGCGCTCGAGCTCGGCGGCAAAGACCCCGCATACGTTTGCCGCGACGCGGACGTGGAGCGGTCGGCGTTCAACCTCGTGGATGGTGCATTCTACAACGCCGGTCAGTCCTGCTGCGGCATCGAGCGGATCTACGTCCACCAAGACGTCTATTCGTCCTTCCTCGACGCTTTCGTCGCCGCCGCCAACGACCTGGTGCTCGGCGACCCGCGAGACGCGGGCACCACGCTCGGACCCGTGGTTCGCGTTCGCAGTGCGAAGGCAATCCAAGCTCAGATCGACGAAGCGCTCGCATCGGGTGCGCGCGGTGTCATCGACCCGGGCGGCTTCGAGGAGGTGAAGCGCGGCTTTCCGTACATGGCGCCGCAGGCGCTGGTCGACGTCGATCATTCGATGCGCATCATGCGCGAAGAGACGTTCGGCCCCGCCGTCGGCATCATGTCCGTTCGGGACGACGCCGAGGCGATCGCCCTGATGAACGACAGCCGCTACGGCCTCACCGCGTCAGTCTGGACGTCAGACCTCGACCGCGCCACGCAGATCGGCGAGCGCGTCGAAACGGGCACCTGGTACATGAATCGCTGCGACTATCTCGATCCCGAGCTGGCGTGGGTCGGCGTGAAGGACTCCGGACGCGGTTGCAGCCTTTCCGTCCTCGGCTACGCACAGCTCACGCGGCCGAAGTCGTTTCACCTTCGCCACGCGCCAGGATAGCCTGGCCATCGCACCTGGGGTCGCTATAGTCGCCCGCGATGAAACCGCCGGTGCTGCGCTGCCGACACGTGACGAAACGCTACGGGGCGTTCACGGCGCTCGAAGACCTCTCGCTCGAAGTCTACGAAGGAGAGATCTTCGCGCTGCTCGGCCCCAACGGCGCGGGCAAGTCCACCCTCATCCACTGCATCACCGGGCTCGCCAAACAAAGCGAAGGCAGCATCGCGGTGCTCGGTTTCGACACGCTGAACGACTTCCGAACCACACGCCGCCTCGTCGGTCTCGTGCCGCAGGAAATCAACTACGACCCCTTTTTCACGCCCCTCGAAAGTTTGATGATCCAAATGGGCCTGATGGGCGTCGAGCCAAACCGTGAGCGTGCGGAAGAGCTGCTCAAGACCTTCGCGCTCGACGAAAAACGCGATGCGTACACGCGGACGTTGTCGGGCGGCATGAAGCGGCGGCTGTTGGTGGCCAAAGCACTCGTGCACGAGCCGCGGCTGCTTTTCCTGGACGAGCCGACTGCGGGCGTCGACGTCGAGCTGCGGCGCGAGCTTTGGCAGGAGGTGGAGGATCTCCGCGCAGCAGGCACCACGATCGTGCTCACCACCCACTACATCGAAGAAGCCGAGCGCCTGGCAGACCGGATCGGTTTTTTACACCGGGGCGAGCTATTGCTGGTCGAAAGCCGGCACAGCCTGATGGAACGCCACGGCGGGCGTGCCCTCGAGGAGATCTACTTGGAGCTCATCCGCGAAGCCAACGAAAGGCACGCCGCGTGAGCACGATCGCGCTCAAGACGCTCTTCATCAAAGAGATCCGTCGATTCAGCAAGGTCTGGCTGCAGACGGTGCTGAGCCCGCTGGTCACCACGAGCCTCTACTTCCTCGTGTTCGGCGTCGCGCTCGGGTCTCGACTCCGCGAGATCTCCGGTGTCCCGTACATCCAGTTCGTCGTCCCCGGGCTCGTGATGATGACGATGGTGCGCGACGCGTTCTTGAACACGTCGTCGAGCCTCTTCCAATCGAAGATCAACGGCACCATCACCGACATCCTGGTTGCGCCCATCGGGGCCCTCGAGATGCTACTCGCGTACGTCGGCGCTGCCATGGTGCGCGCCGTCATCGTCGGCACCCTCGTGTACGTGGTGGCGCTCGCCTTCACGTTCTTTCCGCTGCACAGCGCGGGGTGGACGGTATTTTTCACGCTGTTCGTGACGGCGACCCTCGCGCTACTCGGCCTCATCGCGGCACTGTGGGCCGAGAAGTTCGACCACCTGGCGATTTTTCCGAACTTCGTTTTGCTGCCTCTGGCTTTCTTGGGCGGCGTGTTCTACTCGATCGATCTGCTGCCGGAGCCCTGGCAAACCATCAGCCGCGCAAACCCGCTGCTCTACATGGTCAATGGGCTTCGCTACGGCTTCCTCGGGGTGGCCGACGTCTCCCCGGTGACCAGCGCGGGTGTCGTCCTCGTGTCTTTCGCGTTGGTTCTCGGTGTCGCCAGCGCGCTTCTGCGAAGCGGCTACAACCTGCGAAGCTGAGCGCAATTGCCGGTGCCGCGGAAACGGAGTACGAGGCAGACCGGCAGGCGAGCGGGGATGCGTAGCAGCAGCAACTATTTCTCCAGCCCGGAGGCGCGGGCATTTCTGCAGAAGCGAGTCGCGGCGTTTGGCCTCATCGGGGCCATTCTAGGCGGCACTGCCCTGATGTTCCGCGTGATCATGGGCGTCCTCTTCGGCTTTCTCGAAGAACAGCTGACCGACCCGGGTTTTTTGATTCACGCCGCTGGGATCCTTCCGATGGTCGGGGTTTGGCTGATCTGCCGCCGGGGCACGCTCTCGGTCAGCGCCATTCACGCCGTGGAGAACACCGGGATCTTCCTGGCGAGCATCTGCTACATCGGCATGGGGCTCGACATCCCGCCCGAAGTCGGCGCCGACACGATCACCGCCTTCATCTTGGCGTTGATCATGTTTGCCCGGAGCGTGTTCGTTCCAAGCTCGGCGCGCCGGACTACGATTCTCGGCATCGTCATCGGCATCCCGCTGGTCGCCGCGATGTACTGGCACTATCTCTCGGTCGATCTCGAGACCTGGGCCAGGTCTGGATACGAGGCCGCCTCCCACGAACGCGTGGCGGCGTCGCAGGCGATCATCACCGTCATGTGGTGGACGCTGACCATCGGTCTCGCCGCCCTCGCCTCCCGCGTGATTCACCGGCTCCGCAAAGAGGTCAGCGATGTCCAAAAGCTCGGCCAATACAACATCGAGCGGAAGCTCGGCGAAGGCGCGATGGGAGTCGTTTACGAGGCGACCCACGGGATGCTCAAAAGACCGACCGCCATCAAGCTCCTTCGCCCCGAGATCGCGGACCACGAATCGCTGGAGCGCTTCCGGCGCGAAGTGCAGCTCACCGCAAAGCTCACCCATCCGAATACCGTGACGATCTACGACTACGGGCGCACCCCCGACGGCCTGTTCTATTACGCGATGGAGCTGCTGGGCGGCGCCACGCTCACACAGGTGGTCGAGGCCGGCGGGCCCCAGCCGGTCGAACGGGTGGTGCGAATCCTCCGCGACGCCGCCCTCGCATTGGACGAAGCGCACCAGGTCGGGCTGATTCATCGCGACATCAAGCCGAGTAACATCATGCTGGCCAGGCAGGGCGGCGTCCCCGACGTCACCAAAGTGCTCGACTTCGGGCTCGTAAAGAACCTCGGCAAGATCGATGACCTCGAGCAAACCAACACGATGTCGATCAAAGGCACGCCCCACTATCTGAGCCCCGAGGCCATCCAGGACCCACAGGCGATCGATGCACGGACCGACCTCTATGCGCTCGGCGCCGTCGGCTATTACCTGCTGTCGGGCCACCACGTGTTCGACGGAAAAACGATCATGGAAGTGTGCCTTCATCATCTGCACACCAAGCCGCTCCCCTTTGCCGAAGCATGCCCTCAGGAGGTCCCTGCCGGCCTCGAGGCCCTCGTATTCGCCTGCCTCGAGAAGGACCAGTCGAACCGTCTCGCCACGGGGCAAGAGCTAGCGGACGCGCTAGACGAGCTTCGCGTCGCGCGTTGGACCCGCGCCGAAGCGGAGGCCTGGTGGGACATCTACGGCAAGGACATCGAGCGGGCCAAGCTTCCGATCGTGACGAGCGCCACCGAACAAACCGTGGCGATCGACCTCGAGGAGCGATGACTACATCGAGCGGTGATCCCGCCGAAGCGGATGCTCGGGCGGCACCTCGACCAAGATGAGCACGAGCCCGTCCGGATCCGCCACCCGAAGCTCGATGAGGCCCCAGGGCTGCTCGGCGGCTTTCTCGAGCACCGGGACGCCCGCCGCGCGGAGCACGCGTTCGGCCTCGTGGACGTCACGCACCTGAAGCCAGAGCTCGGTCGCCGGGGAAGGCGCCTCGTTCCGGCGCTCGGTGATTTCGAGGTAGCCCCCACCCAAGAAGAACACCACCCCGCGCGACGGTCCCCGGCCGAATTCGCGCATCGGGTGGAGCCCGAGCGTGTCGCGATAGAAGCGAAGGCTTCGGTCGAAGTCGCTCGGGTGGAGCATGAACCGGCTCGAGAGGATCTCCATTGGGGGCAGGGATCGAGCTTACCCGCCCCAACTACACGAAACTAGTGGTTTTCCAGGGGTGCCAGGGGTTCAGGCAGCCGGGGGCCCGGAGACCGGACCGAGACGCGCCGCCGCGCCCCGTTCCCTTGACCCTGGGGGCCCTTGGGCACAGAATGACCGGCAATGGTTCGAAACCCGACCGCTATGACCGCTCCCTCTGATCGCGACGAAGCGATCGGCGCCGTCGTGGTGAGCATTGTCGTAGTCGGCCTCATCATTAGCCTCCTGCTAGTTACGCAGGCATAGGCGGGGACCAGAACCACCCACAGACCCACTCACACACTTTCTGGCCCCCGCATCCCGTGCGGGGGCCTTTTTCGTTGAATCGACACTTTTGGAGCAGACACCGATGAAGGAGATCCTCGAGACACCCGCCAGACCCAAGATGGAGAATCGCATCGGCGAATCTCTCTCTGGGGCTCAAATCCTCTGGGAAGCGCTCGTGCGTGAGGGGGTCGAGGTCTGCTTCGGGTATCCGGGCGGCGCGATCATGCCGGCGTACGACGCGATGATCGAATACCCGATCCACCACGTGTTGACCCGCCACGAGCAAGGCGCCTCACACATGGCCGACGGCTATGCGCGCGCATCGGGCGAAGTTGGCGTCTGCATCGCGACGTCGGGGCCCGGGGCGACCAACCTCGTGACCGGTATCGCAACCGCCATGCTGGATTCGATCCCGATGGTTTGCATCACCGGGCAGGTCCCGTCGCAGCTGATCGGGAGTGACGCGTTTCAAGAGACCGACATCACGGGCTGCACGATTCCAGTGACCAAGCACAACTATCTGGTGACCAAGCCCGAGCAAGTGGCTCCGACCATTCGCGAGGCGTTTTACATCGCGCGGTCCGGCCGGCCGGGGCCCGTCGTGGTCGACATCACCAAGGACGCGCAACAACAAAGCTGCGTCTTCGAGTGGAGCGAAGACGAGATCGTGCTCCCTGGCTATCGCCCCGACTATGCGCCGCTCGTGGAGCAGCTCGAAGAGGCGGTGGCTCACATCCGAGAGGCCAAGCGGCCGATCATCTTCTCCGGTCACGGGGTCATCAAATCGCAGGCGACGGATACGCTCATCGAGTTCGTCGAAAAGACGAACATCCCGGTGGCCTGCACGCTCCTCGGGCTCGGCGGTTTCCCGGCTACGCATCCGCGCAACCTCGGCATGATGGGGATGCACGGAGAGACCTGGGTCAACCAAGCCATTCAAGACGCAGACCTGATCATCGCGATCGGGATGCGGTTCGACGACCGGGTCACGGGAAACCTCAAGACCTATGCTCCGAACGCGAGGAAAATCCACATCGAGCTCGACCCGGCCGAGATCAACAAGAACGTCCGCGTCGACGTGCCAATCGTCGGCGACGCCGGTGACGTGCTCAGGGCCCTGCTCCCGCACGTCGAGGAGTGCGATCGCCCCGAGTGGCTGGGCTACATCGACGAAGGCAAGGGCGATTCCGCCGTTCGGGACATCAAGAACCTCCCCGACCTCGGAAAGCTCTATGCCGCCCACGTCATCCACGACCTCTATCGATTCACCGATGGAAAGGCGCTGGTGATTACCGACGTCGGCCAACACCAGATGTGGGAAGCCCAGTACTACAAGCACGACTACCCGCGAAAGCTGATCACCTCCGGCGGCCTGGGCACCATGGGCTTTGCGCTTCCTGCAGGCATCGGGGCCAAGTTCGCCAAACCCGGTGACTCGGTTTGGGTGATCTGCGGCGACGGGGGCTTCCAAATGACACAGGCCGAGCTCTCCACCTGCGCCCAAGAGGGAATCAAGGTCAACGTCGCCATCATCAACAACGGCTTCCTCGGCATGGTTCGCCAATGGCAGGAGTTTTTCTTCGGCGGGCGCTACGTGGCGACGCCGCTCCTCAGCCCGGACTTCGTCATGATCGCCGAGGCCCATGGGCTCACCGGCATTCGCGTCGAGAAGCGATCCGAGGTCGAGGAGGCGGTGCGCAAGGCAGAAGCCACCCAAGGCACCGTGGTGATCGACTTCCGCGTCGAGCAGGAGGACTCGGTCTATCCGATGGTGCCCGCCGGCGCGAATCTCCACGACATGATTCAGCGGCCGGCGAAGCCTGGCAGCGCTACGCACAATCCGATTTTCGAGACAGGAGAAGACGAATGATGTCTCAGTCCGTGAAAAGAACGTTTGCGGTTTTCGTCGAAGACAAGCCCGGCGTGTTGAACCGCGTGGCTTCGCTGTTCCGGCGCCGAAGCTTCAACATCGACTCGCTCAACGTCGGCGCCACCCAGGAGCCCGGCGTCTCGCGCATGACGATCGTCTGCGAGGCCGACGAAGACAAGGCCAAGCGCATCGAAGCCAACCTCTACAAGATGGTCAATGTGCTTTGGGTCGACGACATCACCTTCAAGCAGACGATCCAACGCGTGCTCGCGCTGATCAAAGTCAACTGCACCCGCGAGCAGCGCGACGAGATTTTGAAGATCTGCGACGTTTTCAGAGCCAGGGCGATCGACATGTCGCCCGACCGTGTCACCATCGAAATCACCGGGCCGCAGGACAAAGTCGAGGGCTTGGTTTCGGTCCTCCGGCCTTTCGGCATTTTGGAGCTCGTGCAGACCGGCACGGTCGCGATGACCCGCGGCGTCGAAAAGCACGACCTCGCCCACCCCACCGTTCCCGCCTCCCGCAGCTCGGCGGCCTAACCCCCATCGTCAAAGAAGTAGAGAGATAGATGACCCAGATTCGCTATGAAAAAGACGCCGACCTCTCGTTGATGCGAGGCAAAAAGGTGGCGATCATCGGCTACGGCTCGCAGGGCCATGCCCACGCGCTCAATCTCAAAGAGAGTGGCGTCGACGTCCGTGTCGGGCTGCAGAAGGGCAGCAAGAGCAAGTCCAAGGCCGAGGCGGCCGGCCTCACGGTCAAATCCGTGCGCGAGTCGGCCAATGAAGCGGACGTGATCATGATCTTGGCGCCCGACACGGCGCAGCCCGCGATCTACCAGGAGCACATCGCGCCAAGCCTCGAAGCGGGCAACACGCTGATGTTCGCGCACGGCTTCAACATTCGCTACGGGACGATCGAGCCCCCGAAAGACATCGACGTCGCCATGGTCGCGCCGAAGAGCCCCGGACACCGCGTCCGCGAGACCTACCAGGAGGGTGGCGGTGTCCCTGCGCTGCTCGCGGTGCATCAAGACGCCACCGGCCAAGCCGATGCGGTTGCGATGGCGTACGCGGCCGGCATCGGCTGTGCTCGCGCCGGCGTGCTGACGACGACCTTCAAAGAAGAGACCGAAACCGACCTCTTCGGCGAGCAGGCCGTGCTCTGCGGGGGCTGCTCGGAGCTGGTGAAAGCCGGGTTCGAGACGCTGGTGGAGGCGGGCTATCAGCCGGAGCTCGCCTATTTCGAATGCCTCCACGAGCTGAAGCTCATCGTCGACCTCATGTACCGTGGTGGTCTCAACTACATGCGCTACTCAGTGTCGAACACCGCGGAATGGGGTGACTACGTCAGCGGCCCGCGCGTCGTCGGCGACGACAGCAAGAAGGCGATGAAGCAAATCCTCGCCGAGATCCAGGACGGCTCCTTCGCCAAGCGGTGGATCGAGGAGAACCAGAAAGGGCGCCCGGAGTTCAACGCCAAGCGGCGCGCTGAGCAGGAACAGCCGATCGAGCAGGTCGGCGCCAAGCTTCGGTCGATGATGCCCTTCGTCGACCCGGTAGAAATCAAACAGGGAGACTGAGAGAGGCGCCGCAGACCGCGGCGCCGGGAGAATGAATCATGCAACCCGATCACGTACGGATCTTCGACACGACGCTTCGCGATGGCGAGCAATCACCTGGCGCAACGATGACCTCGTCGGAAAAGCTAGAGGTGGCGAAGACCCTATCGCGGCTGGGTGTCGACATCATCGAGGCCGGCTTTGCGGCGGCCTCACCGGATGACTTGCGTGCCGTGAAGAACATCGCGGAGGCGGTCGGCGTGACGGGGGTCGAAGGTAGGCCGGTCTCGGAGCCGCCGACGATTTGCAGCCTCGCACGCGCACACAAGTCCGACATCGACAAGGCGGCTGAGGCGATTGCGCCAGCCAAGCACGGGCGTATTCACACGTTCCTCGCGACGTCGCCGATTCATCGCGAGCACAAGCTCCGCATGAGCAAGGCCGAGGTGCTCTCGACGATCACCGAGATGGTGACGTACGCGCGGGGCTTTTGCGAAGACGTCGAGTTCAGCCCCGAAGACGCGGGCCGAACCGAGATGGAGTTCCTCTACGAGGCGCTGCAGGCTGCCATCGAGGCCGGCGCGAGCACGCTGAACATCCCCGACACGGTCGGGTACACGATCCCGGTCGAGTTCGGGGAGCGGATCGCGCTCATCCGGCAACACGTTCCGGGCATCGAAAACGCGGTGATCAGTGTCCATTGCCACGACGACCTCGGCTTGGCCGTCGCGAACAGCCTGTCGGCGGTGCAACACGGCGCCCGCCAGGTCGAAGTCGCCGTCAACGGCATCGGAGAGCGCGCCGGCAACGCCTCGCTCGAAGAGATCGTGATGGCGCTCTACGTCCGAAAAGACCTCTACGGCATCACCACCCAAGTCGACACCACCCAGCTCACGCGGGCCAGCCGACTGGTCAGCAAGGTCACGGGGATGGTCGTCCAGCCGAACAAAGCGATCGTCGGCGCCAACGCGTTTGCGCACGAGGCAGGCATCCACCAGGACGGCATGCTCAAGCACGAAGAGACCTACGAGATCATGCGCCCCGAAACCGTCGGCGCGGGAAAGACACAGCTGGTGCTCGGGAAGCACTCCGGGCGTCACGCCTTTGCCAACCGCTTGGTCGAGCTCGGCTACCCCGTCTCGGGCGACGGGCTCGACAAGGCCTTCGCGCGGTTCAAGAAGCTTGCCGACAAGAAGAAAGTCATCACGGACGCGGATTTGGTCGCGTTGGTCAGTGATGAGCTCTACCAGCCGACCGAGTACTGGAGGCTCGAGAAGATCCAGGTTGGGTGCGGTACGGGCATGCCGACTGCGACGGTGCGGCTCACGGGGCCGGACGGCCAGACGCAAACCGCGGCGGAAGTCGGTACCGGACCGGTCGATGCCGCCTACAAAGCGATTCAGTCGCTCGTTCACGTGCCCTGCACGCTGCTCGAGTACACGGTGCAGTCGGTGACCGAAGGCATCGATGCGCTCGGTGAGGTGAGCGTTCGGGTCTCGCCAGACGAGGCCGACGCGCAGCCCGACAGGATCAACCCTCAGTACGAGCACACGCGTGCGCGGGTCTTTCATGGGCACGGCGCGCATACGGACGTGATCGTCGCGAGTGCCAAAGCATACCTCGCCGCGATCAACCGAATCCTGGCACTCCGTCAGGGAACGCAAGACGACAGCAAGACAGCGGGAAGCGCCGCATAGCGGGAATCATGGAGCCAAAAACACTTTTTCAGAAGGTTTGGGACGAGCACGTCGTGGTTCAGGAGCCGGATCGACCGGCGGTCCTCTACATCGACCTGCACCTCATTCACGAGGTGACCTCGCCGCAGGCCTTCACGGGCCTGCGCGAGCGCGGTCTCCGGGTTCGGTGCCCCGAAAAGACCGTCGCGACCATGGATCACTCGACCCCGACGCTCCCGAAATCGCTCTGGGTAATCGACGATCAGGCCAAAGCGCAGCTCCGGCAGCTCGAGCAAAACTGCGAGGAGTTCGGGATCGAGCTCTTTGCGCTCGGGGACAGCCGAAACGGGATTGTCCATGTCATCGGGCCGGAGCGTGGCTTCACCCAGCCCGGGAAGACGATCGTCTGCGGCGACAGCCACACGTCGACGCACGGCGCGTTTGGCGCGCTCGCGTTTGGCATCGGCACGAGCGAGGTCGAGCACGTGTTGGCGACGCAGTGCCTGCTTCAGCGCAAGCCGAGGACGCTCGAGGTGAGAGTCGATGGGCAGCTCATGCCCGGCGTGACCGCAAAAGACATCATCTTGGCGCTCTGTGCGGAGATCGGCACGGGAGGCGCGACCGGCCACGTCATCGAGTACACCGGCTCCGCGATCCGCGGCCTCGACATGGAAGGCCGGATGACGGTCTGCAACATGAGCATCGAGGCGGGTGCGCGCGCCGGGATGATCGCCCCGGACGACACGACGTTCGCGTACTTGAAGGGTCGTGAGCGCGTTCCCCAAGGCGCCGCCTGGGACCAAGCCGTCGCGCGCTGGCGCGAGCTCCGTACCGACGAGGGCGCCACCTTCGACAAGACGGTCGTCATCGACGCAGGCAAGCTCGAGCCGATGATCACGTACGGCACCAACCCCGGCATGGGCATGCAGATCACCGAGCCGATGCCCACGGCCGACTCGTTCGGCGACGCCTCGCAGCAGGCCGCGTTTCAAAAAGCGATGAGCTACATGGGACTGGAGCCCGGAGAGCCGCTTCTCGGCAAGAAGGTCGACGTCGTGTTCATCGGTTCCTGCACCAACTCGCGAATCGGCGACCTGCGGATGGCGGCAGGCGTTCTGAGCGGGCGCCACGTGGCCGAGGGCGTACGGACCCTCGTGGTCCCGGGCTCGCACGACGTGAAGAAGCAGGCAGAGGCCGAGGGCCTGGATCAGATCTTCAAGAACGCCGGCGCCGAATGGCGGGAGCCGGGGTGCTCGATGTGCATTGCGATGAACGGCGACAACCTCGAGCCCGGTCAGTATGCCGTGAGCACCTCCAACCGAAACTTCGAAGGGCGACAAGGCAAAGGCGGTCGCACGTTTCTCGCTTCTCCGCTCACCGCGGCGGCCGCGGCGGTCACGGGCGAAGTGACCGACCCGCGGAGCCTCCTCCTTTCTTGAAGGACACAGCCATGGCGAAATTCACGACACTCACCGCGCACGCCGTCCCCTTCCCCGTCGAAAACGTCGACACCGATCAGATCATCCCGGCCCGCTTCTTGAAGGTCACCGACAAGCACGGGCTCGGGGACAGCCTGTTTTGCGATTGGCGCTATCTGAAGGATGGGTCGCCCAACCCCGACTTCGTGCTCAACGAGCCGGAGTCGCAGGGAGCCCAAATCCTCATCGCCGGTCACAACTTCGGAAGCGGCTCTTCTCGGGAGCACGCGCCGTGGGCTCTCGTAGGCTGGGGGTTTCGTGCGATCATTTCCACGGGGTTCGCCGACATCTTCAAGAGCAACTCCCTCAAGAACGGGCTCTTGCCCGTCGAGGTGAGCCCGAAGGTGCACTCGGCGCTCATGCAGGCCGTGCAGCGCGATCGCTCGACCCAGATCACGATCGACTTGCCGACCCAGTCCGTGACTGGACCGGGCGGCCTCGAGGCGACCTTCCCCATCGACGGGTTCTCCAAGCACTGCCTTCTCGAAGGCATCGACCAGCTCGGCTACCTTCTTTCGTTCGACAAGCAAATCACTGCCCATGAGCAACAACGGACATAACGGCGCCGGCCTCGTCGTCGAGATCTACGACACCACGCTGCGTGACGGCACGCAGATGGAGGGGATGAGCTTGTCGTGCGAGGACAAGCTTCGAATCGCGGAGCACCTCGATGCGCTCGGGGTCGCCTTCATCGAAGGCGGGTGGCCGGGCTCCAACCCGAAGGACGTCGAGTTTTTCGAGCGGGCCCGGGACGTCGCATGGCAGAACGTCTCGATCGCCGCGTTTGGATCGACGTGCAGGGCGGAGCTTCGCGCCGAGGACGACAATCAGCTGCAAATGCTGCTCGCCGCGGAGACTCCGGTTTGCACGATCTTCGGGAAGACCTGGAACATGCACGTCACCGAGGTGCTTCGGACGAGACTCGACGAGAACCTTCGCATGATCGAAGAGAGCGTCGCCTTTCTTCGTGGCAACGATCGGCGGGTGATTTACGATGCAGAGCACTTCTTCGACGGCTTCAAGTCGGATCCTGAGTACGCGCTCGAAACCCTCAAAGCCGCCCATCGTGCGAACGCCGAGACGCTGGTGCTCTGTGATACGAACGGGGGCTCGATGCCCTGGGAGATCGAAGAGACGATCGCCCGAGTGCGTGAGGCCTTGCCAGACGCGCGGCTTGGCATTCATGCACACAACGACGGGGAGTCGGGCGTGGCAAACTCCGTCGCCGCAGTGCGTGCGGGTGCTCATCACGTCCAAGGCACGATCAACGGGTACGGCGAGCGTTGCGGCAACGCGAACCTGTGCGCGATCATCCCGAACGTCGAGCTGAAGCTCGGCCTGCGATGCCTTCCCGAAGGCCGCCTCAGCCAGCTCTACGACCTTTCCCACTACGTCGCGGAGATCGCCAATCTCAATCCCAACGACCACGCGGCCTACGTGGGGCGGAGCGCGTTTGCTCACAAAGGAGGCGTGCACGTGGCTGCGATCCGCCGGCATCCCGAGTCCTACGAGCACATCAATCCTTCCCTGGTCGGAAACGAGTCGCGTGTCGTCGTGAGCGAGCTTTCGGGGCGCAGCAACGTGCTCAGCAAAGCCGAAGAGCTCGGACTCGAGGTGAGCGCCGACCACGGCGGCCGGGTGCTCGAGCAAATCAAGGAGCTCGAGGCCAAGGGGTTTGCCTACGAAGCCGCCGAAGCATCGGTTGCCCTCTTGATGGCGCGCCACCAGGCCGGCTACCAACCGCCTTTCGAAGTGCTCGATTTCCAAGCGGGCGTCGGGCGGCGGCGCGGTGGCGGCATGTTCGCCGAGGCCACGGTCAAAGTTCAAATCGGTGACGAGGTGGTTCATACCGCGGGTGAAGGAAACGGACCCGTGAGCGCACTCGACTCCGCGCTTCGCAAAGCGCTGCGGCCCTTCTTCCCGGAGGTCGCCGAAATGCATCTCAGTGATTACAAGGTGCGAATCCTCGACGGGCGTACCGGCGTTGGGGCGACGACCCGCGTGCTGATCGACACTCAGTCGGCGCACGACACCTGGAGCACGGTCGGCGCGTCGAGCAACATCATCGAGGCTTCGCTCCAAGCGCTCGTGGACAGCATCGAGTATGGGCTGACCCTCGAGCGCGCCAAGCTCGAAAAGAAGCCCGAGGCCACTTCCGCGCGGACTTAGCCATTGCTCTCACGGCGTGTGGCGTGCATCATGGCCGGCCGCACGGATAGCCCACCATGAAAGCCAAAATCACACTTCTACCAGGCGACGGAATCGGCCCCGAGATCGTCGATGCAACCCGTCGTGTGTTGGAGGCAGTGGCGAGCAAATCGGGCCACGCCTTCGCCTTCTCGACCCACTTGATTGGCGGAATTGCCATCGACGAAACCGGGGTTCCTCTCCCGGACGATACGATCGTCGCGTGCCGAAGCGCGGACGCCGTGCTGCTCGGCGCGGTGGGAGGCCCCAAGTGGGACGACCCGACCGCGACCGTGCGGCCGGAGCAAGGGCTCCTCGGCATGCGAAAGGCGCTGAAGCTCTTTGCCAATGTCCGCCCGGTCAAGCTTTTTCGCGGGCTCGAAGGGGCCTCGCCGCTGAAGGCCGAGCGCCTTCGCGGGGTCGATTTGGTGTTCATTCGAGAGCTCACCGGCGGCATCTACTTCGGCGAGCCGAAGGGCAAAGAGACCCGAAACGGAAAGCGAACGGGCTTCGATACGCTGGTGTACGACGAGAGCGAGATCCGTCGCATCGTGGAGCTCGCCTTCGACGTCGCTCGAAAGCGCAGGAGGCGCGTGACCTCGATCGACAAAGCCAACGTCCTTGCCTCGATGCAGGTCTGGCGTGAGGTTGCAACCGAGGTCGGCAAAGACAACCCCGACGTCGAGCTCGAGCACCAGCTCGTCGACTCCGCTGCCATGCGGCTGGTGACCGATCCGTCGTCCTTCGACGTCATCGTGAGCGGCAACATGTTCGGTGACATCCTTTCGGACGAGGGCGCGGTGCTGACGGGATCGCTCGGCTTGCTTCCGAGCGCCTCTCTCGGCGAAGGAAAGCTCGGGCTCTACGAGCCGATTCACGGCTCTGCACCCGACATCGCCGGCAGAGGGATTGCCAATCCGCTCGGGACGATTCTCAGCGCCGCCATGCTGCTCCGACACAGCCTCGACCTCGACCTCGATGCGAAAACAGTCGAAGACGCTGTTCAAAAAGTCCTCGACAGCGGCCTCCGCACCGCAGACCTCGGCGGCGGCGAGCGCTCACTCGGCACGACGGCAATGGCCGACGCGGTGATAGCCGCCATCGAAGGCGCATGAAGAAAGGATCGTTGGATGCCCCGGAAACGCGTCAGCCGCCTGTTTGACCTCAAAGAAGACGAGCACGGCCGACAATACATGGAGGTCTACCTCGACGGCATCGCGCTGCTGCGCCTAGTGCTGTCGAACAAGGGCACTGCGTTCAGCTACGAAGAGCGGGTCGCGCTTCGGCTCGGAGGCCTTCTTCCACCGCAGTACAACACGCTCGAGCAGCAAATCGAGCGCGTCTACGAGGGCTTCGTCCAGCAGCCGACCGACATCGACAAATATCAGTACCTACGCGCGGTTCAGGAGCGTCAGGAGATTCTATTCTACGCGCTGCTCGAGAAGCATCTCGATGAAATGCTGCCAATCGTCTATACGCCGACGGTCGGCGCCGCGGTGCAGCAGTTCAGCGCGCTCTACCAGAACCCGCGCGGGCTTTCGTTCTCTCCGCTCAACATCGATCGGGCCGACCAGACCCTCGAGTGCTATCCGATGGAAGACGTCCGCATGATCGTCGCGACGGACTCGTCTGCGATCCTCGGTATCGGCGACCAAGGGTACGGTGGCCTTGCCATCCCGATCGGGAAGATGGCGCTCTACACCTGCGGTGGCGGCGTGAGCCCGTTCCACACGATGCCGGTCGCACTCGACGTCGGAACCGATCGGATGGACCTGATCAACGACCCCAACTACCTCGGTGTCCGGCAGAAGCGTCTGCGCGGAGACGACTACTACAAGTTCCTCGACTCCTTCGTGGACGCGGTCTGGACGCGCTGGCCGGACGCGGTCATCCAATGGGAAGACCTCTCGAAGACCGCCGCGTTTTCCGTCCTCGAGCGCTATCGGGACCGGGGGCCTTCGTTCAATGACGACATTCAGGGCACGGGGGCGGTCGCGCTCGCCGGGATCCTCGCCGCCTGCCATCTGCGACACGAAAGCCTCCAGGACGAGGTGTTCGTGATCCACGGCGCCGGCGCGGGCGGCATCGGGGTCGCGTGGGCCATCCGAGAGGGCCTCGTTCGGGCGGGACTCACCAAGGAAGAGGCCAATACGCGGGTGTTCGTGCTCGACTCGCGGGGGCTCTTGCTCACCGACCGCGACATGGAGGACTACAAGCGGGAGTTTGCGCAGGCGCGCGAGGTGGTCCGCGGCTGGGAGTTCGAGGGCGATGCACCCGATCTCGTGGAGACGATTCGAAACGCGAAGGCCACGGTGTTGCTGGGACTATCAGGCCGGCCGGGGGCGTTCGACGAGCCGGTCGTGCGGGCGATGGCCGACAATCACAAGTGGCCGATCATCTTTCCGCTTTCGAACCCGACGAGCTCTGCCGAGGCAAAGCCGGTCGACATCTTTCGGTGGACCGACGGGCAGGCGATCGTCGCGACGGGGAGCCCGTTCGAGCCCGTGATGATGGGCGGCGTGACGCACCCGATCGGCCAGGGAAACAACGCTTTCATCTTTCCAGGGCTCGGCTTCGGCGCCATCTTGAGCGACGCCGAGAAGATCACCGACGGGATGGTGCTCGAGGCCGCACAAGCGCTGGCGGACTATACCTGCGAGAAGTACGTCGAAGGGGGGTTGATTTATCCGCCCGTCAGCGACCTCCAAGAAACCTCGGTGCGGGTCGCCACCCGCGTCGTCCAACAGGCGATGAAAGAGGGCGTCGCCCGCAGAGAAAACATTCCAGACGACGTCGAAGGCTTGGTCCGAGAGCGCTTCTGGCACCCCATCTACCTCCCTTTCGTCCGCGGCCATCTCCCCTAGGAAAGGGGACTATCCCCTTTTTTTGAAAAGTTTGTGTCATGGAAATTGCTGTTGCGCTGTTCGACGAAGTCACTGCCCTGGACGCGATTGGGCCCTACGAGGTGCTCCAGCGTTTACCCGACACCGACGTGCGCTTCGTGGGGCATCGAGTCGGCGAGGTGCGAACGGACAACGGATATCTCGGCCTGACCATCGACCACACCTTTGCCAACGTGCCGCGCCCGGATGTGATCGTGGTGCCCGGAGGGGTCGGCACGCGGACCATGGTCAAGGACGCAGAGATCCTCGATTGGATCAAGAGCGCACACGAGACGACGCAGTTCACCACGTCGGTTTGCACTGGGTCACTGCTCCTTGGAGCCGCGGGGCTGCTGCAAGGCCGTCGCGCCACCACCCATTTCTCCGCGCTGCCGTTGCTCATCAAGTACGGAGCTACCCCGACTGGGGAGCGCGTCGTGCAAGAAGGCAAGATCATCACGGCGGCGGGCGTTTCGTGCGGGATCGACATGGCGCTTCGCCTCGCCGAGCAGCTTGCAGACGAAACCACCGCGAAGGCGCTCCAACTGATGATCGAATACGACCCACAGCCCCCCCACGACGCCGGCGCTCTCGACAAAGTCGACGCGGCCGTAATGA
>JBFGKE010000005.1:0-142852 GCA_041576815.1 Polyangiales bacterium
GGGGGTGGGCGGGTCGGATGTAACTAAACCAAACCCGGCAACCCACCCAGCAACCACCCCCCATGCCCCCTCCCGTTTCGCCGTCGGGTTGCGTGGGGTGGAACGTGTTTCAGTCTTGGGAAGGCGTGGAGTTGGTGAACCGGCAGATTCTCTTGAAAAAGCGCCCCGTTGGGGTTCCCTCGCATGAGGACTTCGAGGCAGCCGAGGCGCCCGTCGGCGAGCCTGGGCCCGGCGAGGTGCTGCTCAAGAACCTCTATCTGTCGATCGATCCCGCGATTCGTGGCTGGATGAGCGAGGCCAAGTCGTACCTGCCGCCGATCGCGATCGGTGCCCCGGTGCGCAGCGGCACCCTTTCCGAGATCGTCGAATCGCACGCCGACGGCTGGCCCGCCGGCGAGGTCGTGCAGGCGCTCGCTGCGTGGGAGTCCTTCAGCGTAGTGTCCGCGCGGAACCTGCACGGCAAAGTGCGCCCGATCGAAGGCATTCCCCTTCCCTCGATGCTGAGTGTGCTTGGGGGAACTGGTCTCACGGCCTACTTCGGGCTCCTCGAGGTCGGGCAACCCCGCAGCGGCGAAACGGTGCTCGTCTCCGCAGCCGCGGGCGGCGTCGGTTCGATCGTCGGACAAATCGCGAAGATCCGAGGCTGCCGCGCCGTGGGCTTGACGGGCAGCGACGACAAGTGCGCATGGTTGACCGAAGAGCTCGGCTACGACGCGGCGATCAACCACAGAGCCAGCGACCTTCGCGACGCACTGAAAGAAGCGTGTCCGCGAGGCGTCGACGTCTTCTTCGATAGCGTGGGCGGCGACATCCTCGATACTGCGTTGACTCGGCTCAGTCACAGGGGCCGCATCGTCCTTTGTGGCGCCATCTCCCAAATCAACGCCACCGAGCCGCCCAGAGGCCCGCGCAACTACCTGCGGCTCCTCACCAAGAGCGCGCGCATGGAGGGCTTCACGACACTGGATTTCGCGGACCGATATGACGAGGCACGCGCCGAGCTCGCGGCATGGATCCGCGAGGGCAAGGTGCGCTATCGCGACGACATCGTGGAAGGGCTCGGCGAGGCGCCTTCCCAGTTGCTGCGGCTCTTCAGCGGAGCGCATCGAGGAAAGCTCATGGTCAAGCTGGCCGACCCAGAGAGAAAACGATGACCGGGATTTGCAAAGGACGGGTGGCGATCGTGACGGGCGCGGGTCGCGGCATCGGCCGGGAGCATGCGCTCGAGCTCGCGCGGCAAGGCGCAAAGGTCGTCGTCAACGACCTCGGGGTCAGCAACAGCGGCGAGGGCGGAGGCGCCGGGCCCGCCGACGAAGTCGTGAAGGAGATCGCCGACATGGGTGGCGAAGCCGTCAGCAACGGCGCAGACGTCGCGGACTGGGCGCAGGCCGAAGCGCTCGTCCACCAGGCCATCGACGCGTTTGGACGCCTCGACGTCGTGGTGAACAACGCGGGCTTCGTACGTGACCGCATGTTCGTGAGCTGCAGCGAAGAGGAGTGGGACGCGGTCGTGCGCGTGCACTTGAAGGGGCACTTCTGCGTCAGCCGGCACGCCGCCGCGTACTGGCGCGCCCAGGTGAAGGCGGGGGAAGATGTCGATGCGCGCATCATCAACACGAGCTCCGGCGCGGGGGTGGTCGGGAGCGTGGGGCAGTCGAGCTACTCGGCCGCCAAGGCCGGAATCGCCACCTTGACCCTCGTGCAGGCCGCCGAGCTCGGCCGCTATGGCGTGACCGCCAATGCGATCTGCCCGATCGCCCGCACGCGCATGACCGAAGGCGCCTTCGGCGATGCGATGAAGGCTCCGGAGTCTGGCTTCGACGAAAACGACCCTGGCAACGTGTCGCCCTTCGTGGCCTGGCTTGCGAGTCGCGAGTCGGCGGGTGTCAGCGGGCGCGTCTGGGAGATCTTCGGCGGCACGATCACCGTCTTCGATGGCTACCGCCGCGAGCAGACGGTCGACATCGGCAAGCGCTGGGAGCCGGCCGAGGTGGGACCCGCGGTCGAGGCACTCCTCTCGAAGGCCCAGCCTTTGGTGAAGGTGTACGGCACATGACCGGGCCTTGCGGTGAAACACCGGCGTTCTGGTCGACTGCCACGGTGAATCGGAACGACTAGGCGATGGAGTTTTCGTTCTCGGAAGACCAACGAGAGCTGCGACGAACGGCGCGACGTTTCCTCGCTACCGCATCCTCCGAGGAGCGCGTCCGCGCGGCAATGGACACGGAGCGAGGCTACGACCCCGACGTTTGGGCGCAGCTCTCTGGGGAGCTCGCATGGACCGCGCTCACCGTGCCCGAGCAATACGACGGGCTCGGCATGAGCTATCTCGACCTCTATCCGCTGATGGAGGAGATGGGCCGCGCGCTTCTTTGTGGGCCCTTCTTTTCGACGGTGTGCCTCGGGGCCAATGCGCTCTTGCTCGGAGGCAGCGAAGCGCAGAAGGCCACGCACTTGCCAAGCATCGCAAGCGGCCAACTCACGGCTACACTCGCGTATCTAGAAAACAACTACGCCAAGAATGCCGACAACGTTCGGGCCCTCTACCGGCGGGACGGTGACGGCTACGTGGTGCGCGGCGACAAGGGCTTCGTGCTCGACGGTCACACCGCGGACCTGCTCGTGGTGGTAGCGCGCGCCGAGGGTAGCGCGGGCGACGACGGGATCGGTTTGTTCTTGGTGCGCGGCGATGCCCAGGGCGTCGAGCGTGCCTGGCTTCCGACCATGGATCAAACGCGGCGCCTCGCTTCGGTGACGCTTCGCGATGTACGCGTTTCGCACGATGCGGTGCTGGGCATCGAAGGGAGCGGCTGGGCCCTTTGCGAACGTATCCTCGACCACGCACGCATCGCCCTGGCAGCCGAGCAGGTCGGAGCTGCCGAGCGGTGCCTCGACATGTCGGTCGAATACGCGAAGGTTCGAACGCAGTTCGGCCGGCCAATCGGCTCGTTTCAAGCGATCAAGCACAAGTGCGCCGACATGCTCACGCTGGTGGAATCGGCGCGCTCCGCGGCTTTCTATGCAAGTGCGCTCGCCGCGCAGGGTGAGCCCGACCTCGTCGAAGCCGCGTCGGGCGCCAAAGCCTTTTGCTCCGATGCGTTCTTCCACTGTGCCGCTGAAAACGTGCAGATTCACGGCGGCATCGGATTCACGTGGGAGCATCCGGCACACCTCTACTTCAAGCGTGCAAAAGCGACCGAGGTGCTGCTCGGCGACCCCGCGCTTCACCGCGAGCGCGTCGCGTCGCGAATGGACTTGTGATGGAACTTCAACTCACCGAAAGAGAGGAGGCGTTTCGACAAGAGGCGCGAGCATGGTTGAAGGCGCAGCTCGAAGGGCCCTTCAGAGAGCTTCGCGGGCGCGGCGCTTCCGGCGATCAGGAGTCGTACGTCGAGGAGCGCATCGCTTGGGGCAAAGCGATGGGCGCCGCCGGCTGGAACTGCATCGGGTGGCCGAAAGAATTCGGCGGCCGAGGGTGCACGATCAAAGAGGAAGCGGTTTTCAACGAGGAGTACGTGCGCGCCAAGGGCCCGGGGAACGTCGGCCACATCGGCGAGACGCTGCTCGGGCCGACATTGATTCACTTTGGAACGGCGGAGCAGCAGGCGAGGTTCTTGCCGCCGATCGTGTCGGGCGACGAAATCTGGTGTCAGGGCTACTCCGAGCCCGGCGCGGGCTCCGACCTCGCGAACGTGCAGACGAAGGCCACGCTCGTTGGCGACGAGTGGGTGATCGAGGGACAGAAAATCTGGACATCCGGCGCCCAGTACTCCGACTGGTGCTTCGTGCTCTGCCGTACCGATCCCGACGCGCCGAAGCATCGCGGCATCAGCTGCATCCTGGTTCCGATGAAACAGAAGGGCATCGAGATTCGCCCCATCAAGCAGATGGGCGGCGGGGCGGAGTTCGCCGAGGTGTTCTACGAAGGTGCGAAAGCGCAGAAGGACCACGTGGTCGGCGGAGTCAACAACGGATGGAAGGTGGCGATGGGCACTCTCGCGTTCGAGCGCGGGGCGTCGACGCTCGGGCAGCAGTACCTCTTCCAGCAGGAATTCGAGGAGGTGCTGGAGGTCGCGAGGCGAACCGGCGCCGCCCGAGATCCGGTCTTTCGACAGCGGCTCGCGGCGGCATCGATCGGTCTCAAAATCATGCGCATTAACGCCCTTCGAATGCTCGAGCATCAGGGAACCGAGCTCAACCGGGAAGCGCTCATCAGCAAGCTCTACTGGTCGAACTGGCATCGAGACCTCGGCAAGCTCGCGATGGACCTGCTCGGCCTGGAAGCCGAGCTGATCGAAGCGGCTCCATACGAGCTCACGCGCATGCAGAAGTGGTACCTTTTTTCGCGAGCCGATACGATCTACGCAGGCTCGAATCAAATTCAGCGAAACATCATCGGAGAACGAGGGCTCGGGCTGCCGAAGGAGCCGCGATGACCGACCAACCAAACTATGTAGAAGGCCATGGTCTGCTGAAAGGCAAGACGGTGCTCGTCACGGCGGCAGCCGGAACGGGCATCGGTTTTGCGACCGCGCTTCGGTGCGCGGAAGAGCGGGCATCGGCGCTGACGATCAGCGACATCCACGAGCGACGCCTCGGCGAAGCGGCGGAGAAGATCCATGCGCAGACCGGCATTGAGCCGCACACCGTGCTCTGCAACGTGACCGACGAAGACCAGGTGCAGGCGATGTTTGAGTTCGCGGTCGAAGAGATGGGCCACGTCGACGTGCTGATGAACAATGCGGGGCTCGGCGGACATGCGAAGCTGGTCGACATGACCGATGCGGAGTGGGGTCAGGTGCTCGACGTGACCCTCAATGGGTGCTTTCGGTGCACGCGGGCGGCCCTCCGGCACATGATACCGCGCAAAGTAGGCGCGATCGTGAACAACGCGTCGGTGCTCGGGTGGCGGGCTCAGGAAGGCCAAGCGCACTATGCGGCGGCTAAAGCAGGCGTGATGGCGCTGACACGATGCGCGGCTGTCGAAGCGGCCGAAGCCAACGTGCGAATCAACTGTGTCGCTCCATCGTTGGCGATGCACCCTTTTCTCGAAAAGGTCACGCCGCCCGGTCTGCTCGAAGAGCTTCAGCGCAAAGAAGCGTTTGGGCGCGGTGCGGAGCCGTGGGAGGTGTCGAACGTCATGGTGTTTCTCGCGAGCGACTACAGCTCGTACATGACCGGTGAGGTGATCTCGGTGTCGAGCCAGCGTGCCTGACGCAACTACGCGCGTGCGCGGTGAGCTTGCCAGGCATCGGAGTAGCGGAGCATCAGCCGGCGAATCATCGGGGCGAAGGTGCGCACCCAAGGCCGCGACCGGCGTGACGCGTGCGCCAGCTCGCCGATGAAGTCGTCGAAGCTGGTCTGCTGGTAGCGAAGTAGCGCCTGGCTTTCGGAGGTGTCGAGCCAGTCGCAGTAGTAGGGGCCCTTGGCATATGCCTCGCGCGGGAAAAGCCCGACCCCGGTGGCGTCGAACATCGCGCCGTAGAGCTCGCGGAAGGTGAGCTGGCAGCCCTCGCCGCCGCCGATCATCAGGATCTTTCCAAACGCCGCGGGAGTGTTGATCGCCCGCACCTGTGCGAGGGCGACGTCTTCGGGGTGTACCCACTCGAGCCGGGTGTCGGGGTCGATGCTGAAAAGCAGCCTGAGCACGTCGGGCGACACGTCCCTCGGGGTCGCGTTCGGTCCGACCGACACGCCGATTCGAAAGATCACGAAGGGAAGGTCCGACGCCTGAAGCCTGCGTTCGCAGTCGGCTTTGTGCGACGTGTAGTGGTCGGTTGGAATCGCAGGGTCGCTAGCGGTGAGCGGAGGTCCACCCGGTTTTCGGGGACCACACACGGAGAGCGAGGAAGAAAACACGATGACGGGGGGATCACTTTGCTTCTGCATCGCGTCGATGAGGTGGCGTGTCCCTACGACGTTGACCGCGTGAGCGAGCTCCGGATGCCTCTCCGACGCGGGTGCGAGAATCCCAGCGTTGTGCACGATTGCATCGCAACGTTCGACGCACGCCGCCACGTCCTCGGCGGACCGAATGTCCCCCCAAACGGTTTCGACGCGCCCGGCAAACCTGCGTGCGACCCTGCGGTTGTGCCGACTCGGCACGTCGAACGCGACCACCGAATGCCCCTCCCGCAGAAATCGCTCGATCCCAACCTGCCCGAGCCGCCCAAACGCCCCCGTCACCAACACCCGCACGCCGCCACCCTGACCTCCCCCCACCCCTCCATCAAATTGACCCCCCACCCTTTCCTGATACGAAAAAGGGGACAGTCCCCTTTTCCGCATCCTGTCTAGATTTTCCTGGACGGGTTCTAGAAAAGGGGACTGTCCCCTTTTTCGAGGAGATGAGATGAAGCTGGGTTTGTCGATTGGGTATGCGGGGCCTCAACTGAACACGACGGTGGAGAGCCTGGTCGACATGGAGAAGATCGGGGAGGTCGAGCGGCTCGGGTATGATTCGATTTGGACGGCGGAGTCGTGGGGGAACGACGCGGTGACGCCGCTCGCATGGGTCGGGTCGCAGACGTCGAGGATCAAGCTCGGAACCGCGATCATGCAGCTTCCGGGACGCTCGCCCGCCAACGCCGCCATGACGGCGATCACGATGGACACGCTTTCGAAGGGCCGGTTCATCATGGGGCTCGGAACGTCGGGTCCGCAGGTGGTCGAGGGGTGGCACGGCGTCCCGTTCAACAAGACGCTGACTTGGCTGCGCGAGTACGTCACCATCGTGAAGCAAATTTTCGCTCGTGAAGCCGCGCTCAAGTTCGAGGGAGAGCGCTATCAGATTCCGTATCGAGGACCGGGGTCGTCCGGGCAAGGCAAGCCCCTCAAGAGCATGGTGCACGGTCGCCCCGACATCCCGGTCTATACCGGGTCGATGGCGCCGAAGTCGCAGGCCATGTCGGCCGAGCTCGCAGACGGCTGCCTTCTCACCTGCATGCATCCCGAGCGCCCCGAGGTGTTGATGAAGAACTTCGAAGAGGGCTTCGCAAGAGCCGGCAACGGAAAGAGCCTTGCCAATTTCGATATCGCACCGACCGTCGTCGTAGCCATCGGCGATCCGGAGCACGTGATGCTGCCTTGTAAGATGCAGCTCGCGCTCTATATCGGCGGGATGGGTTCGAAGAAGAAAAACTTCTACAAGGACTACCTCAGCCTCGTCGGCTTCGAGGAGGCCTGCGAGAAGATCCAAACCCTCTTCTACGAGGGGAAGCGGAACGAAGCCGTGGCGGCGGTCCCGGACGCGATGGTCGACGCCCTCTACTTGGTCGGCTCCAAAGACCGAATCCGCGACCGGTTCCAGCGATGGAAAGACTCCCCGGTGGGCACGTTCATGGTCGGCTCGCAGGACATGGACACGCTTCGGTTCATGGCAGAGCTCAACTCGTGAGGCAGCAATGAAGATAGGAATCGTTGGTGGAACGGGCCGTGAAGGCCGAGGCCTGGCCGTGCGCTGGGCAAGAGCAGGACACGATGTATTCATCGGGTCGCGCCGAACCGAAAAGGGCCAAGCGAAGGCCGCGGAGCTGTCGGACGAATTCGGAATCGCCGTGCAGGGCGGCGACAACCAAGCGGCTTGCGCACACGGTGACGTGGTCGTGGTCACCGTGCCCTATGGCGCTCACCGCGCCACGTTCGAGTCGATCCGGGACGCGGTGGCCGGGAAGATCGTCGTCGACATCACGGTCCCGCTCCAGCCACCGAAAGTCCGGTCGGTCCACTTGCCCGAAGGTCAGTCTGCTGCGCTCGAAGCGCGCGCCCTGCTCGGCGAAAGCACCCGCCTGGTGGCGGCGCTGCATCACATCAGCTCCGAGCTCCTAGAAAAGACGAGCCACACGTTCGACTGCGACGTCTTGGTGTGCGGCGACGACAAAGAAGCTCGCACCCAGGTGATCTCGGTGATTTCGGACCTTGGCCTCCGCGGGATCGATGCCGGCGTCCTCAAGAACGCGATCGCGCTCGAGTCGCTCACACCAGTCCTTCTCCACATCAATCGACGGTACGGCGCCCTCGGCTCCGGCATTCGCATCACGGGCATTCCGGAGTCGGAGTGACCGACACCGAGTCGGCGAGGAACGGGCTTCGCATCGACTCGGAGCTCCGCATCGTGGCTCTGTCGGGCGTCCCGACGGTTGGGCCGGGCGACGAACTCGCCGAGGTCATTCGCCAAAGTCTTCGCCGCGACGAGCTCGAGCTTCGCGATGAGGATGTCTTGGTAGTGGCAAGCAAGATCGTGTCGCGCGCAGAGGGCCGATTCGTCGACCTGGCATCGATTACGCCGAGTGCGAGAGCAATGCAGCTCGCAGAAGAGGTCGACAAAGACCCGCGCCTCGTCGAGCTGATCCTCGCTGAAAGCGTGGAGATCTCGCGCAAGGCCGAGGGCGTGCTGATCGTGCGCCATCGCCGTGGTTTCATCTGCGCAAATGCGGGCATCGACGCGAGCAACGCGGTGCCCGCCGACGCGCCGAAAAGCAGCGGCCCGTGGGTTCTCACGCTGCCGGAGAATCCCGATGACACGGCGGCAGCACTTCGTAAGGCGTTGGGCCCGCTCGACATCGGCGTCGTGATCACCGACTCGTGGGGCCGGCCGTTTCGCCGCGGCACGATTGGGTTTGCGATTGGCGCAGCCGGCGTCCCACCGCTTTGGGATCGCCGCGGCGCTGCCGATCGGCACGGCCGCATCCTCGAAGCCACCGAGCTCGCGGTGGCCGATGCGATCGCCGGAGCAGCCGACTTGGTCGCAGGACAAGCCGACGAAAGCCGCCCGATCACCCTGGTGCGAGGCATCCGCTTTTCCGCGTCGAGCGAAAACGCCGGCACGCTGCTGCGCGACCCCGCGGCCGACCTCTACGCATGAGCGAGCCGAGGCAAACCGATCTCTCGGTGGTCGCGCTCGCGGGCGGCGTCGGCGGCGCGCGGCTAGTCGACGGGCTCGACCAAGCTCTCCCACCGGGGGCGCTCACCGTGGTCGTCAACACCGGCGATGACTTCCGACACTGGGGCCTTCACATCAGTCCGGACCTCGACACCGTGATGTATACGCTCGCCGGCCTGTCCCCGGAACGACGGGGCTGGGGCATTGCCGGCGACACCTTCGAAGCGTTGGAGACCGCGCGAGCGCGGGGCACCGACGAATGGTTTCAGCTCGGCGATCGCGACCTCGGGACCCATCGGCGCCGAACCGAAGCCCTCGAAGCCGGGAGATCGCTGACGGCCGTGACGCGGGAGCTCTGTGATGCGTTCGGCGTCGAGCGGTCGATCCTCCCCATGAGTGACGACCCGAACCCGACGATCATCGTCACCGACGAAGGCGACCAACTGCCCTTTCAGCAATGGTTGGTGAAGGAGCGAGCTGGCCCCACGGTGCACGCGGTACGCCGAGAAGGTAACCGCGAACCCACCGCCGCCGTTCGCGAAGCGCTCGACGCCACCGACCTGATCGTGATTTGCCCTTCGAATCCATACGTCTCCATCGACCCCATCCTCGAGCTCGAAGGCGTTTTGGATGCCCTGCGGCGCACGCCCGTGGTGGCGGTCAGCCCCATCGTCGCGGGACGCGCGGTCAAAGGTCCGCTTGCCACGATGATCGCGCAAATCGACGGCCGGGAGGCCTCGGCAGAGGCGATCGCAGGGCACTATGAGGGGCTGCTCGACGGGTTTGCCGTGCATCGCGGCGACCGGTTCCCGGCGAGCCTTTCGCTCCTCGAGACAAACATCCTGATCCAATCGAGGCCAGATCGGGTACTCTTCGCGCGCGAGCTCATCGAGTTCTCGCGGAGCCTGACATGAGTCGGTGGGCGCTGATCCCAATCAAAGGTTTCGACCGAGGGAAGTCACGTCTTTCCGAGGTTTTGACTTCATCGGAGCGCGCGCGCCTCGCGCGCGACTTGTTCGAGCACGTGGTGCGCGTGCTGCGAGAGGTTCCAACGATCGATCACATCGCGGTCGTGAGCGACTCCGCGGAAGCCCGCGCCCACGCCGAGCGCCTGGGGGTCACCGCCCTGGCAGATGCCGTTGGCACGGGCGGGCTTGCAGACGTGGTTGATGATGCGCTCCGCGAGCTCGAGCGCCGCGGTGCAACCAGCGCGATCATCTGCATGGGCGACCTGCCCAACCTGACGACGCAGGACATCGCCAGCGTGGCCCGCCAGCTCGACGAAAGCGACGTCGTGCTCGTCCCGGACCTCCTGCACCGAGGCACCAACGTCATCGCGGTGAGGCCGGTCACCGCGCTCCCGAGCTGCCTCGGCCGAGAAGACAGCCTGGAAAAGCATCGTAAGCGCGCGCGCGACCTCGGGCTCACGGTCAGCGTCCAGCTCAGCAGCGGAATCGGGTTCGACGTCGACAAGCCAGACGACCTCGCCCGTCTGCGACGGCGCTAACTGCGGGCCGTCACCCGGTCGACCGTTGCACCGAGAATCCAAGTGGCCCAACGGCGTGGCAAGAGCTTCATCGTGAGAACCATCAGCTTGTTCAAGAAGCCAGGAATGACGGTGACGCGACCGCCGAGGCTCTTCAAGCTCTTCACGACGACCGAGGTGGGTGTCGCAAACGCGAAGCGCGACCACGGCCCTAGACCATTTGGATCGAGCCCCGAGACCTGCTGGAACTCGGTCAACGTTCCGCCGGGGCACAGCGCCTGTACGTCGACGCCATATGGCCGAAGCTCTTCCGCCAGACCTTCCGCGAACAAGAGCCCAAACGCCTTGGTAGCGTTGTAGGCGGTCAGACCGCGCGCCGCGCAAAACCCGTTCACCGACGAGACGAAGATGATGCCGCCCCTACCCCGCTCTCGCATGCCCTGCGCGATCTCGTGGGTGAGCACGAGCGGCCCGCGACAGTTCACCCCGACCATGGACTCCTGACGACTGAGGTCCATGTCGAGAAACGGCCCGACCGTGCCGAAGCCTGCGCAGTTGATCAAAAGCCCGATCTCGATGTCTTCGATCGCGGGGTGTAAGCCTTGCACCACCTCCCGGGACGCGAGGTCGAGTGGTGCGACGCGCGCTTCGACGCGGTACAGGTCCTCGAGGGTAGCGGCGAGCTCTTCGAGGCGCTGACGGCGGCGGGCCACCAACACGACGTTGATCCCGCTTTCGGCAACGCGAAGTGCAAACTCGGCGCCGATGCCCGCAGACGCCCCCGTGATGACCGCCCAGGGTCCGTAGCGGTCCGCAAGCCTGCTCATGAGCGCGCAGCCTACCACGCGCGGTTTGCGGGTACAGCCGTCAGCTCACGACACGAAGCCCGCGCGGCTCGTAGTGAAAGCGCGGATCTCTCGTGAGCGCGTCGTACGACCCAAACACGTCGTCTGGATTCGAAATTTGATCGAGAGGCTCGACCGGATCCTGATCGGATGTATCGTCGAACTCGCGGATGCTGCGATACTGGGTGTCGCGCTGCGCGGGCAGCCGGCCGGCATCACGAATCACGCGCCGCAACGTTCCCGGCGTCACGAGCTGCCCGTGACGCGCCCCCGCCGCGGTCGAGATGCTCTCGTTCATCAGCGTCCCGCCGAGATCGTTCACACCGCAGCCGAGCAAACGCTGAGAAACGCGCAGCCCCTCTTTGACCCAAGAAGCCTGAAGGTTCGGGATGTCGCGCCCGAGCATGAGGCGGGCCGTGGCGTAGAGGCGGAGCACGTCGTCTCCGGTCGGCCCGGGGCGCACGCCGGTCACCTCGCCGGTCGCGAAGAGCGGAGCTTCCTCGTGCACGAACGAAAGCGGAACGAACTCGGTGAAGCCGCCGGTTTCGCGCTGAATGCTCCTGAGCAGGCTGATGTGCCGCATGCGGTCGCCGACCGACTCGACGTGCCCGAACATCATGGTCGAAGTGGTTGGAATCCCGAGCCGGTGGGCGGCTTGCACGACCTCGATCCACTCTGCGGTGCTGATGCGGGTTGGCGAAATCGTCTTTCGAAGACGGTCGTCGAGGATTTCCGCCGACGTGCCGGGCAACGACCCGAGGCCTGCGTCTTTGAGCATCGACAGATAGTCATGAAAGGAAACCCGTGCGAGCGACGCCCCGAACTTCACTTCCTCGGGCGAGAACGCATGAATGTGGATCTCGGGCACTGCATCTTTGACGGCGCGGCAAAGGTCGACGTAGCTCCGGCCGACGAGGTTCGGAGAAAGACCGGCCTGCAAACACACTTCGGTGGCGCCCAGCGCGTGGGCTTGCCTCACGCGGTTAACGACCTCGTCGACGGGAAGAAAGTAGCCCTGCTCGGAGCGGACCGTCCGAGCAAACGCACAAAAGCGACAGTTTTTGATGCAGACGTTCGTGAAGTTGATGTTGCGATTCACTACGTAGGTGACGCGCTCACCCACCTGCTGACGCCGCAGCTCGTCTGCGACCAGACACAGCGCATGAAGGTCCGTACCCCGTGCACTGCCGAGGACGATTCCGTCTTCGACGCCGATCTCTCGCCCCGCGAGGCTGCCCTCCAGAATGGCGCGAACCTCGGCAGACACCGTCCGCAAACAGGCTTCGAGGATGGCAGTCATGGCGTGGCCACCTCCGATTGAAGCCGGTCGACTCGGGACCGGAGCGAGGCGTCCAGGAAACCGCGCGTGCGCAGATGCCCGGGATAGATCGGCAAGCGCGGCTCGAGCCGAAAACCTTCAGCCGTGCACGCCTCGCGAAGCTGGTCGAGAAACGGCCAGGGATGGGCCGGATTGATGTAGTCGGGGCTGACGGGAGACACGCCCCCGAAGTCGTTGATGCCAGCGTGAATCAACGTGGCGATCGAGGCGGGGCTCAGGTTCGGAGGCGCCTGCACGCTCACGTCGTCGTCCAAGATCAGACGGGCAAGCGCAATCGTCACCGCCACTTCAGTGGAGCCAGGCTCGCGCGCAAGACCCATGGGCGTGCTCGGATGCGCGCGGAAGTTCTGGACGATCACCTCTCCGATGTGGCCGTGCTGCCGGTGAAGGCGCCGAATCGCGAGCAGCGTGTCGACCCGTTCCTCGACGGTCTCGCCAATCCCGACCAGCAGCCCCGAGGTGAACGGAATTCGAAGCTCGCCTGCTTCCCGCGTCATTCGAATGCGTTTGGCGGGACGCTTGTCGGGCGCTCGGTGGTGCGGCATGCCCCTTGCGCAAAGCCGGTCGCTCACGTTTTCGAGCATGAGCCCGAGGCTGACGTTGACCGGCCGGAGGGTGATCATGTCGTCGCGGCTGAGGATGCCGGCGTTGGTGTGAGGCAAGAGCCCCGCGGCAAGCGCCTCTTCGGCGGCCCACCGAAGATAGTCGACCGTGCGTTCATGCCCCCAGCTGCGAAGCAACGCCCGATACTCGCGAAAACCCGTCTCTGGCGTGTCGCCCAAACAAAAGAGCGCCTCGACGCAGCCGTGCGCCCGCGCGCGGTGAAGCCATTCGCGAATCTCATCGGGGCTCATCGTCCACTCGCCGGGGTCACCTGGCGAACGCCGAAACGAGCAGTAGTCGCAGTGGTTTCGACAAAGGTTGGTGATTGGCAAGAAGACCTTTGGCGAATAGGTCAGCGTACGGCCCCAAACGCGATCGCGTCGCGCGCGGGAAGCCGCGAGGAGCGCGTCTTCGTCGACCCCGATCAAGTGATAGGCATCGGTATCGGCCACCGGCTCTCGGCTCGCGTGCTCTAGAATCGCCGCGTTGGAGATCATTGCATCTTCGCGATGACGGTGTCCGCAAATCGATTCAGGCCGTCGAGCCGCCCCTGCAGCGTGCCCCCGATCATCGGCGTCCCGTACATGAGCCACGGCACCGTGATGATGTCCGTGATGCCGGCGTCTTCCAGCCGTTTGTACCCATCTGCATCCCAAACGTCGGTCACGACCGCCTGATATTCCATCGGCAAATGGTCGCGGCCGTACTCCTTGCGGTACGCCTCGATCTGGCCGACGAGTGAAAGAAGCTCACTCGAGGTGAGCATCGCAGAAGACCACCCGTCGCCGTACTTCGCGGCGCGCCGGAGGCCTGGTTTGGAGTGGCCGCCGATGTAGATCGGGATCGGTTGGGTCGGCGCGGGGCTCATCTGGATCTTACCGAAATCATAGTGCTCGCCATGGTACTCGACCATGCCACCGCCCCAGATCAGGCGAAGAATCTCGAGACACTCGTTCATTCGTTTGCCGCGGGTCTCGAAATCGGTGCCGCACCACTTGAACTCCTCGGGGAGCCACCCGAGGCCGCAGCCGAAGCCAAAGCGATTGTTGGAGATCGCCGCGAGCGAGCCGACCTGCTTGGCCATCAGCACGGGGTGCCGCACCGGCAGCTTCACGACGCTGGTGTAAAAAAAGATCGTGCTCGTGGCGCCCGCCATCGCCGCCGCGCCGACCAGTGGCTCGATCCAGGGGGTTTCCCCGTCCCACATTCGGCTACCGTCCTTGGTGTACGGATACGGCTTGCTCACCTCCTCCGAAAAGAAAATCGAATCGGGCAGCACGATGGCGTGGTAGCCGAGCTTCTCCGCCTCCTGAGCGACGGGCACGTAGTGCTCGGGCGGCGCCATGGCGATCGAGGCGCTGAATTTCATCGGGCGGAGCCTAGCATAGAGGTCAGGCGCGATCGCGTGGAATGCGGGCGCCGATGACTCGCGTGACGTTCAGCCAGCTCAGCATCCTTGCAGACAGGAGCGGCTTACCCGTGTTCATGAACGCAACGCTGATGTCGCGATCCGGATCGGCCCACGCGAGGACGTTCGTGAAGCCCAGGTGGCCGTACGCATTCGCGGTCTTCGGCCCGTAAAAGCCGAATGTCTTGCCACCCAGCATGAACCCCATCGAAAGCGGGATCGGCATCATCAGCACGCGGTCGACCTGCCCGGTGACCTGTGGCTCGGTGGCCCGCACCACCGTGCGCTGATCGAAAACCCGGGTGTCTTGGTAGGTCCCGCCGCAAAGAAGAAGCTCGAAAAAGCGCGAGATCTCCTCGGGGGTCGCGATGATGTTGGCCGAGGGTACGACGGCCGTCCGAAAACGCGGGTCATTCCCCAGGTCGACGAGCTCTCGCATCGATGCCCCAAAGGCGACTTGCACCAGGTTCTTGTAGGGCCACGTCGGCGTTGGGCCGGTGAACGCATCAACCGCGACTTGGTCGAGCAGCTCTGGACGCACGCCGTAGTTGAAGTGCGTCAACCCGAGCGGCCGCCGTATGCGCTCCGTCAGGAACCGCCGGATCCCTCGCCCCGTCACGCGCCGAATGATCTCGCCCAGGATGAAACCGCTGGTCACCGCCTGATAGGCCTGTACGCTTCCAGGTCGATGCGTCGGCTCGAGCTCGCAGGCTGCGCGCACGATCTCCTCGGGTTTGGCAAGAAGATCGAGGTCGATCGCCTCCTCGGGCGTTGCGGGGATGCCGGCGCGATGCGTGAGGAGGTCGCGGATGGTGATGCTGTGCTTGCGACGTTTCGCGAACTCCGGGATGAACGTGGCAACCGGCTCGTCGACGTGGAGCTGTTCTTCTTCCTGCAGGAGATGGATCAGCATTGCGGTGACTGCCTTCGACCCCGAAAACAGGTTGTAGAGCGTGTCCGGCGTCGCCTTCACCAGCTGGCTGCCTTCTGGGTCATCCGGGCTGTTCCCGCGCGCATGACCGATCGCTCGGTCGAGGATGATTTCACCGCGGCGTCGAATGCAGAGCGCGATCGCGGGATGAAGCCCGGAGCGATAGAGCCGCTCGACGGAGCTCCAAATCGCCTCGACGTCTTGCGTCGTCAGACCGACGCCCCGCGGATCGATCTCCCGGTGGCTCTTGGTGGTGACCTCCTCCGGGTCGTGTGTTTCGACGCGAACGGGAAGCAGATCGCGTAGGCGCGGCCTCTGCATCAGCGTCCCTTCGGCGCGTAGCCCAGATTGGGCTGAAGCCAGCGCTCGGCCTCGGCGACCGTCACGCCCTTTCGGCGCGCGTAGTCCTCCACCTGATCGCGATCGAGGGGACCGACGGCAAAGTAGCGAGACTCCGGATGCCCGAGGTAGATCCCGCTGACGCTTGAAGCGGGACGCATGGCGAAGTGCTCGGTCAGCGTCACGCCGATCTCGTCGGGGTCGAGCAGGGCCCAAAGGGTTTTCTTCTCGGTATGGTCGGGGCACGCCGGATAGCCGAAGGCCGGGCGAATCCCGCGATATCGTTCCGCGATCAGCTCTTCGTTGGAGAAGCCCTGGTCGGGCTCGTAGCCCCACTCTCGCCGGGCGCGCTCGTGAAGAAGCTCAGCAAAGGCCTCCGCCAGGCGGTCCGCCAGCGCTTTCACCATGATCGCGTTGTAGTCGTCGTGGTCGTCCTCGAAGCGTTGGGCCAGCGAATCGACACCGATGCCGGTCGTGACCGCAAAGGCGCCAATGTGATCCTCGACGCCTGTGTCGATGGGCGCGACGAAATCCGAAAGTGCGAAATAGGGCTGCTCGTTCGGCTTGGCCGCCTGCTGGCGCAGCATGTGAAACCGAAGAAGCTCGTCCTGGCGCTGGTCGTCTGTCCACACCACGATGTCGTCGCCGTCCTGATTGGCCGGCCAAAACCCATACACGCCGCGCGGCGTCAAGAGCCGTTCTTCGATGATGCGGTCGAGCAGCTCCCGGCCGTGCTCGTAGAGCTCGCGAGCAGCCGCCCCGTGACGCTCGTGCTCGAGGATCTTCGGGAACTTGCCCTTCAGGTCCCAGGCGGAAAAAAAGAAGGTCCAATCGATGTACTTCGCGATCTCTGCGAGGCTCACGTCGTCGACGACGCGGCGCCCGCGAAACGCAGGGGTTGGTGCGTCCGCGCTTTTCCACGCCACTTGGGCCCGATTTTCGCGAGCGATTTCCAGCGAGATCAGCTCTCGGTCTTGCCGGTGCTCGAAGAGCTTTCTCGACTTTTCCTGCTCGTGCCGGTTCTTTGCGTTGAACTCGGCTCGGCGTTCCGGGCTCAGCAAGTCCGAGACGACGTTGACGACCCGCGACGCATCGAGCACGTGGACTGTGCTGCCGTCGTACTGGGGCGCGATCTTCACCGCGGTGTGCGCGCGGCTGGTGGTCGCCCCACCGATCAGAAGGGGTTGCGCGAGCTCACGGCGCTGCATCTCGGACGCGACGTAGACCATCTCGTCGAGCGAAGGTGTGATCAAACCGGAAAGCCCGACGATGTCGCACTTCTTGTCGACGGCCGTATCGAGAATTTCCTCCGCCTGCACCATGACCCCGAGATCCACGACCTCGTAGTTGTTGCAACCGAGCACGACGCCCACGATGTTCTTGCCGATGTCGTGCACGTCGCCCTTCACGGTGGCGAGCAACACCCGGCCCTGCGTGGAGGCTTCGGTCTTTTCGTCCTCCATGAACGGCTCGAGGTGGGCAACGGCCTTTTTCATCACCCGCGCGCTTTTCACGACCTGTGGGAGAAACATCTTGCCGGCGCCGAACAGGTCGCCGACGACCGCCATGCCGTTCATCAGTGGCCCTTCGATGACGTCGAGCGGACGGGCGTACTTGAGCCGGGCCTCCTCGGTGTCGTCGATCACGAAATCGACGACGCCGTTGACGAGTGCGTGCTCGAGACGCTCCTCGACAGTCGCTTCGCGCCAGCTGAGGTCGTGCGTCTGCCGCTTCCCTTTGCCTTTGACCGTCTCAGCCAACGTGACGAGCCGCTCGGTGGCGTCTTCGCGACGGTTGAAGAGGACGTCCTCGACGTGCTCGAGGAGCTCATCAGGGATCTCTTCGTAGACTTCGAGCTGCCCGGCGTTGACGATGCCCATGTCCATGCCGGCCGCGATGGCGTGATAGAGGAACGCCGAGTGCATCGCCTCCCGCACGCGGTTGTTCCCGCGGAACGAAAAGCTCAGATTGCTCACGCCGCCGCTGATCAGAGCCCCCGGGCAGCGCTCTTTGATCTGTCGGGTCGCCTCGATGAAGTGGAGCGCATACTCGTTGTGCTCTTCGATCCCCGTCGCGACGGCGAAAATGTTCGGATCGAACACGATGTCGGTGGGGTTGAAGCCGGCTTGCTCGACTAGCAAGCGATACGCGCGAGCGCAGATCTCGACCTTGCGCTCCACGGTGTCGGCCTGCCCTTCTTCATCAAATGCCATCACGACCGCACCAGCTCCGTAGCGACGGACGGTACGCGCCTTGTCGAGGAACTCCGACTCGCCTTCTTTCAAGCTGATCGAGTTGACGATCGACTTCCCTTGAACGCACTTCAGCCCAGCCTCGAGGATGCTCCACTTCGAGCTGTCGATCATGATTGGGACGCGTGCGATCTCGGGTTCCGATCCGATCAGGTTCAGAAACGTGGTCATCGCCTGCTCGGAATCGAGCATGCCTTCGTCCATGTTGATGTCGATGACGTTGGCTCCGTTCCGCACCTGCTGGAGCGCGACGGACACGGCCTCGGGATAGTTGCCTTCACTGACGAGCTTGCGGAACTTCGCCGAGCCAGTGACGTTGGCCCGCTCCCCGACCATGATGAAGTTCGTTTCGGGGCGGATGATCAGCGGCTCGAGCCCGCTGAAACGAGGGTACCGCGTGCCCCGCTCGGGCGTCGGCCGAGGAGCCACATCGCGAACCGCGTCGACGATTCCGCGGATGTGCTCCGGCGTCGTGCCGC
Source organism: Polyangiales bacterium (assembly GCA_041576815.1). Taxonomy (GTDB): domain Bacteria; phylum Myxococcota_A; class Polyangia; order Polyangiales; family Houyiibacteriaceae; genus SG8-38. Next base: position 18,564 of record JBFGKE010000005.1, read on the forward strand.
AGCAGCCCCCGATGACGTTCACCATCTTCGCGTCGGCAAACTCGCGGAGAAGCGCCGCCATCTCATCGGGCGTTTGATCGTAGCCACCAAACGCATTGGGAAGCCCGGCGTTCGGGTACGCGTGCACGTAGCAGTCGGCGATGTCGGAGAGCTCCTTCAGGAAGGGACGCATCTCCTCCGCGCCGAGGGAGCAGTTGATGCCGACGGCGAGTGGGCGAGCATGCTCGATGGAGATGTAAAACGCTTCGACCGTTTGTCCCGAGAGTGTGCGTCCGCTCTTGTCGACGATGGTGACGGAAATCACCAGCGGTAGGCGGATGCCTTTCTCGGCGAAAACGTCTTCGATCCCCATCAGGGCGGCCTTGGCATTGAGGGTGTCGAAAATCGTTTCGAGCAAGAGGAGGTCGACGCCGCCGTCGACGAGCCCTCGCACCTGCTCGGCATAGGCAGTCCGCGCTTCGTCGAACGTGAGCGCCCTGAACCCGGGATCGTTCACGTCGGGGCTCAGGCTGAGGGTCTTGTTGAGAGGGCCGATCGCGCCTGCAACGAAGCGCTGCCCGTCCGCGCGGCTGGCGGTTGCTTCCTTGGCCAGCCGTGCAGCCGCAACGTTCAGGTCGTAGACGACCTCTTCGAGATCATAGTCGGCCTGCGAAAACGAGTTGGCGTTGAACGTGTTGGTTTCGATGATGTCTGCGCCCGCATCGAGGTACTGCTCGTGAATCCCGCGAATCACGTCCGGGCGGGTCAACACGAGCAGATCGTTGTTCCCCTGAAGGCTCTTCGGATGGTCACGGAACCGATCGCCACGGAAGTCGGCTTCCTCGAGACCCGCACGTTGGATCATCGTGCCCATCGCCCCGTCGAAAAAGGCGATGCGCGCCTCGAGAAGCGCCTTCAGCCGCTGGGTCGTGTCGTCCTGGCTCATTCGCCTCAAACCTCGCTCGAAAGAACTGCCGTCATGACCTGAAAAGGGGATAGGCGCCCGTCCGCGACACCATAGTCCCGAAGGGCTAAGCTAGAATAGATAGGGTAGCTGGACCGGTGCGGCAACGATGAATTCCAATCGATTGGCTTTCGGCACGGCATGGATTCGGTTCCTGCTCGCAGCGCTGGGGATCTGGCTCGTGCCGTTGCTCTACCCCGCGATGGCCGAGCATCGTTGGGTGTTCATCGCGTATGCAGGTGTCGCGCTCGTCGAGCAATTCCTGATTTGGCGCGACATCGCTGGGCCGTGGCGCCCACTCCTCGGCGGCATTCTCGATATGGCGCTGCTCACGTTCATCGTCCAGCGGATCGGTTCGTCCCGCACCGTAATCGTAGCGCTTTATTTCGTGGCCGGCATCGTCAACTCGCTCGTGGTGACACCGCGCATGGGCGTGCTGATTTCCAGCATTGGCGCCGCGATGTACTCCGCCGTCGTCGTGATGGAGGTGCGCGGGGTCCTGCCATTTGCACCGGACGGGCCGGCGTGGCTGCAGGCGCAGCGCCCGGGCGCTCTCGAGGGGTTCCTGCAGGCGTTTCTCGTGACGGCGCTCCTGGTCTTTGGAACGGCCATCGTCGCGACTCTCCTACGAACGATCAATCGGCGTGAGACGCAGCTCGTCGTGGCAAACGAACGGCTCGCGGAGCTTTCGAGGCAAGATCCGCTCACCAAGCTTTGGAATCGACGCCACATCTTGAGCCACATCGAGCAGGGGCTCGCGTGGCTCAACCGAGGTCGGCCGATGGCCGTGGTCATGATCGATCTCGACCAGTTCAAACGGGTCAACGACAGCCGAGGGCACCTCGAGGGGGACCACGTGCTCCAAAACGTGGCCGACGCGCTGCGGCGGTCGACGCGCGAGGTCGACATCGCGGGGCGCTACGGAGGCGACGAGTTCGTCATCGTGCTCCCAGATACCAACCAAGACGAAGGTCGAGTCGCTGGAAACCGCTTCGTCGCCGCAATCCGCGAGGTAGGAATGAAATTCGACCCGACCAACCCGGTGACTGCCAGCGCGGGACTGAGCATCGCACGTCCGGGAGACACCGTGGAGGCCGTGTTGAAACGCGCCGACGATTTCGCATATTCCGCCAAGGGCAAGGGCGGCAACCGCCTTTGCGGCTGAGCCATGCCAGAACGAGTCTTGATCGCCGGCTGCGGCGACGTCGGAAACGCGCTTGCGACGCGACTGCTCGCCGAAGGCTGTGAGGTTTGGGGGGTGCGCCGTCGAATCGATGCGTTGGCACGGGGCGTGAGGCCTTGGCGCATCGATCTGACCGATGCGCGCTCTTTCGCCGATCCCCCGGCGCGCTTCGATTTTTTGTTTTACACCGCCAGCGCCGATCGGCGCGACGAAGAAGCCTATCGAGCCGTGTACGTCGATGGGCTGCGGACACTCCTGCGCTTCCTTCGAAAAGCGGGCTGTCCGCTGCGTCGCGTGTTGTTTACCTCGAGCACCGCCGTCTACGGTCAAACTGACGGAGAGTGGGTCGACGAAACCTCGGACACCGAGCCGCTCCGATTCAACGGCCGCATCCTGCTCGACGCGGAAGCCGTGCTGAACGATGCTCCCGAAACGGGGATCAACGTTCGGCTATCCGGGATCTACGGGCCGGGTAGAACGCGGCTCGTGCGGAAGGTCTACGCGTCGGAGGCCACGGCAACCAAAAGCTGGACGAACCGCATCCACGTGGAGGACTGCGCGGGTGTGCTTCGCCACCTCATGCGCCTCGAAAACCCCGAGGCGCTTTACCTCGGCTCCGACGACGAGCCTGCGATGACGGCGGAGGTCGTCACTTGGCTCGCGGAACGGCTCGGCGTGGCCGCGCCGCCGGCCGGCGGCACGGAGCGGGTCAACAAGCGCTGCCGCAACGCGCGGCTGCGCGATGCGGGATATCGATTCGAGTACCCGACGTTTCGCGAGGGCTATGGCCCGATCGTGCGCGAGTTTCTAGAGCGTGGCTGACATGGCGGTCAGCCGGTTCGGCGAATGATGTGAAAGCCGAAGGGCGTCTCGACGACGCCACTGGTTTCGCCGACCCCGAGCGCAAACGCGGCGTCCTCGAAGCCTTTGACCATCTGTCCGCGACCAAACGCGCCCAAATCGCCCCCGGCCTGCGCCGAGCCACAATCGGAGTGTTGGCGCGCGAGCACGGCGAAGTCAGCGCCATCTGTGAGCTGTTGCGCGATCTCCGCGATCTCGGTTTCTGCCTCGGATTTGCTGCGAGTGGCCGACGACCGCTCGGACCCGGAATACATCAGGAGAATGTGGGATGCGTTGATCTGATCTGCCATGCTGCCCTCCCGCAGTGGTCTGGACCCTAACAGAAATCGGCCGCCCCCACCGGTGCTAAATCGGCTGCAGTCGCCCGACGCACTGTGATCGTACGAGCGCGCGATCGACCTTGCCTGTGCGATTGAGCGGAAGCGCTTCGACTACGCAAACCCGTTTGGGGCGCTTGTGAGGCGCGAGGCCGGCGCTGAGCGCGTCGCGCAAAGCGCCGGGGTCGTAGGCACGCGGCTCGACGACCAGCGCAGCGACCACTTCCTCGCCCCACTCCTTGCTAGGCACCGAAAAAACACTGGCCGATTCGATGCCGGGAATCGACTGAAGCCAGTCTTCGACTTCCCGGGGGACGACGTTCTCACCGCCGGTGACGATGAGATCGTCGAGCCGGCCGTGCACGAGGAGTTGCCCGTCGTCCAACCACGATCCCGCGTCACCCGTGCGAAGCCAACCGTCGGTCGTCTGCCAAGCGTGGGCTCGATCCTCTTCGAGATAGCCATCCATCAGCACGGGGCCTCGAATCTGAATCTCGCCGTCGTCGATCCGTACGTCGATCCCGGATAGCGGCGTCCCGGACCCCAGGGTTCCGGCCTGGGCCGGGCTCTGCGTGGTCACCTGCGAGCATGCCTCGGTGCACCCGTAGGTTGCGAGGGTCGGGATCCCGTGCTCGACCGAACGTTTGCGGAGCGCTTGAGGGAAATGTGCGCCACCGACGAGCACGGCCCGGAGCTCCGGATGGGGAGACCACGCCGGCTCGCAAGCTAGCAATCGCCGGAGCATCGTCGGAACGAGACTGCACAGCGTAACCCGGTCGCGGCGAAGGATGTGAAGGACCTCGCGCGGCTCGAATGCCGGCGGTCCGAGGACGACACAGCGGCGGGCGATGAGGCAACGCGTCAGGACCGAAAGGCCTCCGACGTGGGCGGGCGGCATGCACAGGAGCCAACGGTCGTCGTCCCGCCAGCCAAGATGGGCCGCGTGAGCAGCCGCGGAGGCCACGAAGGCGCGGCGGGACAGACAGGCGCCGCGCGCTGCGCCGGCGGAGCCCGAGGTGTAGATCACCGTCAAGGTGTCCGAGGGCGATGGCGAGTCCATCGAGTCGGAGGAGTGTCCGGGCCGGTCCTCAGGCACACGATCGTCGATGACATGCGCCGGCGACGCGCAGCGAAGGATGAGGGCGCGCTCGCGATCGGCCAGGCCCGGGTGAAGAAGCACGGCCGGAGCCCCCATCTCGAACAGTGCGTACAGCCACACGATCGAGTCGACGTCGACGCTTGGGGTGAGCGCCACGCGATCGCCTCGGGCGAGCCCGCAGTCCCGAAGCCGCTGAAGCGCGACGTCGACGCGCGCCGCGACCTCGGCGTAAGAGAGCGTTTTGCCCTCCGCGATTAGGCAGTCGCGCTCGGGGTGCTCGTTCGCGGCCGAAAGAAGGCTGAGCTCATGCATCGGGCTCTCCTTCGAAACGAAGCCCGAGCCCGGGCGCCCCGTGCGGCCCGATCTGGCGCCCGGAAATCGCCGCAACCTGATGGGCGGGCCACAGCGCGAGCGCGGGATGCACTCCGAGGCCTGCGGCCAGGGGCGTGCCCAAGACGAGCGCAAGCTCGGCACAGGCGGCCCTCGCGATCGGACCGTCGAACGTGTGGGTCACCAGCGACGGCACGCCGTGGGCCGCGGCGAGATCGGCGAGGGCGAGCGCGCCGGTGAATCCGCCCAGCACCGTGGGCTTCAACACGGCCGCTTGGATCCTTCCGCTCCGGAGCAGCCTCTCCGAGAGCGCTCGATCGCGAAGCGACTCGTCGAGCGCGTAGGGCAGCGGGAGACGCAACGCGGCCTGCCACTGCGCGGGAGGCACTGGCTCCTCGAACAGCTCGAGGTCGAGGGCTTCGAGCGAGGCGGCGTGCTCGGTCAGCGCTTCGGCAGAGATCCGGCGATTGCCGTCGAGCCGAAGGCAGAGGGCTGGGTGACGGCGCCGAATCGTTTCAAGCGCAGAGACCTCCGCGCCGAGATCGGCGCCGACCTTGAGCTTGACGTGTGTCGCGCCGTCCTCGACCAGCTGGTCCGCCTCCGTCGGCCACTGCGCAGGGCTCGCCGCATGGACGAGATCGGCGATCGGAACACCGCGCGGGGGCTTGTCGACGGCGAGCAAGCGATGAACCGGCCGGCCCCGCGTGTTGCCGAGCCAGTCGAGCAAGGCCGTTTCGAGCGCGAACCGCGCCGCCGGCTGCGTCATCGGACATGCGGAAAATGCTTGCTGAAGGACATCACGAGGGCCGCCGAGCGCGTCGACCGAAAGCGGCGCTTCGCAAAGACGGCCAAGCTCCCGGAGCACGTCCTCCATGGAGTCGGGCGAATATCCGGGAAGCGGAGACGCCTCCCCGAGCCCGGTGGTCGCGTCGTCTCGCGTCAGACGCAGGACGGCAAACGCTCTTTTCATCGTGCCTAGCGCGCCGTCTACGGCCGGTTCGGCGAGCGTTCCTTCGACCAGGTCGATTTGCGCGTGAAGATCCGTCATAGCGCGATGCCGACTGCAAAGAGTACGCCAAACGCCGAAAGAAGCTTGGCCGTGCCAGCCAGCGTCGGATTGAGCGCAACGCCTCGATCGCGCGCTAACGATCGATACAAACGGTTGGCCCAAGGAAGCGTTAGGAACGGAAGAAAGACCCACGCCGCGGTCCAACCGACCAGAAACACGGCGACCGGCGTGGCGTACGCAGCAAACGACAACGCAGCGTATTCGCGGACTCCGTTTTCTCTTCCAAAACGAACCACCAGCGTTTTCTTCCCGGCGCGGGCGTCGCCTTCGCAGTCGCGGACGTTGTTGACGACGAGAATGGCCGTCGCGAGGGCGCCGATTGGGACCGCGGCCGCCCACGCCAAGCTCGGAACGAAAAGCGCCTGGACGTAGGCGGTGCCACACACCGCCACGAAGCCGAAAAACAACATCACGAACACGTCGCCGAGACCATTGTACGCCAAAGGAAACGGGCCTCCGGTGTAGGCCAAGCCAGCCGCGATCGACGCCAAGCCGATCGCGACGACGACGGGGCCTGCAATGAGAGTCAAGTACGCCCCGACCGCGATCGCGAGGCCAAACGTCACCAAAATCCCCGTCCGAAGCTGCGTCTCGGTCAGAAGCCCGGCCTGAGCCGCTCTCACCGGACCGAGCCGTTCCTCGGTGTCGGCGCCCTTTTGAAAGTCGAAGAGATCGTTTGCGAAGTTGGTGGCGATTTGAATCAGGAAAGCGCCGATCAGGGCCGCGAGCGCAGCGTCCCAGCGGAATCCGCCCGCGCGCCAGGCGCATGCGGTCCCGACGGCCACGGGCGCGAACGCGGCCGCGAGCGTCGCGGGGCGTGCCGCGAGCAGCCACGCGCGAAACGAACCGGGTCGGACCTCGTTCACGCGTCCACCCGCAGGGCCGTGCGGTCGAGCACGGCTGCAATCGCATCGGGCGCCTCGAGCACGGCGTTGTGACCGACGCCGTCGATGATTTCGACGTTCACGTGAGGATGCTTTGCGACAAGCGTGTGGGCGAGAGGCTTGAACTTGGCGTCCTCCGAGCCGGTGACCAACGTGAGGGGAAGCCCGAGCGTCCCGATCGAGGGTCGAAGGTCGCGCATCTCTGCAAGACCGAGAACCTCGAGTGATCGTGCGAGCCCCTCCGCATCGTGGCCAAGGCGTATCTCCCGCTGTCGATCGAGCGTTTTGCGCGGCAGCTCGCGCTGACTCGCGAAGAGCGGAAGTGATTCCCAATGCTGGACGAAGGCGTCGAGGCCGTCCGTTCGGAGCATGCGCGCGAGGCGAGCGTCGTCTCGACGGCGCGCCGCGCGGGCGTCGCCGCCGGTCAGGCCGGGTTGAACGCCGATCAGCACGGCGGCATCGAAGTGACCTGGATGTGCCGCGAGCAACCCGAGCGCAAGCCGCGCACCCAAAGAGTACCCGCACAGCAATCTTGGGCGTGGCTGGTCAGCGGCGATCGATGCGAGCCGCGAGATCTCGTCGTCGAAGGAACCAACCTCGCGGCGCTGCCAATCGCGCCCGTGACCGAGCAGCCATGGCACGAGAGGCTCGGAATCGAGCGTGGCACGGGCGGCCAACGCGTCGAAGCTTCGCGGCGACCCGGTGAAGCCATGCAACCAAAGCCACATCAAAACCCCTCGCGCCGAAGGACGCGCTCGACGTCCGACCTCAGCCTGGCGTTTTGCTCGGCCGAGTCGTGCGGCGGCACGGTCGCCTCGATGACCGTACATCCGGAGCGGCCGTGCGCGGTTTCGAGGGCTGCCCGGAGCCCCGAGACCGAGTCCGTGGATGTAAACGCGCATCCGTAAACGGACGCAGCGTCGGCGAGGCTCGCGGCGTGCGGCGTCGTGAAATAGGGGAGCCACGATGGATTCCCCTCCGCCGCGATCGGGAGCTGCTCGAAAATGCGACCACCGCCGTTGTTGACGACGACCACCGCAAGCGGCGTGGAAGCCTGCGCCGCGAGCTGCAAGCCGTTCAGGTCGTGAAGGAAGCTCACGTCGCCCACAAGCAGTGTGGTCGGACCGGGACTGCACGAGGCGACGCCGGCGGCGCCCGAGACGACACCGTCGATGCCACTCACGCCGCGCTGCGAATAGACGCGAAGCGAACGCTCGCCGGGCGGCGCCCAGGTGTCGAAATTCCGAATCGGGAGACTGTTGCCCAAGACGAGCGCGCTCTGGGCCGGTGCGGCATCGCGGACGGCGTGGGCGACGCCCCCTTCGGTGAGCCGATCCCCCGCTTCCTCGAGAACGCCGCGGGCCGCCTGCCAAACGACGCTCTCGGCGCGACGAAGCGACGCCTCGAAGCGCGTGTCGCGCGAGGTGGTCACAAAGCTGGCGGCCGACAGCGCTCGGACGAAGCTCGGAATTGATGCGCGCACCATCAGCTCGGCCCCGCCGCCGGGGTCGACCCATGCCCACGGATGCACGGCCACCCGGCGGATCGCTTTGTCTGCGCAAAGCGCCTCCCAACCCTTGGATGTCGGGTTGGCCCCGAGCTGCACGACGACGTCCGGATCGAGCGCGGCGCGCCCGAGGCCCGTTCGCCAAAGCGTGTCGAAGCCGCCGAGCACGTTCTCCGCGTCCTTTCCGAGCCGGGCCTGCCCGGACGCTTCGGAAGCGACCAGCAGATGCGCGCGCGCGGCCAGCGACCGCAGGTCGGCATGCGCCGGGGCCTGCCACGGGTGCATCGGCCCGCAGAGAACCAGTGGCCGTCTCGCGTCGTCGAGCAGGCGGATCACAGCCTGGATCGAATCGTCGTCAGCGGCGCGGCCAGCCGCAACGGCCTGCAGGGGCTCGTTTGCAATCTCGTCGACCCGCGCGTGAAGTCCTCGTTCCGCATCGGACGCGGGACGGGGTTCGAGAGGCTTTCGTGCCTGTGCGTTGAGATGGACAGGCCCCGGACGCGGCCCGGACGCTTCGAAAACGGCGCGTGCGACGAGCCGTTTCAACCCGCGAAGGCTTTCCGAGTCTGCGCGGGGCTCGCCGAGCTGCCCGAAGAACCGCGCGTGGCGGCCATAGAGCTCGACCTGATCGGTCGTTTGGTTGGCGCCGCAGTGAAGGAGCTCGGGAGGCCGGTCCGCCGACAACACGACGAGCGGAAGCCCGGCCTCGCTTGCTTCGACGACAGCAGGGAAGTAGTTGGCAGGCGCGCTGCCCGATGTGCACAGGACGAGCGAAGGTCGGCCGGTTACACGGGCCTGGCCAAGCGCGAAGTGTGCCGCCGAGCGCTCATCGAGGGCGCTGACGCATCGGAGCGCTGGTTCGTCGAGTGCTGCAATGGTGAAAGGCGTCGATCGCGAACCCGGGCTGATGACCGCGTCGCGTACGCCCGACCGAACGAGACTCTGGACGGCAAGGCGCGCCCACTCGCTCTGTAGATCAGCGGCCGTCCCCATGGAGCGCTCCTAGAAGCGCTTGCATCTTGAGCTCGGTTTCCCCGTACTCGGCGTCGGGGTTGGAGTCCGCCATGATGCCGGCGCCTGCATACACCCACGCCTTGCCGTCACGGAGCAGTCCGGAGCGGAGGGCGACCACGAACTCGCCGTCTCCCGCCGCATCCGCCCAACCCACCGGGGCGCTGTACCAACCCCGCTCAATCGGCTCGTGGTCCGTGATCCACTGAATCGCTTCCCGCGTGGGTACGCCGCCGACCGCCGGCGTCGGATGAAGCGCTTCGACCAAGGTCAGCACGTGGGCGGGGTCACGAAGATGGCCTTCGATTTGGGTTTGCATGTGAAGCACGTTTGGCAGCTCGCGAATGCTCGGTTCGGAGTCGCACCGGAGCGAATCGCAGAATGGCTCGAGAGACTGCAAGATCGCGCGGACGACGAGCTGATGCTCTTCTCGCTCCTTGGCGCTTTCCAACATGCGGGCAGCGTCACCGTGAGCCGTGGAGCCCGCGAGCGCCTCGCTCAAGACCAAGGGGCCACGGCGCGAGATCAAGAGCTCGGGCGTCGCGCCTAGGAACGCAGCCTCACCTCGCCAAAGCGCAAAGCGCGTGCAGCCCGGGAAGCGCTCTTCGAGGCGCTTCAGCACGTCGAGGGAGCCGGCACCCGCCTCGAGCTCGACCACGCAGTGGCGCGCGGCGACCACCTTCTCGAAGGCCCCCTGCCGGATCTTGGCACGGATGTCTTCGACCTGGCTCGACCAGGTCCCGGCATCCGCCGCATCGACGATCCGCACGGACACCGGCGATGGGATGACCCCGATCGGCCGCTCGAGGCTTTGCCAAATCGCGTCGAAGACATCGAGGAGCTCCGGTTCGTCCGGCCGGTCACCCTTGCACACTGCGAGTGACAGCCAGGCGCGCTCCCCGACGTGATATGTCCAGGTCGGCAGCATCAAGAACCCATCACCGAACGCTTCCCACGGCGTTTGGCTCGCAGCCCCTGGCGCAAACGCGGCGCCGCCGAAGATCCGCGGGGCCGGGCTTGCGGTATCCGCGACGAGCGCGGCGCCGTCGAAGAAGCTGCGAATGGCGGATGCACGCGTAGCCATGGTGGTGGCGACGCCGAGACCCGCGCACGCGGCGCTCCGCGGAGGATCCCAAAGCATGCTCGCCTCGCGCGGAAAAGCGCGAAGGAGCGCATCGGCCGGAGCGATCGGGGCGGGCACAGTCACGATCAGGTCGTTCGGACGGTTGCCATGCTCGCGAAGCGCCCGCTCCAGCAGCGCGCGGGAGGCCTCGCGCGCCGGAGCACCGGTCAACGCCCGCGCTGCGCCCTGTGACCTCACTGGCCCGTCTCCTCGGGCTGCGCCACGAACAAGGTGCACGCGCCGAACGTCAACGGCGTGACGTCGAGCACGCGCAGCCCGCATGCTTGCATCTGCTTCGCGAAGTCAGCCGCAGGCGGAAACGCCGCAATCGATTCCTGGAGGTAGCGATACTGGCGTGAGCCTGAAAGCATGCCGCCAAGCCGAGGAATCACTTTGCGAACGTGGAACCGGGCAAACGGGCTGAGCCACCCGACGCTGGGCTCACCGAGCTCGAGCACGACCACTCGGCCGGTCGGCTTCGTGACGCGTGCCATCTCGCGGAGCGCGGCGTCACGGTCGGGAACGTTGCGAATCCCGAACGCGATGCAGCAGCCGTCGAAAACGTCGTTTTCGTAGGGCAAGACCTGCGCGTCGCCCACCTGAAGCTCGACGCGCTCGCCCAGGCCTGCGCGGGTCACTTTGTCTCTCCCGATCTCGAGCATCCGGCTGGAGGGGTCGGTTCCGACGACGTGTGCGTCTGGATGGTTTTGCGCGATCATCATCGCTAGGTCGGCCGTTCCCGTGGCCAAATCGAGCACCCGAGCGCCGGCAGGTAGGCTCATCGCCGCCGCCGTCTTGCGCCGCCACGACTGATCGATACCCATCGACATCACCCGATTAAGCAAATCGTAGCGGCCCGCGATTTCGTCGAACATTGCGCCGGAACCGGGCTGAGGCCGAGGAACGGTGTCTGTCACTGGCCACCTCGTTCGACCTTCTTGGCGCGAGGCCGGCTGCTTTCCTTGAGCTCTTGCTTTCGCGAATGAAGTCGCATGTGACCGCGCTGTATGCCTTCACCGGCGAGCGCGCGAAGCGCGGCGAGGTTCGACGCCATACCGGCGGCACCCATCACGATGGCTAGATCTCCGGCGTTACTCACACCCATGAGCTCGAACGCGGCCCGCACCCCGCGATGGACGCGCGTCGAACCGCCGACCGTGCCGACCGCCATGGGCATGTCGAGCTCGCCGTGCACACCGCTGTCCGTGCGGCTCCACACGACCAGCGGCTTGTAGGTGCCGGTGACCGACGCAAAGGCGTGTGCGCCTGCTTCGATCGAACGCCAGTCTTGGCCCATCGCCAACGCGACGGCGTCGACTCCGTTCATGACCCCCTTGTTGTGGGTGACGGCGCGGAACGGATCGAGCTCGGCGAAACGGCTCGCCTTGACGATTCCGTCTGCGAGCTCGGGTCCTCCGAGCGCATCGACGCTCACGTCGCAGCCTACGCGCACCCGACGGCGCATCGGCAGGTTGCTCAAAATTCGAAGCCCTACCGTACCACCGGTGAGCTCGTGAATACGCGGTGCAACGGCTTCGGCAACGGCATCGACCACGTTGGCGCCCATCGCGTCTCCGACGTCGACGTAGAGGTGCACGACCAGCACACCGTGCTCTTCGTCGAGAACCCGAACGTCGAGGTCTCGGCAACCTCCCCCACGCTCGACCATGCCCGGAATCGCTTCGTCGGCGATCTGAAAAATCAGGTCGCGCTGCGCTTCGACGCGTGCTTTCGCATCCCTCGCATTGGGAACGTCGTCGAACTGAACCTGCGTGGTCATGATCGGTGCGGTGGCCTCGCCGAAGAAGCCACCCGTCATGCGCACCTGCCGCGCGGCATTCGAGGCGGCCGCGACGACCGAGGGCTCCTCCACCGCCATCGGGACCAAGACGTCGTTGTTGTTGACCCGGAAGTTGAGCGCGACGGAAAAGGGTAGCCCATGCACCGCGATGACATTCTCGCTCATGCGATCGGCGACCTCGAGGGTGAGCCGTCCGTCGTTTTCCAGGTGCCGTATCGACTCCTCGGAAAACAGCCCGGTTTCGATCATGATCCGAAGCCGCTTTTCGACGTGCTCCCGATAGAAACCCGGAATTCGGCTCGTCACCGGTGGTTCTTGCTTGGACATCGATGCCTCTCTCTTCGTTCTCGCTAGGACTCCCGGTGGACGGTGGCGCGCGCCACCGTGAAAAGTGCGTCTTTCGCGCGGCTGCTCGGCAGGCCTGCAAGGGCCAAACAAGCCGCCTCGGCCTCCCTCACGGCCAGCTCACGGGTCGACTCGAGCGCGCCCGTGTGCTCGAGGGAACGAAGGAGCCGCGCCCTGGCGGCCTCCGGCGCGTCGTCGGCCTTGCTGGCCACCAGCTCCTCGACCGTCTGCCGGAGCGAGGGGTCGCGCTCGAGGGCGACGAGGACCGGATGCGTCATCTTGCCTTCGCGGAGATCGGTCAGCGGTGACTTTCCGATCACCGAATCGTGGCCCGCATAGTCGAGGTAGTCGTCGACGAGCTGGAACGCGATGCCGAGATGTAGGCCGTACTCCTCCAGTGCTCGACAGTTTTCGTCCGCGAGGCCGCCCGCGCGCGCCCCGGCATACATCGCCCACCGAAAGAGCGCCGCGGTCTTCCCTTCGACGACCCGCATGTAGGTTCGCATGCGGGCATCCACCCGTCCGCGATTCTCGAGCTGGATGGCTTCAGCGAAGATCATCTCGTCGATGATGTCGAGGAGCCGCGTCAGGACGTCAGGGAGCTCTGCGGCGCGGACCCGCCTGAGCGCATCGATGAGGAGCCAGTCGCCCGCGAAGATCGAGGCGGCGTTGCCGTAGAGCGTCCGGGCCGTGGGCGCGCCACGTCGCCGGTCGCCAGCATCGACGACATCGTCGTGCAGAAGCGTCGCACAGTGAACGAGCTCGACCGCGACGCCGAACTCACGGGTCTTTTCGTCGAGCCCCGTGCCGAGGCGCGAAGCGAGGACCACGCACATCGGCCGCAGACGCTTGCCCGCGAGTTGCAGCAGGTGATGGGCGCTCTTGTGCACGACGCTCTCGCCCGTCGGAACGTTTCGTATCGCGTCTTCGAGGGCGCCCATGTCCCACTTGACCAAATCGGCCAGCTCCGCGAGGTGCGCCGAGAGGTCGTCGAGGCCCTGCGAATCACATACCGCCTGGAGACTCGAAAGCACGTCTCTCGAAGTGCTCGATCGGACTGCCGCGATCAGCGACATGAAAGGCCTCGTATGTCGGTCGCCTCGTACATCAGTCGTGATCCTCCACCGAGACGAGCTCGGCGGGGTTGATGATTCGGCCGGCCACCAGCATCTGGACCAACCGCTCGCCGGCTCGTGATAGCGCACTGAGGCGCGAAAGTCGCTTGCGCATGAACTCGACCCGGCGCCGCTCGGATGCGTCGAGCCCGTCGCGTGTCTCCTCGAGATCACGCGCCGCTTCGGCGAACGCGTCGATGGTCTCGCGGATCAAGTTGAGCTCGCGCCGCTCGTACACGCGACGAAGCAGCTTCCACACACTGCTTTCGGCCTGATAAAAGTCTTTTCGCTCGCCCGGGCGCCACGTTTTTCGGACGGCGCCCCAGCGGACCAGCTCTCCGAGAGAAAGGCTCACCGCGCTGCTGCTGAGCTGAAGCGTCTCGGCGAGCTCAGCCGTGGTCATGGCCTCCGGCGACAAGTAGAGGACGGTCCACAGGCGGCCCATGTGGCGCCGAAAGCCCCAAAACTCCATCAAGCGACCCATGGCGTCGGCCGCCCGAAGCTCCGGGTCACGCCATATAGGCTTGGAATCGTTATGGTTTTGTTGCTTTACGGCGGCGGTCGGCATTCGCAAGACTCAGTTTGTTCAAATTTTCTTGAACGGTCGTAGGCTCAGGGCGGGCTCTCGTCAAGTACGCGGGGCCCGGTGCTAGACTCCCCGGCCCCCATGAGCGCGAAGCTGAACAAGTACAGCAGTCGAATCACGCAGCCCCCGTCGCAGGGCGCATCGCAAGCGATGCTTCACGCGACCGGCTTGACCCGTGCGGACATGGACAAGGCGCAGGTCGGCATTTCCGCGGTCTGGTACGAGGGCAACAGCTGCAACATGCACCTCAACGAGCTCGCTTCCGTCGCCAAGCGAGGCGTCGTGGATGCGGGCCTGGTCGGAATGCGCTTCAACACGATCGGTGTGTCCGACGGCATGTCGATGGGCACTGACGGGATGAGCTACTCGCTTCAGTCCCGCGATTTGATCGCCGACTCGATCGAAACGGTGATGAGCGCGCAGTGGTACGACGCCAACATCTCGATCCCGGGCTGCGACAAAAACATGCCTGGATGCATGATCGCGATGGGCAGGCTCAACCGTCCGGCGCTGATGATCTATGGCGGCACGATTCGCGCAGGCCGCGGAAGCGACGGTGAGAAGCTAGACGTCGTGTCTGCGTTCCAATCGTACGGAGCCCTTCTCGGGCAATCGATCGATGAAGCAAAGCGGCTGGACATCATCGAGAATGCCTGTCCAGGCGCCGGAGCGTGCGGCGGGATGTATACCGCGAACACGATGGCATCCGCGATCGAAGCCATGGGAATGTCGCTGCCGTACAGCTCGTCGACGCCGGCGGAGGACCCGCGAAAACAAGAGGAGTGTCTACGGGCGGGCGCGGCGATTCGACTGCTGCTCGAAAGGGACATCAAGCCGCGGGACATCATGACGCGCGAGGCGTTCGAGAACGCCATGGTGACGATCATGGCACTTGGCGGCTCGACCAATGCGGTCCTGCACTTGATCGCGATGGCGCGCGCCGTCGGGGTGCCGCTGACGATTGACGACTTCCAGACCGCGAGCGACCGGGTGCCGTTTCTCGCGGACCTGAAGCCGAGCGGTCAGTACGTGATGGAGGACCTCCACGACGTCGGCGGGACACCGGCGGTGCTTCGATACCTGTTGGCGCAGGGTGTGCTTCACGGAAATTGCCTCACCGTGACGGGGAAGACGCTCGCGGAGAACCTCTCCGACCTTCCGGACCTCGCCGACGGGCAAGACGTCATCCATCCTTGGGACCGTCCCATCAAGAAGACCGGTCATCTGACGATCCTTCGCGGGAGCCTGGCGCCGGACGGGTCGGTCGCGAAGATCACGGGCAAAGAAGGGTTTCACTTCAGGGGTCCCGCCAAAGTGTTCGACTGCGAGGAGGACATGCTTGCGGCGATGGAGCGCGGCGAGATCGAAAAAGGGCAGGTCGTGGTGATTCGCTATGAAGGACCGAAGGGCGGGCCCGGGATGCCGGAAATGCTCTCGCCGACCTCGGTGATCATGGGCGCGGGCCTGGGCCAGGACGTCGCGCTGATTACCGACGGGCGGTTCTCCGGTGGGTCGCACGGGTTCATCATCGGCCACATCACGCCTGAAGCGCAGGAGGGCGGGCCGATTGCCCTGGTGCGGGATGGAGACGTGATCGCGATCGACGCCGAGGCACGTTCAATCGACCTGGTGTTGGATTCAAAGGAGCTCGCGCGGCGAAGAGCCGCCTGGACGGCGCCGCCGCTCAAGGCGCAGCGCGGGACTCTTTACAAGTACATCAAAAATGTGAAATCGGCCTCCGAAGGCTGTGTGACCGACGAATAGGCGTCCCGCTGGCGGCGAAGACGAGACCATTCAGGGCGTCCGGAGCACCGTTCGCCCGGTTTTTCCAGCAATATCGGGGAACGACCCTACGCTGTGACTTGAGCGAGCTCGAGGGAACGAGGGCATGTACATCAACAAGAGGGGACTCCGAGAGATCGGGAAGGTCCTGTTCAAAAAGCCCACGGCGGGCCGGCTGCTCACGACGGGTTGGATCGCGCCCATCTATCTCGGCCTACGCCAGGTCACCGTTGGGTTTCGCGCGCTCGATGAGGTGGTGTGTCCCGAGTACCGCGACCAGAAGGTCGAGCGACCGGTGTTTGTCTTTGCCAATCCGCGCAGCGGTACCACGCTCGCCCACCGGCTGATCAGCATGGACCAAGAGATCTTCACGACGGTGAAGCTCTACCAGACGATCTTTCCGGCGGTGACGGCGACACGGCTGTTCAAGCGATTGACTGAGCTTTCGAGCACTCCCCTCGGCGCGGTGCTGCAGCGAGGCTACGATTTCCTCAACGCACCGCTCGAGAGCCGATGGCAGGGCGTTCATCACTTGAGCCTCGACCAAGCGGAAGAAGACGTCTGCACGCTTTTGTGGAGCCTGACTTCGCCGACGACCGGCCTCCTCTTTCCGTTCATGGAAGACCTGCCGAGCCAGACGTGGATCGACCGGCAGCCCGAGGACGAAAAGCACGCGTTCATGGACTGCTACGAGAACACGATCAAGCGTCACGTCTTCGCTGCAGGTGGCAAGCGCTTCCTCAACAAGAACGTCTTCTTTTCGACGCGCGTCCGGTCGGTCTACGAGAAGTTCCCTGACGCAGTTTTCGTCTACTTGGTCCGGAACCCGCACGATTGCCTGCCGTCTTTCCTGAACATGTTCTACCAGGCTTGGAAAGCGCACTCCCCTGGGATCCGGCCCGACGGCGAAGAGATCCAAGCGCTCAAACGGCTTGGCTACGACTACTACAAGTATGCGCTCGAATGCCGGCGGCAGATCCCCAAAGACCAGTTCATCGTGATCCGCTACGAGGACCTGATCCGCGACCCGAAGAAGACGATCTTGGGTCTCTACGGGCGCCTCGGAATGCCGGTCAGCGAGGCGTTCGAGGCGAAGCTCGACCAAGCGATGGCCGCCCACGAGGAATACGAAAGCTCGCGCGATTTCGAGCTCGACTTCTTCGGCATCACCCCGGAGGAGGTCTCCGCCGAGCTCCAGGACGTCTTCGAAGAATTCGGGTACGGCACCCCCGAATACGCCCACTACCTCGACGCCGCCGAGTAAAAAGGGGACAGTCCCCTTTTCTAGGTATTGTCTAAGTTTCGCCTAGAAGAAACCTCGAAAAGGGGACTGTCCCCTATATGTATTGGAGGTGTGGCGTGGATGCGGACTTGTTGGAGTTTGTCGGGGGTGAGGGGCAGGTTCTTTCGGGGCGGGTGCATTGGCCAGCGGTGGAGCCGATCGCGTGCGCTGTGTTTGCGCACTGCTTCACCTGCTCGAAGGAAAGCCGCGCCGCGCGGTACATCAGTACTGCGCTCGCGGAGAAAGGCATCCTGACGCTGCGCTTCGACTTTACGGGGCTCGGCGACAGCGAGGGGGAATTCAGCGGGACGACCTTTTCGCACAACCTGGACGATCTCGTCGCGGCCGTGAGCGCGCTACGGGAGCTCCATCCCGTCCCGGCCCTGCTCGTCGGCCACAGCCTCGGAGGCACGGCGGTGCTCGCGGCGGCCGGGCAGATCGAACCCGTCGCGGCCGTCGCGACGATCGGCGCGCCATTCGAGCCAATACACGTCGCACGCCTCTTCGGTACAACGATTGAGTCGATCGAGCAGCACGGCAAAGCCGAGGTCGACGTCGGCGGCCGGCCGTTCACGATTCAGAAGAGCTTCCTCGACGACCTCGAAAAGCACTGCAGCGCGGAGCGAATCGGGAGCCTGAACAAGGCGTTGGCCGTCTTCCACTCGCCGCAGGACAACGTCGTCGGAATCGAGAATGCGCGCGCGATCTACGAAGCAGCGCGCCACCCCAAGAGCTTCATTTCGCTCGACGGCGCAGACCACCTTCTCGGTCGCCCCGACGACGCTCGATACGTCGCCAACGTGCTTGCGGCCTGGGCCGAGCGCTACCTGCCCGATCGGCGTCCCGAGGAAATCCCCGAAGATACACCAGAGGGCGAAGTCGTGGTGGAAGGCACCACCGCGAGCTTCTTGCAGCGCATCCACGCGCGCGGTCGAACGTTTTCGGCCGACGAGCCGATCGACAAAGGCGGCACGGACCTCGGACCGAATCCGTACGAGCTCCTGCTGGCGAGCCTCGGCGCCTGCACCTCGATGACGTTGAAGCTGTACGCGGGCCGCAAAGAGTGGCCGCTCGATGCCGTGCGGGTCACGCTTCGTCACGACCGCGTGCATGCCAAAGACTGCGAGGACTGCGAAAAAGAGACCGGCATGATCGACGTCATCGACAAGAGGCTCGAGCTCGAAGGCGACCTGAGCGAAGAGCAGCGCGACCGGCTTCTCGAGATCTCGGCTCGCTGCCCGGTGCATCGGACGCTGTTGAACGAGATGAAGATCCGGTCGGAGCTGGTTTGACGACGCTGGCCTCGGTCGATGCGGTTTCGCTCGCGCTCGGGGGGGAGCAGCTCTTCGAAGGGCTGTCCTTACAGGTCCATCAGGGTGATCACGTGGGTCTCGTGGGGCCAAACGGCTCCGGCAAGTCCAGCCTGCTTCGACTGTTGGCGGGGCAGATCGATCCGGATGCGGGCGGCGTGCGACTCGTTCCCGGCGTGCAGGTCGGGTTTCTGCCGCAGGAGATCGAGTCATTTCCCGATCAAGCGGTGTTTCTTTTCGTTTACGACAGCGTTCCCGGACGCCGTGCGCTTCGCCAGACCCTCGAGAAAACGGAGGCCAAGCTCGCAGCGCTCGAGCGTTCGGGCACGGAGGCAGACGAGCAGCTCGTCGCAGTCGCCCACGAGGTTGCCGAGCTCCACGATCGAATCGCGGCCCTCGACGCTCGATTCTCCGAGCACGATGCCAAACGCATCCTGCACGGGCTCGGTTTTTCGCAGGACGACCACGTACGGCCGCTTTCCGAGCTGAGCGGAGGCTGGAAGATGCGCGCAGTCCTTGCATCGCTGCTCTTTCAAAAGCCTGGCCTGCTCTTGTTGGACGAGCCGACCAACCACTTGGACATGCCTTCGGTCGCCTGGTTCTCGAAGTTCTTGCGCGAGTACGACCAGGCGCTGTTTCTGGTCTCACACGATCGCGAGTTCTTGAACGAGCAGATCAACCGCATCGTGAGCTTCGAGCCGGAAGGCGTTCGCACTCTTCGCGGCAACTACGAGCAGTACCTCGAGCGACGAGAGGAAGAGCGCCAAGTCCTCGAAAATCGCGCGAAGAACCTCGAGCGGGAGCGAGCGCATCACGAACAGTTCGTCCGGCGCTTTCGGGCCAAGGCCAGCAAGGCCGCGCAGGTCCAAAGCCGGGTTCGCAAGCTCGAGAAGATGGCGACCGTCGAGCTCCATCGGTCTGCGCGACAGGCGCACTTTTCGTTTCCGCCGACGGTGCGCGGTGCGCGAGTCCCCATGCGCGTCGAAGATCTATCGAAGTCGTTCGGGGAGCACCGTGTGTTCAAAGGGGTCTCCCTCTCGGTCGAGCGGGGAGACCGAGTCGCGATCGTCGGGCCCAACGGGGCCGGCAAGACGACCTTGCTGAAGATTCTCGCCGGCGAGATCGAGGTCTCCGACGGGCGAGTTCACCTCGCGGGTCAGTCCGACGTGCGCTACTTCGCGCAGCACCACGCCGAGGCGCTCAACCTCCACCATACGGTGCTGCAGGAAGTCGCCCAGGCAAGCGATGGGACGAGCGCGGAGCGAGTCCGTGCGGTGCTCGGTGCGCTCCTGTTCGGCGAGTCCGCGATCGACAAACGCGTGTCGGTCTTGTCGGGAGGCGAGCGCGCACGGGTCGCGCTGGCGCGGATCCTCGTCCGACCGGGCAACGTCTTGCTGATGGACGAGCCGACGAACCATCTCGACCTCGAAACCAGCGAAGCTCTCACGGACGCCCTCCGTACCTACGACGGTACGCTATTGTTCGTGAGCCACAATCGCGCCTTCATTCGTCGCCTCGCGACCAAGCTCTGGGTCGTGCACGACGGCGGCGTGGAAAGCTATGCGGGCACGCTCGACGACTACCTTTGGTCCTGCCAGGACCGCGACCTCGTTCCAGCAACCGAGGCGCGGATCGCGCCTCCCAAGCAAAAGAAGAGTCGCCAGACGCGCAAGGCGCAGCGTCGAAAGGACGCCGAGCGTCGCGCACAGCGCAACCGCGAGCTCAAGCCGCTCGAGCGACGGGTCGACGCACTAGAAAAGACGATTACCGATCTCGAGAATCAGCTCGCCGCACACAACGAAGAGCTCAGCCAGCCCGAGGTATATGATGATGCCGACCGACGGGACGCACTGCTGCGGGACGTGACGAAGGTCCAGGCGCAGCTTCAGGTGGCGTTGGAGTCGTGGACGGAGTCCACCGAGGCGCTCGAAGCACTGCGTGTGCAGATCGAAAGCGTCGACTAGGTCAGAGGCGCGCCGGCCCGCTGCGGAGTCCCAGGTTTTGCGGTAGTGTAATCGGCATGGCCGAGGACAGCTCGAACCGACGCCTGGTGGTCGTCTTGGCCTCGTTGCTGGGAGCCGCGCTCCTGGTCATCGCGTTTCTATTGGGCCGCCTCTCGGATCGGCCGCAACGCGCGTCTGCCATCCAGGACGAGCCCGAGCCCGAAGCGGCGCCCCTTTTTCAGCCGGCCGAGCCCGAGCGCCGAGCGGCGCCGGTGTTTCAGGCGGTCGAGCCCGAGCGCACTTCAGTCGTCCGCATCGAGCGACGTCCCGACGGCCGCATCGTGCTCTCCAACACCGAGACCGCCGAGGCGCCGGCGCCTGCCCCGACACGCGCACCGCCGCCGGACACGCCGGACACGCCGGACGGGGTTCTTGCATACCTCGAGCAGATGGACCGCATCCACTCGACCGAAGGGGCCGGCGACCCCAACGCCTTTGCGATGCAGCTCATCAAAGCCGGCCTCGGAGGCGCCTCATCCGGCTTCGACCGGCTGATCGACGACACGAAACGCATGGAAACCGAGATGAGGAGCCTGACGCCACCACCCTCGTGTGAGCGCTATCACGAAGCGAGCCTCGAAGGTGTGGTCGAGTCCCGAAGCATGCTGGAGGACTTGAAAGCGGCGATCGCGGAGCGGGACATCGGCCAGCTCACCTCGATCGCGCGTGAGGCACAACGCCTTCAGGAAAAGGCCGACGCGCTCGAGACTCTCGAGAGAGAGATACGCGCCGGCCTCTAGTGTAATCGTGGGTCAGTACGTCGCCGTGGCGACGACGGTCTCGAGATCGCTCACGTCGTGCACACGCACGCCACCGAAGCTGATCGAGTAGATGAACTCGTCGATGAACACGCCGCGTGTGATCTGCGGGTCGTAGCCACAATACTGGTAGAAATCTTCGACGGGGTACGGCACGCCGCCGCAGTCGTCGAGAACCAGATCGGAGTGATCGACCGCGCCCCGGCGGCTCAGCCCGTCCGCGATGCTGACGTCCCAAAGCTCGAGCGTGCTCGAGAAGTTTCCTTCATACGAGACGAACGGAAACGCGAGTAGCCCGCCATCAGCGGCGCCAAGCCCGTCATAGAAGTTGAACGCTTTGTGGTTGTGGTTGGCTTCGGAGAAGCCCTCGCCCACCAGCGCCTTGTGCTTCTGGACCGGATTGGTCGGATCGGACACGTCGAAGACCTGAAGCGCGGTCCCGTTGTCTCGCTGCGTGACTTCGTCGACGTCGCGCCCGATGGTCAGCAGGTGATCGTCGCCAAGCGGATGCATGTAGTCGCTGAAGCCTGGGATCTTGAGCTCGCCGAGCACCGTCGGCTTCGCCGGATCGCTGAGGTCGATTGCAAACAGCGGGTCGACCTGACGGAACGTCACGATGTAGCCGAGGTCACCGAGGAACCGTGCGGAGAAGATCCGCTCGCCCTCCGCGAGGGGCGGCGTCGAACCCACGAGCTCGAGCGCGTTGCCGTTGAGCCTCATCGTGCTGACCAGGTTGTCGGTGGTCGGCGGAATCCAGATGTCCGGCGCTACGGGATCGGTCGGGCTGGCTGGCCACGTCGTGCGCGTGGTCGCGATACGAATGACGCCACCGCGCTCGTCGATCGAGAACTGGTCGTGGACGGTCCCCTGCACGAAGCCCGACCCCTGGTACGGGGTACGCTGCTGCTCGAAGGACACCGCGAACCGATGCACGGCGGTGCGGTCGCTGTTGACCCCGCGCTCGAGGAAAGTCCAGTCCGGCTGCGCGAGCACCATCGTCTCGCCGTTCGAGTAGATCGTCGACGCTTGGCCCATAATCGACGTGATCTGCGCCGGATCCCCGTTCGTCATGTCGAGACCGACGATTTGTGTGAGACCGTAGTTGGTGAGGCCAGGCGCCGGCGCGTAGAAGTCCGCACACTGAACCGGCTGCTCTTGAATCTCACCGTTCACGCGCTCGCCCCAGACCGGTACCCACTGCTCGAGCGTGGTCGCGCGAATCGCGTCCTTCGCTTCGTTCGCCCAAGCCCGTGCCAGCAGAATCTGCGTTTCGCGCGACTCCGGATATGGCTCTTGGTTGTAGACGAAGTCCCAGAGGTTCGGCACGGTCGTGGGCCGCTGCATGCTGCTCTGAATGACCGCCCGGACGATGTTGTCGTGCCGGCGGGAAGACGTGTACCAACCGTCGACGTAGATCTCGCGGACGGCTTCGGGCCTGTCGCCGCTGAGATCGATGACCGTCGTCTTCACGTAAGAACGCCCGCAGTAGTACGCAACGTCGGCAGCGATTCCAGGCTCGGGTCCGCCACCGTAGCCGATGCATAGATCGCCGTCATCGAGCTCCGTGACATCGTAAACGTTCGAGAACACGACGGCCCGGTCACCTTCGACGAACATCTCCATCGCGCCGCCCTGGATTTCGAGGTCAGCCACCTTGGACGTGCTCGCGGCCGGCCACGAGTCGAACTCGTAGAACCCGTTGCCTCGAATCACGTAGAGCTTGCGGCCCTCGTCACCGGCTTTGACGATGTCGGCTTCGTCGACGTTGGCGACCTGACGGTTGGTATCCGACACCCCGCGCGGAGCGTCGCCGCCATCGGCGTTGGTAGGCGCCTCGGGTCCGCCGCCCATCCCGCCCGCACCCCCGTCAAACGCCACGGTCGGATTCCCGATCCAGCGATGGTCGTAGTAGTCCTGCTTGATGAACGACTCGAGCTCGAGATCGACCTTCGCAATCGCATCCGCCTGAACCGCATCGAGGACGTCGTCACAAGAGGCCGTCTGTCGAAGCGCGGCCTCGTATTGGCCCTGCCCCGCATTTGGAGCCGGGTTACACCCGAGCGCCCCGCCGGCCACCATGAAGCCAAGAATCATCAATATGCTGCGCATCCTCTTCCTCCTCGTTGCGCGCTCTAACTAAGCAAGCTGCATGCCGGGCTAAAAACCCAGTGATTTCAGCGTAGCGCATGGGTCAGGGTGTGCCATCGCTATCGGCCCTTGCAACCGTGGAGCGCACGGTATAATGAAGCTGAAAATCATTTTCATTTGCAATAGGGAGAGGGTAGTGAAATCGAGATATCGAAGCGGCGCAACTGCGCTGTTGGTTTGTTGGGCTGCTGCCATGGCGATCCCAGAGCTCGCGGCCGCACAGGCAGAGGAGCCGGCATCGGACACCGAAACACAAGACGCCGAAACACGAGACGACGCGCAGGGCGGACCCACGATCGTGATGCCTCCCCCCGGGGAGGTCGCACCCGACGAGCCCCAGGCCGGCCAGTACGGCGACATGGACTTCGACCCGCTGCGCGGCATGCAGGAGGCGCGCTTCGCACGGGCGGCCAAGACCAGCGTCGGCGGCTACGGCGAGCTGCACCTCAATGTCTTGAAGCCGGAAGGCGATCCGGCGTTTGCCCGGCTCGACCTTCACCGTCTCGTCTTGTTCATCGCGCACAACTTCAACGATCGATTTCGGTTCTACACGGAGCTCGAGCTGGAGCACGCGCTGGTGGCCGAGTCGGGTGGCGTGGCGGTACCGGGGAGCTTTCAAATCGAGCAGGCCTACATCGATTGGCGACTGCTCAGCGGCGTCAGCGAAGCGCTCTATCTGCGAGGCGGGGCCATCCTCGTACCGATGGGCATCATCAACCAGTGGCATGAGCCGCCGATCTTCCACGGCGTCGAGCGACCTCTCGTCGACCGCGTGATCATTCCGACGACCTGGCGCGAGGGCGGCATCGGCATCTGGGGCGAGCCGGTCGAAGGGCTTCGCTACGAGTTCTACGTAATGAGCGGCCTCGATGCGAGCGGGTTCTCGGGCTCGAGCGGGCTTCGCGGGGGGCGGCTTCAGGTCACGACTGCAACGCTGAACGGCCCTGCGTTCGTCGGACGGCTCGAGTGGGAGCCGACGCTCGGTATGGTGCTCGGGGTCGCGCCCTACGTCGGCTTGGCAGGCCCGCGCGAGCTCGACGTCAACGTGCTGGTCGGAGGCGTGGCGGGCGACTGGCGCATTCGTCGCAAAGGATTCGAGTCCCGCGCGGTTCTCGCCTATTTCCACGTCAGCAACACGGACGCGCTTCGGACGGTGCTCCCGGGCGAGACCGACGTCGTCAGTGATGTCGGCTCGAACCTCTTCGGGGTGTACGGCGAGATTGCCTACAACGTCATCTATTTCGTCGACACGCCGATGGAGCTGCTCCCCTTCGTACGGGTCGATTGGTTCGACACGACCTTCAACGAGTCGGATCCGGCGTTCGACCAGCCGGCGTTCCTGGTGCCGACGGTGGGCCTCAGCTATCGGCCCATCCAGCAGGTGGTCTTCAAGTTCGACTACCAAGCGGTGCGCCGGTCCTCGGGCCCGCACGAAAATCGCTGGAACGTCGGTCTCGGCTGGATGTTCTAGGCGAGCGCGCCGCCCCGTTCCCCACACGCCCTGCAAATGAAAATCGCTTGCACCGATTTCGCGGAATTCGGCTGGCGCAGCGATGTGCCGAGGCTCAGTCATGGGACGAGGAGGGGCGATGGCCCACGTTTGCCCATGGTGGTTCGTCCGTAGCTTCGACAATCCGCTTCGGCGCCTGTTCCACGACCCGGAGGACATCTTCGCGCCGTGGGTGCGGGAGGGGATGCGCGTGGCCGACATCGGCTGCGGCGCAGGGTTCAACACGGAGGCGCTGGCGCGGTTGGTCGGTCCGCACGGCCGCGTCATCGCCGTCGATTTGCAGCCGCGAATGCTTGCGATGACGAAACGACGCCTCGAGCGAGGCGGTCTGCTCGGGCGTACCGAGCTCCTGCAGGCAAGCGAGAACGATCTCCGGCTCGGTCAGGACGCACGGCTTGGATTCGCGGTTGCGTTTTGGATGGTTCACGAGGTCTCCGATGTGGAGCACCTGTTCCATCAGGTGCTGGACGCACTCGAGCCGGGCGCCTCCCTTCTCATCACCGAGCCCAAGCTTCATGTGAGCCGGCGGGCTTTCGAGAGGAGCGTTCGGGCCGCGCTTCGCATAGGATTCGCGGAGCGTGACCGACCCATCATCGCCCTGAGTCGGTCGGTGCTCCTGGAGAAACGGTAGATGCCGATGCGTTTTCCATTCGCGATCCTCATGCTCATGCTGATCTCCTCCGCTGCGAGCGCCGAAGGATGGTCCGGCTCCGCTGCCGGGGGCTACGATGCCGCGTTCGTGCCCGAGGTCTCCGGCTTCGGCTTCGTGTTGTTCGAAGCGATCGGCGAGGACAAGGTCGGCCAAGGCGACGTGCGCCTTCACTACAACACCGACACCATCCACTTGGAGATCGAGCGACTGCCCATGGGCAAGAACTTCGAATTCTCCATTGCGCTTCGCGGCGAGGCGGCGCTCGCCGGTGTCCTCTTTCAATATTATCAGCAAGGGATTCGACGAGACGGGCTCGGTTTCTTGGCGAGCTATCTGTTCTTGCTGCCGAAGATTCAGTGGCACTTCGCGCCTCACCACACGCTCGAGCTCGTGACCGACGTCGGGCACTGGTGGTTCAACGATCGCAACACCGATCCCACGTACCTGCTCCCCCCCAACACGTGGGTGTTCCAACCCCGCCTCGGCTACATCTATTGGAAGATCGACTCGCCGGCGCTCGAATACCGCGCATCGAGACTGTTCCCGAGAATTGAAGGCATCGCAGTCGGGGCGTCGGCGGCGGTCGACGTCCGCTCACGCATTCGCCCGTGGGGTTTCGTCGGGGACGGCCGGAACGACCCCAATCGCGGGATCTGGACCTTGAACCAATGGCTGCGCGCCGGCTGGCAGACCCACGAGCGGTTTCGGGTCGAGCTGCAGGAAACGTTCAACTGGGGCTGGTTTCAAGATGACATCACTCGCCTCCGAGTCGGCGGCATGAACCCGTACGTGATCATCGTCCCCGGCCTGCCCTGGTCGGCGAACCTCTCGGAGCGCGTCGCGATGGCACAGCTGAGCGGACACTTTCGGCCGAAGCGAGGCAAGCCTCAAGAGCTCGGGCTCCTCGTGTCGGGCGGCGCGATCAACGACCCGCGTCGGCAGGGATCGCTGAGCGAGTTTGGCGGCATTGGGGGCTTGGCCCTCTTCACCGACCTCCGCTGGGGCCGCTGGCAGGTCTATGCCCGGGTTGGGTATGCGTTTCCAAGCGCGTGGCTTGCTGAAAAACCGAACTTCTCCGGCTTCGTCGGCCTCGGCGTCGACGCCTTTTGATCGTCGGCAGCGTCCATCCTCACTCTAGCGCGAACTCGAGGATTCCAATCGGATCCGATTGGAAGAGCGTCGCCACTTCCAGGCGCCGGGTGATCTCGGCGGCAGAAAGCTCGCGGCGCTCGAAGTCGCGCTGAAGACGCGGCAAGTCGAACGCGATGTCTGAAAAGCGTTCGGTACAGACAAAGTGGGTACCCGAGGCGTCAGGCTCGCAGGTCGCCGAGCCTAGGTCACCCGTGAGCTGAATCGTGCCGTCTCGCGTAAGACTCCCCTCGAATGCCACGCGTTGCGAAACGCCGGTCAGATCGGTTGGGAAATCATAGTCCATTCGATACTCCCCGTTGGCTTCGCGCCAATCCAAGACGACCGGCTGTGATGCAAAGGGCTCCAGTGACGGCTCGGTGACCGGAACGGTGTAGACGCCGTCGAGCCGGATGGCTTCGCCATCGCCTGGGTCGACGACTCCGGGATCGATGCCTGCGTCGATCCTAGGATCGTTCGGGACCGCCGCATCACCCGCCGTGGTGAGCTCCGCGCTTGGATCGCCGCAGGCGACGAGAAGCAGGAGCACGAGGCTGAGAGTTGTTCCGATGGTTTGCATCACGATCGTTCTCCCTCTGCTGAAAGCACCTCGGGGTGCAGTGAATAGCGCGTGCCCTTGCCACGACCGGTTCGACGCAGCCTCCCGTCGGCGACCAACGCGCGAAGCGAGCGAAGCGCAGTCGCGTCTGACACACGTAGATCCTGTGCGAGCTCCGCGGAGCTTGCGATGCGCCGGCGCCCGATGATCTCGAGAATGTGAGATTCGCGCTCGGAAACCTGGGGGATCGAGTCGCCTTCGGGATCGAGCTGGTCGGGTGAATGGATGTCGAGCTCGTCGCCCACTTCGACGAGCTCGATGCCTGGCGCGAGCTGGTACCCGCGCGCGGTCGTCACGACCCAGTCGGCACGCGGGGCAAGCGAAGCGCGAAGTCGGGCAATTGCCGTGTGAAGCGTCGGGTCGTGCCGCTCGGGCGAATAGTTGCGGAGACCCCACACCGATTCGATCAGGGTGGCATTGGTCTTCGCGCCCTTCGCTAGCTCGCGAAGCACCCGCATCGACGGCCCGGACGGATGCTTGTGAGCGGAGACCATTCCGTGGTCTTCGGTCAACACCGAGAGCGCGGTCACGTAGATGCGGCACCCCGGCGCCAACCCGAGGCTTGGCGGCACGAGGCCGAGCAGGTGCTCGTTCACCAAGTGGACCACCCGGGCCGTGGGTGTCATGGACCTCAGCGCCAGGAGCAGCTCGCCAAAGCGGTCTTCCGAGGGAAGCTGCTTTGATGCCGAAACGGGCCCGAGAAGGCGACGCGCCGTGGCCGCGCGCTCGATCGCGGTCTCGGCGGCTAGCGCATCGAGCTCTGCCGCGAATCCTTCGCGATGCTTCTTCCAGAACGCAGCTTCGACGAAGTGCACCTCCGCGCGCAGCGACGCGTCCGGCTCGGCGAGTCGTCGTGCCTCTCCCACGTACGGTGCTGGCGCGGGCTCGCCCTGAGACAAGTGAAGCACGACGGCGCGCGCCAAGAGCGCACGAGCTCTGCCCCGACGGTCCTCGTCGGGCAATGCGATGCGGGCGGCTTCGCCGAGGGCCTCCTCTGCGGCCCGCTGGTTCCCGCGCAAGGCTTGCTGCCATGCGAGCTCCAAAAAGGCGTTCCGTCGCGCGAAGAAGCTGACAATGGGCGAGTGCGCGAGCTCGAGGAGCCGCGAGAGCGTGCCGTCCGACCCCTCAATACGACAACGCACGCGATAGATGTGCTGGGCGACCTCTATGGTTTTCGCGTTCGCGACGAAGCCGAGATCGAGCGCCAAGCGCTCCGCTTGCTCCAGGAGGCGCAGACCCGACGAGATGCGGCCGGTTTGAATCAACGCGTGTCCTCGCAGATCCAGGGCCAAGAGTCGACCATAGGGGAAGCCCGCTTCGATCGCGGCAGACAAGGCGCGCCGCGCGAATCGCCGGCTACGATCCATGCGACCCTCGAAGTAGCGCACGAGCCCAAAGCCCTGATAGGCGAAGAAGCGGCTTCGGGCGTCATCTGCTCGAATCGCCGAGAGGTTCCGCTTCGCCCAGCGCATGGCCTTTTCGACCGATCCGGCGTGACACGCGCCAGCACACAGAAAGAAACGCACCGCGACCGCCTCCGCTTCGGGTCGGCTTTCCTTCCCGATCACCAGCCTCCCGATGATCTCCGCTTCGTCGAGCCTTCCAGAAAGCGCCAGTGCACCGACGACGAACGGGTTCAGCCGACCCGTGTGTAAATCAGCAGTCGAGCTGAGAATGCGTCCGTAGCTTCCCTCGTAGAAGAGATGCTCGAGCTCCGAGGTGCTCATCGCTGCCGATGAGATACCGAACCCCCGCGTCGCGCAAGGGGCCGATCGAATCCCGTCAGCGCCCGTTGGGAGAGTGACGAGAATGCGGCGGTAGAGTCGCTCCATCACTTCACGACACACCCGGAGGATCACGATGAATTTCAACATGATTGGGGCGATTTTCGCGGCTGGTTGTTTGCTGGCTTACGGTTGTGGCGATGCCGACTTGGGCGCGTCCGAGCTCGCCACCCGCGCGGCGGACGGCGCGAGCGGTACTGGCGGCCACGATGGCACCGGCGGCCATGATGGCACCGGCGGCACGGGCGGAAACGACCACGGGGACGGCGGCGCCAAGGAATGCGCGTCCGACCACGACTGCCCTCGGGGCGAAGAGTGCGAATTCGAACACGGCGGCTCGTTCTGCAAGCCCCACGGTGGCGATGACGACGACTGTAACCATCACGACGACGACTGCGACGGCGACGATCACCACGACGACGACTGCGACGACGAAGACGATCGCGACGACTACGACGACTACGACGATGCCGACCGCGAGTGCGACCGCGTCGACCATCGTGACGACGACGACTGCAACGGCTACGACGACGACCGAAGCGGAAGCAACAGCGGAAAGGGCTAGCGCACGACTACCCGAGAGCCCGTTTTCGCGCCTGCCGCGCGGCTCTGCGACACTTTGCCGCATCGAGCCGCGCGGCAGACCGCGGTTACTTCCGCCAGAATCTCAGGTCTTCGAGCTCGCCGACCACTTCTGGCCGGAGCCGATCGAGGGCCTCGGCGTTGTCATTGAGAATCCCGTCGAAGAAGTTGAGCGCGAGGTAATTGATCAAGTCGTGCGCGTGCTTCCAAGGGAGGTGCCGCGGCATGCAGCCTTCGTTGGCGCCGCCCACCAAATCCAGCACGTCAGGCTGCAGCTCGCACAAGTCGGTGAAGGTGTTGTGACCCCCGTCGAGTACCTCGGCCAAGCCCACGAACTCCGCGCCGATGGGAAGCCCGTTGAACGCACGCATCGCATCGACGAAAAACGGATCGGTCATGTCGAGCTCGCTGCCGATGATCAGCGTGGGAACGGTCACGGTCTGAAAGTAGCTATCGCCAAGCGTCACCGCATCGACCCGGCGCATGGTGCGCGGCGCCATCGGCAAAATCGCTTTGATGCGCGGATCGGTGAACGTGCCGAGCGTCACCGTCGTTTCGTCCAGGCTCGAGCCCCGAACTTCGCCGCCGGTCAGGATGAAGGCTTCGTATCCACCATAGGAATGACCGGACATGCCGATGCGATCCGCATCGATGGACGCCGCGAAGGATGCGCCTGGATCCGTGGCCTCGTCGAGGATCTCGTCCATCAAGTATTTCATGTCGAACGCTCGGTTGACCGCGGTGGACTTGTCGACGATGTCGGCGAAGTCGTCGGGAATCGTGTTGCCGTGGTGATCGGGGCTGACGACGATGAACCCATGGCTCGCGAGGTGCGCCACGTGAAAGAACGACTGGAACCGAATGCCCCCAAATCCGTGGGAAAACAAGACCAACGGGTACACGCCGTCGGCGACGTCGACATCCCGGTAGGCCGGCGCTGGAAGAATCTCGATGCCGAGCACGGAAACGATTTCGCGCGGGACTCCAGCGACTTCCTCGGCGGTGGAGGGATAGTAGACGTCGAAGGTCACCGGCCGGGGTCCGTCTCCGGGAACGTTGAGGCGTGACTCGTCGACTGCCTCGAACGTGCGAATGCCGATGGGAAACGGGCCGAACTCGGCGGTCGGCCCGATGTCGTTGGGCGGATATGCAAAGATCGCGAGGTTGCGCGCGCGATTGATCGCGGTGTCGACCAGGCTTTTCACTCGCTCTTGCAGCGATACCCCGAAGGATGCGAGGCGAAGCTCGTCGAACGCAGCCCCACATGAACCCACAATCGCACGTTGCGCCGCTTCCCCGGCGCGGACGACGGCCGCGTCGCGCGCGGACCGATCGCATGCGTTGCGATCGAAGTCGGTCACGGAGCAGCCGGGGCCCACGGCCTGTACGACGGCGCTGCGCAGCATGTCGAGCTCGGCGGCGACCGTCGCCTGGCATTCGCGCCCATCTTCGTTGGCCGGCGGGTCCTCGGAGAAGGCGAGGTCCGAGAGCTCGTCACCAAAGCGAGCGCACATCCCGATCGACTTGTTGGCGAGGTCCTCGGCCCCGCCAAAGTAGCCGACGGTAAACGCCTGGTCGTCGGTGCAGGTCTCGAGGTTGGCCTGTCGGCTCGCGCCGAGCGACGCATCGAGCGCACCGCCCGGGCTTCGTGCGTCCGTTTCGCACGCTCCGTCGGCCTGCAGACGGCATGCCGCGACGATCGACACGTATTCGTCGACGCAGCGCTCGGTCAGCGAGCCCGAATCGATCAGACATTGGGTGAGCTCGCCCTTGGCAAATCCACCCTCCCCGTCGCTATCGCCGCTGCTGCTGCACGCGGCGAGAGCAAGGCCCAACACCAACCACCGACGCATGGGGCACCCTACATCGAAGACGCCTCGGGCTTCAAGCGATGCGGTCTCTCGTTCGCAGACGGGGTTACTCGGGGAACGTGACGATCAACAGACGAATGTCGACCTCGTCTTCGAGGCTGATCTTCGCGGCGATGCTATCGGTGCCGATACCGAAATCGTTACGGTCGATCGTGAGCGTCCCCTTGTACGTCCGCGTATCGACGCCGGCGCCGTTCTTGCCGTTGGCGACCTTGAAGGGGATCGTCACGGGCTTCGTCGTGCCATGCATCGTGAGCTTGCCTTTGACGATCAGCTGATTGCCCTTCTTCCGTACGTTGGTCGATTCGAACGTGATGGTGGGGTACTTCTCGACGTCGAAGAAGTCGGAGCTTCTGAGATGATTGTCGCGCTTCGTGTTCTGGGTATTGATCGAAGCCGCGTCGATGCTCGCTTTGACCTTGACCGTGGCCGGCTTGTCCGGGTCGCCTTCGATCTGGACGTCATACTTGTCGAATGCTCCGTCGACGTCGAAGATGATCGTCGACGCCGTGAAGTCGACTTTGCTGTGGACCGTGTCCAGCTTGAGCGGGGCGTAGTCCGCAAGCGCCGCCGACCCCGCAAACACGAAACCAAGCGCCAAAACCAGCGCACAACGAGCTACATCCTTCATGAAACGTCTCCTATCCGTCATGCCACCCCCTATGCCCGAGGGCGCGGCACGTTACGCGCGGGGCTTCGCATGGCTGTCCCACTCCCGCGCTTGGCGCCAGACTGAAAAAGGTGATTTTCGTTGGCGTACGGCGGCGACCAGCGTGCCGAGCCATGCGCCCGGCAAGAACAAGACATTGATGATCAGCTCGTCGGCGAGCCGGCTGTCGGGATTTGGCTGGCCTCGTCGTCGATCCGAAAGCGCGTTCAGTGTATTGGCGATGCGGTTGGCCGCCGTCATGACCCGAGCGACGTTTTCCACGTCTCGCACCGTCTGAGCCCCAAGGGCTTCCTGCAGGGCGTCCTGCTCTTCAGCAGACGAGATGTCGGCGAAGTCGGCTTTCGTTCGCTCGCGCGCATAGGCAATGGCCAGCCACGTCCGGCGATCGAAGGCGCGTTCGTCCATGCTTTCGAGGGCGGCGAGCTCGGCGTCCGTGACCCCCGACGCGAGCGCCATCCGTGTATGCGCGTGCTCGCACATTCGGCACGCGTTCACCTGCGCCACGGCGACGATCACCTTTTCCCTGAGGGCACGCGGCAGTCGACCGCCGACCCAGATCGCCCAGAGAGAAGGCACGCGGAACGCGAGGCGTTTCAAATCGCGAAAAAGCTCGGACACGGTGTAAGTCCGCGGCGTGGAACCCCTCGACATCGTCAACCTCGTCCAGTCCCCATGAGCTTTTCAACCATGCCGTGCATCTCGTGGAGGCGTTCGCTCATGTGGTCCCGCTGCTCGGCGTCGAGCAGATCGTACACGAAGAAGAGCGTCTTGCGTCCGTCCGCACGCCGCTCCTCGGCCGAACGGGTGCCCGGCCCCCAGTCTTCGCGCTGTTTCCAGGCGTCCCACAGCAGCTCCCGGATCGCAGGCGCGCCCGGATGCTTGCGAAGCTCGTCGGCGATGTAGGCCAAGCGCTTCTCGTCCGCCTCGAGCCGATCGGCTGCCTCGTCGGGCATGGCGGCGACGTATGCACGAATCGCATCTTCTTGTTTGTCGCTGAGCGAGCCCGTCCACTTCTCGATGGCCTCGACGAATTTTTCCTGACGGCTTTCGAGCCGTTCGTCGGGAGGGGCGTTGAGCTCTTCTCGCGTTTCTTGAAGACGTTCATCGAGCTCTCGCTCCGCGTGGTCGATTTGATCGTCACGAAGCGTGGCGAGGATCGGTGCCGCCTCGTCAATGATCCAGGCCACGGCCTTGTCGAGCATGATGTCGACCTGCCGCTCGATGATGCGCATGTTCTGCTCCTCGAGACCCTTCGAGAGGGCGCGATCGACGGTGGCGACCAGCAGGTCCAGGCGCTTGCCCAAGACCTCGGGCGCATCGGCAATCGCGCGGTCGACGGCGGCACGGGTCGCGGCTTTTTGGGCTTCGTCCAGATCGAAGACGCCCGCGATCTTGTTGGTCGCCCATCGAGCGCCGAGGTTCTGGAGGACTCCGGTGCAGCCACCTACCAGCAGGACGACGACGGCGAGCGCTGCAAGCCGTCCCGAGCTTCGAGCGCGCGGTCGACTAGCGGTTGCCATAGTCGTCGTGGCCCCACGCGGCACCGATACCAAGGCCGACCATCGGTCCGCTGATGCCGATGCCGTCGAGCGTCACCGGCACGATCACGTGACCTGCGCGCGCATCGAGCCCGACCCAAAACTGCTTGCGAAGCCGCCAGTAGAGCAGCGCGCGGAGATAGCCGCTGAGAACGAAGTCGTCGCGACTGCTCACCCGAGCCCACCCGAGGTCGAACATCGCACCTGCACCAAACCAGCGGTCCTCGTTGCCCGCACCCCAGAGCGCGCCGATCGCGCCGCCCGCCGTCCGCATCTTGGTGTCGGCGCCGTCGCCGTTCTTGCGGCTGCCGAATCGGGCGAAGAGCTCACCCGCAAGATGGACGCACTTGTCGGTCGGCCGCCAGAGCGAACCCAAGGCGAAGCCGATCAACGCCGCGTCGGCGTTGGGATAGATCCGAGCACTCGACATCACATCCGAGAAGAGACGCGGCGCTTCCTTGCGCTCGCAATCGCTTTGAGCGGCGACGGGGTGGCATGCGCCGAGCGCAGCCAGCACGGCGATGCACGTGGCGGCTCGACGGAAGCGGGTGAGGCAGTGCGCATTCATGGCGTTTTCTCCTCGAAGCATAGCGCCCCTTGCCATCGACGGGCGAGCCACAGCGCGGCTCCAAAGAGCACCATGATTGTTAGGACGATCGCGGGCCAAAACTGATTCCATGGCCAACTCGAGATCGGGTGAGCCAGCAGCCACGTGTTGAACTGGACACCAACGACCGTTGCAAGCGCCGTAAACGGCAGGACTCCGAGCACGGTCCCCGCAAGAAACGGCTGCGCTGCCACGCGCGATACGCCGAGACCGAATTGAAGCGTGGGCGCGGTGTAGAAGAGCAGCCGAAGCAACAGCACCGTCGCAAACCCTCGCGAAACGAGTCGATCATCGAGCCGACGGATTGCTTTCGGCAGCCTTTTCTGCACCCATTCGTGCGCGATGAAACGCGCAAACCCAAAGGCGAGCACGCAAGCGCCGACGGTGCCCGCCATGCTGAGCATGAACGCGGTCGCCGGCTCCCACACGAGCGGCGCGCTCAATAGAAAAAAGATGCTCCGGAAGCCGAGCGGCTGCAGACACGAATACGCAGCGATGAAGAGGAGTCCGCCATATGCCCCGGCCTGCTGAAACCAATGCCGCAGTCGGTTGGGGTCGAACGACTGGTAGGCACCGCTCAAGTAGAGCCACGCGACGAGGCCGGCGACGAAGAACAGGACGGCGACGCGGGCACGTATCACTCAGTGCGCTCCCTCCGGACTCGTTTGAGCAGCCGCGTCATCACCTCGAGCTGCACCTCCGGGCTCTTCTCGGACTCCCGCCGGAGTGCCACGACCATCGCGCCGAAGTTGCGTCCAAACCGATCGCAGTCCGGGCAGCCGAGCAAGTGCTCCTCGATCTTACTCGCGACGGCTGGCTCGAGCTCACCATCGACGAAGTCGCTCAAGACCGCGAGCACCTCCGAGCAGCGCATACCGGCCACGGTTCGCTCCTTCATGGCTCGCCTCCTTCTAGTTTTTCCGAAACATCCGCTAACGCACTCGCACGAAGAGCAGCCGCGAGACGTAGCCGGGCCCGGTGAAGGCGGCTCTTCAACGCCCTTTGTCCAACCCCGAGGACCTCCGCCGCTTCAGCTCCACTCAAACCCTCGATGTCACGGAGGACCAGAACCTCCCGATCGGCGGCCCCCAGCGACGCGAGCGCGCTCGAAAGAAGATCTCGGCGTTCGGCCGCGATCGCGAGCGCCTCGGGATCTTCGCTCCCCCAGCCCGCGTCGAGCCCGAGCTGCATCGTCGGCTCCTCCATCGGTTCTTCGCGGCTCTGCTTCTTGCACACGCGATACGCTGCACGACGGGTGATCGTGAGAAGCCAGGCGCGAAACGACGCCTCCCCGCGGAAGCTCGCCGCGTTCCGAAACGCCGAGAGAAAGGCCTGCTGCGCGGCGTCTTCAGCACTCGCCGCATCACCGGTCACAATCGTCGCAAGCCGAAGGACCGCAGCCGCGTGACGCGTCACCAGACGCTCAAACGCGCTGCGATCCCCAGCCGCGGCCGAGGCGATCAGGTCCCCGTCCGGCGTGGCGTCGTCGTGCGCTTGTCGATCGAGCATGTCGAGATCCCCAACACTCGGTAGAGCGGGCAGCGACCGATCAAGCCGGTGATGAGCGGGACCAGACCGAGCCAGCCCCAAGGTGTCTGAGGCCCGATCCATACCAGCGACAGCACGGCGATCCCAACGACCACGCGAATGACGCGATCGACGTTATGCTCGTTTCGGGGAATCAGGGCATTCATGGGGAACCTCCTCGTGGAATGGGCCGAGGGCGGTCATTCGTAGGCGAGCCCCGCTCGGCACCTCTTCTAGAGCACCGCGGAGCTCAAAAGGATTCGACCGGGAGCCCGAACGGAGTCGGCGCTCCGCGTAGAGGCCCCAGAAACACGCAAAATTTGCGTTGTTTTTCACTTGCAGGGCCTTCGCGCTGCCCCTATCGTTGAAAACGAAGATGAAAGGCGTTTTCAATAAGACCCCCGTCCTCTTGGTCGTGGCCATCCTGAGCGCCGGGATCTCCGGAAGCAGTCACGCGCAGGTGTATTTCACCGTGCGCGGGCTCCTCGCCGAGCAGTTCAAGCAGTCTGAGCTCGTCGACTACCGGCGAATCGAGCTTTCGGCACGAACCCGCGACCACATCGAGCAGCAGCTCGGCGAAAAGCTCGAGAGAGGCGAGTACATCTTCTACATCGCGCACTCGGGCGATCGCGTCGATGGGTACGCGCTCTTCGACCGTGAGATCGGACAGCACGAATACATCGACTTCGCCACCTTCTTCGATGGCGAAGGACGGGTGACGCGGGTCGAGGTAGTCGCCTATCGAGAGCCGTACGGAGGCGCCATTCGGTCCAAGCGCTTCCGCAAGCAGTTCGTCGGAAAGGAACGAAGCAGCGGGTTCAGGCCGGGACGAGACATCGACGTGGTATCGGGAGCGACGCTTTCCGCCTACGCGATGGCGAAGGCCGTGGAGCGGGCTTCGGTATTGCTCCACGATACGGTTCTCCCCTCCTCGTAAAAGCCGATGCAGGACTTCACCCGACCGTCCGGCCGGCTCCGAGGCCTCCCTTGGGGCGCACGCGTCGTCTACACCATCTTCTTAATCTTCACGCTGCTCGGGCTCGGGCTGACGGTCGTGCTCACGCACGACATGGTCGGCATCGACCTCTCTGAAGCGGCCGCGTACTACGGGGGAGACGAGGCGCCGGTGGAGGCGCCGGAGATCGAGGGCGGGCCCGCGCTGGTCCTTCCGTCCGATGGGGAGGATCTCGCGGTGTTCGAGCCGATGGCTCGGCGAAAGCTTCTCGAGATTACGCACTTCCACCTGTTTTCGATGCCGGTCTACCTGCTGATCCTCAGCCACATGTTCATGCTGTCCCGCGCAAGCAAGCGCTCGAAGGGCCTTTGGATCGGCGCGGGCTCGATCGGAACGCTGCTCCACGTCGCGGCGCCATGGCTGATGGCGCATGGGTGGCCGGGAGCGCTCGCCACGTACGCGGTCTCAGGGGTCCTGCTTCTGGTCAGCTACACGGTGATGAGCGTCGTGCCGATCGGCGAAATGTGGCGGCTCGCAGGACCGCCCCGCGGCGGACGTGCTAAGACAGCGCCGTGACGGACCACGACGCCAAATCCGGAAAGCGGATCGTGCTCATCATGCTCGGCCTGGTGCTCGCGGCCTCCGTCGCCGCGTGGTTCGGCGCGATGGTGCTCGAGGACAAAGGCCAGGAGGCGCAGCTTCGCGGGGCCGCGGATTCCGGCTCCGGTGCGGTCGTGAGCGAGGGCGTGCTTTACGAAGCGCAAGCGGGCGACCCGGGCGTCGTCGTCGCCAAAGACGTCGGGTCCGGGGTGGAGCTTTGGCGTTCCGAGGTCGGCTCCCTGGCGAGCCCTCCTTCCCTCTCGGTGCAGGAGAAGGTCGTCGAGGTGCAAATCGCAGGAACCCCTTGGATGACGCTCGATCGTTCCACGGGTGAGCCGGTGGACTGATGACCGGCGAGACCCGCAAGCCCTAGTGAAGCTCGATCGCCTGCCAGCGGCCCCGGCTCCACATCGAGGCGAAGGTGAGCGATTGAAGGCTGCGATAGACGACTTGGACGGCGAACACGGCGACTAGGCCGAAACCCAGGGTCGGACCGATCACGAACACGGCGGGCAGGAAGACGAGCCACTGGAAGCTGGTGCTGACCAGCATGGTGCGTTTGGTGTCGCCGGCTCCCATGAGCGCGTTCATCAAGACCATGCCCACGACGTCGAGGAACAAGAACGCGGTCACGAGACGCAGAGGGTTCTCCGCGAGGGCGAGTGTAGACGGCTCGTAGATGAATCCGCTGAGGATCCACCCGGGGAACAACACCGCGGGCAGGCTGAGCGCGGCGACGACGACGACCGCGATCTTCGTGACGTCCCAGCCCCATCGCTTGGCATCGCCTGGATCGCCCCGCCCGAGCGCCTGACCTGCGAGCGACGCGGCAGCCAAACCGAAGCCGATGCCCGGAAGGATTCCGACGAGGATCAAGTCGATGATCACCTTGGCAGCCGCGAGCTCGGGGGTGCCCATGCGCGCGACCAGCATCATGAACACGGTCATTCCGCCTGCAAACAGGAACTGCTGGAGCCCCGCCGGGGCCGCGAGACGGAGGATCGTCGACATGGTGGCGCGGCCCGGGAGCCCGCGGAGAAATCCGGCGTCGCGCGCATACGAGCGGCCGAGCAGGAAATACGACGCGGTACCGAACACCGTGGCGATCGCCGAAGCCACGCCCGCGCCGGTCGCGCCGAGAGCGGGTGCGCCGAGATTGCCGAAGATCAGGACCCAGTTGAGAAAGATGTTCAGCAGGTGCATCGAGATCAGCGTCCGCATGTAGAGGATCGACTTGTCGACGGCGTTCCAATAGCCGCGGAACGAGAAATTCATTCCCATCGCGAACATCGCGAACAGTCGCGCCCGCAGGTACGGAACCCCCTGCTCGATGACGGCGCCGTCGCCGGTGAGTATCGGAAAGTATTGGGGCGCCAGCGCGATCAGCATCAGCGACCAGGGCACTGCAATCGAAGCCGCGAGGAGCAAGCCGCCGTTCAGTGGAATCGCGGTCTCGTGCATGCGGCCCTCTCCGACCCGGCGGGCCGCCATCGCCTGCACACCGGGCGAAAGGCCCAAAACGAAGGCGGAAAAGAGGAAATTAGCGAAGCCGCCGAGCCCTACCCCAGCAAGCGCTTCGTCGCCGAGCGTGCCGACCATCGCGGTGTCGACGAGGTTGAGCACGTTTTGGGAGAGCATCCCCCCGATGATGGGAAGCGCGAGCGTCAGGATTCGTCGGCGGCGCGCGGCGGGCACGAACAGCGCATGCTCTGCTCGGTGCGCGACATCATCCACGGGCCGGCTCCCAATCTGTGGCAACCCGGGGCAAGTTAGCGGGGCGCCATTCGGATGGCGCCGTCGAGCCGGATCACCTCGCCGTTGAGATAGCTGTTTTCGACGATGTGGGCCGCGAGCGCGCCGAATTCTCCGGGACGCCCGAGGCGGCTGGGGTGCGGGATCGCGGCGGCAAGCGCGGTGCGAATGTCCTCGGGAAGCATCCCGAGCAGCGGCGTGTCGAACGTGCCCGGCGCAATCGTGACGACTCGGATCTGCGCCTTGGAGAGATCGCGCGCGGCCGGGAGGGTCAGGCCGACGATGCCG
The DNA here is from genome assembly GCA_041576815.1 of Polyangiales bacterium. Taxonomy (GTDB): domain Bacteria; phylum Myxococcota_A; class Polyangia; order Polyangiales; family Houyiibacteriaceae; genus SG8-38. The sequence goes on from JBFGKE010000005.1 coordinate 58,104, forward strand.
CCCTTCGATGCCGAGTAGGCGACCTGCCCAATCTGACCGTCGAACGCCGCCACGGAGGCGGTATTGATGATCACACCGCGCTCGCCGTCTTCCGGAACGTTTGCGGCCATGGCCGCGGCTGCCAGCCGGAGCACGTTGAAGGTCCCGACGAGGTTCACCGAGATGATCTTTTCGAACACGGCGAGGTCGTGCGGTTTCCCCTCCTTGTTGACGGTGCGCATGGCCATGCCGATGCCAGCACAGCTGATCGCGGCGCGTAGCGGGCCCATCGCTGTGGCTTTCGCCACGGCCGCCTCGATGTCATCAGTCTTGCCGACGTCGGCCTGCACGAAGCTTGCCGCGTCTCCGAGCTCGGAGGCCAGCTGGTTCCCTCGGTCTGCGTTGAGGTCGACGATCACAGCGCGCCCCCCGCGACGGACGATCTCGCGAACGGTCGCCTCGCCCAACCCGGACGCACCGCCCGTCACCAACGCTACTAAGCCTTCGATGTTCATCGTCACCTCCGGCCGCCGATGGTTGGTCCAACGCCCCCCCCCGTCAAGCAACTAGCGTGCAGGCCCCGCTGCGGCTAAGACCGGGGGCGTGCACGCGGGGTAAGGGGACCAGTGCTCTTCAACAGCCTCGACTACATTCTGTTCCTAGGCGTTGCGGTCGCCGGTTTCTGGTTGTTGGCTCGCCACAAGCAGCTGCGGATCGTCTTCGTCTTCATCGCGTCTTGCTTGTTCTACATGGCGTGGCACCCCGCCTACATCGCCCTGATCCTCGGGTCGACGGTGATCGACTACGTCGTGGGGCTGAGGATCCACGCGAGCTCGCGAGAGACGACGAGGAAGCGCTGGCTTCTCGTGAGCCTAATCTCGAACCTCGGGCTCCTCGGGCTCTTCAAGTACTTCAACTTCGCGTCCCAGGCGACGGCAGACGTTTTCGGTCTCTTTTTCGACATCGAAATCTCGAGTCCGCCGTTTCTCGACGTGCTCCTGCCGGTTGGCATCTCGTTCTACACGTTCCAAACCCTCAGCTACACGATCGACATCTACCGGCGAAAGCTCGAGCCCACCCGCAACTTCTTCCAATTCGCGTTTTTCGTCACGTACTTTCCGCAGCTGGTTGCCGGTCCAATCGTCCGCGCCTCGCAGTTGCTTCCGCAGCTCCAGCGGCCGATTCGGCTGAAGCAGGAACAGGTCACGCAGGGGTTGTTTCTCATCGCGACGGGCATGGTCAAGAAGGTCGCGATTGCCGACTACCTCTCGGTCAACCTCGTCGACCGCGTCTTCGACCAGCCTGCGCTCTACAGCACCGCCGAGGTCGTGGTCGCCCTCTACGCGTTCACGATGCAGATCTACTGTGACTTCTCCGGGTACACCGACGTCGCGCGCGGTTCGGCGAAGCTGATGGGTCTCGAGCTTCCCGAGAACTTCGATCGCCCCTATCAGTCGGCGAGCCCGGCTGAATTTTGGCGTCGCTGGCACATCACGCTGTCCACGTGGCTGCGCGACTACCTCTACTATCCGCTCGGCGGCTCGCGCGTCAGTGCCGGGCGCGCGTACTGGAACCTGTGGATCACGATGTTCCTCATCGGCATCTGGCACGGGGCGTCGTGGACGTTCGTCTTTTACGCGATTCTGCAGGCCACTGCGATGACGGTTCATCGGTACTTCTACCGGCGGTCCGGTCGCACCCGCGAAAGCGTCGACAGGCTCCACGTGCACGTCTTCAAGGTGTTTTGGGCGCTTCAGTTCGTCGTGTTTTCGCGCATCCTCTTCCGCGCTACCAGCCTGCAAAATGCGGTAGACGTCACCACGCGGCTCGGCTCGGGCACCCTTTCGGTCGCGCAGGTCTCGGCAGGGGTCTGGATGATGCTGATCGTGACGTTCGCCGCGCACTACACCCCGAAGCAATGGTTCGATTCGCTCGAGATCCGCTTCAAGACGATGCCCGCGCCCGCACAGGGTGTAGCCCTTGCAGCGATTGGTTTCGTGCTCAGCGCGGTCGCGACGAGCCAGGTGGTCCCCTACATCTACTTCCAGTTCTGATGTTGAAACGAATGCAACAATCGCTGTCACCTCTCCAGCACCTCGCCACGGTGACGGTGTTCATGATTGCCGCCTGCGCGCTCACGTACGCGGTCCCGCCGATGGAGGGTCTCAGGCCCTGGATCCCGGTCGAGGAGGACTACCCAATCGTGCGTCTCTTCAAGCGCTGGGGCGACATTCCCGCGTTCGCTGGCCACGGCGGCTCGTACCGGGCATCGACGACCACCGAAGCGGGAGCCGAGCGCCTCGCGGAAACCGTCGGTGAAACCGTCGCTGCCAACCTCGGCACGACTCGATCCGCCGTTCGTCCGTCGCCCGACCGCGGGCTTGGAATCGACTCCGCCGAATACGACGACATCGAGGTGCGAATCGAGGACCCGACCGGACGCGGAATGCGGCCTTTCTACGAAGCCCTCGAAAACACCGCGCGCCGTGAAGAAGGCGCGGTGACGCGCGTTGGCCACTACGGCGACTCGAGCATTGCGACCGATCTCATCACGTCGACGATCCGCGAGAACCTCCAGACTCGGTTCGGGGACGCAGGCCATGGGTTCGTGCTCGCAGCCAAAGGCTACATCCCCTACCAGCATCGCGGCGTGCGCCAGTCGTCGAACCCCGAAGCCTGGGACGTGCGCGAGGTGGTTCGCCGGCAAGATCGGCGAGGACGCTATGGTTACGGCGGTGTGCAGGCACGGGCGAGACCCGGCGCTTGGGCGCGCGTCGGCACCGCGAAACACGGCGATGTCGGAAGGCTCGCATCCCGCTTCGACATCTACTTCGAAGAGCAGCCTCGGGGCGGGAAGTTCTCCGTCCGGTTGGACGATGAGCCGCGAGAGATCGTCTCGACGAAATCGGACATGTACGGCGAGGGCGTGTACTCGATCGTGACCACGGACGGCCCCCATCAGATCGAGCTTCGCTACGCCAGGGGAGGTCCGGTCGCGATCTATGGCGTCGCGGTGGAGCGCGAAGGCCCCGGCATCGTCTACGACTCCCTCGGCCTCGTGGGCGCGCGCGCGAATCGGTTGCTGAACTTCGATGAAGATCACATTCGGCGACAGCTCGAGCAGCGCGAGGTCGATCTCCTCGTGCTCGGGTTCGGCGGCAACGAGGCGAGCGACGACCGTACCGAAGACATGTTCTACGAGGATTTCGTGCAGGTGCTCGGCCGAATGCGACAGGGGCGCGAAGACCTCGGCTGCATCGTGTTTGCACCGCTCGATCAGGCGCGACGGCAGCGCGGCCGAATTCGAACCCTACCGACGATTCCGCTGATCGTCGCGGCGCAGCGGCGCGCGGCGTTCGACTCTGGCTGCGCGTTTTACGACACGTGGCAGGCCATGGGCGGACGCGATTCGATGCGGCGCTGGTACAAGGCGCGACCTCGCCTCGCGATGGGCGACTTTCGGCACGCAACGCCCGCCGGATACGAGATCATCGGCAACATGTTCTACAAAGCATTGCTGGCTGGCTTCGCGGACTACTTGGCGGAGAAATCCGGGACAGCCTCGCCGACCGCCGGCATCCCTTCGAGCAGCGCTGACAATAGCACCTCGCCCAATCGCTGATAGCCGACGCGCGTATAGTGGACGTGATCCTGTGAGGCGTACGCCGGTTCGTTCGCGGCCCATTGGAGCATCGAGAGCGCTCCGCCCTGAAATGCGACGAGGTCGAAGAACCCGCACCCGTGGGCGAGCGCGACTCGGTGTTGGATCTCGATCAAGCGTGCGGTTCGCGCGCGATCCTCGAACACGCGCTCTTCGACCTGCATCGGCCTGTCGGACGGGCCGATCAGCAAACACGACGCGTCAGGGGCGGCGTCCCGCATGCGCTTCACGACGGCCTCCAAGTCGCGTTCGTAGTCTTCGAGAGGCGACTCGTCGCCGCTTTCGTTGGTGCCGTATGCGAGCACGACGAGATCCGGATTTCGTCGCTGGAGGTGCTCCCGGTAGATCTCATCGTCCCAGAGAAGCTGATACCGCGCGCGGGAGCCGTTGATGCCGAGCGTGTCCACCACGACGCCCGGTCCATCTCGCTCGACCGCGACGCCAAAGAGCCAAACCGGCCGCTTGCTGAGCGTTCGAAGCTCGAACCGATGGGGGCCGTCAGGAACGCGAAACGCCGCGTACGCGGGCGTCGCTTCGCTCCCACGCGTCGACACGCGCCGCGCCGGCCGGCCGTCGATCAACACGTCGAGCTCGCCGCCTCGCGGGTGCTTCATGTAGTAGAGCTCGAAAAAACTCGCGTTTCGACCGTACGGGCCCTGCTCCGCGGTTTGCACCGCGCCGAAGGACCCCGGCCGTGTGCTCTTCATGGCGACGCCCGCAAGCCCCACCCGCTCGACCTCGGAATCACCCACGCGAATGCGCTGCGTCTCCCACTTGTCGCCGTCGCTTTCGATGTTGATGTCCCGATGTCTGTACGTGCGCCAAGGGTGAACCGGGACGACGAAACCATGGCCCGCGTCCCCGAAGCGAGCCTGCAGCTCACGACGAATGTACCCGGTGAACAGATCGCTCGCGACGTGCGATGCGCCGTAGAACATCAGCCGCGCCTGGCCTTCCCCGCGCGCGGCACGCAGGAGCGCGCGATGAAGCGTCTCCATCGACTTGCCGTCGCGGTCTTCGATGGCGATGTCGAGCCCGAGCACGTCGTTTGGCGGTGGCTGCAAAAGCTGTGGCCCCATCCGCTGCCGGACGCGAACGGCCTGCAGCATGCCCCGCTCGTCGATCGCAGCGGGTGTCTTTGGAGGCGTGTCGGCCGAGGTCATCGTCGCCCCATACCCGAGCGTCCACACCCCGCTGAGCGCCACCCCCGCCAACACCACCGCCATCGGCGAGCCCCATAGATTGCCGAGCCGCACGCTCCTACGATGGCGATCTCGCGCAAACGAGTCAAATTGGCGTGAAAACTCGAAAAAAGTCGGCCATCATGCGCGCCATGAAATCGCGTGAGCTGCTTCTCCGGGCCGCCAAGTTCGACGTTGCCCGACTGAGGTTCGAAGGGCCCGACGGGAGCGAGATCATCCGCGACGTCGTGGAGCACCCCGGGGCAGCGGTCGTTCTCCCTCAGTTGGATGACGGTCGTATCGTCCTCATCCGAAACCTTCGTCGCACGGTCGGCAAAGTTTTATGGGAGCTTCCGGCCGGAACGCTCGAGCCGGGCGAAGCCCCGGAGGCCTGTGCCGCGCGCGAGGTCGAGGAGGAAACCGGGTATCGCGCCGGCACCTTGAGGCCGCTCACGGAGTTCTTCGCCTCGCCCGGCGTTCTCGACGAGCGGATGTACGGTTTCGTCGCAACCGACCTCGTCCCGACCACGCAGTCGCTCGACGAATCCGAAGAGATCGAGGTCTTTCCCATTCCCACGTGGCAGGTGCGCGACATGCTGAAAGACGGGCACATCGAAGACGGAAAAACGATCGCGATCTTGCTCTACTGGATGCACATCTACTCTCCCTGAGCCCAAACGAACGCCCGGCCAAGATGGAGCTGCTCTCCCGTATAGAAGAAAACTCGATCGTCCTGCTGATCCCGCTGATCAGCGCGCTGGTCGGATGGTTCACCAACGTGGTCGCGATCAAGATGATGTTTCATCCGATCGAGTTCGTCGGGATCCCACCCTACCTCGGCTGGCAGGGCGTCATTCCGGCCAACGCACTTCGGCTCGCCAAGGTGTCGAACTCGCTGATTACCGAAAAGCTCTTGTCGCTGCGAGACCTATTCGACCAGAGCTTCAGCGCGGAATCGTTCGCCGGCAAGCTCGATGCAGTGATCGACGACGTGACCGAGCAAGTGATCGACGAAGTCGCCAACAAGCATGCGAAGCCCCTTTGGGACAATGCCGGCGAGTTCATGCAGAACAAGGTTCGCAGCCAGGTTCGCACCGAAGTGCTCGAGGTGTCGCGCGCGATCGCGATGGACATGGCCGACGACATCGACCAAATCATGGACATCGAGCGAACCGTGCTCGAAGCGATGGAGCGTCACAAAGCGCTCATGGGCGAAATGTTCTACGAGGTCGGCCGAAAAGAGTTCAAGTTCATCGAACGATCGGGGCTCTACTTCGGGTTTCTGTTCGGGATCTTTCAGATGATCATTTGGGTGCTGTACCCGGCGCCTTGGATTCTCCCCGCAGCGGGTTTCTTCGTGGGCTACTGCACCAACTGGATAGCGATCAGGCTCGTATTCGCGCCGCGCGAGCCGGTGAAGATCGGCCCCATCACCGTGCAGGGGCTCTTTCATAAACGGCAAAACGAGGTCGCCGAGGCGTTCGGCCGAACGGTTGCGACGCGTGTTCTGAACGCCGACAACATCGTGACGACAGTCATGGAGAGCAAAGGCGTGCTGCGCATGAACGAGATCCTCGAGCATCGCATCGGCGAGCTGATCGCGAAATACGAAGCGCACCCCATGTCCAATCTCGTGCTGCCCGAAGAAAAGCGCCCGGCGCTGCGGGCCGAGCTCATGGACCGAATCAAGCGCGAGTGGCCCAAGCCCGGCGGCTTCTTCCATACCTTCGCCGGCCAATCGGTGGACCTTCAGGGCGAGCTCGAGCGGCGGATGAAGGCCCTCGACCGGGAAAGCTACGAAGGCGTGCTGCGGCCGGCATTCCAGCAAGACGAATGGAAGCTCATTGCGGCTGGCGCAGTGCTCGGCACCGTGGCGGGCATTCTTCAGCTGGTCTTCATCTTCGGCGAGGCCATGGAACGGCTGAGCCGGTGATGGCCGGGAGCGCGCTAGCCTTTCGCCCGCTCAACGGCTAAACACTGCGTCGTGGACGAAACCGCCACACTGCTCGTCTCCTGCCCCGACCGCAAAGGTCTCGTCGCGGCGCTCGCGCAAGTGCTCTACGGGCATGGCGCCAACATCCTCGATGCCGACCAGCACACCGACCCGGTCGCCGGCCAGTTCTTCCAACGCATCAAGTTCGACATGGCGGAGCTTCACACCGACCAGCGGAGCCTCGAAACCGCAATTGCCGAGGTCGCAGCGCGTTTCTCGATGAAGTGGCGTTTGGCCAACGGCACGGGCCGCGCACGAACTGCGATTTTCGTTTCGAAGTACGATCACTGTCTCTACGACTTGCTGTTGCGACAGCGCTCGGGAGAGCTCGGGACTGACATCCCGATGATTGTCAGCAACCACCCCGACCTCGAGGTCGTCGCCAAGCAGTTCGGCGTGCCATTCTATTGTCTTCCCGTCGACAAGGAGAACAAGCGAGCTCAAGAAGACAAGGCGCTCGACTTGTTGAGGTCGCAAAGCATCGACCTCGTCGTGCTTGCGCGATACATGCAGATACTCACAGATGACTTCCTCAACAGCTTCGAGGGCGACGTGATCAACATTCACCACTCGTTTCTCCCGGCGTTCATGGGGAGCAAGCCGTACCACCGCGCCTTCGAGCGCGGGGTGAAGCTGATCGGGGCGACCGCCCACTACGCGACCGCGGAGCTCGATGAAGGCCCAATCATCGAACAGGACGTCGTGCGGTGCTCGCATCGTGATTCGGTGAAGGACCTGGTGCGCAAGGGTCGAGACCTCGAAAAGGTGGTGCTGGCCCGTGCGGTCCGCTGGCACCTTGACGACCGCATCCTCGTCTACGACAACAAGACGGTGGTTTTCACCTAGGGAGCAACCATGTCCGAGAGAGCTCAACTGACGGTCGACAATGGAATCGCCACGGTACGCATGTCACGGCCCGAGAAGCGCAACGCGCTCGATGCGGACATGTTCGACGCTCTGATACGCATGGGTAAGCGCGTGATCGCCGACAAGAGCGTTCGGGCGGTCGTGCTCCACGGCGAGGGGAAAGGTTTTTGTGCCGGGCTCGATTTCGGGTCGTTCATGGCGTCGCCCGACTTGATGCAGAAGCTCCTGTCGCGGACGAGTGAGAGCCCCGCCAACATGGCGCAGCGTGCCGCGTGGATCTGGCAAGAGGTGCATGTGCCAGTGATTGCGGCGGTCCACGGCGTTGCGTTCGGCGGCGGCTTCCAAATCGCGCTCGGCGCCGATCTGCGCTACGTCACGCCGGATGCGCAGCTCTCCGTGATGGAAATCAAATGGGGGCTCGTTCCGGACATGGCCATCACGCAGACGTTGCTGCGCCTGGTGCCAATCGACGTCGCAAAAGAGCTCACCTTCACCGGTCGCATCATCTCTGGAACGGAGGCCGTCGAGCTCGGGATCGCTACCAAGCTGTCGGAGGACCCGCTCGCGGATGCGCTTGCCACCGCGAAGCTCATCGCAAGCAAGTCGCCCCATGCGATCCGGGCCGGGAAAGCGCTGTTCAGCGAAGCGGCGGAGATGTCGCGCGCCGAGGCGCTCGATCTCGAGACGACGCTCCAGGCGTCGCTCCTCGGGAGCGAGAATCAAATGGAAGCCGTTCAGGCCAACATGGCCAAGCGCGAGCCCAACTTCAAAGACCCGGACTGAACGCGCGTGTCACGCCGTTTCGGGCGGATGCGACACGCGCGGTTGGTACTGACAGCAGTCTGGCGGACATACGTCGTGTGATGGGCCGCGTTTGCCGAGCGCTTGGCGCGTCGTGACTTTTCCGAGCCGCTCCTCGATCAGCTCTCGAATCATCGATACGAACGCAGGGTGCGTGCCGACGGTCGGTGCGCGCGTCAAGGTGATGCCGAGGGTCGTTGCGTGCTCTCTCGCCTCCTGATCGAGGTCCCACACCACCTCCATGTGGTCGGAGATGAACCCGATCGGAGCGACGACGACGTCCTTGACGTTGATTTGAGACAGCGCATCGAGGTGCTCGAGGATGTCGGGCCCGAGCCACGGAACGTGCGGCGGGCCGCTTCGGCTCTGATAGACGAGCTGCCACCGCTCGTGCCGCGCGCCCTCGGCCACCAGGCGCGCGGTCTCTTCGAGCTGGTCCGCGTAATCACAGCCGTCGGACATCGAGACCGGGATGCTGTGAGCGCTGAACGCCACCCGTGCGTATTCACGCCGCTCTTTGGGCAGCGTCTCGAGAGCGGCCAAGAGACAATCGACGTTGGCCTCGATGAACCCAGGGTGGTTGTAAAACACGCGGAGCTTGTCGACGACAGGTGCGCCTTCACCGAGCTCTTCGCGCGCCGCCTCGATGTTCTCGCGATACTGCCGGCACCCGCTGTAGCTGCTGTAGGCCGATGTCACGAACGCCAGGGCGCGCTTTTTCCCTTCATCACGCATTTTTCTTAGCGCCTCGAGGACGAAAGGATGCCAGTTGCGGTTGCCCCAATAGATCGGGAGATCGATTTCGCTTTTTCGAAGCTCTTCTTCGAGCGCGGCAATCAGCGCGCGGTTTTGGTCGTTGATCGGGCTCTTCCCGTCGAAATGGTTGTAGTGCGCCGCGACCTCCTTGAGGCGTTCCTCGGGCACGTTCTTTCCGCGCACGACGTTTTCGAGAAAGGGCATCACGTCGGCGCGCTCTTCAGGACCCCCGAACGAGACCAAGAGGATACTGTCGTAGTCCGCTTCGTTGTCGCTCACGGGCGAACTCTCGCGCCTAAAACCGGCACTTGCAAGCGAAGAGTCTTGCCAAGCGATCCGACCTGTGCTCTAGGTTGCTCGTGCGCTTGACGATTCTGGGGAGCGGGAGCGAGGGGAACGCGCTTCTGTTGGAGTCCAGGACGAGCCGTGTCCTGGTCGACGCCGGGATTTCGCATCGGCGGCTCGTTCGACGATTTGAAGCTATCCGCAAGGAGCTGCCGAAACGGGTCGATGCGGTGATCGTCACGCATGCACACGGTGACCATGCAGCGCACGCTTCGAGCTACGCCAAGCGATTTGGCTGCCCGGTGATCGGCACCCAGGCGACACTTCGCTCGATTCGATTGAGCGAGGATGCTGAGGCGGAAAGCTTCACGGTGGGACGGCGCTTCGAAGTCGGCGACATCACCGTTCGATCGCGATGGATTCCGCACGATGCGCCGCAAGTGGCGCTCGTGTTCGAAACCAGGGAGTCCACCGTCGGGCTGGTGACAGACCTCGGGCACGTGCCGAAGGGTCTTTCACGTTTCTTCAGCGACGCCGAAACCCTGTTGTTGGAGAGCAACCACGACGTGGACATGCTAGCGGCGGGGCCGTATCCCCAAGCGCTGAAGCGTCGCGTGGGAGGAGCGCGCGGTCATCTCTCGAATGCACAGGCCGGAGACCTGCTCGCAGGGCTTCCGTGCTCCCCCAAGCGGGTGGTGCTGATGCACCTTTCGGAAACCAACAACTCACCGAGTCTTGCACGGGCATCGGCGGAAGCTGCCCTCGGTCATCGCGGAACCGAGCTGCTCGTGGCACCGCCGAGGGCGCCACTCGCGCTCGAGGACGTGCAGGACCGGCAGCTTCAGCTGGGACTGTAGCGGAACGATGAGTCTCTGGTACGACGAGACGTTCGACGATCACACGCGGCTCGGGCTGCGGGTGGAGCAAACTCTCTTCTCGGAACAGAGCCCTTTTCAAAAGGTCGAGGTGATTCAGACGGTGGGCTTCGGCCGGGTTCTCGTGATCGACGGCGTCTTCATGACCAGCGAATACGACGAGTTCCTCTATCACGAGATGTTGACCCACCCAGCCCTGACGACCGCGCCTAGCATCGACCGTGTGCTCGTCATCGGCGGTGGGGACGGCGGCACGGTGCGGGAGGTGCTTCGGCACCCCGACGTCCGACGATGCGTGATGATCGAGATCGACGAGATGGTCGTCGAGGCCTGCAAGACGCACTTGCCCGGCATCGGCACGGCTTGGGAGGATCCTCGCTTGGAGGTTCGCTACGTCGATGGCATCGAATACGTCAAAGAGAGTGGCGATCCGCAGTACGACGTCGTGCTGCTGGACGGAACGGACCCGGTCGGGCCAGGTGCGGTCTTGTTCGACGAGAGCTTCTATGAAGGGTGCCGACGGGTGCTCGCGCCAGGCGGTGTGATGGCACTGCAAAGCGAGTCGCCGCTGCTGATGATGGACATCTTCGTCGAGACGCAGCGCAAGCTACGGTCGCTCTTTTCAGAGGTCCACCCGTACATGGGCCCGGTCCCGCTCTACGGCACCGGGACGTGGAGTTGGACCTGGTGCTCGGACACCGGCGAGCCGCTTCGACCACTCCCCGAGCGCCAAGCGGCCGTCGTCCCGGGCTCCAAGGCCTACAACGAAGAGCTTCACCAAGCGATGTTCGCGCTCCCCAACTACGTCAAGCGCGCCCTAAAGCTCTGAAGAGAAATTATATAGGGGACAGTCCCCTTTTTTCCGGAAGTTATATAGGGGACAGTCCCCTTTTTTGGCTACCAGGTGAGGACGAGCTTGCCGAAGGTCTGGTTCGCGTCCATTTGCTGATGCGCCCGCTGGACTTCGGTCATGGGCAGGACCTCGTCGATCACGGGGCGGAGCTCGCCCGCGGCGAATCGGCCGAGCATCGCGTCTTCGAACGACTTGGCCAGATCCGATTTTTCCCGTGCGGACCGGCTGCGCAAGACCGAGCCGTGGATCGACGCGCGCTTGGCCAAGAGCGCTCCGAGAAAGAGCTCGCCCTTCACGCCGCCCATCAGACCGATCACGATGATTCGGCCCTTTTTGCCGATGACCTTCACGTTTTGCTCGAGATAGGCAGCGCCAATCGTATCGAGAATCACGTCAGCGCCGTCCGGAACGACCGACAGCACCGCGTCTGCGAACTGCCCATCCTCGACGAGCACCGAATGCGTCAGGCCGAGCTCGGTACACCTCGAGAGCTTGTCCCGCGTTCTCGACGTCCCGATTGAGGTGGCGCCGAGCGCAGCCGCGATCTGTATCGCGGCGGTTCCGACTCCACTTGCCACCGCGTGAAGGACGACCGACGCACCTGCGTCGAGTCCCCCTTGTAGCACGATGGCGTCGTAAGCCGTCATGAACGCCTCCGGCACCGCAGCCGCCTCTTCGAGCGACAGCTTCGAAGGGACAGGCATCAGCTCGTCTGCTTCCGTGAGCAACCGCTCTGCCATCCCGCCTCCGCCGACGATTCCCATCACGCGGTCTCCGGGCTTCCATCGATCGACGGACGCGCCGGCGGACTCGACGACGCCTGCAAACTCGAGGCCGGGGACGTCCGGCGGAACCCCCGGAGGCGCAGGATAAAACCCTCGCCGCTGCAAACAGTCGGCGCGGTTCAATCCCGCAGCGGCCACATCGACGCGCACCTCGGTCGGACCCGGCTCGCGCACCTCGATCTCGCCGAGCTCGAGCACGTCCGGGCCACCGGGCTCTCGAATTCGAACGGCTTTCGTGTTGGACATGAAGCGGAGCGTAACGCGACCCGCGCTCGCGTCCAGGCGTGTCCCGCGTGCTAGATTGCCATCGATGAACGCCAACGTCGGGGCCTTTCTGCATCGCTGGGCGCGGCGCGATCCGACACGAGCCGGCATCATCGACGCGGGGCGCGGCGATCTCGTGCTCGACTACGCGACGCTCGACCGGCAGGCGTCCCGCGTCGCGGGCCACCTCAGTGCCCGAGGCCTCGGAGTCGGCGATCGTGTCGCGATCTGTACCGCCAACGGGCTCGAGTTCGTCGCGGCTTGGTTCGGCGCAGTCTATGCCGGGTGCACCACGCTCCCGGTTCCGGTCCTGTCGACGCCTCACGAGATCGCATTTCGCCTCACGCACGCGGGTTGCAGGGCGCTTCTCAGCGACCAAGAACGCGCGCCGGTCGCCGAGGAAAGCATGATCCGCGCCGAGGCTCGCTCGGAGCTGCTGTTGGTCGAAGAAGCGATTCGAGACGGCGGCCCGGAGTTGCCACCACGTGACGTTGCCGCCGACACGCTCGCGATGCTGCTCTACACGTCCGGCACGACGGGTGCCGCAAAGGGCGTGTGCATCACCCACGCGTCTCTGGGCGCCCACACTCGTGCATTGGTGGAGGACACCCTCCAGCTCACGGAGACCGACCGGGTCCTCGGCACCCTCCCGCTCGGCCACTCGTATGGAATTCGCATGACGCTGCTCGTTCCGTTTCACGCCGGAGCGAGCACCGTCTTCGTTCCGCGGTTTTCGCCGACTCGCACACTCGAGCTCTGCAACACCCACCGGGTCACCTGGCTTCCGGGGGTGCCCACGATGTTCGTGGCCTGGGCCGACGAGTCGACTCAACCGCCGCCGCCGGCGCTTCGATGGTGCATGAGTGCCGGCGCGCCGCTTCCGGAAGACGTCCGGATGCGCGCCGAAGAGCGATTGGGCGCACCTGTTCGTCAGGGATACGGTCTCACGGAAGCAACCTTCACCGCGATCAACGCACCGCCGGACATCGCCGTACCGGGCTCGTCTGGCAAACCGGTCGCGGGAGTCGATGTCCGAATTGCCGACGACTTCGGCGGCGAGCTGCCAAGCGGCGTGCACGGTGAGGTCTTGATCCGCGGCCAGAACGTCATGGCCGGCTATTTGGACGATCGACTCGCGACCAGACACGTCATGCGCGGCGACTGGCTTCACACCGGCGACATCGGCTACGTCGACGACGAAGGCCGCCTCACGATTGCCGACCGAAGCAAGGATTTGATCTTGCGGGGCGGCGCCAGCATCTATCCTTCGGAAGTCGAGAACGTGCTCGCCCACCACCCCGCGGTGCGCGACGTGGCGGTCGTGGGCCAGCCCGATGACTACTACGGCGAAGAGATCGTCGCCGTGGTGGTGCCAAGCGCCGAAGTCTCCGCGAACGCCCTCGATGCCTTCGTGAGGGAAAAGCTCGCCCCCACGAAGGTGCCGCGGCGCTACGCGTTCGTCGACGCTCTTCCGCAGGGTCCAAGCGGGAAGACCTTGAAGCGAAGACTTCGCGATCAGCTCGAGTCCGGGGAGCTTCAGGCCGCGCCACTAGCTCCGAACCGGCCGGCTCCATAGCTCGAACGCGGCCACGACCACGATCGCGCCCACCCCCAGACCGACCCAGGGCCCATACCACCCCGCCGCCACGGGAATCTCCGCGCAAATCAGGCTCGCAGCCCCGATCAAGAGCGCATACGGCAGCTGTGTTCGCACGTGATCCATGTGGTCGCAGCTCGCGGCCATCGAGCTCAAAACGGTCGTGTCGGAGATCGGCGAGCAGTGATCGCCCCACACCGAGCCGGCGAGGATCGACGACACCGTCCCAAGCAGGATCGTTTCGTTGCCCGGTGCGAGCTCATGCGCCAACGGCACGACGAGAGGAAATAGGATGGCCATCGTCCCCCACGAGGTGCCCGTCGCGAAGCTGACCAGTGCCGACAGGGTGAACACCGTCGCCGGAATCCACGCCGGTGCGAGCCAATCGCCGACGGCGCCGATGAGAAATGCCGCGGTATCGAGGTCTTTGCACACGCCACCGAGCGCCCAGGCCAAGACGAGGATCACGACGGCAAAGAGCATCGAGCGCATGCCGGACATCCAAGCTTCGATCGACTTTGCGAACGACAGCGCGCCGCTCGACACGGATAGGGCCAGCGCGGTCAAGCAGCCGGCCCCGGTGGCCCACAGAATCGCGGCGCTCGAGCTCGCTTCGCCGACAATCGCGCGAAGGGTGAGCTCCATGCCGCCCGAGAGCACCTTGCTGCGGCCATCGACGTAGATGCCGATGGCGGCCACGAGAACGACGACGACGACGGGAATCACGGCGTTCATGGGACGTCCCCGGATTTCTTCCGGCACCGACTCCTCGTGGAAGTCGGAAGCAGGCTGGGCGCCGGGCCGGAAGAGCAAACCCTCTTTTAGCGCGCGAGCTTCGGCGCGGAGCATCGGACCCGCGTCACGTCCTCGAAGACCTACCCATGCCACGAACAGCAGCATGAGAATCGGATAGAAACGAAAGGGAATCGTTTCGATGAAGGTGAGGTAGGCATCTCGTTCGATGCCGAGCTGGCTGAATTGATCGGCGATGTAGCCGACCTCGACGCCGATCCAGGAGGAGATCAGCGCCAGGCTCGCGACGGGCGCCGCCGTGGCGTCGACCAGGAACGCGAGCTTTTCTCTGCTGATGCGAAGCCGGTCCGTCACGGGCCGCATCGATGAGCCCACGAGAAGCGAGTTGGCGTAATCGTCGAAGAAGATGACGAGCCCGAGAAACCAAGTCGTGAGCTGCGCGCGTCGGCGGCTCGTCGCATCGGTGCCGACCCAGGAAGCGAGCCCCTTTGCGCCGCCGCTTTGCGTAATGAGCCCCAACATCCCGCCCAACAGGAGGCTGAAAACGACGATCAGCGCGTGACCTCGATCGGCGATCGCGCCAACGATGTGCGTGTCGAGAAGGCGTGCGAACGAAGTAAGAGGCGCGAGGCCCGACAACAAAAACGCGCCGAGCCAAACACCGAGCACCAACGCGATCAAAACGTGACGAACGAGTAGCGCGAGCGCGATCGCGAGAAGCGGCGGCAAGATCGATGTCCATGCGGGAAGGCCGCTGGCGGACCGGCCTTCGACTACCTCCGCGGCTGGGCTCGTTGTACCATTCGTATTGGGTTGAATGACAGTCTGAGCGGTATCGTCCACTGGGATGGCGGCAGCCGAAGCAGCCGCGAAACCGAATGTGAGCATCCCGACGAAAAGGACCACCCGCATGAGCCAGACCAGACATAGACAGGAACACCGCCCTTGGCCAGTTTTGACGATCGCTTTCGCGGCGATCGCCATCACAGCGGTCTCGCTCGGCGTACCGTCCCCGTCGCTGTCTGCCAACGAGCGGCTGACTGCCGAAGACAAGAAGCTACTGGCGGCTGGCGAGCTCGTGGTGAAGCAGAAGAACGAGCAGCGGGGTGCATACAAGCTGATCGGCGGGCAGAGCTGGCAGATCGTCGACGTGCCTTTCGACGTCGCGTGGAAAGCCCTCACCGATTTGCCCCGCTACACGAGCTTCATTCCTCTCGCCACCGAAGCCGACATCAAGCACCAGGCGGGCAAGGAAGCCGACCTCGCAATTCGACAGCAATGGGGACCGATCGACGTTCGGTACGTGCTTCAGACGACGCTCGAGCCCGAGCGCGGGGCCGTGATGTTTCGCGTCGATCATTCGCAACAGCACGACATTCGGGCAGGATGGGGCTTCATCCGCGCGCGGCCTTACAAAGGCCAACGGACACTGGTGTCGTTTGGAGCGCTCGTCGACATCGGTGACGGGGTATTCGTGTCGATCATCCGGCCGGCCGTGCGCCGCGACCTCCTTCGTATTCCGCATCACTTCAAGCGTCACATGGAGGGCGACGGCGCGGCACTGTACGCGGATTCACCGTAGGATTGCGCGTTATTTTGCGATGTTCGAACGCTTAGGAAACAATTCGGAAACTAACGCGATCTCGGTATAATCCTGGAACGGGGTACGTCATTGCTCGATGGAGGCCCTGATGCACAGCAAAGAACGGAAGTGGCAGCCCGAACGCAAACCTGCTCCCTGGTGGGCGCACATCCTACGCTGGTGGCTGTAACCTTCTTGCTGCTCGTTTAGTTGAGTACTCAGGCCGCTAGGCTCCACTCTTTGCTCGGCGCGTCGGTCGTGCCGGCCGGGTCATCATGCTCGTATCGATCGCGGCGGCGTCCCTCTTCGAGGACATGTGCAGGCACGGGTCGAAGGTCCCAAACCAGACCGACCCAGCTCAGCAGCTTCAGGACGTAGTAGGTGACGTCGACCTCCCACCAGTAAAAGCCGTTGCGGGCGGAGGACTGATAGTGATGGTGGTTGTTGTGCCAGCCCTCGCCGAGCGTGAGCAGCGCGGTCAGTAGATTGTTGCGGCTTTCGTCGGTGGTGTCGAAACGCTTCTTTCCCCACACGTGCGTGAGCGAGTTGATGAGGAACGTGTTGTGCCACAGCAGCACCGTGCTCAAGAAGAACCCGATGAAGAGGCCGGGCCAGCCCGCGATGGCGAAACACGCAATCGCGAGGAGAGTGGGAGGCACGACCCAGTGCTTGTTGAGCCAGCGCAGCTCGGGATACTTCGCAAAGTCGCGAATCTTCTCCCATCGAGTCTCCTCGGTGTCGTCGAAGATCCAGCCGAGATGCGCGTAAAGGAAGCTTTTTTGAACCGGTGAGTGCACGTCACCGGGCTGGTCGGAGAGCTTGTGATGCACGCGGTGATGCGCCGCCCACCAGAGCACGCCCTTTTGAGAGCTGGTCTGCGCGATGAACGCGAGGACGAGCTGAAATGGGCGGCTCGTCTTGTAGGTGCGGTGCGAGAAATATCGATGATAGCCGGCGGTAATCCCGAGGACCCGCACGAACAGCAGCACGACGCAAAGCACGACCGCCTGCCAGGTCACCCCCGACCAGAACGCGCCCAGCACCGCGACATGCGACAAGATGAACGGCGTAGCCTTGAGCCACTTCTTCGATTCCATACCGACGAGGGTAGTGTCACCCTCCCCAAACCACCGTCACGGTTCACCCCCCCTCACGTCATACTTGTGTAAAAAGGGGACTGTCCCCTTTTCCAACTTCTTTCCTGGAAAAGGGGACTGTCCCCTTTTTAGGCTTGGAACTTGTAGCCAGCGCCGCGGACGGAGAGGAAGTGGACCGGGGAGCTCGGATCGGGCTCGAAGCGGCGGCGAAGACGGGAAATGAAGTTGTCGACGGTGCGGGTGTTGCCGTAGTTGCGGAGCTTCCAGACCCGCTCGAGAAGCTCGGTGCGGCTGAGCACGCGACCCGCGTTTTCGGCAAAGTAGCGCAAGAGGTCGAGCTCGAGCTGGGTGAGCTGCACCGCCTCGCCAGCCACCAAGACCTCGTGAGTGTCGAAGTTGATTTGAGCGTCTCCGAAGGAAAGTGTCGTCGCCTTCGAATTGCCACCCGCGACCTGCTCCCAACGTTGGCGCCGAAGCACCGAGCGCACGCGCGCGAGCAGCTCGCCGAGCTCGAACGGCTTGACCAGATAGTCGTCCGCGCCGGCCTCGAGGCCGAGCACTCGATCCTCGGGCGACGAGCGGGCCGTGAGCATGATCACCGGGATGAAGTTGCCCGCGTCGCGGAACTTCTTGCAGAGCTCGAAGCCGTTGACGTCCGGCAGCATGACGTCGAGAACGATCGCGTCGTAGCCCGCCGGATCGAGCAGCCGCTGCCCCGCCTCTTTCGCCGTTGCTGCGACATCGACACGGTATCCCTCGAGCTCGAGGTTCAGCTTGAGGCCGGCTGCGAGGTGGTCTTCGTCTTCGACGACGAGAAGCCGTTGCAACGCCTGCTCGGTCATCCGCGCACCGCCTGAGCCATCGGGAGCTCGACGCGCATGGTGGTCCCTCGTCCTCGCCCGCCCGAAAATGCACGAACGTCACCACCGAGCTGTTTCACCAACGCGGACACCACGAACAAGCCGAGCCCCGTGCCGCGGCGCTGGCGCACCTCTTGGTCTTCAACGCGATAGAAGCGGTGAAACACCCGCCTCAGGTTCTTCGGGTCGATCCCGATGCCGTCGTCGCGCACCTCGAGGAGCACTTTGTTGGCGGCATCGACACGAGCGACGACTTCCACGCGCGCCGGACGTTCGGAATACTTGGCAGCATTGTCGATCAAATTCTTGACGACGATCTCGAGGGCTGCGCGGTCGGTCGTGACGACGAGCTCGGGATCGACGCGTACCGAAACCTCTTCCGGATCGAGCTTGTGTCGAATCCGAACCGCTTCGGCGCACTGTTCGGCGAGCTGGGACAGCGGCACGTCGCTGAGGTTCATCATGCCGGGTCGAGCGTACGACAGCCGGTTGGCTTCGAGGACGTCATCGATGAACGCACGAAGGCGATCGACGTCCTCGAGCATCATGGACCGAAGGCTTTCCCGCGCGCTTTCCTCCAACCCCTCGCGCCCGAGCGTTTCGAGGCAAAGCTGAAGTGAAGCAAGCGGGCTCTTCAGCTCGTGCGTGACCGAGTCGATGAAGCTGTCTTGTTTGCGAACCTCGATGATGCCGCGCGCCAGGGACACGACGAAGAGCACGAGCACGACCATGATGAGCACGAACGAAACCGCGCCGAGCACCAAGAGCCACACGTCACCCGCGATGTCCGACGAGCGCGCGATCTTCTGCCCGAGCAGGAACGACCAGCCAACGAGCAGCGCCGCGCTCAACAACACCGTGATCGCACCGAGCGTGATGGGAACCGAAATCGAAGATCGTATTCTACGACGACGTGCCATGAGTCGGACCGGCGGCTCAGCGACCCCGCAAGAGGCGCCAGAGATTCTCTTCCTCCCACTGCTGCGCTTCAGCGTGGTATTCGAAGCTACGCTCTCGTTTGCGAAACGCACGGGTGTGGTAGTGACGGCGACCGTTTCGGACGATGGCGGGCATGTCGTGGTGAAGCATTTCGTGAAAGACGACCGCTTCGACGAAAAACCGGGGGACCCACGGCTGGTCGAGAACGGGGTGGATGCGGATCAACCGCTCTTCCGGGAGATAGGTCCCAAGCTGGAGCGAGCGCTGCCTTCGGTTGGGCTGAACGCGTCTACCCCACGTGATGAGCACGTCGACCTCGCCCCCGAAATGGCGACCGCCGAGCTCGGAGACGATCTCCGCGAGATCGTGATGACGGCCCGCCGGGCGCAAGGTGTCTTCCGGCGGACCGGTTGTGACGAACCGGCCCCGGTGCGCATCGATGAAGCGATCGATCCGTCGGGCGGCGAGGGCATCGCCATCGCCCAAATACTCGCTCACGGCATCCAAGACGTCTTGGTCGGCGGTGAGGAACATGTGATGCAATCGCACCTCGAGCCGCCCGCCTTTGGGGCGTGCGGACAACATCGTGCTCCGGTTGTCGGTGATGACCAGGCGGACCGCCTGACCGAGCCGCTCCGAGAGCACTCGGCTCCACGCGGACGCCCGCGCGTAAGCTCGATCGAGATCGTCCCGTCGATCGTCCCCCGCGCCGCGGTCCGCGATCGGCGGTGCCTCGGCGGCAAACTCGAAGGAAAGCTGAAGCACGCCATTTCGGGCTAGAGGCTCGATACGACCTTGTCAACCGAGCTTTCGAAGAGCCGACGAGCAGGCTAGAATCGACGGGGATGGGGGATGCGACTCGGGACCGCCTCGAAGGGCTGACGGTGTTGCACCGGCTGACGTCCGCCGAGCACCGGCAGGCCGCGTGGCGACAGGGCATGGCGACGCTCGCGCGTGCCGTGGTCGACGAACGCCGGCCCGTCCCACTCGAGGGGCTCGACCCGGACGCGCTGCTGCAAAGTCTGCAGGTCGCCGTCCGGGAAGGTATGGTCGAGGCGCTGGATTGGCTTTCCGGCCCCGCCGCTGCGGCGGCCCTCTACGAGATTGCGGCCGCCCTTCCCTCGAGCGAGATCAAGCGCCAGCTCGGCCGCATCGTGCTTCAGCGCTTGCGGAGCGGTGACGCGGAGACGTTCGTCGCGGTCGCAACGCAGCTCGCGCTCGGTTCGCAGCGCGCATTGCGGGGCCGATCGATTCGCGCGAGGGTGGCCCTCGCTCTCAGCCTGCCGATCGGCTTGGCCAGCAACGTGGACGCGCTGGCGCTCGCCTTGATCTCCCGGCAAGACACGAGCCGCGAATGGCTGGAAAACCCGGCCACCGGGGCCCTACCCTCGCGCCGGATCGCGGCTCGGCTGCTCGAGCGTGCGGCGCGTGAAGCCGCAAGGCGTGCTGCGGAGGGCGACGACACCGGCGTGGGTGTGTTTTGCACGCGTCCCGTGCGCGAGGCCTGGGACCGCCTCCTCGCCGACCGCGAGCGGCTCGTGTGGCGTCACGTGGCGTCCGCACGCGGGCTTCTCTCATCGTCGATGCCCGTCTTCGCCGAGGAGGTCCAGCGTCACCTCGACCCCGAGTTCGGCGTGACCGAGTGGCGGCGAGCCGCGGCATCCCTCGCCGCCAGCATCGCCGTCGAGCCCGACGACGGCCTGCGAAGATGCCGCGAGCTCCTCGAATCGGTCGTCTTCCAGCAGGATCACGGAATCGCCGCCGCCATGATTGCGGGTCTGGCGCGCGCAGCAGAAAGCCATCCAAGCGTGGTCGAGTCGCTTCTCGACCAGCTCACGCGGGTTGGCGGCCTCGACAACGCAGAGGCGCTCGTAGAGCTCCGGCGCGAACGAATCCGACCGGGCTTTGCCGCGGACGCTGCGACCAAGGCCGAGGCGCATCTCCGGAAGGCCATCGCGCAGGGTGCGGACACCGATGCGGGACGCGCCGCGCTGATGGAAACGCTTGCCGACGAGCTCAGCGGCGCGCGCTCCCCGGCGCCCCGCCTTCGCGACATGATCGCCGACGCGCTCGAGACGTTTGCCAGCGACGGCGCCTTCGAGGCATCGCGTGAAGCGCTGCCGATCCTCGAAGCCGCCGCGCAGAGAGCGAAGCTGCTGGAGCGCCCGCTGCAAGACGCTCCGGAAACCGACGTGGCCGCCTTTCTCGCGCTCCGCGAGCTCGATTCCGCCTTGTTCGAGACATCGTCGCTCAGCGATCTGCTCCTGCTCGGACAGGACGACGACTCGCAGACTGCTCACGACGAGGAGGTGGGCGACCTGTTTCAGCAGGTGACGAACTGGCTCGTCATCCGTGAGGGCGATCCGCTCGAGCAAGGTGACCACGTGCCTCAGTTCACGACGCGGCAACGGCAGCTTCGCACCATGCTCCATCTCGTCGATGCTGACGGCCCCCACGTCGACCCGCGCAAGGAGCTCGTGCGCCAACGAAGACTGCTTGCCCAGCGGATCTTGCTCAATCGCGTCGAGCACGACCCGCAAAGCTCTCTACGGCGAACGCTTTGTGCTGCGACGGCCCGAACCTTCGATGCGCTGGTGCGCGAGGACGTCGCCGACGTCTCGGACATTGTCATCGCTGCAGCGGGACCCGTCCGACACTTCGAGGATCTGAACACGATGGCGGAAGCTTCGATGGTGCCCGAAATCGAGGGGGCGCTCCGTGCGTACGCCAAGCTCCAACAGGCAGCGCGCATCGCGCAACGAGAGGGTCAGGGCTTCGTCGCCGCATCCGATGCCCTCAAGGCGATCGCCCACGAGCTCCCGATCGCGCGGTCCGCTCGAATCGAAGCGTTTCGACAGGCGCTATCCCTTTTGGCGCGCGGGCTTCGGGCCGTCGGGGCGTCGGGATCGCTCAACGAGGTTGCAGAGCGGTCGTCAGGGACTCCACTCGCCCTGCTCGAGCGCGGCGTGGCGAGCATGGCGAGGCTCGTCAACGGCTCGAGGCGCCGCTTGGGCCATCCGCAGGTCGAGAGGTCCACGAGAGCAGCGCCGGCAATTCGAGCCCTCGGTCTCGAGGTCGAGCGTGCGCTTCGGACCTCGGTTTCCGAGATCGACAAAGCCTTCGCAGAGGCGATGGCCGCGACCGGCGCGGCGCTTCCCGGCGCATTCGGCGCGCTCACCCATACGATCCTCCAGCACCTACATGCGCTTCCCATCGACGGCCCGCCGCGCAGGCCGAGCCTCGTGCCGATGGAGATCGACGCGGACGCACCGCTGCCGGCCTGGGCGCCGCCGAGCCGAATCGTCGGCGGCTTCTACCTGGTACGCGCGATCGACACCGGCGCCGTCGGCTCGGTTTTCGTCGCTCGCCGCGCCGAGGAGCGCGCCGACGACACCGCACCCCTCTTTGCACTCAAAGTCCCCGACTACTCGGCCGCGGCGGCCCGCACCCTGTCCGAGGAAGAGTTCCTCCGCCTGTTCCGTGAAGAAGCCGGAGCCCTTCTCGCGCTACCCGAGCACCCGAACATCGCCCGCTTCGTGACCTTCGACGCCGGAGCATCTCCCAAACCAATCCTGGTCATGGAGCTCGTCGAGGGGCCGAGCCTCGAGCGCGCCTTGGAGATGAGCGACCTCTCGCTCAATCGTGCGCGCGAGCTCTTGCTGGGGGTTGCCGCCGGACTCGATGCGATGCACCGGGTCGACGTCGGCCATCTGGACGTCAAACCCTCCAACATCATCGTGTGCAACGCCGACGCCGTCACCGGAGCGGGCCCTCCACCCAAGCCCGTGCTGGTCGACTTCGGACTCGCCGGACGGCACATCCGGCCAGGCTGTGGCACCGCGAGCTACGGCGCTCCGGAGATCTGGGGTGAGGCAGATGCATCCGGCGCCACGCCAGCCGACGTCTATGCGTTCGGGTGCTTGGCCTTCGAAGCGTATACGGGCAGGACCCTCTTCGACGGAGCCGATGAAGGCGACATGATTGCGCAGCACGTCTCCCATGATGGGAACCCGGCGGCCGTGCAGGCCCTGGTGGACCAGCCCGAGACGGCGGCGCTCGGCAACCTCATCGCCCAGTGCCTCAGGCGAGACCCGCGCGATCGGATCGCGATCGGACGGGCCCGGCAGCTTCTGCTCGACCTCGAGCTGGGGGTGGAAAGCCGAACCTGGCCCGTTCGCATCGCGAGCTAGAGAGCCAGGCCGGCGCTCGCGCGCTTACTCAGTAGTCTGGTCCACGATGTGGAACTCGACGCGGCGGTTCTGCGCCAGCTCTTCCTTCGTAGTGGCATCCGGAACGAGGGGCCGTGTCGGGCCGAAGCCCTCGGAGACCAGCCGGTCTCTCGAAACATCCCCTCGGCCCACGAGATACCGGACCACCGTGTCAGCGCGCTTGCGAGAAAGCGCCATGTTGTACTTGAGCTTGCCGACGGAGTCGGTATGGCCCTCGACCCGGATCATACTGATCTCCGGGTGCGCGTTGAGAACGCTGGCGACGTTGTCGAGAAGCGCAAACGACCGTTTCTGCAGCTTGTGGCTGCCAGTTCGGAAGTAGACCTTTTCGAGGATGTCGAGCCTGCCCTCGCCGATGACCACGAGCTGGGCCTGCTGACAGCCTTGGTTCTCGACCGTGCCTGGCTCGTCCGGGCAGTTGTCGACGCCGTCGGGAACTCCGTCCCCATCGCGGTCCGGTACCGGACACCCATTGCTCTCCGGCGGACCGGGCTCGTTCGGACACTCGTCATCGACGTCGAGAATGCCGTCCCCATCGTTGTCCGGATCCGGGCACCCATCCTCGTCTTCGAAGTTGTCGACGTCCTCGGCATCGTTCGGGCACCCGTCGTTGACGTCGAGCACGCCATCGCCGTCGTTGTCCGGATCCGGACAGCCGTCTTCGTCCTGGAAGCCGTCGAAGTCTTCAGGCTCGTTCGGACACTGATCGACGTCGTCGAGAAGACCGTCCCCGTCCGCGTCGCCCACGCGCTCTTCTTCAGGCATGGTGAAGCCAATCGCCGCGACACCGCGCCAGTCGGGCGCGCCATAGCCCGGCGTGACGCCGCCGCTCCCCATGATGCCGAAGTTGAAGCCCTTCGGATGAAGATATTTGAAGCCACCGAGCACCTCGACGGGCGTGTGTTCGCGCGACCACCAGTCGACCGTGCTGTTGGCAGCCGTTCTGCCGAACACCTCGGCCGACAGCATGAACTGGTCTTGGCCCAACATGACCAGCACGCCGCCTCCATAGGTGAACTCGTTGCCGACGAAGAGGATCGCCGGAGCGGAGGGGTTGGTGGGATCGATCGAAGCAACCGTTTGGCCCTGCGTGCCGAGCTTGTAGCCCACCTGAAGCGGAATGCGCACGACATCGCCTGCATTCAACGTCAGCAAAAGCTCGAACCAGCCGCCGAGGTAGGGGCTCTTATCGGCTTGCCCGGCGTATTTCTGTTGGTCGTTGGAGAGCGAGGCGGTGTTGATCGTCATCGTCGCCTGGAGCCCCACCTGAACGATGTCGTCTCGGGTCCCGTAGATGTTTCCGCGCGCGCCCAAGTACACGTCGCCGAAGTTTCCGCCGCTCGGCAGCAAGTAGTCGAAAGCACCACCGGAGGGCAGGCCGTTTCGCGCGCCCGTGCCCTCGTCGATGCGAAAGTGGTAGGGAATGTCCATGAAGATCACCAGGTGATCCCAGAGTCCGAGGTTCCACATCAGGTGACCGGTGAGCATACGATGCACGACGGAGGAGGTCGTCCCGGTATTTCGCTGCTCGAACACCAGCGCATCGTCGTTGTAGTCCATGTAGACGTGGATGCCGAAACGCTTGTGACCCTGGCCGTCCGCCGTGCTCGACGCCCAGCCATCGGTGAACAGCTCCGCCGGCCGGTATTGGTTCAAGTCGATGCGCACCGAGTCGGGCGGCACCTGCGCCGATGCCCCCGAGGTGGTGGCGAGCAGGCCCAGGCCACATGCCAACAGCGCCACGGCCCAACCCGTGCCGCGCAACCTTCGGTCATCGCAGTTCTTCACACCGTCCTCCATCTACTCCAGCGCGGCGAGCCCCTGCCCCCGGTTTCTCTGAACAATAGTCTTGCCGGTCGGACTCGTGGTGACAAAAAATGGGCGAAATGACCGCCTCGTCGGAAACGCCCAAAAGCCGCTGATACAGAAACAATCCGATAGGATCGCACTCATGTCCTCGAAAGCGCGCTATCGGACCTCGCCCTGGCCGAGCGATCGGATGCCGCCCGGTGTCCCCTACATCATCGGCAACGAAGCCGCGGAGCGATACAGCTTCTACGGCATGCGCGCGATCCTGGTCGTGTTCATGACCCGGTTCCTGCTCGACGCCCAAGGCGAGCTCGACCTGATGACCGACGATCAGGCCAAGACCTGGTTCCACACGTTCGTGACCGCAGTCTATTTCTTTCCGATCGTGGGAGCAGTCATCTCGGATGCATGGCTCGGAAAGTTCCGGACGATCATGGCGCTCTCGATCGTGTATTGCCTCGGGCATCTGACGCTCGCGATCGACGATACGCGCGTCGGGCTGGCGTTGGGGCTCGGGCTCATCGCCATCGGCTCTGGTGGCATCAAGCCGTGCGTCTCGGCGCACGTGGGAGACCAGTTTGGGCAGACCAACGCATATCTCCTCCCAAAAGTATTTGGTTGGTTCTATTTCGCAATCAACGTCGGGGCACTGATGTCGATCCTGTTTGCAGAGCCTCTTCTGAACCGATACGGCCCCTCGGTCGCATTCGGAGTACCAGGGGTTTTGATGGCGCTGGCGACGTTGGTGTTTTGGTCGGGCCGCCACAAGTTCGTGCACATTCCGCCCGGCGGCCTCGACTTCTTGAAAGACGTCTTCAGCCGCGAAGGGCGCCGCGCACTCGGCAAGCTCTTCATCATCTACGCTTTCATCGCGATGTTCTGGGCGCTCTTCGACCAGCAGGGGTCTGCATGGGTGCTTCAGGCGCAACGGATGGATCGGAACTTCATCGTGGAGTGGGACCCCTCGCAGGCCCAGTGGCTGAACCCGGCGTTGGTGTTGCTGTTCATCCCGCTCTTCAATCGGGTCGTATATCCGGCGTTCGACCGTGTTTGGCCTCTTACGCCGCTCCGAAAGATCGGAATCGGCTTGTTCCTGACCGTGCCCGCGTTCGTGCTGCCGGCCTGGCTCGAAGCGCGGCTTGATGCGGGGGAAAACGTCAACATCATCTGGCAGCTGGGGTGCTACGTGATCATGACTGCCGCGGAGATCTTGATTTCGATTACAGCGCTCGAGTTCTCCTACACGCAGGCTCCCAAGCGGATGAAATCGTTGATCATGGGTGCCTTCCTCATGAGCGTATCGCTCGGAAACCTCTTCACTGCGGCGGTGAACTATTTCATTCAGAACCCCGATGGCACGAGCAAGCTCGACGGTCCGAGTTATTATTTGTTCTTCGCCGGCGCAATGGCGATCACGGCGGTCCTGTTCATTCCCGTGGCGACTTGGTACCAAGAGCAAACGTACATTCAAGACGAAGCGATCGACGAGGGCGTAGCGTGAGCGTTTTGGACGAAGCTCGACGCTGGATCGCGCAGGACCCGGATCCCGAAACGAGGCGCGAGCTCGAACGGCTGGTCGAGAGCGGAGACATCGCGGTGCTGACCGAGCGGTTCTCGGGTGAGCTCGAGTTTGGAACCGCGGGCCTTCGCGGCCTGCTCGGCGCAGGGCCCACTCGCATGAATCGGGTGACGGTCACCCGCGCGACCGCTGGTCTTTGTGATTGGCTTCTTAAAACGGTGCCTGACGCCGTGGACCGTGGCGTCTGCGTCGGGCGCGACGCGAGGAAGAACAGTGAAGTTTTCGAACGGGACGTGATCGAAGTGTTGACGGGTTTTGGAATTCCCGTTTGGGCTTTCGATGGCGTCGTGCCCACACCCGTCGTCGCGTTTGCGGTGCAGGCGCAGGGGGCTGCCGGCGGCGTGGTGATCACCGCCAGCCACAATCCGCCGGGCTACAGCGGCTACAAGGTTTACTGGCAAAACGGCGCCCAAATCATCCCGCCGAACGACCGTGGGATCGCCGAAGCGATCCGGCGGACGCTTCAGATGGATCAAATCTCCCGGATGCCGCTGTCCGACGCGCGGTCCCGCGGGCTGGTCCGCGATGCGGACGCGTTGCGCACCCGATACATCACGCACATCGGAGATCTGGCGAGCCACCCGAACGTGCGCGCGGACGTTCGCATAGCATACACGGCGCTCCATGGCGTGGCCGGAGATACTTTTCGGCACGTCTTCGCGCACGCCGGTTTCGAGGACTTGCACGCGGTGCCCGAGCAGTTCGAGCCCGACGGTCGTTTCCCCACGGTGGACTTTCCAAACCCCGAAGAACCGGGGGCGATGAACCTCGTGCTCGCGCTCGCAGAGCGCGTCGGCGCAGACATCGCGATTGCAAACGATCCCGACGGAGACCGTGTCGCAGTTGCGGTTCACTCGGAGGACGGCTTCGAGACGCTCTCGGGGAACGACATCGGCCTCCTGCTTGCAGACGATTTGTTGCGCCGCCGCCATCGAGAAACGCCAGCGGTGGTGCTGTCGACCATCGTGAGCAGCCCGTTGCTCGGCGCGATCGCAAAGGCCTACGGCGCACGGTGGGAGCAGACGCTCACCGGTCACAAGTGGATCCAAAACCGTGCGCTCGAGCTCGAAGAGGATGGGTTCGAAGCCGTCTTTGGGTACGAAGAGGCGCTCGGCTATGCGCCATGCCGTGCCGTGCGCGACAAAGACGGCCTCAGCTCGGGCCTCTTGATGGCCGACCTCGCTGCGCGTCTAAAAGCGAAAGGCAAAACACTACTGGACGCGCGACGCGAGCTCTGGAAAGCGCACGGCTACGTGGCGGACCGGCAGATCTCGCTTCGTTTCGACGGCTCGGATGCCCAAGCCCGCATCGACGAGGCGGTACGCGGCCTCCGGGACGACCCGCCAACCGTCATCGGCGGTCATTCGGTGGCGCGCATCAAGGATTTCGAACGGCAAATCGAGTGGACGCCGGACGGGACCAGGCCCTTGATCGGGCTTGCGCCGAGCAACGTCTTGGTGTTCGAGCTCGAGGGCGGCCATCGCGTCATGCTCCGGCCGAGCGGGACGGAGCCCAAGCTCAAATACTACTTCTATGCGGCCTCATCGGCGGCTGCTGCAAACGACCTTCAGCGCGCCGCGGAGGACGCGAAGACCACCCTAGCGGACCTGGTTGCGAGCTTCACCGTTCCCAGCGATTGCTGAGCAGCGTTTGGGCAAGCAGGCCCCAGGCCCTCGCGGCGCGATGCAGCGCCTGCGCTTCCCTTGCGCTGGCGCGGTGCCAGGGAAGCGGCGGCCGACCGTACGGATTGGGGGGCGGAAGCCCCGCGCTGAGCTCGTCCGCACGTCTTTCGCAGGCGCGAGCGCGCTGTTGGCACAGGCCGATGATGTCGTCGACCGACGTGACGAGATGCGGCGTGAGATCGATGTCGATCACGACGGCGAAGTCGCGGGCGCTGATCCCCGCCAACCACATCGCTTGCTCGACATCGCTTCCGCGTGCAGTCGGCGTGCGGCTCGCCCACGCGTCGGGCTGCACCTCCCGGATGTCCGAGTGATACGCATGGCGTCCCTCTTCGGGCTCGGAGGCGGTGTTCTCGGAATGGAACCAAGCTGCAAGACGTGCGCGCAACATCCGCCCTGTTTTTCGCGGACGAGCGTCGCCAGGGTCAAAAAAGCGGCCCGAGCAGGGTCGACGCGACGATTGCGATGGCGGCGCACAGCACGAAGCCTGCGGCGGCCCACGCGGCCACTGACCGCTTTCGCCGCTGCTCGGCGCGCGACGGCCGGTCCGACTGGGGTGCTGTGTCCGGCGGAAGTCGCAAATCCTCGACCCGCGTGGCGGTCGTGATCGGCATGGCCAGCGGATCGAACCGAGGATGGCGCCCTCCCGGGACCGAGCCGGCCACGAGAGGCGACGCGAGGGTTCCGGGCGCATCCCGCAGGGAGTCGATTTCGAGCTTGGGCCCGCCGCGGCCGAACTCGATCTCGTCGCCGGGTCCAAGGGCCGCGTGTTTGATCCGCTGGCCGTTCAGCCAGGTTCCGTTTCTGCTTCCGGTGTCGACGAGGAGGTAGCGGCCGCTTTCGCTTCGAATCTCGGCGTGCCTTCCCGACGCGTCGAGATCCTCCTCGGGATCGAAATCCACGTCGCTGTCCGGCATGCGTCCGATGCGGATCAAGTCCTGGTCGAACTCGAACTCTCGCCCCGAGTCAGCGCCTTTGATTTGGCGAAGTCGAATCATGCAGACCCGTCAATCGGCCGAAGGGATCAACACGACCTCTCGAGGCTGACCCGGTTCCACGAGCACGTCTTTGCCCACCTGTGTTCCATCCAGCTCTCGCGCCTCGAAGTGGTACGAGCCCGGCGCGAGCCTGAGCAGGATGGCCCGGTCCATCCGCAGCGGCCCGTAGCTCTGGCCGTTCACGTAGAGCTCGCCGCGGTCGAGGGCGGCTCGCACTTTGACCTCGACCGGAATCTCCGCGTTTGCAAACTGAGGCGGCGGTGGGGACGCGCCGGCCGCGGTCGTGTCGCGCCGACCGGCGTTGACGATGGCGATCACGGCGGCAAGCCCGAGCAGCGCGAGCACCGTGGTCACGGTCGACCACGAAAATGAAACCTCTCCGGGCGGCTCGGAAAGAAAGCGCCTCAACGAGGGGCGCTTCCCCGCGACCGCGCGCGGAACCATGCTCTTGACGACGTGCGGCAGCGTCGGGCCCGAGGCAGGACGATCGTCACTTCCGCGCGGAAGCGGGTATTGCTGGTAGAAGGGAAGCGTGTCGCCGTCGGGCGGCTCGAGCGCATCGCCGTCGAAATCGGCCACGATGCACGTGACGTTGTCGTGCCCGCCGGCCGCGTTGGCGAGGTCGATCAGCCGGTCCACGAGCTGTGGAAGGGGACCGACGCAGGCCATTTCTTCGCGAATGGCTGCGTCGTGGACCAAGCCGCTCAGACCGTCGGAGCAGAGGAGCACCCGATCGCCGCGTCGAAGCTCGGCGAACGTCAGATCCACGACGACCTGCTCGGTCGTTCCAAGCGCCTGCAAAATGATGTTGGAGTGCTCGAAGGCCTCGGCTTCATCTTCGGTGAGTTGGCCGGCCTCGATGAGCTGGTTGACCAAGGATTGGTCCTTGGTGACGAGGTTTAGTTGACCGTTCCGCAAGATGTAGCAGCGGCTGTCGCCGACTTGTCCGATGAACAGGACCTTGTCGATCAGCCCTGCCACCGTGGCCGTCGTGCCCATCCCGCGGCGGGTTCGATCTTTCTTTGCTGCGAGGAAGATACGCGCCCCGGCCTCTTCAATCGAATCGACCAAGCGACGAGCAAACTGGTCGCGGTCCTCGGCGGCATGGTCGCCGCGTAGCATCTCGAACATCGTGTCGACGGCCATGTGGCTCGCCACCTCGCCCGCCGCCGCACCGCCCATTCCGTCACAGACCGCGAGCGCAAAGCCTCGCTCGGACACACTGCCCTCGACGACCTGCTCCTCCGAAAGCGGCCCTGCGTCGGAGCTGAGATCGGCAATCATGAAGTTGTCTTCGTTGTGCTCGCGAACGAGCCCCACGTCGGTCTTGCCGAACGTGGTGAACCGGAGCCCAGAAGGCGTACCCGCTGGGGTCACCTTCGGCGTCCGCTCCCAGGTCTCGACGCCGCTCGCCGGCGCCAACGTCTCACCACCGTCGGCCCCTTGAGGTGGATCGCCACCGTTCCGGTGCGCATCCCCGCTCATTCAGCCCCCGCCTGCATCCAATCGCCCCACGTCGACACTCTAACGATATAGCGTACAGGCGCCCCGCCGAAATCCCAAGCGTTTGCCCCCCAATTAGGCCCGATTCCGGGCGTTTTACAGAAGGAAATGGAACCCGAGACGGAGGACGATCATGGCGTCCAGGACCGCGTCGACACCGCGAACGGCCCCGTCCGCCGGGGTGGTGAACGCTTGGGTTCTGAGCAGGTTGCCAGTGACGAGAAAGAACAGGACCGCGTCGGGCGTGAGCTCGACCTCGGCCCCCGCGCCGATCTCCGCCGTCCCGCCGAGGGTGGCAACCCGGAACGAAGGCCCCAGCGTGAGGAAGCCTCCCCGCAGGCGAAGGACCGGATGGGTAGAGCGATTGGGAAGGAAAGAGTATTGCAGAGTCCCCAGGAACATCTGTGGCACGGTGACCTCGTAGACCCCGTTCGCGGTCATCAGCCAGAACTCGTATCCAAACCCGACACCGATCCCGTTGGCCCACCGATAAGAGAAGCCCACCCCGACGCCCCAGCCGAGGTCGGCAATACACTGAGTGCCGGCGGGGCAAAGCCGCTTGGTCGACACCGGGATCACGAGACCGGTCTCCGGGCCGATCGAAAACGAGCCGGCTCGCTCGTGGGCTCCGCCGGACAGCTCCGCGGAATCGGCCCGAACCGATCGAGGGGCGCTGAGGCAAAGCACCCCCAAACACAGGGCGGCGCATCGGATTGGCACGGGGCTAGCATAGAGGCATCGTTCCCGCGCCGACAAGATTGACAGCCCCCACCCCTTTCTTATAGTAGCGCCGATTCGTCACGCGAAGAGGTTTTGGGATGGAGATCTTCCTGAATAAGCGCTCGATGCAGCGTGTCCGCCTATCGGTGGCGGATGCGATCGAAGACGGGGAAATCGACGCCCTCCGCGAGGATTTGGTCAGCGTCTTCTCCGATGACGACATCGAGGAAATCGAACGCCGAATCGACAGCGGGGATTTTTACGACTTCATCTCCGAGATCCTCGACGAGTGGTCCGGCGAAGACCTGGACGAGCTCATGGAGCTTCTCGAAACCCAGCTCGCCGATGCCGACGTCGCTTTGAAGTACACCGCGCCAGAAACCGACGATTCGGACGACGACGATGCCGAGGACGAAGAAGAGGCCGAAGAGGAGCTGATCGTCGACGACTCGGACGACGACCTGTAGTCCCCGCCCCACCTGAAAAGTTCTGGTGACCTTTCCTGGCATCTACGCTCGTGAGAGGTGATGCTGTTGTCATGCGTGTTCAATGTATCGTGGGGGGCCACACGCTTGGCTTTGTCGTGGGGGTGTTGGTCGGCTGCGGGGGCGGCGGCGGTGGTGGAGACGGCTCCACGGACTTGCAGCTCACCGCCGATCCGACCGTGCACCAAAGAACGTCGCACGCGATCACCCAGGCGAGCTATCGTTGGATAGACCGCCATCAGTACAAGCCTGACGACGGTTTCGTGCACGCGTTTGGCTACGGTGACTTCGACTCCGATGGCAAGGAGGACGCGCTCGTGTTCAGCGGGCAGTTTCTTTCGGCGGCCGCGAACCCGGCACGACTCACGCTAGACGTGGACGGTGGCGCGTCGAACGGCGCTGCAGTATTCGGCGGCAACGTGCCTGGCGGGATTCACCCGCGCAAGCTGTTGGTGGGCGACCTCAACGGCGATAACGATGACGACGCGGTGCTCATCGACCACGGATTCGACGCTGACCCGTTTCCAGGAGCGCCAGTGGTCTACGTGCTCTCGGGCGGTGACGGCAGTCTCACGACGACGGTCGATGTCGCGTTGACGGGGTTTCACCACGCCGGGGCGCTTGGCGACTTCGACAATGACGGCGACTTGGATCTATTCGTCGCCAGCTCACCATGGCAGGACAAGCCGCACGTGCTTCTCCAAAACGACGGCGACGGCATGATGACGGAGACGAGCCAGCTGGTCGGCAATCACTGGAGTCTCAACATTTGGGCAAGCGAGCTCGCCGATCTCGACGGCGACGGATTTCTCGATCTGCTCATCGGTGGCAGCAACGCCGAGGGCGACTCGAAGGTGCTTTGGGGCTCGTCCAACGGAAGCTACGGCAGCGACGTGCTGAGCCTGGGCCTCTCGCAGCACGACACGTATGACTTCGACGCGGAAGACATCGACGGCGATGGCGACCGTGACCTTCTGGTGACCCTCGTGAGCCTTCAGACGAACCAGACCCACCTGCGGCTATTCATCAACGAAGGCGAGCGTCGCTTCACGGACGAGACCGCCACTCGCTTTGACATCCCAGGCCACGATGCGTTTTGGTTCGACTTCAGCTTCATCCAGGACATCGACGATGACGACGATTTGGACATCGTCGCCGACGACTGGGGCCGCAGGCTCTCATGGCTCAACGAAGGCGGTACCTTCGCAAAGCAGCCGATCCGGTAGCCGGCCCGCACATCCTCGCCTGGGATCGTTCCGAAATCCCCGCATGGCCCGAGTCCCGTCGTGAGGGCTTCCGACCTCCGGCACAGCCTCGCACGGACGGCGTTAAACCGTGTTAGATCGTTCGATCTTCGAATGTTTGGCTCCGGGCCGTCCCCGGAACCGGGCGACGTATTGGCCACAGAACAGACGGGCGGCCGGGGCTAGTCGTTCGATGAGGGGCTCGACGCGCTTGCAGACCTTGGCCATGGGGTCGGGGCAAAAATACGGTACCAGCCCGATGAAGGTGGCGCGTTCTACCTGCCCTCCGCCCCGGCGAAACCAGCCATCGATGGTGGTGGCACGGAAGCTCTTCTCGTCGTGCCGCACGTGGTAGGGAGAGACCCTTTCGATGACTTTGAGCACGGGGTTGTAGCCGTTGGGCTCCACGATGACGATGTCGTTTGCCACCTTGCAAGCGCTGGCGGCGACGGCGGCCGGATCATCCACGTGGTGCAGCAAGCCACGGATGATCGCAACGTCGAAGCGCTCACCCCGCTCGTGCAAGCGGGTGGCGTCCCCCACCTCGAACTCCACCTGGTCGTTGCCGGCAGCGCGTTGCCGCGCCCGCTCGATGGCCATCGCGGCGGCGTCGACCCCGAGGACCCGGCGCGCCCCGGCACGGGCGAGCTCCATCGAATAGGTGCCATCCCCGCAGCCGATGTCTATCACGTCACGACCGGCGACGTTGACCAGATCCTCGACCGCCCGGGAGATGCGCCCGTTGGCCAGGCGGCAGGACAGCTTGTCGCTGGTGTACAGGTAGCCGCCATGCTGCTCGACGTCGTCGTTGAACTCGGTCCAGATGTCACTTCGTTTGCTCACGGTCAGCTCGGTGCATACCCCACCGCCACCATGTTGCCCACCCACATCGGCAGGGCCCGGCGATGCAGCCGGGCCCGGCGAAGAACGCTCAGCACCGCCTCTCGGGCCGGCCCCGGGAGGGGCGCCAGGCGCAGCCAATAGGTGAGAGGATAGGTGTTGCGCAAGGGCCGAACCGAGACGCGGCTGAGACCCAGCTCGACGAGCAGCCGACGCAGGCTCCGGGGCGAAAACAGCTGCAGGTGCTCCACGTCCAAAATGGGCGAGCGCTCGCCTAGGAGTCGTGCCAACCAGGCTCGATAGTTGTGGGCCACGGTGAGGAACGCCCCCCCAGGCTCGAGCAGCGATACGACATCGGAGCACACCGCCCGGGGGTCGTCGAGGTGCTCGAGAGTTTGAAAGCAAGACACCAGGCTGTACTGGCCGGCTGCGTAATCGCTAGCTCGGAAAACGGCTTCCCGGATCAATGGCCGGATGGCCGAGTCGGCTTCGGCAATGGGAGCCGCGGAAGGCTCCACCCCCTCCACCTCGCCAAAGCCCGCGGCCAACAGCTGCCGCAAAAACGCCCCGTCCCCGGTCCCGATGTCCAATGCCTTGCCGAGCCGCGGGAGGTTTGCGGTGATGCGCCCGAGCTCGCCGGCGTAGCTAGCGGCCGCGTATTGGGAGGCCTCCGCCGCATCGAAGGATGCTGCCCGATAGGAGGCTTCGAGCCAGTCCGGCTCGGGGGCCGGGGTCGCGTAGAGCAAATCGCAGTCGGGACAACAGACCATGCGGTGATGCATGCCCTCCGGCGCCTTGCGGGAGGCAAATGAGAAGTCGTCGAGGCGGCTGGGGTCGACGTTGGCGCCAAACCACTGCCGGGAGTCATCGCCACTGCCACACAGGGGGCAGCTCCGCCGTCGCAGTTTCATTCGCTGGTGTCCAAGGATCCGTCGGCGCGCAGCTCGTCTGCTGCGTCGCGAATTTCTCCATCGCGGATGATGCTGCGCCGCAGAAAGTGCGGGCGACGCTTCACTTCCTCGAAGATCTTGGCGATGTACTCGCCCACCATGCTGATGGCGAAGAGATTGACGGCGCCGAAGAAGGTCACGGTCAACAGCGTGGAGGTGATGCCCGGCGGAGCGAGGTCGGGGAGCCACAGTTTGGTGACCACCTGCACCCCGGCCAACACCGCGAAGAGGGAGATCAGCAAGGTGGCGCCCACGCTGAGCATGGTCAACGGAACGTTGCTGAAGGAGAGGATGCCCTTCTTGGCCCACCCGATGTTGCGCCACAGATTGTTGGTGCTCTTGCCGAACATCCGCTCCGGACGCAGATAGTCCACGCCGGTTTGGGAGAAGCCCACAAACGCCCGCACCCCGCGCAAAAACAGGTCGCGCTCCGGAAAGCGTAGAATCCTGCGAACCACCCGCCGGTCCATCAGAGAGAAGTCGCCGGCGTCGTGGGGAATGCTGATGAAGGAGAAGCGGTCGAAGAGCCGGTAGAACATCCAGTAGGCGATGCGCATGTGCCACGGCGCTTCGCGCTTCACCCGCCGGCCGTACACCACGTCGTAGCCCTCGCGCCATTTCTCCACGAACTGTTCGATGAGCTCCGGGGGATCCTGGAGGTCGCCGTCGAGCAGCACGCAGGCGTTCTTGCTGGCCACAGCCATGCCGCTCTTGAACGCGGCCTGGGAGCCAAAATTGCGCGAATGGCTGATGCCGATCACCCGACGATCCCGCGCGCTCAGGTTGCGGATGACCTCCTCGGAGTCATCGGGGCTGCAGTCGTTGACGAAGATGATCTCGTACTCGATGCGCAGCTTCCGAAACACGGCAGTGAGCCGCTCGTGCATGATCGGGATGGCTTGGCCGTCGCGGTAGCAGGCGATGACGGCACTGACGCTGTGTTTGGTATTGAGGCCGTATTTTTTGGACGAGCGCTCGTACGCCTCGCGATCCGGCAGCGCTTCGAGCCACTTGGCGGTGCGCTCGAGCCCCTCGCGAAAAGACGTCCGGGCTGACCACCCGATGGCATCTTTCGCCCGGCTCGGCTCGGCGTACCACTCACCCACGTCCCAGCGTCGCTTGGGCATGGAGTACTTGGGCTCTTCGTCTATCTGGAACACCTCCTTCGCCACCCGGGCGACGTCGGCGATGGTGGTGCGGATGCCGCTACCGATGTTCAAGGACTCCCCGAAGAGCTCCTCACGCATGCCGAGGGCGGCGTCGACGAAGGCCTCGGTCGCATCGTCGACGTAGATGAAGTCGCGCGAGATGCTGGGGTCGACGAAGGGAGGCAGCCGGCCCTGCAGGCCGTTGAGCACGACGGCGGGGATCAAGCGGGAGGCGTCTTCGTAGGGGCCGAATATCGAATAGAGCCTGAGGTTGATGCCGGGCAGCCCCCGCTCCCGGCCCATGTATTTGAGCAGGGCGGCGGCGGAGACTTTGGACGCGGCGTAGTGGCTGTTGGGCTCGGCCGGGCTGTCCTCCCCCGGCCCCGCTGCGTTGCGGCCATACTCGGAGGAGCTACCGGCCTGCACGTAGCCACGGATCTGGCGACTGGCGAGTTGCTCGAGGAGCCGGACGGGAAAGCTCAGGTTGGTGCGATAGATGAGCTGGGGGTCGGTTTCAAAGGGGTAGGCCCCGAAGGCCACGCTGTTGATCACCGTGAGGGGTCGCACCTTGTCGAGGAGGTCGGTGAGGTTGGCTTCGACGAGCAGATCCACCGCGAGCAGGTTGGCCTCTGGGAGTCCCTGGAGGCGCCACGCCGGAGCGGTGGAGGCGGTGCCAAACACGTCAGACCGCACGTCGAGCAGCGAGCGGTACACGTTGGCCCCCACGAAGCCGCTGGCTCCGAGCACCAGGATGGGCCCTTGCAGCTGCTCGATCTTCTGCCGCAGAGTAGCGCTCACGCCCGCGCCCCCAGAGACCTGCACTGCTCGAGCAGGGACGAAGGGTCGAGACCGCTCTGCCGCCGGTGGAAGCGCTGCGAGCCATAGGTGCCCGAGGGGTAGCCTCGCGCGTGCACGTGGGCGAAGCGCCCGATGACGATGCCCTCCGACGCCAGCGCGGCGACCAGCGCGCGCCCCACGCTGCCTCGGGCCACGTGCTCCTCCGCCACGCACAGGCTTCCCGTGCGCCGCAGCGCATGGACCAGCTCATCCGGCAAGGTGGGCACGTCGATGGGCAGCTCGGCCACGACCCACACGTCGGGACGCTCGCTCTTCGGGAGCGCTTCGGCAGCACGCACCAGGCTCCCGGCCAAGGGCCCCACGGCCACGCACACCGGCCCGTCGCCGGCCAAGAGATGCCGCCAGGGTGCGTATTCGGGCGGCTCGGTCTGCTCTCCCCATTCGCAGCGCCCCAGACGCAAATAGCCAGGGCAGCGCGCAGCCGCCATGCGATCGACGGCGGGACCCACGTCGGTGCGAAAAGCAGGCACGAAGGCCCTCAGGTGGGGCAGCGCCAGCAGGACACCGTAGTCCTCCAGGGCATGGTGGCTGCCCCCCATGACGCCGTAGCCATAGCCCCCGCCGTTGCCGACCAGCTTGACCGGGAGCTTATGCAGACAAACGTCGTTGCGGATCTGCTCGTAGGCCCGCGCGTAGCAAAACGGCGCAATGCTGTAGACCCAAGGGGACATGCCCTCTGCACACAGCCCCGCCGCCACCGTGACCATGTTCTGCTCGGCCACGCCCGCGTTGATGAACCGCTCGCCCAGCGCCTCCGCCAAAGGCTCCAGCGCGTTGAAGCCCAAGTCCCCAGTGAGGAAGACCAGCTCTCGTTGCGACGACAGCTCGACCCACCGGCGGCACGCGAAGTTCCTCATGCCCCGCCGAGCTCCTCGATGGCGCGGGCGTACAGCTCGTCGGTGAGCGGCAGGTAGTGCCACTCCATTCGATCCTGCATGAACGAAACCCCGTTGCCCTTGTGGGTGCGCAACAGCACGACGTTCAGCCCCCCGGCTGTAGCGGGCAGTGCAGCAGCGAGGGCGCTCGGATCGTGGCCATCGATCTCGGTGACCGTGGCCCCAAAGGCCCGGACCCGCTCCGCCACATCGTCCAGCGAAGCGACCTCCGAGGTGGTACCGAACCCCTGCAGGCCATTGACGTCCACGACGATGGTGAGGTTGTGCAAACGCTGGTGGTTCGCGAACGTGAGCGCCTCCCAGGTGGAGCCCTCCTGCCACTCGCCGTCGGAGGTGAGGCAGTAGATCTGCCCCGGCTCCCCCCGCAGTCTGCGCGCCAGCGCCATACCCGCGCCGAAGGAAACGCCGTGGCCCAGGCTGCCAGTGGCCACGCGTATCCCGGGTGTCCAACCGGGTACCGGATGGCCCGCCAGCCGAGTGCCATCGCGATGGAAGGTCTCGAGCTGCTCCTCTCCGAGCTCGCCGGTGGTCCACAGGGTGACGTACAACGCGCCGGCGGCGTGGCCCTTGGAGAGCACGAATCGGTCGTTGGGCCCCATCACGCGATGGTGCAGATGAAGCAATGCATCGATGGCGGAGAGATTGCCACCGATGTGACCCACCCCGCTCTCGTAGTGCATTTGAAGCAACCGCAGCTTAGCCCGGCGAACCATGGCCGAATACTCAGGGGCTGTCGCTTGGCTCGGCCCTTTCGCCGTCATCTCCATCTCCGACGCACGTTCTAGCAGCCGCCCCAAAGCCATGAAACCCGTCACATGCGTCGGTAGGTGAGGTAGGTGTCGATGCCGTTGTGGACCCGAGAATAGTTGCCCAAGATGAAGTGGCGCAGGGCCGAGAACCGCTGCAAGGATTGGGCGGCGCTGTCACAGACCCAAGATTGGTCGTAGGTCGCAACCAGGATCCAGTCGGGCGGCTGGGCGGCGAGCTCACGCATCAAGCGCTGACGGCGGCGGACCAACAACGGATGCTGATCCAACGACGGGTCTTTGGGATCGACGATTCGGTCGGCAATGTAGGTAACCGGTTGCAGGCCCGCGAGGAACTGAACACCCGAGTCGAGGCCGTAGACCATGACCCGCTGCTCCTGCAGATTTGCGTTGTCTCGCAGCCACGCGACCGTGCGATCCCACATGGGAGCGATGCGGCCCTGGGTAAAGGACTCACCCTGCTCCAACGCCTTCGCATGGCCTGCCACCCGCTCGACCAATCCCAGCGGTGGAACAAAGAGCACCGCCGCGCCGGCGGCGCAGAGCACCGCTGCGCGCCCCCAGCCGGTGGCGAGCATTCCATCACGAAGGTCGAACAGACGCTGCGCCACAGAGGCGATCCCCACCCCTCCCCACAGAATCAACAGCGGCATGATGCTCGCGTAGTGGTAGGCAAAGCCTTTGGCCTGCAGGAGCAGAATGCCCATGAGCGCGCCATGGAAGGCTGCGAGCCTCACTATTAAACGACGGCGAGGGACTGGGGCTAGCCACCAAACCAGCGGCAAGAAGTAGAGACCGGTGGTCACCAGGCTGAGGGCCATCTCTGAGCGCGACACCAGCGAAGGGGCGAGTCGTGCGTACACCTCGCGGTTGTAGGTGACGATCGCTTCGAAAACCGCGCCGGCATGGGGACCCAGGGCAACCACGAAGGGGATCAACACCACCGCGCCGCCACCCAGCGCGAAGGACAGGCGATCACGCCAGGCGTAGCCCGCATCGTCACGACCGGGGCGGATCACCACCCACACCAGCAAGGGAAGGATGACTCCCAGGGTGGGCTTGATCAGGATCGCCAGGGTCATGGCACCCCCGGCCATCGCCGCGGCCACCCGATCCGCGCGGGGGCCCAGGCGCGCAAACAACAGCCAGTAGAGCACCGGCAACAACAGCGCGATCTGGTAGGTCTCCCGGTTGGAGGTGTCCCAGGGCCCCAGGGCCACGTAGTAGGTAGCGCAACACACCGCCACCACCGCACCCACCCAGGGACGACTCAAACGAGCCGCCAGCGCGGCCACCGAAACCACCGCCCCCGCCTGCAGCAGATAGTCCACCGCCCGGACCGCGAGCTCCGAGGGACCAAACGAATAGAACGTGGCTGCGTACAACCCGTATTGGCCGGGCCACTGGTGTGCCTTGATGTCCACGTAGAGGGTCCACCCCTCCAGCCAGCTGCGGGCGATGTAGGCGAAGTGGGCTTGGTCCCGCTGCAGGCGAAAGAACACCAGCGGGAACAACGCGATCAAGGCGACTGCAGCGATGGTGAGCAGGAAACCTAAGGACACCCGCTGGGGCGCCAACAACGCCCAGCCCAGCCGAGCCACCACACGGCGCGTGCCGCTGGTGGGGGCGCCATCCTCCTGTTCGTCGCCTGGCGCGCGGGGCTCACGGGATATACCGGGCTCCGTCCCCACCTCGCCATCCGCCTCTGCGGCCATTCCGACCATGAGAGCCCGAAACGACCCGAAGGTCAATCGGGTCACTCAAGGAGCGCCCGCGAAGGCCTCAACGCGTCCAATCAGCGCCGGCGGTTCGGAGTCGGACTCCAATGACGGTTGCGGGTGCGTGGCGGGGGACACGCGCGTGAAATCTATCAGTCGGGCGCTGTTGGCTTGGGACGTGTTGGCGGGTGCGCTGTCGATCCCCTGATTAGCTGCCTTCAGGCGATGGTGATGGTTCAGGTCGATTGGCTAGTTCTTGCCGTGCCCAACGCCTACAAGAATCAATCAGGCGGAAAGCAATCGATCAGCGCGGATGCGCTCTACGGCCATTCTCGGGTCGCCATGCCCTATAGGTTCGTCATTGTTGGGTACTGAAAGCCGGCGACGGCCTCCTTCAACCGGGAGCACACGTAAAAGATTGTTCGGGCCCGTATGCAATTGCACCTTTAAGGACTAATTCAGGCCACGGCGGCGTATGCTGCCCAAGGTGACGAAACGATTAGTGAAAGGCCAGATTGGCGGGACGGCGACGGTCTTCGTGTGCGGGATGCTGGCGGCTTGCACGGGTGCCATTGGTGAGCCGGGTGAGCCTCGCGGTTCGGTCTCCGCTGGGTGCGTGGAGGACGCCGCCTCGCCCTCGGGTGCGGAGTTGTTCGCGCAATCGTGCGCGACGTGCCACGGCGCCAGCGGTGTCGGCGGCTCCGTCTTCCCCGACAGCATCCAAGGTTTCGAACCCATTGCCGCGACAGTGAGGACCGGACCGGGGGTGATGCCGGCGTTCTCAGAGTTTTCCGACGCCGAGGTCCAGCGCATCCAAAACTACTTGCTTTGCGTCGGCCAGCTTGCGTGCGACCCCGTCAACGCGTCCTGCACCGACGATGACGGCTGCTGCCCCACGGCCTGTGACTCAGGTAGCGACAATGACTGCCTGCCGCTTTGCGGCGACGGTGTCGTCGACGCCAACGAGCTGTGCGATGGCGATTGCCCGTCGAGCTGCGACGACGGGAAGAGCTGCACAACCGACACGATGATCGGATTAGCGAGCACTTGTGATGCTTCGTGCGGTCATGCCGACGTAACTAGCTGCAGTGACGGGGATGGATGCTGCGCCGTCGGATGCTCGGCGGGGAACGATAGCGATTGCCCCGCAATTTGCGGCGACAACTTCGTCGACGTCGAGGAAGTTTGCGACGGAAACTGCCCATCCACTTGCGAGGATGGAAATGCATGCACCGTAGACAGCCTCAGCGGATCGGCCGCCAACTGTGATGCCTCTTGCGATTACGCGATCATCATGGGTTGCAACGGCAACGATGGGTGCTGTCCCGCCGGGTGCAATGCTAGCAACGATAACGACTGTTCCGCCACCTGCGGTGACGGTGTCGTAGATGCGAATGAAACGTGCGATGGGAGCTGTCCCTCCACTTGCGATGACGGGAACGCCTGCACCACTGACACACTGATTGGCAGCGCAAGTCAATGCACCGCCGCTTGCACGTACAACGCAATCAACCTGTGTGCGGACGGAGACGGGTGCTGCCCGGTGGGATGCACAGCCGGAAACGACAACGATTGCACGGCCGTGTGCGGGAACGACTACGTAGACATCGGCGAGCTGTGCGACGGCAACTGCCCATCGAGTTGCAACGACGGGAACAGCTGCACGGCAGACACGTTGACGGGGTCGTCTGCCAACTGCGACGCGTCGTGCAGTTTTCCAACTATCGACACCTGCAGCAACGACGATGGGTGTTGCCCTGCCGGATGCAACATAGCAAGCGACAACAATTGCAACCCTGTGTGCGGAGACGGCGTCTGCAGCCCCGAGGAAAACTGTGTCAGCTGCTCGCAAGACTGCGGTAGTTGCCAGACCGGCGTGGAGGTTTTCGCCGCGCAGTGCGCCGTCTGTCATGGCGAGGAGGGCGAGGGCACGAGCGCGGCTTACCCAATTCAAAACCCAGTCGCCGGTTACGCAACTTATGTGATCCGCACGGGGCGACCCGGTATTGGTTTCCCAGAGCAAATGCCGCAATTCTCTCTCCAACAGGTCAGCGACCAACAGCTGCAAGAGCTGCTCGCTTGGCTCAGCGACCGGTCGGATCCGACGACTGGAGAGGGTCTGTTCAATCGCTATTGCGCGAATTGTCATGGCAGCGATGCAGCCGGGGGGGTCGTGGACCAAGACATCAGGGGCGAGACCTTTGATAACGTCCTGGACGCCGGCCGAAATGGCTTCGGCGGCCAGGACTACGCCGTACGCGACATGTATATGCCTGGACGTTCGGCGCAGGAGCTGTCCGACGCCGAGCTGCAGCTGATCACCAGCTATCTCCAATCACTTCCGTGATCTCGGCGCTCGGTTCTATGCCGAATGAGCGGGAAGCAAGACCCGGAAAACGCTTCCTCCGCCCGGAGCGTCCCCGAGCTCGACCCGGCCTCCGTGCGCCTGGGCAATCCCCCTCACAATCGCGAGCCCCAGCCCGCTCCCATCCTCCGTGGACCCATTCGAGGCCACTGGGATTCGGTAGAACCGCTGGAATATGAGCTCTCGTTGCTCTTCGGGAATCCCAGGCCCCTCGTCCTCGACGGAAAGGCACACATCTGCGCCGTCCGCCTCGATCGAGACCGAAACGACCCCGCCTTCCGGGGTGGCGCGAATCGCATTGTGTATGAGATTGAGGAGCACCTCGACGAGAAGAGCACGGCTCCCCCGCA
This sequence comes from Polyangiales bacterium, assembly GCA_041576815.1. Taxonomy (GTDB): domain Bacteria; phylum Myxococcota_A; class Polyangia; order Polyangiales; family Houyiibacteriaceae; genus SG8-38. The sequence goes on from JBFGKE010000005.1 coordinate 101,373, forward strand.
CTAGCGTTGCGCAGTTCGCGTCGCCTCGAAGCTCGACGCCCTGATCGTGCGCAAGCGGTGTCAACTGCTCGAGGACGTCGGACGCCACCTCATTTAGATCGACTGACTCACCCAAGAGGCTCGAATCTCCTGCCTGGTGATCGATTCGTGCAAGGAAGAGAAGGCGCCCGCAAAGGCGACTGAGCCGCTCGATCTCCTCGATGATGGTTTCGATCTGGGCCTTGCGCGTGTCGGATTTCTCGCTCCTTTGCAACAGATCGATCTCGCCCCGAATCCGAGTCAAGGGGGTACGGAGCTCATGTGCGACTTCCGAGGAGAACCGCTCCATCTGATGCAGCGACGTACCAATCCGGTCGAGCATGTCATTCAAGACGATCGCGAGCTGATCTAGCTCGTCTCCCGTCCCGGTAAGCGGGAGTCGTTCTTCGAGGCTCTCCGCCGTGATTCGAGAAGCCCGGGAAGTCATGGCGGCGACCGGGCGGAGTGATCGCGTGGTCACGAACCAGAGTAGAAAAAAGATGGCGCCGAGGCCCAATACGACGACGGCGGTCGCAGCGCGAAAAACGCGTTGGACAGCTGCCTCAAACGGCACCAGGGAGGCAGCGGTCTGAATCACGAACACTTCGGGCTGGCGGTCGCGGGCCGCAATCTCCAGCCGTTCGCTCCGGAGTAAGATTCGGCGGCTTTCAGGCGACGACGGATCCGGCTCGATCTCAATTACAACGGGATCGCCGTCCCACGACTCGGGGGTCGAAAGCTCGGCGCCAGCCAGGTTCCGGCTCTGTGCGAGCAAGCCTCTGCGCTCGCTCCAAATCTGATAGAAGTAGGTGTGCGGCGAAGAGCGATAGCTCGTCTCGACGTCGAGAAACCGCTGAAGCATGCCTTCCGCACCCGGACTCTGAAGCACGCTGATCACCTCGTCGCATTTCCACTCCAGCGTCTTTTCCACCTGGTGAAGAAGCTGATCATGGCTGCGGAAGTACAGGACCCCGCTGAGCACGAGCGCAATGCCGAAAGCCAGAGACCATCCGAGGAGGATCAATTTCCAGCGGATCGGAATCTTCCTCACGGGTGTTCCTCGGAAAGAACGTATCCGACCCCGCGGATCGTGTGGATCAGCTTCGTTTCGAATGGCTCGTCGATCTTTGCTCGAAGATAGCGGATGTAAACGTCGATCACGTTGCTGAACGTATCAAAGTGTCGATCCCACACGTGTTCCGAGATCATCGTGCGCGTGACGACGCTGCCCCGGTTGCGGGCGAGGTACTCGAGAAAGGAGAACTCCTTTGGCGTGAGACTGATCCGCGTAGCGCTCCGAGTCACCTTCCGTGTCGACAGGTCGATTTGTAGGTCTCCGACCCGCAATACGGACGCGCCTAGGTCCGACCCGCGCCGTAGCAGGGCTCGAAGGCGCGCGGTCAGCTCCGCAAAGCTGAAAGGTTTGACGAGGTAGTCATCAGCGCCGGCATTGAGCCCGCGGACTCGATCCATGACCCCGTCCTTCGCGGAAAGTACGAGAACCGGTGCACGGCAGCCTTGCTCGCGGATCTCACCGAGGAGCTCCAACCCGTCCATGTGAGGGAGCATGATGTCGAGCACGATCGCGTCGTAAGGTTCGTGTAGGACCTGATCGAATGCCTCGCGCCCATCGCCTGACACATCGACTGCAAAGCCGTCCTCGATCAGCCCGCGGCGGATGAAGCTGGACACTTTCTTGTCGTCTTCGACTACGAGGATCCGCACCCGAACCATACTACGTCGAACCCGTTCAGCCTCCCAGACACGTCCATGAATGGGTACGGCGAGGGGCGGAAATCACCAACAATCCTGGCTCGTTGTCATTAGAGGTTTCTAATCGGAGATTAATGCTCCGTGAATGACCCGATGGGAACCTGTGGTTTGGGCACAAGTACAGACTGACGACAACTTGGGTCCTGTGGTGCCGGCGTTGAAATCAAAGTTCGAACAAGAAGTAAACGAGTTTGCGTTTGTCTTCTGTCCCCGTTTGGCGAAGGTCAAGCGATACGTCGACGAACACTATGGCGAACCCATCAGCTTGGGCCAGGCTGCCCAGATCGCCGCACTCGAGCGCACGTACTTCTGCAAGTACTTTCATTCCAAGGTGGGCATCTGTTTCGCCGACTGGATCGCGCGCGGGCGAATCAAGCGAGCGTTGATCATGCTGATGAACCACGATCATCGAATCACCGATTTGGCGTTTGCCGTGGGATTCAAGGATCTCAGGACCTTCGAACGGGCGTTCAAGAAATTCGCAGGCGTCACGCCTCGAGACTGCAAGAAGGCCGTCCGCTGCGAGTTGGAAGCCGGCACCGCAAGAACCGATCTTCGATGGGAGGAGATCGCTCCCACACTTCACGACGCGGAGTTGTAGGCGCCCGTCGATGACCTCGGCTCTCTTGGCCCGTTGGGAACATGCGCGATTTCGCGGATCCTCGCTCTGGCAAGAGTTGACGCATCTTCGACAACAACCGCCGAGACAGAAGATCAAAAGGCGACGCAGCATTCGGTAAAGGTCAACACATCGGAGGTCGCCATGGCTCGCGCATCAGCACAGAGGTCGCTCTTGAGAACTCTCTTGCAAGTGGGCTTGGCGGCCGCTTTGGGATTTGTCGCGGCGCCCGGCTTCGCAGACCCTGGAGAAACGATCACGAACCCGGAAGTGATTCCGGAGTTACCGATCGAAGTCGAAACCGAAGTCGGACCCGCAGGCTCGCTGAAAATCGCTCCGCTTTGGAAAGAGACCATAGAGCTGCTGGAAGACCCGCACGCGTACGTCTGCCAGGCGGACGATCCAGCAACGCTGCAAGACGACGAGAGCGTCCTGTGCGAGGCGACGACCGAGCGTCGGCCGTTCTTTACCTGGGAGGGCCCTGGAGATCCGGGAACGGGATTAGAGGTCGATGCCATGCCGCCGCTGCGGGTCTTCCACGCCTGTCACAACGTGCTCACCGGCCAGCCGCTGCGCATGCGCCCGGACGAGGAGATCGACTGGAACCAGCCCGGCTACTTGTTTGATACCGATGAGGTCGTGGCGGTCACGGATCCTTCCGAGACCGGTGGTAACGTCAGCAACATCCCCATCGAGCTTCGGAGCCCGATCGGGGCATTGGTCTCCTGTGTTCTCGATGACGAGGGGAACGTCCGTGCGGGGGAACAGCCATTTCAACCAGGCGACCCCTGCCAGGATGCAGAACCCGGGACGCTCGTCGTCTCCAACCCGAGTCGGCGTGCACTCCGGAACGTCCTCGGGTACTCGTCGCTCGTTTGCACGGGTCCCGGGCCGAACAACGGCTGCGACGATCCTCGCATCCCTCCGCACGGAACCGAGATTGCCGAGCCGGCTTGCAACGCAGACCGCTTGCTGATCGAGGAAGATGAAGAGACGGGAGAGGTCGTCGTCGTCGACGAGCTCGAGCAGCCGGTCAACGAAACCCATTTCATGAGAAACCGTCTTGCCGCCGAAATTCTCGGAAAAGCCCTCTTCTGGGATATGCAGATCGGGAGCGACGTCGTGCAGGCCTGTGGCTCCTGCCACTTCCATGTGGGTGCCGACGACCGCACCCGCAATCAGCTCAATCCCAACACCAACGGGGGGGATCTAGACCTAGAGGTGCTATCGGTTGCAGGATCACCGACCACCAACGTCGAGGTGGTCGCGAGCGACTTCCCCTTCCACATGCGCAATCCTGACGTGCGTGGCGATGGGACGCAGGTAGCGACTTCGGACGCCGATGACGTCATGTCCTCGATGGGCATCAGCGAGTTCAGACAATTCGACGATGTCCTCGTCAACAACAACACAGCCTTCGGTCCGCCGACAATGGGTGTACGGCCCCTGTCGCCGGACGTCGGTACGCTGCATCCCGACCCGATCGCCATCATGGATGGCGTGAGGCGGATCGAGCCCCGTAACACGCCTACGTTCCACGCAGCAGCGTTCAATTTCGACAACTTTTGGGACGGACGTGCCCGCCACGACTTCAACGGCGGCAGTGTGTTCGGTCCCGCGGACCCCTTCTTCCATGTCTATGTGAGCTGTGGCATCGACTCCTCGAATACGCGCCCTCGTCAGCTTCGCGAATTGGCCGCACCGCTCGAGGCAGAATTCGAGCCCGGTCCGCGCCCGCTGTGCGACTGGACCGAGGACGGTGGCAACTATCTCGGCGTCGATGAGGGCGAAGAACCCGTGCCGGTGCGAATCCGTTTTTCGAGCTTGGCTTCTCAGGCGGTCGGGCCGCCGTTGAGCGACTTCGAGATGGCTTTTGGCTTCATCGATCCCGACGTCCAAGGGGGGCGCAACTGGCAAAAGATCGGCAAGAAGTTGCTCCAGGGCGCCGTCACCCCCAATGACAACCCCAACCAGCGCAGAGTGACACCTCTGGCCAAGCAATTGGTCGCGATCGACGACAGTCGGCTCGGTCCTTGGTCCAACCAGGGAGGCACGCAGTGCATTGCCCTCGGTCGGCCCACCGCGATCGGCAAGCCCGGTCTCTGTACGACCTATCGTGAGCTGATTCGGGCGGCCTTTCGACGCGAGCTCTGGAACCATAACACCGCCGACGGGCATTTCGCCGGTACGCCGGTGCCGATGAACAACGATTGCGCCCCCGGTGAACAGATTCATGAGCTGGGAATCCAAGCGACGTGCGATCCGTTCGATGGTTACGTCATCGACGTTGATGAAGTCGATGCCTTCAACGGGAACGACACGGACGAGTTCCGGCTAGAGGAAGCCAACTTCGCGCTGTTCTTTGGGCTGTCGGTGCAGGCCTACGAGCAGCTCACGATCCCCGACCACACACCCTGGGACCAGTTCAACGACCTGTATCCGCTTCTCGGCAACGGGGTTGCGCAGCCTGGCGAGCAAGGGACGCTGCACCCGAGCCAGGTGCGCCCGGGAGTTCTACCTGGCGGCGGTGATCTCGATACGAGCGTCCTCGATCTCGACCTCGACGGGGATGGGATGACGGACATCGACGGCGACGACGTCCTGTTCGGATTCGATCTATTTGCCGGGGGCAACCTGACGGCGGCGCTGCCGACCACCAGCCATCGAAATCCTCCAACAGACCAGTTCCCGCAAGGCGCCGGCTCGAATCCCTTCTTGCGTACCGCTCGTTGCATGCTCTGCCACCTCGGGCCCGAACAATCCGACCACACCAACAACGTGAACGCGGGTCTGCTGCAATCCGGGACCGAGCAGGAGTTCCCGTTCCCACAAGGCGTAGCCGAGCCCACCGGTGTGCTGCGCCTGGTGACCGGTTTCAGCCTGGCGGAAGAGCTCGAGGAGAATGCCCAGGACGGCGTCGAGGTCGAGAACCGAAACTTCAACATCTTTGGCGATGACCTCAGCATCCCGCCGGGTTGCGTGCCAGAGCCCGGCTTCCCGAATGGAACAAACTGCCAGGCGCCGGTCAATGCGCAGACCGCGCAGGCCAGCGCCAACGCCTTCCAGGACAACGGCATTTACAACATCGGGCTGCGACCTACGGAAGACGACCTCTTGCGCGGCGGCGATGACCCGTTCGGCTGGCCGCTGGCGCTGTCGGCCCTGGCCATGAAGAACCTCGGTGGCAACGACGGGATGGAGTGTTCGGACGAAGACAATATCAACGGCGAATGTTTCGAGCCGTGCGACACCGAGACCGAGGCCATTTTGAATCCGGCGAGTTGCAATCTGCCGAACTTCGATCCTGATCTCGGCGTAGGGGGCGGCCTCTACGAGACCGTTGGTGATTGCCTGGGATGCGACTTTGAAGGGACGGGTTATTTCCAGGATTCGATCAACCCGGGTCTCGACCTCGAGCCGGCGGATCCGTTGCTGCCCGAGTACCTGGCGGAGTGGGCCAACAACCTGCCAGCCGGTGAGGCGAATCCGCTCATCGACGAGCTGGCGTTCGCGCCCAACACAATTAGCCCGACCCCGGTGCCGGAATATGGCGAGATTCTGTTTGGCGCCGACCTGCATTGCGGCGTGTTCGATCCGGATCCACCCCCTTTGGGCTTTGGTATGGGGCCCCCGAGCTGGGGCTGGGGCGCGGTGGACGAAAACGGAGATCCCATCGTGTCGCTGTCTGGCGCGAGCCTCTGTCCCAACAGCCAGACAGGTGTGCCGACCAACATGCAGTTGGGCGACGGACCCTACGTGCCTGGCAGCCTCGTTGCACCGCCGAACGGAACCAACGGCACCGGGCCGCGGTTCGCCAACCGCGTCGCCAGGAACGGTGCCGCAAAGGTACCGCAGCTGCGGAACGTCGAGCTCACGGGCCCGTACTTCCATACGGGCAGCTATCTGACGCTGCGTCAGGTGGTCGACTTCTACGTCCGTGGCGGGGATTTCCCGCTGACGAATGCGGAGGATCGGGATCCGAACCTCACGGATCTCGATGCGCAGGCATTCAGCTTCGGGTCGACCGAGGATCTCGCTCCACTGTTCCTGGATGGCATTCCGGATGTCTTGAGCCGATATGATCTCTACCCGGATAACGACCCTCCGGGTTGCGCTCAGGATCCGCCCAACTGCACGCCGGAACCTTTCGTAGGCAGTCGGGAGGACGCGCTGGAAGACGCGAAGAACGCCATCGTCGCGTTCCTGCTCGCCTTGACGGACGAGCGGGCGGCGCATCGGTCCGCGCCCTTCGACCAGCCCGAGATCTTCGTCCCCATCGACGGCGCAGCGCCGGCGAACACCGGCGGGCGGGCGGAGCTTGAGGCGTTGTCGGGTGGCCCGTGCGCGGTGCCTGGGCCGAATCCAGGCCCGGTCTGCTTCGAGCAGATCCCGGCGACCGGCAGGACCGGTCAGGCAGCACGGCTGGAGCCGTTCCTCGACGCCGATCACTTCGCGCGAAACCCGGGTTTTTAGGCAGGCCGGTTGTAACAGTGAGCCCCTCCCAATCTGGGAGGGGCTGAGTTTCCTTCACACAGAAAACGACACGCCGCAAAATGCTGGCAACATCTGACTGATGCGCGACGGGAGAGACATTTGCAAAGCCCTGGCGGGCTTTCTGTTGGGCGTGGCGCTCACCGGATGCGGGTCATGCAGTGACAAGACTGGTGGCGCAGCCGTGGAACCTGATTCGACCCAACCGAATCCGACCGCGCCCGCGATCGCCGCAATCAAGGTCTACTTCAAACAGGACCCCCGATTGACGCGTGGTCGGCAGATGGGGGACCGCTGGCTGGCACCACCGACCTTCATGACCACGCGTTACCCTGGAAGGCAGCTAACGGTGGACGCAAAGGCGACTGGGGTGAACGACCAGGGCAAGCTCCTGGTCCGGCGTCTCGAGGCTGAGTGGCTGCCCGGGGATCCCGACCACGTGGTGGTGTCGCCGTCGAAAGGCAGCGAGGTGACCATTACCATTCAAAGTCCGGGCGAGAGCGAGCTGCAAGTCACGCGTGGCGAGCTCTCTGAAACCTTCACACTTCGGGCTACCTATGACGAGAAGAACGATCTCACGCAGCTCGTGATTTCGCGAGATGTGGCCGGCTAGCGTGGCCCCCTCGTCCCCGCAGCGCGGCCGAGCGCTTGGCGTCCAGCCAGCGCCCCCCACGGTCTGGGTCTTGCTATGGCTGTTGTCATGCACAGGCAACGTCGGCGACCATGACGTGCGGCCGGGGCCGCCCGGCGATCCCGATGCGGGCGCGTCCGGCGTGCGAGACATGGCTGGGATGGGTCTTCCCTGCGACGTGACCAACCTGCTCAACTCGCGTTGCACGGCGTGCCATTCGAACCCCCCGAGGGCGGGCGCGCCGATGCCAATGCTCACGCGCGCAGACCTAGTGGCGCCCACGCCGACGAACGCGCTCGTGCGAGTCATCGACGAGGCGGCGGTCCGAATGAGCGCGGGGACGATGCCGCCACCGCCCCTGCCACCCGCCGAGCAAGAGGAGATATCGGCGGTGCAGAGCTGGATCGAGGCTGGGCTTCCGTCCGCCGAGTGCGGTCCCTCTGATCCGAACTTCGTCGAACCAGGCCCCGTGGCGTTCGAGGGCAGCGGTGTCGAAGTGTTTCTTGCTGTTTGTGCCGCGTGCCACGGGAGCACAGGGGAGGGAACAGAAAGGGGCTACGAGCTGCGACACCCGGCGAGAGGCTACGCGACCTTCGTGGTACGCACGGGTCGGCCTGGCCTCGAGTTTCCGACGTCGAAGATGAACGCGTACGACGCATCGCTCCTGAGCGAGCGGCAACTCGAGGAAATCTGGGACTTCCTCTCGGAGATGCCTCAACCGACCACCGGCGAAGCGCTGTATCTCGACTATTGCGCCAACTGCCACGGCAAGAATGCAGCAGGAGGCGTGGTCGACGAAGATCTCGACGAAGAGACGTTTTCGAACATCCTCGAAAACGTCCGGGAGGGTAACGGCGACAATGATTATGCGGCCCGTGACATGTACATGCCCAGCAGAACGAGCGCCGAGCTTTCCGATGCCGAGCTACGGTTGATCGCCGACTACCTGGGCGCGCCGTGAGTTGAAAGTGTCGATCTCACTCAGAGCCACCGATTGGATTCGAACCAACGACCTACGGTTTACGAAACCGTTGCTCTACCAACTGAGCTACGGTGGCATTCGACGCGGCGAAGCTGGTAGCGTGACGCTGTCGGGAAGTCAATTCGGCGCAGCCGCAGCTCAATGCCGTTGCTCGAAAACCCGAGCGCTGGGATTGGCGGCGGGGACCGATGCGGCGACGGGCTCGACCGCCGAGTCCTGGATGGGAAGCACGGGACGATCGGCTGCGGACACCGAAACCGGCCTCGGGGGAACGACCCCGCTGTAGGGAAGCCCGCAGAGCGACTCTCGCTCCGGGCCCGGCTCTTCTCCGCGGGCAGGCCAGAGCGAGAGGCGCACCCAGCTCAAGGTAGCGGGAACGATCAGCGCCAGCTTGACGAACCACGGCACGACGACTCGACCGAGCATCGCGTTGCCTTCGTATCGGCGGCGCAGCCTTCGACCGATGGCGCGATAGAGGCGACTCGCCACCAGGACCGCCCATCGTGGGCGCGGAGACAGATAGCGCATGCCTGCGTCGCCGCTCCGGTAGTAGCGCTCGGCCACGCCGATCAGGTCGTTGACGACCACGCTGACCGCCTCGGGATCGGCTTCGCCCTGGACGAGCTGCTCTGGCGTCGCGCCATAGGCCGCAAGCCGGTCGGCGGGCAGATAGACGCGCTCCGCGGCAGCATCCTCGCGAACGTCGCGACATATGTTGGTCATCTGCATCGCGATGCCCAAGTCTACCGCGTGGCGCCATGCGCGGGCGTCGCGAACGCCCAGCACGGAGCACATCATGACGCCGACCGTGCCCGCGGCGCGATAGCAGTAGCGAACGAGATCGCGGTCCGTCTGCAGCCGCACCGTGCTCGTGTCTGAGGTCATCCCGATCAACAGCTCGCGGACGATCCGGAAGTCGATGCCGCACTCGATACACAGCTCGCGAAACCAGAGGTAGCCCTCGGGCCAGAGCCCTTCACCGTTCGGCTCGGCGGCAATCGCAGCCTGAAGGCTCTCTAGATCCCGCCTGGCGTCGGCCGTCACCCAGTCCCCGTCCGCGAGGTCGTCGACCGCGCGACAAAACGCGTAGAGCGCTGCGACCCGCCGCCGCTGGGAGCGGTTCAAGAAGGCCGAGGCCCACCGGAAAGAACGGGCGTGGAAGGCGAGCGCCTGCCAGTGGGCGATCTCGCGCGCTCGATTGGTCGGGCCGCTCATGCCGTCACCGCCTCTGGGAGCGAAATGGCGCGTCGCAGCGTCTGGGGTCGCGGCACGACGCGCTCGAGCACCTTGGCAGACGACAGCACCCCGGGCAGCCCCGCACCTGGATGCACGCCCGCCCCGACGAAGTAGAGGCCATCGACGTCTTCCGATCGGTTGTGAAAACGAAAGTACGCCGACTGCCGAAGCGTGGGCTCGAGCCCGAAGGCTGCGCCGCGGTACGATCGAAGCTCGCTTTCGAAGTATCGCGGATCGACGTGGAAGCTCGTCGCGAGGTTGTCGCGAAGGCCGGGCAGGTGCTCGGCGTCGAGCGCATCGAGGATCCGATCCATGTAGCGCGGTCCCTCGGACGACCAGTCGATGCCGCTTTGCTGATTCGGAACCGGCGAGAGCACGTAGAAGCTCTCGCCGCCCGGAGGTGCAAGCGCCGGATCGGTTCGCGTGGGCGCGTGGAGATACAGCGAGAAATCGTCGGCGAGCTTCTTGCGGTCGAAGATGTCCGTCAGGAGCTCGCGGTATCTCGGGCCGAGCAGAATCGAATGGTGGGCGAGATCAGGATAGGTCTCGTTCGTGCCGAAGTATCCCACGAAGAGGCTCATCGAGTACCGCCTTTTCGCGATGGCGGAATCGGAATGCTTTCGGCGCGCAGAAGGGTCGATCAGGCTGGTGTATACGGTCGCGGGATCGGCGTTCGACACGATGACCTGGGACGGGAGGAACGTGTCGTCGGCGAGAAGCACACCCGCCGCGCGGCCATGCCGAATTTCGATGCGCTCAACCGGGGCGTTGAGCCGAACCTCGACCCCGACGTCTTCGAGGAGCTGGGTCAGCCCTCGCACGATCGCGGCCGTACCCCCCATCGCGAAGTGAATTCCCCATTTTCGCTCGAGCCAATGGATCAAGAGATAGATGCCTGGGGCGCGAAACGGGTTTCCTCCGATCAAGAGCGGCTGAAAGGTGAAGACCTGCCTGAGGGAATCGTCCTTGATGTAGTGGGCAACGAGCCCGTAGAGGCTCTTGTAGGCGCGAAGCCTGACCAGGTCCGGAACGATTCGAAGCATGTCACCAAAGCGGGAGAAGTCCGCGTCGACGAGCTGCGTGTAGCCTACGTCGAAAATGCGCTGCGAGTGCTCGACCAGCCTCTTGTAGCCATCGACGTCGGCCGGGTTGAACTTCTCGATTTCGGCGAAGAGACGCTCGTCATCGCCGACGTAGTCGAAGTGGCGACGATCGGGAAACGCGACTCGATAGAACGGTTCGACCGGAACGAGCTCGAAGTAGTCCGCCCGGTCCTTGCCGAAGAGATCGAACAGCTCGTCGAAGAGGTAGGGCGCGGTGATGACTGTCGGTCCCGCATCGAAGTGAAAACCGTCTCGTTGAAACGACCGAGCGCGCCCGCCAGGTTGATCGCCGGCTTCGACGACGGTTACGGCATGTCCCATCGCCCGCAGGCGGAGGGCCGCAGCGAGGCCACCGAAACCGGCGCCGATCACGACCGCGCGTTCGCTCGTCACGAGACCCCCGATTGCATGAGGGAGCGCGCGAGTGGCGCAACGCCGGCTGAAAACCCAGTCCGCACGAGATGCCAGCGGATGAACGCCGGGAGGCTACGAAAGAGGCGCGTCATGACCACGCCCAGATCCGTCACCTCGAGCGTCCCAGTGAGAAAGCCCGACCACGCCTCGCGGGGAAGCTCGAAGAAGCAATGGAAGAAGCGTTGAATCTCCTCGGTGTCCATGCCGACGAGGGTTTCTAGCCCAAACCCGTAGAGCTCCCAAAGGGCTCGCTGAGAGCCCGGCCACAGCGTCAGATTGCCGGATTCGAGCGCGCGTTTTCGGCCACCCGCATCGAGCCCCGCGACGATGGCCTCGGCGACCGGCCCTGCTTTTCGAAAGACGTGCGCCATCGAGTAGCCCGAGGCCGGGTGAACCATCGCGCCGGCGACACCGAAGGGGACGACCTGTTGGCGCACGGTCGGAAGCCCGAGCCCCATCGGAATCGTGCACCGCTCCTCGCCGACACGCTCGCAATGCTGGAGCCCAAGGCTTGCAAGCCGTGCTTTGAGCCGCGCGTGTAGGAGGTCGAGCGACACCGCGGGACGGCGTGCGAGCGACGTTTCTTCCAAAAAGAGCCGTTCGTCCCCGAGCGGAAGCACGTACAGGAACGAGGGCGGCTCGGACGCGCGAGGCGCTGGCCGAAAGTCCATGAGCACCATGCCGTCCGGATCGAACCCGTGCGCGGGCGCGCGCAGCTCGACGCCATACGCGGTTTGAAAGGCCGGTGCGCGACCGTGCACCCGCCGCACGAACCGGGAGCCGACGCCGGACGCATCGACGACGACGCGCGCCCTGGTGACCGCCCCGGAGCTGGCCGACACGCGCGTCTCCTCGTCGAGATGATCGAGCTGCACCGCAGCACCCTGCACGACCTCGACCGAGCCGGCCTCGAAATCGTCCCATAGCGCGTCCTGAAGAGCCCCCGTGTCGAGCTTGACGTAGGCGCGGGCCAAGCGCTTCGACCCCAACGTCGTCTCGACCGACGCATGTTGCCAAGACCGCTCGAGGAGACCGCGCATCGCGGGCGGCAGCTCGTCGGCCCACAGGCAATAGTTCGGCTTCCATCGTGCCGTCGGCTCAGGTGCCACGAGCGCGACGGATGCGCCCCGCTGAGTCAGTGCGGCCGCGATGCTGAGCGCAGATGGACCGCTCCCGAGAACCCCTATATCGAACACGCTGCCCATCAGTCCCGCTCCGAGGCTAACGTATGTGACCGGACGCGTCCCTTGACAAGACCTAGACACGATGTAGACGAGCGACGAGCGGCGATGCCGAACCTTTCGAACGTGTCTACCACCAAACGACTACGTACTGCGGCTGATACACACCGCACGGCAGAGAGCAGGTCCACGTGAGCGGATGGTGGTTGGTGCCGGTTGCGGCGGTCTGGCTCCTCTGGCTCGCCGCGAAGCGCGGGGTTTTCAAGAACGCGTTGCAGCGCCTGGTCGAGCGTCGTCTGGGCGGCTATCGACACCTCGCGGAGCGCGTCGACCCCGCGCTCCCCAGCGAGATGGTCAGCGACCCGGTGCACGTGGCCGTCGTCGGCGGTGGACTGGCTGGGATCGGCGCTGCAGCGACTCTGGGCGGGCGGGGCGTGTCGGTCACCCTCTTTGAACGCAACGCCTATCTCGGAGGCAAGATCGGCGCCTGGAAAGTGTCGATCGACGGTGGCGAACAAACCATCGAGCATGGATTTCATGCGTTCTTCCGGCAGTACTACAATCTCGACCGGTTCTTGGAACGGCTCGGCGTCCGACAGAAGTTCGCACAGATCGAGGACTACCTGATCCTCGACGCCGAGAACCGGCCCTTGAGCTTCGGCGACGTCGCCACGGTGCCGGGAATCAACATCGTCGACCTCGGCAGGCGCGGCTTCTATCGATGGCGCGATGTCATCGCAAAACACACGCGAAACCGTCTCGATGCCTTCATTCGCTTCGACATGGAGCAGACGTATCGGGATCTGGATGCCGTGCCTTTTGCGCGCTACTGCGACGAGGCCGAGCTTCCAAGCGATCTCCGGGTGGCGTTTCGGACGTTTGCGAGGGCGTTCTTCGCCGACGAGACCGAGCTCTCGACCGCTGACGTGCTGCGGGCATTTCATTTCTACTACCTCGGTCACGACAAAGGCTTGATGTACGATTACCCCGCCGGCGACTACGAAACGACGCTGCTCGCGCCGATCCGCGCGCATCTCCGCGTGCATGGCGTCGATCTGCGGCTCGGCGCCGCCGTCGCAGGCATCGATCGTGGGACGGGCAAACGATTTCGAATCGGGGACGAGGAGTTCGATTGGGTCGTCATTGCCGCGGACATTCCGGGCTTGAAGTCGATCGTGGAGGGCTCGACGTGGCTCGAGGACGAAGACCCGCGCCTGGTGTCCGACATCGGTCACCTGCGCACGTCGAGCGGATACGCGGTGTGGCGGCTCTGGGTCGACACGGACGTGCGTCCGGAGCTCCCGACGTTCATCAACGTCGATCGCAGGCGCGTGCTCGACTCGGTGACGCTTTACCATCGCATCACGGAAGAGGCGCGTTCGTGGGCCGGCTCGCACGGAGGCGCCGTGCTCGAGCTTCACAGCTATGCCCTACCCCGCGACATCGGTGACGAGTCCGATGTTCGCCGCGTTTTCCTCGAGGAGCTCTACGAGTACTTCCCAGAGCTTCGGAACATGCAAATCTCGGACGAGGTGCTTCAGATCCGGTCGGACTTTCCCGCCTTCGCACCGGGGCAGCACCAGCATCGGCCCTCGCCCAAGCTAGGGATTCATGGGCTCCTGCTCGCGGGCGACTGGGTGCGGCTGCCCTACCCGATGACGCACATGGAGGCCGCGTTCACATCTGGGCTGGTTTGCGCGAACGAGATCTTCAGTCATCTGGGGCTCCGGCGAGAGCCGATCTTCTCCGTCGCGCCACGCGGTCTCTTCGCGTGGAAGAAAAGCGCTTAGGGCGCGTCGTCGAGAGCTCTAAACGAAGTGAGAATTTCGTTTCGGCGCATGAACCACGGAGTGAACGGGGCGTTGTACCGCGCCCACACCGGCTCCCCGACCGCTTGGTAGCCGGCACGATCGAGCGCGGCCAGCAAGCGTTCGAGCTGCTTCTGGTAGTTCTTCTTCGACCAGGTGCCGGAGTAGCGGATGGCGGCCATGGTCTTCGGAGGGACTTCCGCGATTTCCACCCGCGGGTCGATCGGCTCCGGCAACGTCTCTCGTGAAAACTCGGACGGCATCATGAAGCTGAGCATGTAGCTTCCATTTTCTTCTTGCTGCGTCACGGGCGCAGTCATCGCGATGGTCGTGCTCGTCTCTTCGCGCTGCGTGACGGGAGCCGTCATTTCGATTTTCGCCTGACTCCGGTTGTCGCCGAAAATGTAGCTCGCGAGAACGCGAAAACCCTGGTTTCCTGCGCTCTCGAGGTCCCCTTCGACGCGGGTCCGCGCCACGAGATAACCGTCGTATTTGCGGATTTCGACCTCGCCGAGCCGATCGACGACTCGGTAGTCTGGGCTTTCGTAGCTCGCGAATGTACCGGACCACGCGAGGACCGCGAGCGTGCCGGCAAGCAGTACCGCAGAGACGACAGAGACGAGGACAGCTAAGCGCTTGCTTCTTCGAGATGAGGCTCGATGGGACACACTTGCCTTCGCCGTCTCAGGGGGTTTGGTAGCGGACCAGCGCGCGGTCGAGCTCGTCGTACTGATGGAAGAGCGTCACCGGGCTTCCGGCTCGAAAGAGAAGATGATTTTCGGGAATGCCGAGCCAGACCTCGTGGGACTTGGCGAGCGCGTCGAGCTCGGCCTCGAGATTCTGGCGCTCCAGCTCGTCGGAATCTCTGGCGATGCTCATGAGGATTAGCTTTGCTCCGCTCTCGGCGGCCGCATCGGCGATGGAGTCGAAGGGCATGTTTGCACCGAGGTAGATCGGCTCTAGGCCCCGGCTGGCCGCCATGAACGCGCCGATGATTGCGCCAAACTCGTGGAGATGCCCGGGCGGGGTGGCGACGAGGACGCGCGGCGCACCGGCTTCGGCTTCGACGTGGCGCATGAGCGTTCCGAGAAGGCTTCGAAGCTGTCCGGAGATGATGTGCTCGTGATAGATTTTCAGACGCCCCGCGTGCCATGCCTCCCCGACGCGGCGCATGAGCGGAACTAAGACGTCGAGTGTGAGCTTCATCGGCGGAATGATGGCCGCGGTCCGATTCAGAATCGACTGCGCGCCCCGAACGTCAAAGCGGAAGATGGCGGCCAAGTAGTCTTGGATGACGGCATCGTAGAGGGAGGCGGAGCTGGCCGTTTCGCCGTTCGTCTCTCCGACGATTTTTCGTAGCTCGTCGTCCGCGAGGCGGGCGACTTGACCGATCGAGTGCCCTAGCTCAGTGGCGCGGCGAAGAAGAACCAGCCGGCGCACCTGCCCCCCGGAGTAGCGCCGCTTGTTTCCTCCAGTGCGCTCGGGTGTGACCGCTTGATACCGACGCTCCCACACGCGAATCGTATCGGCGGTCAGTCCGGTGAGCCGGGACACGACTCGCATGGGGTAGACGCCGCTGAGCTCTGGTTCGATGGTCGGGCTCATCGGTCCAAGGGGGGCACAATGAGCGCGAGAGCAATGAGTAGTATCGAGCGTGTTTGCATCAATGAAGTCCTTTGATTCGCGAACGAAACAACGCTGTTCTTGTCTATCTGTTGTCTACATTTATTTCGTCCAAGCTTACACGTTGGCTACCAGGCGCCGGTGCCTGGCGCGCCCTTGAAGGGACCCACGACCTCCGGGGTGATCCAGCCTCCGTAGAAGCCACCGGGCTGGGGAGTCACTCGGACCCCGCCCACGAAACATCGGAGCTTGGCCGGATAAAAGCTCAGGAAGCCACGAATCGCCTCGAACTCGGGATCGGGATCGTCGTAGCTCCACCCGACCACGGGCGCGGAGGCTGCGTTTGTTCGGAGCGCCCAGTACGTCGCTGCACCCTTCCACTCGCAGTGCGAGGTGCCCTCAGACTGGATGAGTCGGGCGAGGTCGACATCCTGTCGAGGAATGTAAAACGTGGGAGGGCTTGCGGTTTCCAAGACCCGAATGGCGCTCTTCGTTTCGGCGATGAGCGCCTGGCCTCGGGTGACGCGCACGATCCGTGCGTCCTGTTCGAGTCGTGGCGGGCGCGGATAGTCCCACACCGACTCCTGCTCTGGCCCGGGCTCGATGGCCCATGGAGGTCGGCTCGATCCGCGGTGACGCCATCCTGCTCGGGCGCGCTCTACGTCAGCATCCACGATGGCTCCGCATGTAGTCAACGCGCATAGCTCTACTTCGGGTTGACGGGTGCAGCCCGAGACTGCGATTCGCTAGTTGCCTGCTCGGGCGCGTAGGAGTCCACCGGGTCTTCGTTGGCGCGATGACGGATACCAATGTAGGCGCCGGCAAATCCGAGCATCGTGACCATCGCGCCGACGACCATGAGCTCGAGATCACTCACGCCGGCCTCCGGTGAGAAGCAGTCCGCCCGCCGACAGGATGGAGGGAACCCAGAGGCCGACGAACAGCCCACGCTCACGGTCGCCCGAGAACCAGAGCCAGATCGAAAGCAGGAATGAGATTCCTGCCGCGGCGAAGAACAAGACCTTTGAGGCGTTGAAACCGCTGAGCGTGGTACGGGCGCCACCGGTGGAGCGAGCGGGAACAGTCCGTTGTGTCATGAAGTGGAGTATCAGGATTTGTCGATATTTTGTCAAGCATTTTTATAGACGAAAACTAGACACTGGACCGTGAGGCTGCTCTCGCCGTCCCTGATCGCGGATACTCTCGCCTGCGAAGTCTGCGCCTATGCTGCGACGGTGGAGCCGATGCACGCCTTCGTTCAAGGAGCGAGCAGGGGCATGGGGCTCGAGATGACGCGCCAGCTCCTCGCCAGGAGGGGGGTCGCCCGCGTGTTCGCCTCCTGTCGCGATCCGTCGAACGCGCGGGGTCTCGAGGCGCTTGCGACGCAGCACGCGACCCGGCTGACGATTCTCGAGCTCGACCTCGCGGAACAAAGCACCATCGCCCGAGCGTCCGAGCAGATCGCAGAACAAACCGAACGCCTTCACCTCGTCGTCAACGTCGCGGGCATCCTTCACGGCCCCGGGTTCGGTCCTGAAAAGAAGCTCGGCCAAATCGAACCCGAGGTTCTGCGCACCGTGTTCGAGGTCAACGCCTTCGGACCGCTTCTCGTCGCAAAGCACGTGCATCGGTTGCTTCGACACGATGAACGCTCCGTTTTCGCAAGCCTCTCGGCCCGAGTCGGCAGCATCTCCGACAATCGGCTGGGCGGTTGGTACGCCTACCGCGGCTCGAAGGCAGCGCAAAACATGTTCACCAAGACGATTTCGATCGAGCTTGGCCGAATCGCTCCCAATGCCATCGTGGTCGGTCTTCACCCGGGCACGGTCGACACCGATCTATCGAAGCCCTTTCAGCGAGGCGTCCCAGAGGGAAAGCTTCTTTCTCCTGCGACCTCAGTCGCGTCCATGCTCGACGTGCTCGCAGGCCTCGGCCCCGACGACACCGGGAAGGTGTTTGATTTTCGCGGCAAGGAGATTCCCCCTTGATGGCGGGTCAGCGCGGATCCCAACGGTAGTGCGACACGAACCATTCTTCACCCTCTCGGTAGGCAAACAGCTCGGCACATGCGATGAAGAAGAGACGCCAGCGGTGGAGCCACCGCTCTGCTTCTAAGCCGTAACCATCGGCAAGCACCGGGAGCACGGCATTCCGGCGCTCGTCGAGCCGTCGAAGCCAAGCGTTACAGGTTTTTTCATAGTGGGTCCCCGAAACTCGCCATTGCTCGCGTAAGACCAAATCGTCTTGGTAGTGACTGAAAAGCGATTCGGACGGCATCATGCCGCCTGTGAAGAAGTGTTTCGCCATCCAATCGCTCGCGTCCCGTGCTTCGTATGTGTACGCGTGCGATCGGTGACAGAAGATGTGCGCGAAAGCAGCGCCGCCTGGGGCGAGCCATCCCGCAATGCGCGCGAACAGCGCCGGATGATTGCGCACGTGCTCCATCATCTCGATCGACACGACCCGGTCGAACCGGCCTGCGCCCTCGAAAGAATTCACATCGACGGTTTGCGCCTCGACGTTCGAGAGGCCGCGTTCGGCCGCCCGCTTTTCGATGAAGGTACGCTGGAGGCTGGAGTTCGAGACCGCGAGCACCTTCGAGCTCGGGAACCGTTCCGCCGCCCAAAGAGTAAACGAGCCCCAGCCGCACCCGAGATCGAGAATGCGCATACCATCCTCGACCTCGGCGCGCTCGGCGGTGAGCGTCAGCATCGCTTCCTCTGCGGCGGCAAGGTCCCCGACAGCATCGTCCCAGAGGCAGCAGCTGTACTTCAAACGCGGGCCGAGCACCTGCTCGAAAAACGGCGCAGGCACTTCGTAGTGCTGGGCGTTGGCGGCGTCGGTCGAGACCGCGATGGGTCCTTCGGCGAGCCGTTCGCGAAGCGAGGCCTCTTCGGCCCTGCGTGCGTCGGCGTCGCCCCAGATGCTCTCTCGAAGGCGCCGGCGAAGAAGCTGCCGTGTGCCCCAGCGAAGAGCGGGATCTGGAAAAACACCCGCCTCGGCCATGCGTAGCAAGAGACTTACTCCCGCTTCTGCGCTGACACCCTGCATCGGTTAGAAATAGGGCGCGCGGTGGTCCACGGCAAGACTTGGCGGCCGTGGCATCGATGTGGGAAGAAGCGCCGATGGATGCAACGCGGACGATCGCGATCACGGGGGCGACGGGCTTCGTGGGTAGGCACGTGGTCGAGCGGCTCCTCAAAGAGCCGGGAACGGTGCTCCGCTGCCTCGTGCGACCCTCGAGCGACTCGCGCCGGCACCTTCCGGCCGAGGCTCCGATCGAGTGGGTGGAAGGCGACGTGTGCAAGCCGGAGACGCTCGGACCGCTCGTTTCCGGGGCCTCGAGCGTCGTGCACCTCGCAGGTTACCGGGATTTCTGGAGCCGCCGGCGAAGTCTTTACTACGAGCTCAACACGCGTGGCGCAGGCAACGTGTTTCGCGCTGCCCTCGACGCGCGCGTCGAAAAAGTCGTCCAGGTGAGCACGCCGCTCGCGTTTGGCGTGCCGGATCGAATTCCGTTCGACGAGGAGACGCCTCCGGGCCCTCACCCATCGGACTACGCTCGAAGCAAACACATGGCCGACGAGATTGGATGGCGGATGCACGCCGAGCGCGGTCTTCCACTGACCGTGTTGCATCTGGCCGCCGTGATCGGCGCCGGCGACCCGACGCCCACGATGGAAGTCGCGCGTGCGGTCGAGGGTCGCCTGCCTGCGCTGGTCGGCGCCGAGACGACCTATACCTATCTTCACGTGCGCGATGCGGCGGAAGCGATCGTGCGAGCGCTGCTCCGGCCGGAGGCTGTCGGCCGACGCTATCTGATCGGCACCGAGCGCGCCACGACGCGAGAGTATTTCGCCACAATCGCGGACCTCGCGGGCGTATCCGCGCCGTCGATCAACATCCCCGAAGCGCCGCTCATCCCCGTCGCGACGGTCTGGGAGTGGGTTTCGCGATGGACCGGCAGGCGCCCCGCCCTCCCCGTCGACATTTTGAAGACCACGGCCGCGGGCTCGCTGATCTTCGACGGTAGCCGCGCCCAGCGCGAGCTTGGCATGCAATACACGCCGCTGCGCAGCGCGCTTCGGTATGCGGTCGAGGAAGCTCGAGCGCTTTAATCAAAGCTGGAGCTTGATCTTGATCGTCTTCGGCGCCCCGGCGAAGTCGAAGAGCGCTTTTTCGTATTTCGGTGGGCCGAATCGCTCGGCGGGCACGTCGTTCGAGACGCCCCACCATTCTTTCGGGCGGCCGACCATGCTGGTCTTGAGCTCGCCGTTCTTGTCCTCGTCGTGCATGACCGACACCGCGTATTTGCCCGGCTTCAGGTCTTTGAAAGTACACGTGGCCGTGCCGCCCTTGGACTTCACGAACATTCGGGCATCTGCCTTGTCGGCCTTGGTCGGAAACCCGTCTTTTTTCGAGAACAGAGAGCACCCGATTTGCCCGCTGTCATTTTGAATGTTCGAAATTCTAACCGTCAGGGTGCCGTCGGCGGGCGGAGTCTGCGCGCCGGCCGAGGCCGCCGCGAGCAGAGCAGCGGCTGCCGCTGAGAGGAAGAGTTGATGAGCGACCGACATGGGTGGCATCGGACTTCTTGTCCTCTAGCGTCACCCGCGCGAAAGACAAGCACAACCACCCTCGTTGGCTGCTACTCTCGCGCTCACGATGGGACTGAAGAGTACGGCGACCTCGGCAGCGGTGATCGCGGGAGCACTTGCCGCGGCGGCCGGCGTCGCGTGGGCAGGTGGCGAAGGAGGCGCGGAAGTCCGAGGAGTCTCGGTCATGATCCTGTGCGCCGCGCTGGCGTTCGCGGTGCAATGGATCGCGTTCGTGCCGGCCTACGTCAAACAAACCGAGCGCTTCTACGACCTGGTAGGCAGCTTGACCTACATGCTCGTCACCGGATTGGCGCTGCTCGCGTCCCCTTCGGT
The DNA here is from genome assembly GCA_041576815.1 of Polyangiales bacterium. GTDB lineage: Bacteria > Myxococcota_A > Polyangia > Polyangiales > Houyiibacteriaceae > SG8-38. The sequence goes on from JBFGKE010000005.1 coordinate 122,183, forward strand.
CGACGCTCGGTCGGCAATCCTCGGCGCGTTGATCTTCGTTTGGGCAGCGCGGTTGGGTGGCTTCTTGTTTCGACGCATTCAAGCCGCGGGATCCGATTCACGGTTCGATGACATCAAGCCGAGCGCATCGCGTTTTTTCGTCGCGTGGACGCTTCAGGGGCTCTGGGTGTTTCTAACCCTCTGCGCTGCGCTCGCGGCGATCACGAGCCTGCGGCCCGCGGCGCTCGGCGTGCTCGACGGCGTGGGGCTTTCGATTTGGGTCGCCGGGTTTTCGATCGAGGTCATCGCAGACCGACAGAAGAGTCGATTTCGCGACGCTCACCCCGGGCGTTTCGTGAATACCGGCCTTTGGGCATGGTCTCAGCACCCGAACTACTTCGGAGAGATCGTCCTGTGGTCCGGGATCGCGGTCATGGCAGCGTCGACGCTGCACGGCTGGCAGTGGGTGACCTTGATCTCGCCCTTCTTCGTCGCGTTCCTGCTCACGCAGGTGAGTGGCATCCCAATGCTGGACCAACGCGCAAAGGAGCGATGGGGCGACGACCCGCGCTACGCCCGCTATCGGGAGCAAACGCCGGTGCTGATCCCGCGCCCCCCGCGACGGTCGGGCTCGAACGCCGAAAGCTAGCCGCGCGAGGGTTTGCGCCCTAGATTAAGAGCCTAGAATGAACGACGTCCCGTTTCCGAGTCGTTACCAAAATCGACAGCAAGCAAGGGTCCTCTTCGGCAAAGACGCCGACAGGTATGCGCGCTTCTACTTCATCAGCGACCCGATTGCCGATGACGTGGTTGCATGGATCGCGCGCACGGGCGATTCGGCCAAAGCGCAGTTCGAAAGCGCGATACGCCGAGGAATAGGCTCCGTGGCGCGCCCCGATGCAGCGCTACGGCGATTCTTCGACCGTGCCGACGAGCTGCCCGCCTGGGTGGACTTCGACCAAATCAAGACCGGCGCGCTCGCCTACCAGCGCTTCGGGATCTTCGGAATGCTCGTGCTCAGCGCATGGTCGCTGATCAACGGCTACCACTCGAGCGCCGCCGTGAAGCCGCTCGCGTTCACGGGGCAGCTTCGCCACAACACCCAGCGGCGCCTCGCGGAGACGGCCCGATTCGTAAGCGAAGCATCGCAGATCGATGGCCTGCGTCCCGGTCGGCCCGGCCGGGAGATCTCCCTCCGAGTGAGCGTCATTCACGCGCACGTGCGGAGCGCGTGCTCGAGATCCGAACGCTGGCGAACGAACGACTGGGGCCTGCCTATCAATCAGGCCGACATGTTCGGCACCCTGCTCGAGTTTTCTCTTCTCATGATGGACGGCGCACAGCGTCTCGGGTTTTCTCTGACCGCGGAGGAGCGAGAGGCGATTCTCGCGATGTGGCGCTACTGCGGGCATCTGAGCGGGGTCGACCCGTGGTTGCTCGAGCAGCTCGGGAGTGAACGAGCGACCCGCAGGATGGCCGACCTCCTTCGGCTGATTCAGCCCGGCCCAGACGCAGATTCCCTCGCGCTCACCGAGCAGCTTCTTCGCGTCCCCGGTCAGAACGCCAAGGGCAAGGGGCCGCCGATGCTCGCCATCGCGGTGAGCCGCTTCCACAACGGGCTTGCCCGCGCCCTGAACGGGCACGAGATCGCCGACGACCTGGGTATCCCGAACGATCTCTGGCAGTACTCGATTTATCCGGTGAGGGCCGCGGTCGCGCCGGTCGAGTGGTTCCGCCGGAGGGTTCCCGGAGCAAGCCGTCTCGCGGCGCACATCGGCAACAGCGCCATTCGTGGGGACCTCACGCGCATCTTGCGGGGCGAAGAACCGACGTTCGCGCTCTCCTAGCGCGCCCGGCTCACCCGACCGGATAGGCGATGAACACGAGCGCGTCCCACAGGACGTGCGCCACGAAGGGGGCCACCAGGCCGCCGGTGCGGACTCGGAGCGCGCCCCACAGCAGGCCGCAAAGAAGCGCGACGACCATGAGGAGCGGCGATCGGAACGCGATCTGTGGAAGCACGTAGAGCAGCGCCGCCATCAGTGCCGCGCTCCACTCGCCAAGCAGAGGGGTGAAGACGTCGATGGCGAGCCCGCGCCAAACGAGCTCCTCGGCCGCGACGACTAGGAGCAGTAGCGGGAACGCACGCACCGGTCCCGGCGGTTGACGAAGCAGCGCGTACAGCGTCTCGACCTCGCCTCGCACCGGAGGGAGCACGTCGACGGCCAGTGGGTAGAGGCCCCAAGTCGCCAGTGACATCACCACCCCCGCGGCCGCGCCAACCGCCAATCCGACCCAGGGCTTGGCTCCGAGGAGATCGCGTGCCGAGGGGCGGGCGCCCAGCCACACCAGGAACATCGACAGCGTCGCGGCCGCCCCGGTGCCGATCCAGACGTTGAGCTCGGCGCGAAGCCCCATCACCACGCAAAAGACGCTGACGCAGGCCGCCAGCACGACCGCTCTCGAGCGTTGGCGTTCGTCCACTAGGCCTGGCCTCTCAGACGCAGCTGCATTCTGCGGACCAGCTTTGGCGTCGGGTTGCTCTCCGCGGCCTCGTCTTCGAGCGCTTGATACACTGCCGTTTGAAACTCCGTCGGGGACTCGCCTTCGAGCTCGTTCCACAGGATGTCGCCGGTCGGATCGAGGTCGCTTTGCAAACCTTGGACGAGCTCGCGCGCGAGCGCGAGGTCGGCGCGCGTCACGAGGGCGATCCAGTAGCTCGAAAGCGTCGGGGTGATCACCGGCACGCCGACGAGACGCGGATCCTTGCCCATGCTCTTGGCGACGCGAGAGAGAAAGTTCGCGTGCGTCATCCGCTCCGGGCCCGGCACGTCGTACCAGGTGCTTTGGGCAGTCGGCAGGTCCAGGGCCGCAACGATGGCGACGACGACGTCTTCGACCCACACCGGCCATGACGAGAACTGAAGCCACCGAGGGAGGAGCATTGCGGGAAGGCGCGCCGCGAGGTCGCGCACCATCATCCACGAGCTTCCGCCGGCGCCGATGATCAGGCCGCAGCGCAGCTCGACGGTCGACACCGATCCCGAGCGAAGGATCTCACCGGTGTGCAGGCGGCTCGCGAGATGTCTCGACGACTTCCCGGCCGGCGCGACACCGCCGAGATAGACGATGCGACGGATGCCCTGGGCCTCGGCGGTTTCGAGAAACGCGCGCGCCGAGCAGGCCTCACGCTCCGGATAGTCGCTCGAGTCGTCGATCGAGTGGATGAGGTAAACCGCTGCATCGCAGCCCGCCATCGCAGGCTCGATCGACGAAGCGTCCTCGACGTCGAGATAGGTCCACCCCGGCCGGGAGGCTTTGGCGCGGTTTCGGGTCGCGCGAACCGCCTCCCAGTCGGTCTCGGCAAGCGCCGCGTCGAGATGGCGGCCGACGAAACCGGTCGCGCCGGTCAGAAGCAGCCTTTTATTTCCGGGTGATCGCGCGGTCATCTTGGGGCGGAACCTAGAGGAAACGCCCGCAATGCGGTAGTCCCCGGCCCGTCAAAGCGCGGTCGGGCCACAGGGGACCCGCGTGACGGTTTCCCAGCGAGTCCGCTCGATCTCGGCCTGCGCAACGGCCTCGATGTAGCGGACTCGTGCGAACGCCGCCTGTTGCTCCCGCAGATTGACGAAAATCAGGTTGCTCGCGCCCACCTCGAAGCGTCGGCGTTCGCCCTCGGCAAGCGCGGCGGCCGTGTCCACGACAGCGTTGGTGAGCTTCACGCGAGCCTGCGCAGCCTGAACGGCCGATGCGGCGTCGCGTGTCTGCGCCTGAAGTTGGTCCGCGGCGAGCCGGAGACGCTCTTGCTCGACGGCCAGCTGGGCCCTGGCCACGCCTGCCCGTCCCCGCTCGGCCCGAAACGCAAGCGGCATCGACAAGACGACGCCTGCCTCGAAGACGTTCCCCGGCAGCGTGAAGTCGAGGTCCGTCCCGGTGAGCTCGCCGAGGTCTCGGGAATACTCGAACACGAGATCGACCTCGGGCGCGAGCTCGTTCCGCGTCAGCGCACGATCGACCTCGGCGGCGCGGACTTCGGAGCGGGCGCTTTCGAGCTCTGGATGGCAGGCCAACACCCGTCGGACGGCGCCCTCGACCTGGAGCGGGCCAATGGGCCGTGGCTCGATGTCGTCGGGCACCCGGTGGGGAGTTGCATTGACGGGAACGCCCCGGGAGTCTCGCAAGAAAAGAGACAGCTCGAAGGTAGCCTTCTCGAGTGCACGCTCGGCAGAGACGAGCAGCGCCCGCCTTTCGAGGAGAATCCGCTCGTTGTCGAGCACGTCGAACTCGGCAATCGACCCGGCTTCGAGGCGTTTTCGCAGCTGGGCGTCACGCTGCTCTGCCAGCCGGAGAAGGGCGCCCGCCACCTGGCGGCTCTGGCCCGCGCTCACCCAGCTCCAATACGCGCGAGCCGCCAACACTTCGAGGTCGAGCCGTGTGACCGCGACGTCCTGCTCTGCGGCATCCTCGAGGTGCAGGGCCTTGGCACGCTCCGCGCGCTCCCGGTCGATCAACCCGCCGCGCCACACTGGAATCTCGAAGCCGGCACGCACTTCGCCCTGCGATAGCGTCTGATCTTCCCGATACGTCGGCCAGCGTTCGTCGATGCCGAGGCCGACGCGGTATCCGGCGTAAATCTCAGTGCCCCAGAGGGATGTGTTCTGTCGAAGCTCGACGTCCGCGCTCCGGAGGTCGTAGTAGCCGCCGGTCGTGAGCTTGGCGTCTCCCTCGATTCGCGGATCGAATGCCCCTCGTGCTTCAGTGGTGTTCGCCTCGGCCCTTCGAACGCTTTGGATGGCCTGGCGAATGCGGGGGTCATGCGTTTCGACGGACTGAAGTACCTCCTCGAAATGAAGGGGCGCGCGCCGATCGTCGCTGGCCACCGCGAAGAGGGGCGTGAGCCAGCCGATGATCAGGGCGCTCAGGTGCGCAGCTCGCCTCATGGACCGACCTCGTCGGTCACCGCGAGCGGCGGCGGGCTAGTCGTCGGCGGAAATCCATTGAACTGCCGCCAGATCTCGAAGCCGAGCGACACCCGATTCAGCAGGACCCAGCCCTTGGCGAGGACGCCCTGACGCAAGTAGCTCGCAGCAGGCCACGGACTGTCGTCGGGATCGGGCACGACGACGATTCGAAAGTCGCCCCGGCCATCGTCGGCGGCATCCACGAACGCGACGCGACCGCCGAAGGTCCCCACGGCGACGGACGGCCAACCCGAGAACTGCACGGCGGGCCACCCCTCGAACTGAATACGCACGGGGCTGCCGGGCTTGACCAGCGCGGCATCGTTGCCGTCGACGTAGAGCGCGACGGCACGGTCCACGGTGTCGGGGACCAGCACCGCCAGAACTTCGCCTCGGTCGACCTGCTCGCCGCCGAGGCGCCCGACGACCCGAAGAATCGTTCCGTCGATCGGTGCCACGATAGTCTGGGCGCGCTGCCGAGAGATGTCGCCATCGAGCCTCGCAAGCGCGGCGTCGGTCGACGCGACATCCGTTTCGGCGCTTCGCAGGCCCGCGAGCGCGCTTTCGATCTCCGCGTCGGTCGAAGCCATCACGGTGCGAAGGGCCGCGCGACTGTGTGCGCGTCGGTCCTTGGCAGCCTCGAGCTTCGCGCGATTGGAGGCGACTTTGGCTTTGCTCTGACGGGCGGCAAGCTCGGCCAGCTCGAGCTCGCGTTTGGAAGCGAGCCCGCCTTCGAACAGCTCTTGCTGACGGCGGAGGTTGAGCTCGTTGGTTTCGAGCTCCGCGACCGCTGCATCGAGCTCCTGCGTCGCGGCGTCGACGCCCCCTTGGGCGATCTGGACGCTGGCTTCAGCGGCGGCTATCTCCGCGCGCTGCGAGCGACGGATCGCGTCGATTCGTGCGCTGAGCGTTTCAATCCGCTGCGCCTGAGCAAACCTTCGGTTTTCAATCGCGCCTCTCTCCGCGCCGAGACGCTCGAGAATCGATTCGTCGTTGTCTGTGAGCTCCACGATCGGCTGACCGCGCTCGACCCGCGAGCCCTCCTGCACGAACCACTTCTTGACGCGCCCGGAGATCGTGGCCTCGATGGGCTGTTGGCGCTGGTCCGGCGAATACGCGAGAACGCGCCCGCTCCCTCGGATGTTTTGCGTCCAAGGAGCGAGGAGCGCCGCAAGTGCGAAGGCCACGAACACGACGACGAGGGTCTTGGCGACACGCGCGGCCCGCTTGGGCGCGGGAACATCGAGCGCATTCGGGAGCGTGTTCTGCTCGAATCCCTGCCAGGGTGTTTGTGTGGATGGCGTCTTCATGCGGCCTCTCCCGGAGAAACGGCCGGTTCCGAGAGACTCACATGGCGGTCGAGGCGCGCTTGGATCGCCGAACTGGACGTGACGACTATCAAAGCGCTGTCCCGCTCGGAAAGCAGATGCTTGGCGACGTGGTCAGCGTCGTGCGGGTCGATCCGGTCGAGCAATCGGTCGATGACCAACACCGACGGTTGCGCCGCGACCCCGCGCGCCACGGTGAGCGCGACAGTCTCCGCCGCGGAAAGCGGCGAGCCGTCTCTCGCGAGCGGGGTCTGCAAACCGCCGGGCAGTGCCTTGACCGTTTCCTCGAGCCCGACCCGGCGAAGCGCCGTCCATGCGCCTTCGAACCCGAGCTCGGCGTTGCCCGCACGGAGATTGTCGAGAATGCACCCCGGAAAGACCTCCGCACCTCGCACCAACGCGACCCTGCGCCGCACCTCGGCAAGAGTGAGATCTCGTATGTCAAAGCCGTCGACTTGGATGGCGCCACTCGAAGGCGGCCTCATCCCGAACAACGCGTCGACGAGCGCTGTCGTGGCGTGGTCCGACCGACAGTCGATCGACAGCTGCTCGCCCGCCGCGACCTGGAGGTCGAGCTGAGCCCCGCGGTCGATCTGGACGGAGTCGAGCTTTAGGCCTCTGACCACCAAGCTGTCCGGGGCGGGCGTTTCTCCATCGGCGCGCTCGACGGGCAAATCGAGAACTTCGCCGAGCTTGTCCACGGCGGCGACCAGATCGTAGAAAATCTCGACCTTGCCTCCAAGCTTGGCGATGGACGCGACGACGGCGGTCACGATCAGCTCGGCAGCCACGAGCTGGCCGATGGAAAGCTGTCGCTCGATCACGAGCAGACCGCCGAGAGCCAAGAGGGCGACGCTTGCCACGACTTCGATGGCCAAAGCGCCGATCACCTGTCGAAACACGACCTTGAAGTGGCGGGCCCGCTCGTCGAGATACGACTTTGCCAGTTGTTCGACGCGGGACCGAGCCAGTGCCTCGCCTCCGGCGAGCTTGAAAGAAATCGGGTGGCGCGCTACCTCCTCGAGCCATCCCACGACGGCGTACTTCGCCCTGGACTCGGCGATGCTGGAGCGCGTGCCGCCGCGGCCGAGCGGAACGAGCACGAACACGGCACCCACGATGAGCACCATGTCGAACGCGAGGAGCGCCGGGTGGTAGAACGCGAGGACGATGAGACCCACGAGCGCAATCAGGACCGCATCGACACCGCCGAGCAGGAGCGAAGCCAGGCTCTTTTGCGTCGTGAACACGTCGAAGAAACGATTGAGGAGCTCCGGACCGTCGGCCTCCCGAAGCGCCTGCGGTCGGACGCGCGGGAGGCGGGCACCGATTTCGGTCACCATGCGAACGAAGAGCCGGCGCTGCAGCATCTCCGCGACGCGAACCTGGAGTGCGCGCAAGATCGCTGCGCCGGTCAGCGCGACCGCGAGTAGGATCGTGAGCACGACCAGCGGTTGAATCAACGAGCCGAACGCGACCGTGTTGACCAGCGACTGAACGGCGATGGGGACGGCCAGCGAGAGCAGCCCGAGAGCTGCGCCGTACACCACGATCACGAGGATGTCCTGCCGATCAAGCGCGAGGAGCTGCCGGACCCGCTGAAGCGGTTTTGGGCGCGGGTCGAGTAGCAAAGGACTCTGAATCATGATTTTCTTATCCTGATATCGATTTCCTGCTTGTCAATACCTGAATTCGGGTTTATGTAAAGAGAGTCAGATGTCAGCCAAGCCGATGAGCGAAGTGGACTCCAACTGGACTTTCCTCAGCAATCACGGGCATGTGCTCGTGTGCATCGCCCGCGATTCCAACGTCCGAGTGCGGGAGATCGCCCAGGCGGTCGGCATCACTGAACGCGCAGTGCAGCGAATTCTCGGAGAGCTCGAGGCAGCGCACGTCATCCAGAGGACTCGCCAAGGGCGTCGAACGCACTACAAAATCAATCGGGGGCTGCCTTTACGACATCCAATCGAGGCGCAGCACTCGGTCGGGGAGCTGATGCAGCTGGTCGGCTAGACTTGACGCATTCTAAGATTGGACTAAGTCTAATCAGATGAAGCCCGACGATGCAGCCAGGCTCGAGCGTCACGGCATCAAGCCGTCGGCGCAGCGCGTCGCCATCGCGGCGTACGTGTTGCACACCGAGAGCCACCCCTCGGCCGACGAGGTGTGGGCGCGCGTCCGCGAATCGTTCCCCATGGTGTCGCGGGCGACGATCTACAACACGCTCAATCTCTTCGTCGAGCGCGGTTTGCTTCGGCAGCTCGTGCTTGCCGAAGGTCGGCTCGTCTTCGATGCCAACGTCGACAAACACCATCACTTCGTCGACGAAGAAACCGGACGGATCTACGACCTGCCGTGGGACGCGCTCGACGTATCGCATGTCGATCGTCTCGAGGGCTTCGACGTGCATGACTACCAAGTGCTTCTTCGAGGAAAGAAAAAGGAGGACCCATGTTGACCGTTGGTGACCGATTTCCAGAGTTCGAGCTCCAAGCGACCGTGAGCACCGAGCCCGGCCGAGAGTTCGAGGAAATCACGAATCAATCACACCCTGGCAAATGGCGTGTGATCTTCTTTTGGCCGATGGATTTCACGTTCGTTTGCCCGACCGAGATCGCGGAGTTCGGAAAAAAGGCCGGCGCCTTTGCCGAACGCAACGCGCAGGTGCTGGGCGGCAGCACGGACACGCACTACGTGCACCTCGCTTGGCGGAACGACCACCCGGATCTCAGAAATCTGCCCTTCCCGATGTTGGCCGACACGAAGCGCGAGCTCTCGTCTGCCCTCGGAATTCTCCACGGCGAGGCCGGCGTTTGTCTCAGGGCGACCTATGTCGTCGACCCCGAAGGCGTCATCCGTTTCGTCAGTGTGAACGACCTCTCCGTCGGCCGGAACGTCGACGAGGTCCTGCGGGTGCTCGACGCGTTGCAGACCGGTGAGCTCACCGCCTGCGGATGGAGTCCCGGAGAGCCCACGCTGGACGCTGCGTGACGCTTCTGATCCAGGTCGCCACCACCTGGGCGATGACGGGCATCATCTGGTTCGTGCAGCTGGTGCAGTATCCGTCGTTTGCTCAGGTGGATTCGGTCTCGTTCGAGGCCTTTCACAGGCACCACTCGGCCTCGATCTCGGTCCTCGTCGGGCCGTTGATGATGGCGGAGGCGCTGTCCGCGGTCGCATTCCTCTGGGCCCCGCTACGCGCTCAACAGACTTGGCAGATCTGGCTCGGCATCGGCCTGTTGGCGATCATTTGGGCATCGACCTTTCTGCTTCAGGTGCCGGCACACACCCGACTGGGCTCCGGCTTCGACGAGTCGACGTGGCGCACGCTCGTCAACACCAACTGGATTCGCACGCTTGCATGGACGGCACGCGCCGTTCTCGTCAGCTATTGGCTCTACGAAACGCTCGGTCTAGGCCAACGGCTTGGGGTTTAGCGCAGAACCGTCAGGCCTGACGATTCCCCGCGAGGGCTCTAGAGGCGGCTCGTGAGCAAACCTGATGTCGTCGTGATTGGTGCGGGCTTCGGAGGCTTGGCGGCTTCGCTCCGGCTCGCCGAGCTGGGTGCGGACGTCGTGCTCTGCGAGACGCTTCGATACCCCGGCGGCTGCGCCAGCACGTTCACCCGAAGCGGCTATCAGTTCGAGGCGGGGGCCACGCTTTTTTCCGGGCTGGGCGACGGTCAGCTCTTTTCGCGATGGAATGACCAGTGGGATCTCGGCGTTCGCTTCGATCCGCTCGACCCGCTGGTGGAGCTGCGCACTGCACGCTGGTCTCTCTCCGTACCGCCGGACCCCGATGTGTTCGTGCGCCGGTTCTGCGAGCTCCCACACGCCGACGCCGGCGCAGTACGTGCCTTCTTTCGCACGCAGCGCACTGTTGCCGACGCGCTTTGGCAGCTCTTCGAGGACCCGAGCCTCCTGCCCCCGCTCAGCGTCAGCGCATTTCTGCGCCACCTCCGCCGCACCCCGTCTTACGCGCCGGTCCTCCGCTGGATGGGGCGGCCGCTCGCCGACGTGGTGGCGGAGCACGGGCTTCGGGGTTGGGAGCCGCTTCGGATCTACCTCGATGCGGTCAGCCAAATCACCGTCCAGGCCAGCTCGGCCGAGGCGGAAGCGCCGTTTGCGATGGCTGCCGCCGACTATTTCTTTCGAGGGACCGGTCACGTGCACGGGGGGATCGGGAGCCTCGCGTGGGCGATGACGCGCGCGATCGAGCGTGCGGGCGGCAAGGTCGTGTTCTCGAATCGCGTCCGCGGGCTGCGCCGCGAGAACGGCTCTTGGCTCGTCGATACGCGAAGGGGCGAGCTGCGCACGAAGACCGTCGTCGCCAATGTCCTGCCGCAATCGCTCTCCGACATGGCGCCGGAGACGAACGGCGCTCTCGGGGACGTCGAGGCGTCGGTCGAGTCGGGCTGGGGCGCGGCGATGCTCTACATGGTGATCGGTGCGGCCGCGATCGATGGACAGGATGCACATCACCTCCAGCTCGTCGACGACGAGAGAAAGCCATTCATCGAGGGCAATCACGTGTTTTGCTCGATCAGCGCCGCCGACGAGCACGAGCGCGCTCCACGCGGCCAGCGCACCGTAACGGTGTCGACGCACGTTCCGATGGACAAGCTGCAGTCGCTCGGCGACGAGGACAAAGGTGAGTACGTCGCGAGCATTCAGGCGCGCATGCGCGATACGATCGCTGCGCGCGCACCGGAGCTCTTCGAGCACGCCGTGTTCGAGATGACCGCGAGCCCGCGGACTTTTGCGCGTTTCACCGGCCGACATCTCGGCTACGTCGGCGGCGTGCCGCGGCGCGCTGGCTGGCATCACTATCGCCCGCGCGCCCTTTGGCCCCGACAGGCGGCGCGTGGGCTCTACCTTGTCGGCGATTCAGTGCTGCTCGGGCAAAGCACGCTCGCGGTCGCGCTCGGAGGGGTGAGGACCGCGGCGCACATCGCCGCGCGGCTCGACTGAGCGGAGCGCGGGCTATCGAAACACCCACGATCGTGCTAACCGCTCGGGTGCCATGATCATCGGAGCCCGCCGCCTCGCCCTCCCCGCGCTCGCCGCCGCGACTCTCGTTTTTCCGGTCGGCTGCTCATCCTCGTCGTCGCCGCCCGCGCAGCCAGCGGAGCTCCCAGAGGGAACGACCGATTGGTCTCCCCGTGGCGCCCGAATCGTCGGAAACCACGACTTTGCGATCGTTCCGCAGCCCGACGGGTTTCACACGATGCACGTCGGGACGAGCAACAGCGACAACGTGTGGGTCGCGGTTGCGCCCGAGCTCGAGCTCGACTGGGTCGAAGAAACGAGCTTTTTCGTGCCGGAGGGCCCGACTTACGACAACCAGGGCAACCTCTACTTCAGCCCGCTCTTTCCCCAGGAAGACGTTTCGCTGGTTTCGCTCGACGCGGAGACCGGGCGACGAAACTGGGCGATCACCGGCAACCAGAGCAACGCTGGAAGCGGTGCGATCCTGATCTTGAACGACCCCGACGACCCGGGTTCGCAGATCGTCTATCACGTCACCTATACGGAGGCGATGGCGCTACGGCCCGACGGAACCGAGATCTGGCGGCGGCCCACGGGCCTCACGCTTCCCGAGGTAGTGCAGGGCGAGCGTTCCACGTCGCACTCGTTTGGGTTCAACTATCACCCCCAAACCGATGCGGTGATCGCCCTCATGATAAGCGGCGAGATATTGGCCTTCGACCGCGCGACCGGCGAGCCCACCGCGCCGCCCGGACAGGTTCCTGGGTCGCCCGCCGCCAGCAACGAGCTGCTGCTTCCGCAGAACGTGATCGACCAGAGCAACGCACTCACTGACGCGGTCTTCGGACAGACGCCCAGCGGTCTCAGTTTCTTTTCCGTGATCGTCGACGTGATCTTCGGCGGTGGCTCCATCGTGACGAACTACTTCGCGATCGACCCCAACACTGGATTGATTTTCGTCGCCGCCACTGCACCGGACGAGGACGACGGTACGGTGGACGGGGAGTCCGAGCTCGGCGCGATTTATTCGCTCGACCTCGTCGATGACGGGAGCGGCGGTCTCGAGTTCGCCGTGCTCAATTCCGCCCAGTTCGAAGGCGGCACGGGGTCGACGCCGACCGTTACCGCCGACGGCACGCGGGTGTTCGTGTCCGACAATCTCGGAAACGTCATTGCCCTCGACAGCGGGCTCGAGGAGATCTGGCGCTTCGACCTAGGCGCCCCGGTAGCCGCCTCGATCGCCGTGTCCCCAGACAACGGCGAGCTCTACGCAGTGACGAGAACGGACGTGTTCCGGCTGACCGACGACGGTGACCGCGCGACTCTCGACTGGACGGCGACCCTCGACGCGTTTTCGGACGACCCGGACATCGACGTCGAGTTTCAGGCCCTCACCCCGACGATTGCTGCGAACGGCATCGCGATCAGCATCGGTGGCGGCAAACCGATCGCCGACCGCGAGGTGATGCTCAAGGTCGGCGTCGGCCTGCTCGACCGGGACACCGGTGTGCTTCGATCGTTTGCGCTCGGCCGCGAGGAGTCGATCGCCGTGACGAGCGTCGCGCCCGACGGCGGCATCTACACCGCGAGCTCGCCCGTGCGTCGCGTCTCGGGCAAGGCGCTCTTTCCCGAGCTCGCCGAAGACGTGATCGGCGGCATTTCTCGCTACAAGCCGGTCCGCAACGACCTGCTCGTCCGCGACGCAACGTGTGCCGCGGGCGTTCGCGCGCGAAACGCGGCGACCATTGCGAGCCAAGCGCCGGCTGCCGCAGCGCGAGATTTGGAGCAGATCCAGGTGCTGATCGATCAAGCCGATGCGGCGCTCGCCCGCGCCGTCGTCGACCAGGACCTCGACGCGACCGCGGCGGACGCGCTCGCGAGCGACCTCGCCGAGGCGGCAGGAAACCTTTCGGTGTCGAGCCTTCAGGCAGCCGGGGAAACGCTGATCGCGATTTGCAACGCGGCCGCCGAGGGTGGCGCCCCCTAGGAAAGCTGATACCCCCCTCGGCATGGCGAATCCCACCGCAACCCTGCAGACCTCGCTCGGCAACGTCGAGGTCGAGCTATTCACCGACGTGATGCCGGCCACCGCGGGCAACTTCATCGAGCTCGCGAAGAGCGGCTTCTACGACGGCCTCCACTTCCATCGAGTCATCGACGGCTTCATGATTCAGTTCGGCTGCCCGCATAGCCGCGACCCCAACAGCCCACGCGCGGGCACCGGCAACGGGCCCAATGGCTGCATCGACGACGAGCACCCGGACGACGCCAAGCTCACCAACGAGCCCGGGACGCTGTCGATGGCGAACACCGGGCGGCCGAACACCGGGAGCTGCCAGTTCTTCATCAACACCGCCAACAACGCGTACCTCGACTGGTTCAGCCCGGGGCCTTCCAAGCACCCCGTGTTCGGCAAGGTCGTGGGCGGCATGGACGTAGTCAAAGCGATCGAGACCACGAAGACCGGCGCGGGCGACCGTCCCGTCACGCCCTTGCAGATGGTCAAAGTCACTGTACACGACTGAGCCGCACGGGCGCGGGACGCCGCGAGGTCAGGCTTGCAGCTCGGCAAACGCCGGGTCGCTCGAAAAGCGTGTGACGTGGTGTTCGGAGTCCCCGAACAGCGCGTTGAGGGCGTACATGCGCTTGAAGTAGAGGCCGATGTCGTGCTCGTCCGTCACGCCGATACCCCCGTGGAGCTGTAGCGACTGCTGCGCGACCCAAAGGCCTCCGGTTGCGAGCTGCTGCTTCGCAGCCGAGATCTCTCCGCGGCGAGCGCTTTCGTCTTCATCGTCCGCGCGCACCATGGCCGCCATGGAAATCGATCGGAGGAGCTCGGTTTCGGCATACATGTCGACCGCGCGGTGCTGGAGGGCCTGAAACGAGCCGATCTTCACGCCGAACTGCTCGCGCGTCCCGAGGTAGTCGATCGTGAGTCGAAGCATCTCGGCGGCAATGCCCACGCTTTCCGCCACGGCCGCCGCGGCCGCGTAGTCCATGATGCGGTCGAGCACGGCGGCGCCCGTCCCTTCCTTGCCGAGGCGAGCGTCGGCGTCGACCTTCACGCCATCGAAACGGACGAACGCAGCTTTCTTGCCGTCGATGGTGTGCGCGACCCGGGTCGTCACGCCGGGTGCGGCCCTCGGCACCACGAACAACGAGAGGCCGCTTGGCGCCTGGGCCGAAACGACGAGGTGGTCGGCGTTGTGCCCGTTGAGCACCCAAACCTTTTCGCCCGACAGTGCGTACGCGCTGCCGTCGCGGGTTGCGGTCGTCTTGACCGCGTCGACGTCGTAGCGGCTTTGCGGCTCCGAATACGCGAGCGCCAACGTGGTCTCGCCCTCGATCATCGGCGAGAGATAGGCCTCGTGCTGCCCGGCGTTCCCGGCGCGCGCGAGCGTCATGCCGCCGAGCACGACCGACGCGAGGTACGGCTCCGGCACGAGCGTCGTCGCGAGGTTCTCGAGCACGAGGGCGCACTCGGTGAAGGAGCCCCCGAAGCCTCCGACCGAATCGGGAAAAGGCACGCCGAGCCACCCAAGCTCGCCCATCTTGCGCCAAACCTCGGGCTCGTAGCCGATGTCGTCGTCGCGAAGCTTTCTGAACCGTTCGACCGGCGACTCGTTTTTCGCAAAGTCGGCTACCGTCTTTGCAAGCATGCGTTGATCTTGATCGAGCTCGAAGTCCATGTTCGTCCTGGGTTAGGTCGGCTCAGCTGCTCGGCAGCTGGAGGATCATCTTAGCGATGACGTTTCGTTGAATTTCGTTGGAGCCCCCGTAGATGGTCGCGGCCCGCTCGTAGCAGAAATAGGGCCCGATCGACTCTTCGATCGGAGAACACAGGCCCTCGTTGTGCCAGGTCAGCGAGCTTTCGCCCATGACCTCCATCGCGAGCTCGGTGAGCTCCTGCACGAGCTCGGTGCCGACGAGCTTGAGGATGGAGGACTCCGGCCCCGGCGCCTTGCCTTTTTGCTGATCGGCAAGCGCGCGGTAGCTCACCATCAGGTGCGCGCGAAATCGCATCTCGAGCCGTGCGATCTTCGCGCGCCAGACCGGGTCTTCGAGCATGGGGCGGCCGTGGACCGTCTTTTCTGCGGCAATGCGCTTGATCTTTTGAAGGACTTTTCGGCAAGGCCCGATCATCGCGAGCATCGTGCGCTCGTGCCCGAGGAGCGCCTTGGCCATCGTCCAGCCTTGATTGACGCCGCCGACGACGTTTTCCTTGGGCACTTTCACGTTGTCGAAGAACGTGTCGCAAAATGCCGGCGTGTGGCCGAGCGTCAGCATCGGCTTGACCTCGATGCCTGGCGACGCGAGGTCGATCAAGAGAAAGGTGATACCGGCCTGTTTCTTCACCGAAGGGTCCGTGCGCACCAGGCAGAAGATCCAATTCGCGTACTGCGCGTACGAGGTCCACGTCTTTTGGCCGTTGACGATGAAGTGATCGCCTGCGTCTTCCGCAGTCGTTCGAAGGGACGCGAGATCACTCCCCGCACCGGGCTCCGAGTAGCCCTGACACCAGATTTCTTCGGCGCTCAGGATCTTCGGAAGGAAGCGCTTCTTCTGGGCTTCGGTGCCGAAGCTGATGATCAGCGGACCCACCATCGACAGTCCAAACACCGAGATCTGCGGGGCGCCCGCGAGCTCGAGCTCTTCGTTGAAGATGAATCGCTTGGCAGCATCCCAACCGGTCCCCCCGATGTCCTCGGGCCAATGGGGGGCCACCCAGCCCTTCTCGTAGAGGATTTTGTGCCAAAGGTACGAATCCATTGGCGCGAAATCGCCGGCGCCCTGCGCCTTGCGGCGCATGTCCTCGGGCATCGCCTCTCGAATCCAGGCGCGCACCTCTTGCCGAAACCGCTCGTCCTCCTCGCTGAAGGTCAGATCCATGTCCTAGACGTGACACGAAGCCGCAGTGGGTACCAACCCGCAGGAACGCAGGCAGGGGCTGGAAGAAGCCAAGCGCGCACGCAGCGCCCACGCGCTCGCCCAGGACGGTCGCGCCAGCCGGCTGCAATCGCGGGTGTCCTGCGATATAAACAGGCTCGGAGAGCCCGTATGTACGACCTGAAAATCGTCGGCGGTACGATCGTCGACGGCACCGGCGCCGACCGCCGCGCGGGCGACGTCGGGATCAAGAATGGAACGATCGTCGCGGTTGGCCGCTGCAACGAAGGCGCCGATCGGACCCTCGATGCATCCGGCGCGATCGTCGCGCCCGGGTTCGTCGACATCCACACCCACTACGACGGCCAGATCAGCTGGGACGAGGAGCTCGCGCCGTCGTCGATTCACGGTGTGACCACCTGCGCGATGGGAAGCTGCGGGGTGGGTTTCGCGCCGGTGCGGCCGACCGATCATGACAAGCTGATCGAGCTGATGGAAGGCGTCGAGGACATCCCAGGAACGGCGCTGTCCGAGGGGATTCGGTGGGGTTGGGAGAGCTTTCCCGAATACATGGAGGCGCTCGACCGGATGCCGCACACGATCGACTTTCTGGCGCAGGTGCCGCACGACGCCTTACGCGTGTACGTGATGGGCGAGAGGGCGGTGTTCGACGAGGCGGCCACGCCAGAAGACATCGCGGCGATGCGGCGGCTCCTTCGGGAGGCGCTCGAAGCCGGGGCCGCGGGATTCAGCACGGGGCGAAGCGACAACCACCGGAGCGCCGTCGGTGATTGGACGCCGGCATCGGAAGCCGGAGGCGAGGAGCTCGCGGGGATCGCGAAAGCCCTCGAAGGTCTCGACTACGGCGTCCTGCAAGCCGTGAGCGATTTCAACGTCATGCACGGCGACGAGCATTTCGACACCGAATGGGCGGTGCTCGAACAGATGCTCCGCGCGGCCGGCGGAAGGCCGATGAGCGTGTCGACGATGCAGCGCGATCACAGCCCCGACCAGTGGCGATGGATTCTCGACCGCGCATCGAAGGCGAATCAGCAAAGCCACGAGGTGCGCTGTCAGGTCGGCGCCCGCGGCATCGGCGTCATGCTCGGGCTGCAGGCGACCTTTCATCCGTTCATGGGCTTTCCGAGCTACAAGGCGATCAGCCACCTGCCGCTCGTAGCGCGCGTGGAAGCGATGCGCGACCCGGCGCTCAAGGCACGGATGATTTCGGAAAAGAGCGATCCCGTGGCGGGCGACGGCAGCATGCTTCCACCCCTCGCCGACTACTTCCTCTCCAACCTCGACATGGTGGCGATGCGGCTCTTCCGGCTCGGTGAAAAGCCGAACTACGAGCCATCGCCCGCCGAGAGCTTCGGAGCGGCCGCCACGGCCGAAGGTGTTCCGGTGCTGAGCCTGATCTACGACGCCATGCTCGAGCAAAATGGTCAGGCGCTTCTTTACTTCCCCGTCTACAACTACACGGGCATGAGCCTCGATGCCGTGCACGAGATGCTGACACACCCGCTTGCGCTTCCGGGCCTCAGCGACGGCGGCGCGCACGTCGGAACGATTTGTGACGCGAGCTTCACCACGTTCCTCATGACCCACTGGGCGCGCGACCGCGAGCACGGCCGCATTCCTCTCGAGCGCATCATTGAAATGCAGGCGCACGACACCGCGCGTTTCATCGGCCTCACCGATCGCGGGCTCTTGGCGCCGGGCCAGCGCGCGGACATCAACATCATCGACTTCGGCGACCTCGAGCTTCTGCCACCGACGATGTTGGAAGACCTCCCAGCGGGCGGCCAGCGCCTCATGCAGTACGCCAAAGGCTATGTGGCCACGCTGGTCCGCGGTGAGACCATCGCAGAGAACGGCAAGCTGACGGGAGCCCGGCCTGGGCGACTCGTTCGGGCGGGGCGTTGAAGTGAGCGCGGTCAAGCTCCCACTGGCAGCAGCCATCATCGCCGCACTCCTTGGGGCCTCGTGCGAGAGCAGCACGAGCGTCGGAGCGGATGCGGGGATGGACGCCGGTCTCGGACCCGACGCAGGCGAGCCTGCGCGCAAGTGCAACGGCCATGAAGAGCTTTGCGACCGGCGGTATGACGCCGTGGGCGTCCCGATGACCCACAACGCAATGTCGAACGCAGAAGCCGGATGGGTGTCGCCCAACCAGACGTTCGGGATCTCTCGCCAGCTCGACGACGGCATCCGCGGGCTGATGCTCGATACGTACGAGGAGGAGGGAGAGCTCCTGCTTTGTCACGTGCTGTGCCTCGCGGGGAGCCAACCGCTGGTCGAGGGTTTGGGCGAGATCAAAGCTTTTCTCGACAACCATCCCGACGAAGTCGTCTCGATCATCTTCGAGAACTACGTCACGCACGATCAAACCGCCGGCGCGTTCGAAGAAGCAGGCCTGCTCGGCTTCGTCTATCCCCACGACGCCGGTAGCCCGTGGCCATCCCTCGGGGAGCTGATCGACGGAGGTACGCGTCTCGTCGTCTTTCAGGAGAAGCTGCCCGAAGACGACGCCTTCCCGTGGCTCATGAACATTTGGGAGCACGCCTGGGAGACCCCCTTTTCTTTCTCCGTGCCTGAAGACCTATCGTGCGATCCCAACCGGGGCGACCCCACGAACCCGCTGTTTCTGCTCAATCACTTCCTGACGGCGCCCCTCGGCGGCAATGCCGAGCTCGCCGAAATGATCAACTACAACCCGCTCTTCATCGACCGGGCGCGGGAGTGCGAGCGAGCCGGCGCCGCCCTCCCGAACTTCGTCGCCGTCGATTTCTACGACATCGGCGACCTCTTTGCTGTCGTAGATGCGCTGAACGGTTTGTGAGGGGTGGACCGACAGAGCGCTGGAGCTAAAATCCGCACATGGCAGTACCCTCGGCCGAGCTCGTCATTTGCCTGCGGGCAACCGCAGCGCGCCTCCTGCGAGAAGACGTCACGTATCGCTGGTCGAGCTTTGCGCACTGCAACTGCGGGCACCTCGTCCAGACGATGACGGGGCTCGACCCTGCGGAGATTCAGAGGCGCGCCATCCAGCGGGAGGGCGACTGGCGGGCTCAGGCGCTCGATTCGATCGGTCGGCCCTTTCCCGAGTTCGATTTCGGCGACCGGCCTGCCCTGGATGAAGGCGCGTGGGAGCCCGAGAACGTGGGTGCCTGTCGGGTCACCGGCTCATCGCTCGACGAGGTGCTCGGCGAGATGTACGCGCTCGGGCTCACCGCGGACGACGTGGGTCACCTCGAGCGCCTCAGCGACCGCGACGTGCGCCGCCGGCTCGGCAACAACAAAGAAGACTTTCCGCATCACGAGCGCGAAAACGTGATCGCCTACCTTCAGGCTTGGGCGGACTTGCTCGAAGAGCAGCTCGCATCACCGGTCGAGGCGGCGGGTTACTTCTTCGAAGCCGCCGAGTGACTTCAGCTTCGACTACGTGAAGATCTCGATGGCAACGGCGACCTGCGCACCAAAGCTCACGAGGAAGGCCAAGGTACGGATACCCGGCCACCCGAGGGTCAGTGCGGGGAAGTGCACGACGCGGGACCAGAAATAGGCCTGCGCAGCCGCCAGTACCATCGGCACCTCGGCTTCGCCCATGCCGTGAGCCACCAGGACGAGCGTCGCGAAGACGACGAGATTTTCAACCGCGTTGTAGTGCGCGCGTTTGGCGCGGCGCGCCCACAGCCGCTGCTTGAGCTCGTCCTGCGGCTCGACGGGCTTGAGCGCACCGATCAGGCCGAGCGTTGCCGCGCGCTCGAGAATGTAGGGAACCCAGAGAAGAGCGGTCAGCACCGCGCTTGCCGCGAGCCATTGGAGTGTGGTCATGGTGTGCTCCTTTCGAGCAATGCCGCGCCGAGACTCGCACGATCGACGGGCCTTGAAAAGAAGCCATCGCCCGCGTAGGAGGGTCGCATGAACGCTCCACCGAACCGGCTTGCCAAGACCATCCAAAAGATCGAGAAGATCGCGGGTCCCTTTCGGCAGCAGGCTGTCAGCCTCGCGCTCGGCCGCACGGTCAAGTTCGTCGGCACGGCAGGGCTCAAGGTCGAGACGCTCACGCCGGACCGCGCCGTCGTCTCGGTCCAAAACCGCACGAAAGTACAGAACCACATCGGCGGAGTGCACGCGATGGCGATGGGCCTTCTCGCTGAAACCGCCACCGGCTTCGTCGTGGGAATGAACGTGCCCGACAGCGCAGTGCCGGTGATCAAGAGCGTGAAAATCGACTACCTGAAGCGAGCCCAAGGTGCGATGCGCGCGGAAGCCACGCTAAGCGAGGCCCAGCGAGCGGCGATCGCCTCCCAACCCAAGGGCGACGTTCTCGTCCCGTGCCGCGTCACCGACGAATCCGGCAAAGAGCCCATCCGCGTCGAGATGACGTGGGCCTGGACCCCAAAGCGCCGCTGACCGCGAGAAACTAACCCCTCAAAAAAGGGGACTGTCCCCTATATAATTTGCTTCCATCAAAAAAGGGGACTGTCCCCTATATAATTTGCTTCCATGGCAGCGGCGCGA
>JBFGKE010000006.1:0-138024 GCA_041576815.1 Polyangiales bacterium
TAGATTACCTACGCGTTCCTCACCCGTGCGCCACTTTACTCACCCGAAGGTTTTCTCGTTCGACTTGCATGTGTTAGGCCCGCCGCTAACGTTCGCTCTGAGCCAGGATCAAACTCTCCAGTTGAACTGTTGAGCTGGTTTATCCTGCTGAGTTCTGGCGCTCCCGCCAGATGCTCAAGAGCACACGTTTGTTATTGCGTGTTGCTCTCGGATTGCGGTCTTTAAGACCGCCTCTTGAATTGACCCTAGTCGCGCGTTGTGTTGCACGACTCGGGACCCGAGTACGTAACTATTGATTCCGATTCAGTTTTCAAAGACCGATCGGCGGGAACACCCGCTGAAGGAACCGTCAATGTGAGCCTGATCGAAGCCTCGGTCAAGCCCGCGACGGAGCTGGTTTTTCCCGCCAAAACCCCTTTGAAGAGCCGTAGCCCCGGCCAAAGGGACGCCGAAGTTAGCGCGGAACAAGGACGGGTCAAGCAAGACTTGCGATTTTCGTGAGCCCCCACAAAAACAGAATTATATAGGGGACAGTCCCCTTTTTATTGACTGGTATTTGTCGTTTTGACATTACTTTGTCGTGGAAGCGCTTGTTTTGGAGATTTTGGGGGTTTTTGGGGTGCTTCGGCGCTGGGGGGATGCGGTGCATGAAGGGGCTCCGGTGAAGGGGGCCAGGCGGGGGGTGTTGGAGCTGCTCTTGCGGGATGGATCGGAGACGGTCTCGGGGCTGGCTCGGGTGCGGGGGGTTTCTCGGCAGCAGGTGCAGCACCAGGTCGATCGGCTGCTCGAGCTCGGGTTTGTCGAGCGGCTTCCGAATCCTGCGCACAGGCGGGCGCCGCTGATCGGGCTCACCAACAGGGGGCGGGCCCTGATCAAGACCGTGCGCAGCGCCGAGCTCGATGCTCTTTCCCAGCTCCCGGTCGGGGTGTCCGACGAGGCGGTGGCCGACGCGGCGAAGGTGCTTGCCGCGCTCCGGACCGCGCTCGAGCGTGACTTGGCATCGCGCGTGGCCGCTCGCTTGTAGACATCGCGACTTGATCGTAAGCCATTTGGCATGGCGCTGATCTACTACGCCATCCCCGTCTTTCTCGTCACGCTGGGGCTCGAACGCTGGCTGGTGTATCGCCGCGAACGCAAAGACGGCGCCGAGACCAAGCTCGCCGGCTTCACCACCAAAGATTCATTTGCAAGCCTCGCGATGGGCGTTGGCTTTCTCGTGGTCGAAGCGGTTCTCAAGCTGCTGCCGTTCGCCGGCCTTGCTTGGCTCTACCAGTTCCGCCTCGTCGACATTCCAGTCGCCTGGTGGTCCTGGATCCTCCTGCTGTTTGCCGAGGACTTCTGTTACTACTGGTTCCATCGCTCCCACCACGACGTGCGCCTCCTGTGGGCTGCCCACGTCAATCACCACTCGAGCACGCACTACAACCTCACCACGGCCCTTCGCCAGTCGTGGACCACGCCCTTCACCGGCTTCATCTTCTGGGCGCCGCTCCCACTCCTGGGCTTCCCGATCGAGATGATCCTGATCCAGAAGTCGATCAGCCTGCTCTACCAGTACTGGCTTCACACCGAGCTCATCGGCAAGCTCGGCTGGTTCGGCGTTCTCTTCAACACGCCGTCGCACCACCGTGTGCACCACGGCCGCAACCCGATCTATCTCGACCGCAATCACGCCGGGATCTTCATCATCTGGGACAAGCTCTTTGGGAGCTTCGAGCCCGAAGGCGAGCCGGTGGACTACGGCCTCACGAAGAACATCCACACCTACAACCCAGTGCGCATTGCGTTTCACGAATGGCGGGCGATGCTCCACGACGCCTGGCGCGCCAAGACCTGGCGCGGCCGCCTCGGCTACCTGTTCATGCCACCGGGCTGGACTGAGGACGGAAAGGGGCAAACAGCACCTGCGCTACGCCGGCAGTACCTGATGCAGAAAGGGGTCTGACCCTTTTGTCAGAAGGTGATGGTCTCGTCTGCGTTGGCCGCGGCCTCGGCGATGTCGAAGACGAGGGGAAGTGGCTCGTTGGCAAGCCAACCAGGGAGCAAATCCTCGTAGTAGGGCGAGTCGATGTCGGCCGACTGCCCGCCTGGCAGCTGAATCGTACATGACGGCCCGGTCGCCGACGCCTCGCACACGAAGCGTGTCGAGGGACCCGCGGTCTGGATGTACTCGCGTCCCGACTGCTGAAGCGGGTTCGCCACGTCGACGGTGAAGAGCCCACCGTCGTTCGCGAAAAGCGGCTCGTTCGGCGGCGGGTTGTCGAACTCGGCGAAGACGCTGCTGAGAGAGCTCAGGTCGGATTGCAGGAGCAGCCCGTGTAAGCGACCCCACGCCCATCGGGTCTCGTCATCGCCGAGCTGGTCCGCGAGGAAATCGCCGATCTCTTGAAGGGCGTCGGACATCACGTCGAATTTCGTCTCGACCTCGGCGGTATTGGGGTTGTCCCAGTAGACGTCGCCCGCAACCAGGTCCGGATTGCTAGGATTCGCGATCGATTGGAAGACGGCGACGCTCGGCTTTCGGCCGGAGGGCGCGTTCTCGCCTTCCTCGATGCGCACACGGAGGTCGATCAGCAGAGCATGAAATGCGGTGCACCCCGACGAGGCGAGCAGCTCGTCGGCGTCGCTCGCCAGCGGAGAGCTCTCGGTGTTGGTCCCGTCGAGCCCGGTCGGGCAGGTGAAATCCCAGCCCTTGAGCGCGTTGATGACTTTCGGCCCGTTTACGCCGGGGACGGTCAGCACATCCTCCGCGATCTCGATCATGCCTGGCACCATGCGCTCGCCGATCAGCGAGTACACGTCGCTCACGATCGCATCCATCGTCGCGCGCGTGTGCTGGTCGCCGATGCCCTCGATGAGGTTCACGATCTGCGAATGCCGAAACCCGGCCGCGACATCGGACTGATAGGGCGGCTGGGAGGCGCCACTTGGAAGCGTCGTCGGGTCCTCGTCGAAGAGCGCTCCCGTCATGTCGTTGTTCGCGGTGGCGATGTACCCGGACTCGGGGTTGGTCGCCTGTGGGAGCTCCTCGATCGCGAAGTATTCCTCCCACTCGTAGTCGCCGCTGGCTCCATCGAGCGGCAGCCACGCCGGCGCATCGCCCGCCAAGTCAGTCGCCCAGGTGCGCTTGGGAAGCCGGTTGTAGGGATACCAGCCGATGTTGTTTTCGGAATCGATCACGACCCAGTTCTGACCGATCGTGGTGACCTGCAGCAGCGCCTGTCGCGCCTCCTCGGTGGTGGTCGCGCGCGCCAGGTCAGTGAGCACGTTGATGTCGGTGTCGAGGTCGTTCCCCGTCCAGCGCAGCGAGATCGCCGTGCCCGCGTCGCGGTCGATCTCCCGGACCGGCCCGTGGTGGGGCACGAAGAGCAGCTCCCGCTGATCGGTGCTGCCGTCGCTGAAGACGAGATCGAACGGCACGCGCGTGAACGGAACGTCGCTGCCTCGGAACACGACCCCGTTTCCATCCGCGGTGAGCGTTTCGATGTAGACGTCGCTGAAGTCCATGTTGGTGGTGGTGACGCCCCACGCGATGCGTTCGTTTTGACCCACGATGACCCAGGGAAGACCGGCAAACGTGCTACCCGCGGTGTGAATCTCGCCGCGGCCGTTCGTCACGGCATCGAGGTGCGCCAAATACCACGTGGCCGGCTGCGTCATGCCGAGGTGCGGGTCGTTCGAGAGCAGCGCGCTGCCGTCCACCGTGAGCGAAGGCCCAACGACCCAGTTGTTCGAGCCGACCTCATCGACGTCGGTGACGGGGCCTAGGATCATTTCCCGAAGCCCGTCCAAGCTCGCGAGCTTCTGCTGAAGTCGCTGCACGAGGGGACGTATGTCGTCCCGCCGGTAAGCCGTGTTCATGGTTTGTGTCATGGAGGCCGTCGGCGGGGGCGCCGGGGTCCAATCGAGCGGAAGAATCGCGGACTCCTCGAGCGGGCGCCGCGCCCACAAATCGGAAAACTTGGCGTCGTCCCCGATGTCGGCTCGCGCTTCGGCCGCGTTGAGCTGCTGACTTTCGTCGTTGGTCAGGTTCTCGACCAACGCCAGCACCGCCGCGACGCAGTCTTGCGGAGTCCACTCGGGGATGTCCGCCGGGGTGTAAATGATCAGCGGATGACCGAACTCACGCGGAAAGGTTGCGCCGTTCTCGCCTGCCTGAACGTCCTCGATCCACTTGTTGACACCGACGGCATAGGCATCGAGGAGCCCCTTGGTCTTGTCTGAAGCCTGCGCATAGAGGAAATCTTCCGCAGGCTCGCCGTCTCGCGTGGAGAACAGGGCACGCAGGTCGGCAAAGCCATCGGCCAACAAGCCCGCCACGCTCGGCTCGAGGATCCCCGCAAAACGACCGGTCGCAAACCGTCGGCGGATGTCCATCTGCACGAACCGGTCGAACGCGTGGTAGTAGCCGAGCGCCATCGCGCAGTCCTCATCGGTTGCGCAGTCCGCGTTGAAGACGCGGTTCTCATCGAAGTAGATCGTGGCGTCGGGAGGCCACTCGAGATCTCCGGGTCCAACGGTGGGACTCCCTTGATCGCTACCGCATCCAGCGATCGAAAGGACAAGAATCAAAAGACAAAGGGCTTTTCCATGCATCGCGGGCTCCTCGCTCCAACCGGCAAGGGCGAGACCATAACCCCTCTAGCGGCAATTCCAAGTGCCCGCGCGCGCTCCTCACCCGAAAGGTCGGTGCTAAGGTGCGCCGCAGGGGGTTCGATGAAGCCGTTTTTCACCTCGTTCGTGTCGCTCGCTTTGGTCGCCTGCAGCACCGGCGGCGTTCCGATGGCGCCCGAGAAATCCCCTCACTTCGACGCGGTGAGCGCGAAGCTTCAGCTCGGCGGTACGGTGTACGCCTACGCCGACATCGATGGCGACGCCGAGCGGGCGACCGACTTCCTTCTGACGTTGCTTCGCGATTTGCCGCACCTGATGCCGCGACAGGGCCCAACCGGGCTGACCGCCAGCAAGCTCGTGCGCATCCTCGGGCTCCACGACCTCCGCGCCATCGGCCTGAGCTCGTACCAAAAGGAATCCAGCTACCACAACCGAACCTTCATCCACCACGCCGGGGTGCGCGAGGGTCTCTTGAAAACATTCGGCGGCGAGCCTGCCTCCTTCGAGCTGCTTTCCATCGCGCCCCAACACGCCGACCTGGTTTGGGAGCAGCAGCTCGACGTCGGCGCCATCGTCGACATCGTGCGTTCGCTCGGGAATCTCGGCGTCGGCATGGCGCCCGAGGAGCTCGAGCGCGCGCTGCACGGTCGTTTTCTCGGCCTCGATATCTCCCTCGGTGCCGTCCTCTACGGGCTCAACACCACGGCGGGCCTCATTCTTGCCGTCGACGAGCGCAGCACGCTCCGAATCCCAGGTGAGTCCTTCTCGTTCCCGTACACCGATTTCTTGTTTCGCATCGACGGACTATCGGACCTCGCAGATGCGATCGCAAAACGGGCCGCGTTCGATCCTCTGATCGCATTGGAGAGAACCGACGAGTGGATCACCGTCCGGCCGGCCATCGCCCTGCCTCCGCCCTGGAACGCCTACGAACCCTCCATCATCAAAGAGGTCGCGACCGGGCGCATGTACATCGTGAGCTCGTCCTCGTTTCTTCGCACGTGCCTCGCGACCACGAAAGGCATAGGCCAATTGCCGGCCTTCGAAAACGCATTCGAGGGCCTGCCCTCGATGGGCAACGCGCTGATGTACATGTCGCCACGGCTCACGCGCGCCGCCCACGGCGTTCTCGACCGCGTGATCGCGACGACCGGCTCGACCGTCACGACGAGCATCGTGCGCTTTTTCTTGCCAGACGTCGGTTTTCCGGTCGGGTGGGTGGCCTCGAACACCGACGACGGGATGCTCGTCACCTCCAACACGCCGTCGTCGCACAAGACCACGCTGCTGACCCTCGGCTACGCGGCTCTCTTACCCGGCCTCGCCGTCGTCGGCAGCTCGATGCTCGCGGACCTTTAAAAGAAAACGCCGGGCGGACCACAGATCCACCCGGCGCGTAGCAAGCAAGCTTCGACCGCTAGTTGCGCCAGTAGCGGCGAATCCCCAAGCACAAGGCAAGCACAAGAAGAAGAGCACTGGCGGGCCCGCCTTGGCTCACCACCCCCACATGGCAGCCAATCGGACGCCCACCTTGTAGCACCAGGCCACTGCGCGCGAGCGCGTCGCCCAGAGGCTCGAGATAGTCGGGCACGCCGTTTTCGTCGTCGTCACCCGGTTCGTCTTCATCGGCGATTCCGTCGCCGTCACTGTCGGTATCGAGCCAGTTCACGTCGCCGTCGTCGTCGACGTCGTCGTTGCCGAGCGTGCTCGAGTCGGCGCGCTCGTCGGCCGTATCGATGCCATCCCCGTCGTCGTCGGGATCGAGGTAGTTCGGTGTCCCGTCGCCGTCGGTATCGTCGTCACGCGGATCCGAGTCGCCGTCCGGCGTCTCGTCCCGAGTCTCGATACCGTCGTCGTCGTCGTCCGAATCCTGGAAGTCGGGCATCCCGTCCCCATCGGTGTCCGGGCAGCTCGAAGGCTGAAGCGGATTTCCAGGCGGCGGACACTCCTCATCGTCGAAGATCCCGTCGCCGTCCGTGTCCGGGATGTCGGTCTCGAGGCGGCAGGTGCTATCGCAACCGTCGCCGTCGACCGCATTGCCGTCGTCACACTCTTCCCAACCCGAGCCCACGTCCAGAACGGTCACGATGTCATCGCCACACACGTCGAGGTAATCGGGCTGCCCATCGCCATCGCTGTCTTCGCAGCCTGCCATCGCATCTGCACACTCGTCGATGGTGGGTAGACCGTCGTCGTCGTCATCGGCGTCGAGGTAGTCCGGCGTGCCGTCGCCGTCCGAGTCCTCGTTCGTCGGGTCGCTGTCCCCATCGTAGTTTTCGTCGGCGGTGTCGATGCCGTCGTTGTCGTCATCGGGGTCGTTGAAGTTCGGCATCCCGTCGCCATCGGTGTCGGGGCATCCAAACGGATCGCCCACGGGATCTCCCGGCGCCGGGCACTCGACCACGTCTGGAATGCCATCCCCATCGGTGTCCGTCGCGACGGTGTCGGCATCGAGGTAGTCCGGCATGAGATCGATGTCCCCGTCGGGGCAGCCCGCACCCGGGTCCGCGCACTCGAACACTGTGTCGATGCCGTCGCCATCGTCATCCGGGTCTCGGAAGTCGGGCACGGTGTCGAGGTCGGTGTTCTGCGTCGGCGCCGAGACGCCACCATCGTCGGGATCGAAGGCGTCGTCGAGCCCGTCGCCATCGGTGTCCATCATTAGGGCGACCCTGTCGGCCACGCCGTTCATGTCGGCATCGTGGCCCTCGATGGCATCGGTGATCCCGTCGTCGTCGGCGTCGAGGTCGAGAATGTCGGGCGTGCCGTCGCCATCCGTGTCTTCACAGGCCGGCGAGCCCGCGCACTCGACTGAATCGACGATTCCGTCGCCGTCGCTGTCGATGTCGCGATGATCGGGAAGTCCGTCTGCGTCGCTGTCACACGCGTCCGGGCTGGTGGTGCACTCGACCGCGGTCGGCACCCCGTCACCGTCGTCATCCGGATCCTGATGATCCGGCGTGCCGTCGCCGTCGCTGTCGCGGCAGCTCGAGACGTCGCCTTCGCACTCGACCAAGTCCGGAATCCCGTCCCCGTCGGTGTCGACCGGCGTCTGGTCGGCATCGAGATAGTCGGGCACGCCGTCCCCATCGGTGTCGGGGCAGCCCGCCATGACGTCGGTGCACTCGAACGCCGAGCCGACCCCGTCATCGTCGTCATCCGCATCGCGGAAGTCGGGCACGCCGTCCTGGTCGCGGTCTGGAAGCGTGGCGGGCACACCGCCGGCCATGTCGAGGTCGTACGCGTCGTCGAGACCGTCGCCGTCGTCGTCCATGCCGAGCGCTGCGAAGTCCGGAACCCCGTCCGCGTTGCCGTCGTGACCCTCGATCGAGTCCGGGATGCCGTCGCCGTCCGTGTCGACGTCGAGCACGTCCGGGGCGCCATCACCATCCGTGTCCGTACAATCCGTCGGATTCGCGCACTCGACGGCGTCGGCGATGCCGTCACCGTCGCTGTCCTGATCGAGGTAGTCCGGCCGACCGTCCATGTCGACGTCTTGACCCGTCGTACCGGTGCCGCCCTGAGCCACCTCGAACGCGTCGTCGAGCCCGTTGCCGTTGGCATCGACTCCGCTCGAGACCGCCTCCGGCACGCCATCGCCATTGCCATCGAACGCCTCGACACGATCGAGCAGTCCGTCGTTGTCGCTGTCGGCGTCGAGGAAGTCCGGCGCGCCGTCACCGTCGAGGTCCTGGACCGCTGCGGGCAGGCCATCGGCCGCGCAGGCTCCCGGCATACCAGCGCAATCGGGGTCGAACGCATCGTCGAGGCCATCGCCGTCGTCGTCGCTCGCCGACGGCGCCGCATCCGGGACGCCGTCACCATCGGCATCGTGACCTTCCGTTGCATCCGGGACGCCGTCACCATCGCTATCGAGGTCGAGATGGTTTGGTACGCCGTCCTGGTCGAGGTCGACGCTCGCCGGCAGAACGTCGCAAATGCCGTCCGGATCCGGATTGCCGTCGTCGCAGGTGACCGCGTCCGGGTCTGCATAGTCGGGAACTCCGTCACCGTCCGTGTCGAAAGAGAGATCGGTTCCGCCGGTCTCGTCGACGTCCGGAATCCCGTCGCCATCGTCATCGGTGTCGACGTTGTCGGTGAGCCCGTCTCCGTCGGTGTCGGGGTAGTCGCAGAGCTGGTCGACCGTGCATACCTGAAGGCCGGGGCAGTCCTCGTCCGACAAGCACTGGACGCACGCGCCTCCTTCGACCGAGGTGTCACAGAGCGCGGCGGCCGAATCGGCGCATCCCGAGTCCATGTCGGTCCCACCCATGTCGTCGAGACAGAACGCGCACGCGGTTCCCGCCGATCCGCTCGCCCCATTGCACACCGGCAGAGCGGGATTGGTACAGCCCTCGTCCGCAGTGGCGCCGGTCTGGTCGTTGATGCAGGTCACGCAGGCGCCGGGCGTCGAGACGCTCGTGTCGCAAACAGGTTCAGTCGCCACTAGACAGTCGACGTCCGTGAAGCATCCCGGAACGCACGTATTCGTCCCGACGTTGCAGGTGTCGCCGAGCGTGCAGTCCACCGTCTCGGTGCAGTCCACGCAAACCGGGTTGCTGCCGCTCACCTCGCACGCGTTGATCGACCCGCTGCACCCGGTATCGGTGCCGCCCGAAGTCGAATCGGCGCATGCCGCAATGCAGACCGGGAAGAGCCCGCTCGTGTCGCAGTACGGCGCAATCCCGCTGCAGCCAGAGTCGGTCGTCACGCCGGTCTGGTCGTCGAAGCACGCCACGCAGCCGAGCCCGCCTGCATCGCACTGCCCAGAGGCGCACTCAGAGCCGAGCGTGCAGCCCACGCCCTCTTCTCTCAAACAAAGGCTGCTGCAGCCGTCACCGTCCGCCGCGTTTCCGTCGTCGCAGCTCTCGCCCGTCTCCACCGTGCCGTTTCCGCAGGTGTCCGCGGGCTCGCAGGTGTTGCTTCCCACGGTGTCGCAGATTCCGCTGCCGCATTCGGCACCGGCCGTGCAGGCGACACCGAGCTCCTTCAAGCAGCCGTCGTCGCATCCATCGCCGGTCGTCACGTTGCCGTCGTCGCAGGCCTCGGCGCCGCCGTCGGTGTTCCAAAGGAACCCATCGCCGCAGGTCGCAAGCAAACAGCTGCCCGTCGCTCCGTCGGGGCACGAGTCGCTGAGGTCGGCGTCCGCGTCGTCGCAGGTCTCACCCCCGACGACCAGTCCGTCGCCGCAGATCTCTTGGCACGGTGTGCCCGGCGCAGGGCACGTCCAACCGGCCTCGACGACACACGAGTCGCTGCATCCGTCGCCGCTGTTGGGATTGCCGTCGTCACAGGCCTCGACGCCTTCGAGATCGCTATTGCCGCAGGTGTCGGCCGGCTCACAGACGTCGGGGTTCTCTGCGGCGTCGCAGACACCGCTCTCGCACTGGTTTCGGTCGGCACAGACCTCGCCATTTTCCAAGAGGCAGTCGGCATTGCAGCCGTCACCCGGATCGGGGTTTCCGTCATCACAGGCCTCGCCCTGCTCGATGAGACCGTTTCCGCAGATGGCGGGCACATTGATGGTGAGGGTACAGCTTCCGCTGATGTTCGCGGGATTGGTGAAGGTGATGACCGTGTAGGCGGTCGTCCCGTTGTCGGAAAACGCAGGCGTCCAATCGAGCGTCGTCGACAGTGGGCTTGGCCCCGTCGTTCCCTCGGGGGGCGTCAGCGTCGCTCCGGGCGGAAGACCGATGACGCCTAGGGTGAGGTTGCCAGAGTCGGTCGCGCTCACCACCTGCGAGAACGGGGTCCCCACCGGCACCGTGAAGGAATCGCTGTCCGGGCAGCTCGGGATCGGCGCCGAGACCATCTCGACGATCAGATCGATCGCGGTGGAGCTGATTCCGCCGGTGCTAGGCGATTCGATCGTGAAGTGCAGCACGTACTGTTGACCCGCCACTGCAGACGTGAGGTCCCATTGAATCTGGCATGCGCCCATCGACTCGGTGATCGTCGGCTGGGCTCCGCCCGAAGGGACGCTCGGAATTACCTGGCCAACGGGGAGGCCCGTCTCTGCCGCGGTTGCAAAGCGGCAGGTCACTGGATCACCGTCCGGATCGAAGAACGTGAAGTCGTGTGTTCGAACGCCTCCGATCTGCATTTGCACGATGGCGGGGCTTGCAGAACCAGGCGGCGAAAGATTGCTTCCGTCGGCTTCGATCACGATTTCGCTCTGGACGCGAAAGTCTGCGTTCGATCCGTTCTCAAGGCCTGCGACTCGGCAACAGCTATCGAAGAACGCCGTGTACGACCCGGCGGACGCATAGGTGTGCGTGACGATGTACTGCTGCGTCGAGTAGGGGTTTCCGTTGACGTCGGTGCCCGTGCCGATGGTGGTGCCCACGTCACTCCCGTTGTTCGAGCCATCTCCAAAGTTGAGATTGGTCGAGCCGATGAACGAGCTTCGCCAGCTCGTGGTGACGGTGAACTCGACGGTGAGCGGTGCGCCGAGCGGATCCGGAATGCGCCATTGAATGGTGCCATGCCGAAAATGCGAGGCGTCGGCAGTAGCCGACCAACCCCAGATGCCGACCAGCGTCAGCAGCGCGGCGAAACGATTTGCCCAAACACGCGTGTCCATGAGTTCCCCCTCAGAACAGGACGGCGCTCAAGACGGCCCCCAAACGCCAATGCGTGCAGTTAATCGTATGTCACTGCATAAATCAAGTATTTATGTGAAATGTTACATACGTTGGGCACGCTCGGCGCCGGAGTAGCCCCAGAAGGATTAATAGCGTGAAAGCTTGTCCAGCGTCCCAGCGTGTTGCTCGAGCGCACGCGAAGAAGCTCGTCGACGCCTTCACCGTCGAGAAGGACGAGCGGAACCTTTTCACTCCGCAGGATGTATCTAGGCCAGGCTCACTCGAACGAGAGGCGGAGGCCGCCTGTGAGCGTGTACTTGCCGTTCGTGGCTTCGAAATCATCGGTCGCTGCAATGCGGGCCGAAAAATAGATCGACGCCGGACCCGCAAGGACGCTGATGCCGGGGCCGGCGCCCACGCCCGTGACCGCTTCGCCGAGCGCTCGTCCGAGCACTAAGTCTGCTTCGACGTTGATCGCGAGCAGCTTCACGATCTTGACGTCGATCCCATACGCGGAGGCCCAGAGGAAAGGCCCGCCGGAGGACGCCTCGACAATCGCGCCTTGCCGCGTTCGGAAGAGCCACCGGTCGCTGAACAAATAGCTGAGGTCGACGGCGGGAGTGAAGCGCGTACGTTCGATGCTTTCGGGTTGATTGCTGGTTGGAAACCAAATCCCGAGCTCGGCGTAGACCGAAAGGTCCTTGCGCATCAGGATGCGGTAGCCGGCCCACACCAAGATGTCGCGGTCACCTCGCCGCGCCGGGACCATGCCGGCTCGATGCACGTCGATCGGCGTGGCCAACCCGAAGCGCACGCGGCGGACCGGGGCGATCTCGAAGCCGAGGCTCATTCGCCAAAAACCCGTCTTGGCGCCCGGGTCCCCCCAATAGCCCACTGTGGTGAACCCACCCGAGCCTTCGCGGCGATCGTTCATGAGACCGAGCAGGTTCGGAGACAGCGACAGGCCGAGGGCTTCGTTCGGAGCGAATGTAAGACGGTCGCGTCCAACGACGGCGAGGTCGAGTGAAGCAAGCACGGCGTCGTCCTCGGGTGGACCCGTGACTAGCTCGAGCGCAAACGAGTCGGAGCTTTCTTCAGCGGCGCTCAGCTTCACGCTCCGGGTACCTTTGGCGCTATCGACTTCGACGACATCGATCCCAGCGGGCGCACGGAACCGCGTCTCGGCGGGCAGGGGAAGGTCGCTCGACACCTCCACGATCACGCGGCGCGGGTCATCCCCGCGTACGAGCGGCGCGCCCATCTCCGGCTCGACGAGGGTGAGCTTTGGCGCAACGACCTCGACCACCAACGGCGGCGCAGCCGCGCCATCACTGCTCGCGCAATCGATGTCGTAGGTGCCCTCCCTTGACAGCGTGAAGCTCGACGATTTGGCGCCGCTGCCGGTCCCGCACGCAAAGCCCTCGGGCGAGACGACCTCCGTCCCCGGAAGGACGCGGGGCGGCGGCGCCTCGGATTCGGCAGTCTTCAAAGGGGCCGCGGCGGTCTCGGTCGTTTTTGGTTTCGTGCCTGGCGCTTGGAGATCCAAAAGCCGAACTCCGATTGGCCTCGCGGCAGACGGTCGGCTTTCGAAGCCACCGCCGTCGATCGAGGAGACGCGCGCGAAGTAGTCGCCTTCGGGTAGCCCGTGGATTTCGAAGCGCGTGATCGAGGACCGCACGTCGGTCGAGACCACGACCTCGCTGCCATCGGGATTTCTGGCGAGCTCCACGCGATAGGAGACCGCTTTCTTCACCGGCTTCCAGGCTCCGCGCACGGTTCCGCCGCTCTCGCGCACACCCGCAAACGTGCTCGGACCGCTAGTCTCCCAGTCCGGCGTTGGTGGCAGAGGCTTCGGCTTGGTCGGGCGCTTGTCGCCTTTGCGAACCTTGGATCCGAACCCCGGCTTCACGCTCACGGCTTCGCCCGCAGCGAGCTTGAATCGCGCGGCACCGCCCTCGTGGTTCGAAATGAGGCTCGTTCCCTCCTCGTCGACGCTGACGACCGAGCTCCCTCCTTCGAGGCCGGCTTCGGCGTTCGGCGTTTTGACGTCGAGCCGGAACTCACCGAGTCGGCTTCGCAAAGTGCCACGCTCCAGGCTTGCCTCCGTGGTTCGCCGGCGCGCCGTTCGATACACATCGCCATAGATGATGATGAGCGTGTTTTGTCGCATCTGCACGACCGAACCATCGCGAAAGGTGACGTCCGCGGCGGAACGTTCGAGCGTGTTGACACGCCAGCCGCGATAGAGCTCTTTGCCACGGCGCGCGCGCTTCCACTCGGGGTCCTTCGGTGCGCGTGCTTGCACCACGCGCTGCACGTCGGTGACCTCGGCGTCGGCACCCTGATCGACGCGCGGCAGGCGGAGCACCGAGCCTGGTTTCAGGCGATGTGGCGTCGGGCCCATGGCAGGGTTGTTCTCGTGTATGAGATTCCACTTCCGTTTGTCACCGAAGAAGCGCTCGGCGATCCGCGCGCAGGTGTCGCCAGGCTGAACGACGTAGTCGAACGTCTCGTGCGTTTCACCCGCTTGTGCAGAGACATCGCTCAGGACGAAGACGACGGATACGAGGAAGATCGAAACGGCGACCGCAATGTGACCCCGAGTCGCCATCGCTAGCCCTTACGCACCGCGCGCCAAACCTTGCGCGCGACCTCCTCGGGTGGACAGGGTTGAATCACGACCTCGGCCGCCCCCGCCCGAAGCATTTCTGCGAGACGACCGATGTCGGAAGGGGCGGCGTCGCTGATGATTGGCAAGCCCGTCTCGGCGAGGGACGCGATGCGCGCCGCACGCGCACCGGGGGCGTAGACCGCAAGCACGCCAAGCGGCACGTCCGCAGGCTCGCTGTCGATCTCCACCTGTTGCACCTGGATCCCGTTCGCCGCGAGTCCGATCTCCAAGTTGGGCTCGATCGGCCCGCAGACCGCGATTCGGATGTCGACGTCCAGCCAGAGATCGCCCTCGAGCGTGGGGCTGTCAGGCGGCACCGGAGGCTCCGAAACCATTCGCGCCACCCGGCCGAGCAGTCGCCCGCCGGTGGTGCGCCCTTTTCGCTGCGGCGCATTCGGATCCATCGTGCGGAGCGCATCGTGAATCGCGCGCGCCGACGGTCGGTCCCCGGGCGCTTTCGACAGCATGCGCATTACGAGATCGTCGAGGGCGCCGGGAATGTCGAGCTCGGGCTTGCGCTCTCGGAGTGAAATCGGCGCCACGTAGAGGTGCTGTGAGAGAATCACCGCATTCTGGCCGTCAAACGGTGGACACGACGTGAGCATCTCGTAGAGCACGCAGCCGAGCGAATACACGTCACAGGCTGGCGTGAGCTCGAGCCCGCGAGCCTGCTCCGGAGAAACGTAGTCCGGCGTTCCGAGGCCTTCACCTTCGCGCGTGAGGCGCCCGGTTTGCTCGCCTTCGTCGATGAAGGCGAGTCCGAAATCGACCACGACGGTCCGCTCTTCGTCGCGTGCCCGGTCGAGAATGATGTTTTCGGGTTTGAGGTCGCGATGGATCAACCCGATCGCAGCGGCCGACGCAAGCACGTCGGCGACGTCGGCGGCAAGCTGGCACGCACGCCTCGGACTGAGGGGCGGCAGATCGAAGTCGACGAACGATCGAAGGCTCGGGCCGTCGAGAAACTCCATTGCAAGAAACATCGTCTCCTCGTAGAGCCCGAAGTCGTAGATCTCGACGGCGTTCGGATGCCGGAGAGCCGATGCAACGCGTGCCTCGCGCTCGAAGCGGCGGCGCGCAAGGGGGCTTGCCGCATGCTCGGGCGAAATCACCTTCAGCGCGACCGACCGATCGAGGCCGAGCTGCGTCGCGGCATACACCCGCCCCATTCCACCCGCACCGATTTGGTGCTCGATCACGAACCGGTCTGCGATGACCGTGCCGGGCTTCAGGTTCTCCTCGCTCATGCGGCGCCCCGAATCATACCCGCACCTCGTAGAGGCTTACCGGTTCTTGCCGGCCCGCGAGCTGCCTCGGTCCGAGCGGTGCGAATTCGTAACCTTCGCCGGCCGCCTCTTTCGTGGCCTTGGTGATCAGAATCTGCTGAGGGCGCGCGATAGACTCGAGCCGCGCGGCCACGTTGACCGCGTCGCCGATGGCCGTGTACTGCATACGCGTCTCCGAGCCGACGTTGCCGACCACCGCTTGTCCCGAGTTGATACCGATCGCGAGCTCGACCGTGACGCCGAACTTGTGGCGCCAACCCTGGTTGCCCGCCTCGAGCCAACGCATCATGTCCTCGGCCGCTGCTATCGCTCTGCGCGCATGGTCTTGCTGGCTCTCCGGCGCGCCCCAAATCGCCATCACCGAGTCGCCGATGAACTTGTCGACGGTCCCACCGTGTCGAAACACGATCTCGGTGAGAATCGTGAAAAGCTCGTTCAGGAGCCCCACCGTATCCTCCGCGGCCAGCGAATCTGCGATCGGCGTGAAGGCGACGACGTCCGCAAACAGCACGGAAATCTCCCGCCGCTCGCCGCCGAGCTGCATGTCCTGCTCTCTTCGAACGACTCTGTCGACGAGCTCGGCGGGCAGATAGCGTCGAAGGTCTCGGCGGATCGCTTCTTCCTCACGGATGCGCTCCTCGCTTGCCTGCAAGTCTGCCGCGGCCGAGCTCATGACGTCTCCCAAGACCGCCAGCTCGTCCCGCGTATTCACGGTGACGCGACGGTCGAAGCGCCGGGCAGCGAGATCGCGGGCGAAGCTAGAGAGCTGCTGGATCGGTCTCGTGATCTGTCGCGCTACTCCGAAGGCAACCATCAAGGCCAAGACGATCGCGATCAAACTCACGATGATGAGCAGGCGCCGCATCGTAGCGACGGAGGCGTAGGCAAAGTCGCGAGGGATCTGCGTGACGATCGCCCAGGGCCGCGACTGGAGCCCGGTGACGGTGCCCACCATTTCCGTGCCGTCGCTTTCGACGAACTCGCCGGACCGCATGAGGCCTCCGGGTAGTTTCGTGCTCCCGATCCCCGTGAGCGCACCCGCGCCCCGCGCGGAGACCAAGTCGCGCGCTTTTTGCCTCTGGGAATGCGCAAGAACTCGCATCTCGTCGTCGATGACGAAGAGCGATCCAGGCAGCCCTTCCAAGCGCTCAATCGAAAGCTGCTCGACACGGCGCTGAACTCGCTCGAGCGAGACGAGGCTCGCGACGAAACCGGTGACGACGTCGCCGGTACGCACCGGCACGACGATTAAGACGCGCGGACTCCCCTCACTCGAGACGGCGCGGCCGGTGACCACATTCTCGGCAGCGGCTGCTTCTCGCGTGTCGTCCGAAAGCATTTCGGGTAGGCGCACCTCGCCGGCGCCCTGCTCGCGAATCACGTCGATCAGCTCGCCGGACTTTGCGTAGACGCCCACGTGATCGATGGCTTCATGCGCCGCGACGAGGTTGATCGCCAGCTGGATCGCCACCGGCTCGTCGAGCTCGAGGTCGGTCAGCACGCGCCCCACGGACTCGAGCCCGTTCTCCGCGTCTCCGAGCTGCGACTCGATCGTGCGGCCTAGGTCGCCGGCCACCGAGAGCTGGTACTCGCGTGTCATCGTGCGAACCGTCTCGCTCGCCTTGCTCATCAGCGCGAGCCCGAGCGCAGCGAGGGGCACCACGGTGAGCAGAGCGCCGAGCACCGTGAGCTTCGTGCGGAAAGGAATGACCGCCGGTGCCCCCATGAAAACTGAATAACACGGGAGCCTTAGCCCGGCATGTGCGTTTGGGCGTTCAGTCCGGCGCGGGAAGGTCGGAGTGTCCCATGAGATACGCATCGACGGAGCGCGCCGCCCCGCGCCCTTCGGCGATCCCCCACACGACGAGCGATTGGCCGCGGCGGCAGTCACCTGCAGCGAAGACGCCTTCGACGTTGGTCGCGTACTTGCCGTACTCCGCCTTGAAGTTGCTTCGCGGGTCGCGCTCGAGCCCGAGCTGCTCGGCGAGCGTGTCTTCCGGACCCACGAAGCCCATCGCCAAGAAGACGAGATCGGCCTCGAAGATTTCCTCGGAGCCGGGCACCTCTGTCATCTGCCATTTGCCTTCGTCGTCCTTTTCCCAGTCGATACGGACCGTCTCGACCCCAGCGACGTTCCCGTTTCCATCGTCGAGGAAGCGCTTGCTCAGCACGCGGAACTCGCGCGGGTCCTTGCCGAACTTCGCTTTGGCTTCCTCATGCCCGTAATCGACGCGGAAAATGACCGGCCATTCGGGCCAAGGGTTGCCGGGGGCCCGATCGACGGGCGGCATCGGCAGGAGCTCGAAGTTGACGAGCGAACGACAGCCGTGACGCATGGACGTGCCGATGCAGTCCGTTCCTGTGTCGCCACCGCCAATCACGATGACCCGCTTGCCCTCTGCGCTGATGTATGCACCGTCCTCGAGCTTGCTATCCATGAGGCTCTTGGTGTTCTTCAGCAGGAACTCCATCGCGAAGTGGATCCCGTTGAGCTCGCGACCCGGAATCGGCAAATCGCGCGGCCGAGTGGCGCCGCAGGCGAGAATCATCGCGTCGTGCTGCTCACGCAGTTTCTGCGAGTCGCGATTCACGCCTACGTGGGCGTTCGTGACGAACTCGACCCCCTCCTCACGCATGATGTCGAGCCGGCGTTCGACGATGTCCTTGTCGAGCTTCATGTTGGGGATGCCGTAGGTTAGTAGCCCGCCAATTCGGTCGTCGCGCTCGTATACTGTGACCGTGTGGCCGGCGCGGTTGAGCTGCTGCGCCGCGGTGAGGCCGGCCGGGCCGCTTCCGATGATGGCGATTTTCTTGCCGGTGCGCTCGTCGGGCGGCTCCGGGACGATCCAGCCCTCCTCGAACCCCTTGTCGACGATCGCGCACTCGATGTTCTTGATAGTCACGGCCGGCTCGTTGATGCCGAGCACACAAGCACCCTCACACGGCGCCGGGCACACACGACCGGTGAACTCGGGGAAGTTGTTGGTTTTGTGCAAGCGGTCGAGTGCTTCGCGCCAACGCCCCAGGTAGACGAGGTCGTTCCACTCGGGGATGAGGTTGTCGATCGGACATCCCGTCGCCGACTGGCAAAACGGCACCCCACAGTCCATGCAGCGCGCACCCTGCCTGCGGAGATGCTCCTCGGGCACGTCCACGATGAACTCGTGCCAGCCCTCGATCCTCGTCAGGGGGTCGCTGTAAGGAATTGCTTCGCGCGGAAACTCTTTGAATCCAGTCGGCTTACCCATCGTTCTACTCCGCCGCGGGGCGGTCCTCGGGTTGTGCGAGCCCAGGGGTCGGGATGCCGACCGTGAGATCGCCGGATCGTCGAAGAACCCGCTTGTAGTCGGTGGGCATCACTTTAACGAACGTCGCAACCGTCGTGTCCCAGTCCTTCAGCAGGCGGTCGGCCACGGCCGAGCCAGTAAGGTCGCGGTGCTCTTCGATGAGCCCTCGGAGGATGTCGATTTCTTCGTCGTACTCGAGCCGCTCGAGCTCCACCATTTCGAGGTTGCACCTCGTATGGAAGTCGCCTTCTCGGTCCAAGACATAGGCTACGCCACCGCTCATCCCGGCTGCGAAGTTCCGACCCGTGTGGCCGAGGATCACGGCTCGGCCGCCGGTCATGTATTCGCAGGCGTGATCGCCGACGCCTTCGATGACGGCCCAGGCGCCCGAGTTGCGGACGCAGAAGCGCTCGGCCGCTCGACCGCGGAAAAAGGCCTTCCCTTTGACCGCCCCGTACAGCACGACGTTGCCGATGATCATGTTCTCGGCGGGCACGAAAGTCGCCTTCTTCGAGGGGTAGACGATCAGCTGACCGCCCGACAAACCCTTCCCGACGTAATCGTTGGCGTCGCCTTCGAGCTCGAGCGTCACGCCCTTCGCGAGCCACGCCCCAAAGCTTTGGCCCGCTGAGCCTTCGAACTTGAAGTGCACGGTGCCGTCCGGAAGCAGCTCCTCGCCCCAAGCTTTCGCAATCTCGTGACTGAGCATGGTGCCAACCGTCCGGTTGGTGTTCTTGATCTTGAGCTCGGCGCTCACCTTCTCGCCCCTGACGATGGCCGGCTGAGCGAGCTCGATGAGGCGGTTGTCGAGGGCTTTGTCGAGGCCGTGGTCTTGCGGCCGCGTGCAATACACGCCGGTGACGGCGTTCTTTTTCTTGGCGGGCGTGAGGATCGGCGTGAGGTCGATGCCCTGCGCCTTCCAGTGAACGACTGCATCGACGGTGTCGAGCTTGTCGACGCGGCCGATCAGCTCGTTGAACTTTCGGAACCCGAGCGAAGCCATGATCTCCCGTGCCTCTTCAGCGACCATGAAGAGATAGTTGATGACGTGCTCGGGCTTTCCCTGGAACTTCTTTCTGAGCTCGGGGTCCTGCGTCGCGATCCCGACCGGGCAGGTGTTGAGGTGGCATTTGCGCATCATGATGCAGCCCATCGCGATCAGCGGCGCGGTGCTGAGGCCGACCTCTTCGGCGCCGAGCAAACCTGCGATGATCACGTCGCGGCCGGTCTTGATCTGCCCGTCGGTTTGCAGGACGACGCGGCTTCGCAAGTCGTTCAGCACGAGGGTCTGATGCGTCTCGGAGATGCCGAGCTCCCACGGAAGGCCCGCGTGCTTGATCGACGTCAGCGGCGAGGCGCCGGTGCCGCCGTCGTGACCACTGATGAGGATGTGATCGGCGTGCGCTTTCGAGACACCAGCCGCAATCGTCCCAACACCGACCTCGCTCACCAACTTGACGCTGATGCGTGCCGATGGATTGCTGTTCTTCAGGTCGTGGATCAGCTGTGCGAGGTCCTCGATCGAGTAGATGTCGTGATGCGGCGGGGGGCTGATCAAGCCGACACCGGGCGTCGAGTGGCGGACGGACGCGATTTTCTCGTCCACTTTCCGGCCGGGAAGCTCGCCGCCCTCGCCGGGCTTCGCGCCCTGGGCCATCTTGATCTGAATCTCGTCGCTGTTGGTGAGGTAATTGATGGTGACGCCGAATCGGCCGGAGGCGACCTGCTTGATGGCCGAGCGCTTCGGATTCATCGAGCCGTCCGGGAGTGGCTCGTAGCGCTCGGGGTCCTCGCCGCCCTCGCCGGTGTTGGACTTGCCGCCGAGCGCGTTCATCGCGATGGCGAGTGTCGAGTGCGCCTCCATCGAAATCGACCCGAAGCTCATCGCGCCGGTCGCAAACCGCTTGACGATCTCGCTCGCGGGCTCGACCTCACTCAGCGGA
Organism: Polyangiales bacterium; assembly: GCA_041576815.1. Classification (GTDB taxonomy): domain Bacteria; phylum Myxococcota_A; class Polyangia; order Polyangiales; family Houyiibacteriaceae; genus SG8-38. The sequence goes on from JBFGKE010000006.1 coordinate 20,386, forward strand.
ATGCTCGGGCCCGTCTTGAACCGCATGAGGCCCCGAAGCGTGCAGCGGTCCCGGGCGCTGTTGTTCGCATGCTCGGCAAACTTCCGATAAGCGTCGTGACTGTTTGCCCGTGCTGCGACCTGAAGGTTCGCAATCGTTTCCGGGTTCCACATGTGGCGCTCGCCGTTGGCGCGCCAGTGAAACTGGCCGTCGTTCGGCAGGATCGGCAGGCGGAACTCCTCGTCATCCGGGTAGCCGAGCGCATGCCGTTCCACGAGCTCCTCGGCGATGACGTTGAAGCCGACGCCCTGAATGCGGCTGGCAGTGCCTGCGAAGCACACGTCGACCACTTCGCTGTTGAGCCCCACGGCCTCGAAGATCTGCGCACCCTTGTATGACTGAAGCGTCGAGATGCCCATCTTCGCAAAGACCTTGAGCATCCCCTTGGCGACGGCTTTGCGGTAGCCGGCAACGATGCTCTCGTCGTCCGGGAAGGCATCGGCGTCGAGCGTGCGGAGGCGGCGTTCCTGCGACAGCGCCTCGAACGCGAGGTAGGGATTGATCGCGTCGGCGCCATAGCCGAGCAAGCAGCAGTGGTGGTGCACCTCGCGCGCCTCGCCGGTCTCGACGACGACGCCGACACGGGTGCGCTTTTCGGCGCGGACCAGGTGATGATGCACGGCGCCGACGGCGAGCAGCGCGCTCACAGGGATGCGGTCCGTGCCGGTCGCGCGGTCGGTCAAGACGACCAGGCTGTACCCATCATCGACCGCCTGCTCGGCTGCTCGTCGAATGCGCTCGAGGGCGGGTTGGAGCCCTTCCGCGCCTTCGCTACGAGCCCACGTGATGTCGATGACTTTGCTCCGCCATCCGCGCTCGCGAATGGTCTTCAACGCCGTGACCTCGTCGTTGGTCAGGATTGGATGAGGAATCCGAAGCCGGTGCGCGTGCTCGGGCGTCGTATCGAGGAGGTTGCCCTCCGGGCCGATGTAGCACTCGACCGCCATGATTACCTCTTCGCGAATCGAGTCGATCGGCGGGTTGGTGACCTGAGCGAAGAGCTGCTTGAAGTAGTCGTAGGTGAGGCGCGGCTGGTCGCTCAGGACGGCGAGCGATGCGTCGTTACCCATCGAACCGACGGGGTCGCGCTTCTGCTCAATCATCGGACGGAGCATGAACTGCATGGTTTCCGTGGTGTACCCAAACGCCTGCATGCGTGGGAGAAGGGTCTCCGAATCGAAACCGCGCGCATCGTCGTTGACCGGCAGCTCAGTCAGCTTGAGGCGTTGCTCTCGCAGCCAGTCACCGTAGGGGCGGCGTGACGCGATGTCGTTCTTGAGCTCCGCGTCCGGGATCATGCGGCCCTGCTCGAAATCGATCAGGAACATGCGGCCAGGCTTGAGGCGGCCCTTGTGCTTCACCGTCTCGGGAGGCACGGGGAGCACACCGACCTCGGACGCCATGATCACGCGGTCGTCATGTGTGAGGTAGTAGCGGCTCGGGCGGAGGCCGTTCCGGTCGAGCACCGCACCGATCACCGTACCGTCGGTGAACGCGATCGACGCAGGACCGTCCCACGGCTCCATCAGACACGAGTGGTATTCGTAGAAGTCCCGCTTCACGGCCGGCATGTGTGCGTGCTTCTGCCAGGCCTCGGGGATCATCATCATCGCTGCCTCAGCCATCGACCGGCCGTTCATGTACAGGAACTCGAGAACGTTATCGAAGGTGCCCGAGTCCGAGAGCCCTTCCTCGGCGACTGGGAATAGTTTGCGGAGATCGTCACCAAAGAGCTCGCCTTGCACGACGCCCTGCCGCGAGTGCATGGCGTTCTTGTTGCCGCGCAGCGTGTTGATTTCGCCGTTGTGACTCAAACAGCGAAGCGGCTGCGACCGCTCCCAGGTCGGGAACGTGTTGGTGGCAAACCGCGAGTGCACCATGGCGAGGTGCGTCTCGTAGTCCGGGTCGGTGAGGTCCGCGTAAAACGGGAGCACCTGCTCGCAGGCGAGCATCCCCTTGTAGATGATCGTCTTGCTCGATAGCGAGCACGCGTAGAGCATCGACCGCTGCCGGAGGCTCGGATCGCGGCGAAGAGAGCTCGCGGCGCTCTTGCGGATGATGTAGAGCTGGCGCTCGAACGCGTCTTGATCGATGCCGTCGGCCGCTCCGATCAAGAGCTGCTCGATCTCGGGCATGCTCTCGAGCGCGGTCGGGCCGAGATTGGCGCCGTCTGGGTCGGTCGGGACGGCGCGCCAGCCGAGAAGCCGCTGGCCTTGCGCTTCGATCGCGCGTGTGAAGGCCTCTTTGCAATAAGCGCGCTCCTTCTCGTCGGTCGGGAGGAAGATGTTGCCGACGCCATACTTGCCGCGCTCGGGGAGGTCGATACCCAGCTCCTCTTTGGCAGCGCGCCGCAAGAGCTTGTCCGGAACGGCCGTGAGCATCCCTGCGCCGTCGCCCGTATTGGCCTCCGAGCCGCGCGCCCCACGGTGGTCCATGTTGCAGAGGATCCGGTTGGCGTCCTTGATGATCTGATGCGACGCGACCCCCTTGATCTGCGCAACGAAGCCGACGCCGCAGGCGTCCTTCTCGTTGGCAGGGTCGTAAAGACCGTATTTCTCTGGGAGTCCGTGCTGCATGTTCATCCAAAAAGGGGACTGTCCCCTATATGTAAAGCGGTCGGAAAAAGGGGACTGTCCCCTATATACAAAGGGTTAAGAGGCGGGAGGGGGGTCCGGGGTGTCGGGTTGGCGGCGGGAGCGTTTGCGGCGCCGGGTGTCGTGATTGGTGTCGGCGGGTGGCAAGGCGATTTCCACCCGCTCGGTGTGGGTGGAGAGCACCACCATCGTCTCGGTGCTCGAAACCCCTTCCATAGACCGGATACGGCTGATGAGCCGCTCTAGGTCCTCGGTATTGAGCGTTTTTACCTTGAGTATCAGCGTGTGGCCACCGGTGACGTGGTGGCATTCCATCACCTGGGCAACGGAATCGACCCACTCTTCGAACGCGGAAAGGAGATGCGGACCGCCGATCGACACCCCGATGAACGCGGAGATGTCGAGTCCGACGCGCCGGGCGTCGAGCACCGCGTGATAACCCTTGATGATCCCGGCGTTTTCGAGCTTGCGCACCCGTTCCATCACCGAAGGCGCGCTCAAGCCGACCGCCGCACCGATCTCTTTGAGAGATCGCTTACAATCCCGCTGCAGCTCGTCCAGCAGCTGCCGGTCTATTCCATCTAGAACGTATGTTTCTCCTAAATTCATTAGGCTGATACTTGAGGAAGCCTAATAGATAGGGTGTCTTGCCTGGCAAGTCAAACCCAACCGGTACAGCAAACGATTTCACTTGGAAATTGGAATTGTAGTGTAATACTTTGATGTAGACGTTAGATGGCTGCCCCTAGACCGGGCTGTACGGGAGTTCTGATGGAAGAATCGAGAGCCGAGGAGACGAGGTCTGTTCGCGAGGGCGAGCCCCGCGTGACTTCTTCGCTCGAGCCTCGCCCACCAGACCGTTCGGTTCCCGCGCGCATCGGCCGCTACGAGCTCTGCTTCGAAGTGGCGTCGGGGGGAATGGCGAGCGTCTACCTCGCCCGCGCCGAAGGCGTTCCAGGCTTCCAAAAGCTACTCGCGCTCAAGCGCATCCACCCCCACCTCTCGCGCGAAAAAGAGTATGTCGACATGTTCCTCGACGAAGCGCGCATCGCGTCCCGAATCACGCACTCCAACGTGTGCAGCGTGTTCGATTTCGGCGAGGCCGAGGGCGAATATTACATCGCCATGGAGTACCTGGTCGGCGAGCCGCTTTCCCGTGTGCAGCGTCGCGTGATTGCCAACGCGGTCGAACGCGCCTCGCCAACGCTTCCGGCGCGAATGGCGGGCATCATTGCGCAGGCCTGCGAGGGATTGCATGCGGCACACGAGCTTTGCGATGCGGACGGCCGTTCGCTCCACGTCGTTCATCGGGACGTCTCCGCGGAAAACCTCTTCGTCACGTACGACGGAGAAGCACAGATCGTCGATTTCGGGATCGCCCACGCGCGGCAGCGTGTCCATCACTCCGACGCCGGACAGGTCAAGGGGACTTTTCCTTACATGGCGCCCGAGCAAATGACGGCAGCGGTCGTCGATCGGCGCGTCGACGTTTGGGCGCTCGGCGTCGTCCTGTGGGAGCTGCTGACCCTCCAGCGACTCTTCTTGCGAGACACGGACGTGAACACCATGTACGCGGTGCTGTCAGGCGAGATTCGCCCGCCCTCCGACTACCGAAAAGACGTGCCGCCCGAGCTCGACGCAATCGTGATAAAAGCACTCCAGCGCAATCCCGACGAGCGTTGGCAGACCGCGCGCGAGATGGGGAAGGCGCTTCGCCGGTTCCTGTCGAACCAAGACGACTTGGTCGGGCCCGCCGAGATTGCAGAATGGATGGGAGAGCTCTTCCCAGATGGGGAATCGAGAAAACGCCGTTTGATGGAAATCGCACGCACGACAGAAACCGTGGCGAGCGACGACCGAAGCGAGTATCCGCGTGAAAAGAGTGGAAAACGAGGCGTTCACGTTCCGCGAACCGCGCCGACGATGGTCCAGCCAGTGCCGCCGTCGGTACCCGCGAGTCTGCTTGCCATGCTGATCGGAGTTGCGGCGGTCCTAACCGTCGTCACGCTCGGCTGGCTTCGGTAGGAGCGTCATCACCCCGAACGCGAAGTACGGCGGCCCGCCGGCGTGCACCAAACCTTGCAGGCGCCCATCTCGATCGAGAACGGGTGCGCCAGAGCTTCCCACGCGAATCGGGCAGGACGACAGAATCTGGATCGCCGGCGGAGGCTCGAGCACCGATGAGGGAAGCTGCCGATTGTCGTCGATGACACAGCGCCGGCTGCGCACTTGATGCACGTCGTCGTAGAAGCGGTCGGCGGTGATGGACACCATCCGAACGACGTCACCCATCGCAACGTCGCCGTCGCCAAGCGGAATCGCGCGCCGATTCGTGACGCGGTCGAGCTGGAGAACCGCGTAGTCAGGCGAGAGCAGCGTCGCCCCGGGAGTCGAGGTTGATCGGATTCGATCGCATTCAATCCATTCCGGCGACAGACCGCCCTTGCGGGCGAAACCGAGCCAGACGTCTCGGCATTCGCCGTTCCTAGCGACCTCGTGCGCGACGCAGTGAGCAGCGGTCACGGCGGTGCGCGGTCCGATCAGCGCAGCAGTGCAGCGCGTCGGCTCGCGCGGACCTGATAGTCCGACCAGTAGCGCGACCGATTCGTTGCATTCTTCCGACGGCGAGCAGGAAACCTCGTAGCGGGGCGGCCCGGATTCGATGTACCGTGCCGTCGGTGAAGAGTTCGTCTGGCAGCCCGTCCACACAAGACATGCCGCAAGCAACGCACCCGGCGCGCACCTTTCGAGGAGACCCATCCTCTCAAAGTATCAGTCCTGCGGGCCCGCGCCAGATCGCCGTTTCTTGGCGTATTTCTTGGTCGAACAAGCCAATTTCGATACACCGGTTCGGGATGCGCCGGACACTCGGGATTGCGCTGGTGTGCCTCGCCGCGATCGCGCCTACTCGAGTAGAGGCCGACGCGCGGACCGTCGTAGTGCGAGAGGGCGACGCACTGATCACGATCGCGCGGCGTGCACGAGTCACCGTCGAGCAGATCAAAGTTTGGAACCGCCTCGACGGCGACATGATCCGCATCGGTCAGAAGCTCGTGATCAGGCAAAGCGGTCCGGGTGACGAAGACATCGATTGGACACCGCCGTTCGACTACGGTTCGCAGGCCGAACGTCAGCCTGAGGAGCTTTCGGAGCCCGTTCGCATTGCGGCTCGCGATCCCTCCGCCGCCGTCGCAGCTCGCCCTTACGACGAGCCTTCGAAAAAGAGAAAGAAGCCCGGTCGCACCTATCGGGTGCAAAAAGGCGACACGCTAATCGGCATTGCGCTTCGGCACGACACCAGCGTCCCCGAGATTCTCGCGTCGAACCCAGGGCTCGATCCCGACAAGATCTTCCCGGGCCAAACGATCGACGTCGGCGAGCCGCGACCCGAAGTGAGCTTCCGGCTGGAGCGGGGCGACACGCTCGTTGCCGTCGCAGGCCGCTACGGCGTGAGCCGCCGTGACCTCATACGCTGGAACCCGAAGCTCGCTCATCGAGACGCGCGCGCAGGGATGGAGCTTCGCCTGTTCACGCGTGAGCCGGTCAGCGCTTCAGAGGCCGTCGGCCCCACGAACCGCGGCCGCCTGGAAAACGGTGCGCGGCTTCAACCTCATCGCGGTTACGTGATTCGCGCTCCGCAGCGCGCGTACGGCACGGAAGAAACCACGCGGTGGATCGTCAGCGCGTTCAACGCAGTCGATGCGCGCTTCAAAGAAACCAAAGTGGTCCGCATTCACGACATCAGCGACCGCAACGGCGGAAAGCTTCGCGATCACAAGAGCCACCAGAACGGGCGTGATGCCGACATCACCTACTACCAAAAGGAATGCCGCTCGAGCGGCTGTAGATTCGCGCGATTCAGACCCTCCGAGCTCGACGTCGCCCGGCAATGGACCCTCCTCGAATATTGGCTGCGGCACGGCCAGGCCGAGATGATCTTCATCGACTATCGGTTGCAGGCTCGCCTCTACCGATATGCGAAACGCAAGGGTGTGACGAAGGCTCAGCTCGACCAGTGGATCCAATACCCCCGTGGCAAGTTCGAGCCGAACGGGGTGATTCGCCACTACCCCGAGCACGACGATCACCTCCACGTGCGATTCGTGTGCCCTTACTCCGATCTCAAGTGTCGCCCTTAGCCGGCAAACCGAAAAGTGACCGTTCGAGCTTCCGCATCGCTGCCGCGCGCGCGTTGACGCGTTTCCTGTGCTCCGGCGTCATCTCGCCGTACGTGATCGCGTAGCCGTCTGGCAGGAACATCGGCTCGAACCCGTGGCCGAGCTCTCCGCGAACCGGCCACACCAAATCCCCGAGCGTCTCGCCGCGAAACGTGGCCGTCCGCGCGTCGGGCCAAGCAACGCAGAGCACGCACACGTAGCTCGCCCGCCGGCTCGCATTCGGACCAGCGGCGGCGAGACGCTCCTCGACGCGACGCCTCGCGAGCTCGAAGTCGCGGTTGGGGCCGGCCCACCGAGCGGTGTGGATGCCCGGCTCGCCGCCGAGCGCGTGAACCGACACGCCCGAGTCGTCCGCAAGCGCGGGCTGACCGGTTGCCCGAGCTGCGGCAAGCGCTTTTAGCTCCGCGTTGGCTTCATACGTGGCGCCCGTCTCTTCTGGCTCTGGAAGTGAAGCCTGCGAAGCGGGGCGAAGCCGAACTGGGAGCTTCGCAAAGAGCTCTTCGAGCTCTTTGACTTTTCCCCGATTGTGGCTCGCGAGGATCCACTCCTCGTGGCCGGGGCTCACGGGCTGCCCCGTTCGAACGGGAGACGCGGCGGGGCGGCGCCTGCGAAGCTCGGATACGGTTTCGTCCGTGCAATCTGTTCTTGGAACACCCTTGGATTGGACGTCGGAAGCTCGCATCGACCGCGCTCGCAAACGTACGCCGTGCTTTGGTTTCGCATGGCGCGCTTCGCCTCGAGCCAGGGCACCCGACCCTGCTGCCTCGCCGCTTCGGCGTCGGTCAGCACCGCAAAGGCCTTGTTGGGGATGAATGCCGTGCGAAGACGCTCTTCGAGCGCCGCACCCTGATCCCGGCTCTCGGGTGAAATGATCGCGATCTCGAGGGGGAGGTCGTAGTAGTGATCGAGCGCAGCGAGAAGAAGCGGGTAGGCCGTCGGGGACCGGGTGACGCGAAACGCAAGCGATGCGAAGATGCGCTCGGCGGTTTCGCGCCACTTCACGTCGCCGGTGAGATCGTGCAGGCGGAGAAGATTGCCGGCGGCAAGCGAGTTACCGGATGGGACGGCGCCATCGTAGGCGGGCTTCTCTCGGACGAGCAGGTCCTCGCCGTCGTTGGGCGTGAGGTAGTACCCGCCGGCACTCGTGTCGAGATATCGCTCGTCCTGTTGCTCTTGAAGCGCAAGTGCATCGACGAGCCATGCGAGATCGCCGGTCGTCTCGTAGAGGTCGAGGCAGGCGCCTACCATGGCGGCGTAGTCGTCGAGAAAGGACTCGGAGGCCAGCTTGCCGTCGCGATAGGTGCGAACCAGCGCCCCATCCTCGTCGCGCATGGCATCGAGAACGAAACGCGCTGCGCGGGCGCCGCTGGTGGCATAGCCCGCATCCCCGAGCGCCCAGCCTGCCCGCGCAAAGGCCGAGATCATCATACCGTTCCAGGCTGCAATGATCTTCTCGTCGCGGATCGGCGGCGGCCGCGAGCCGCGCGCGTCGTAAAGGACCCCGCGCGCACGTCCGAGGACCTCGGCGACTTTCTCGGGGGGGATACCCAGCTCCGCTGCAACCTCGCGGTCCGTCTTGACCCGGTGAAGAATGTTTCGACCCTCGAAGTTGCCGCGCTGCGTGACGCCGTACGCGTTGGATACGATCTTCGCATCGTCGGGGCCCAAAAGCGCTTCGAGCTCCTTGGGCGTCCACGTGAAGAACCAACCCTCTTCGTCGTGGCCGCTCGGCGCAGGGCTGTCGGCATCGGTCGCCGAGTAGAAGCCACCGTCGGCAGAGGTCATCTCCCGAGTCACGTAGTCGAGAACCTCGCGGGCGATGCGCCGGTAGCTCTCGTCCCCGGTGTACTGCCAGGCCTCCAGGTAGAGCGCCGCGAGCTGCGCGTTGTCGTAGAGCATCTTTTCGAAGTGAGGCACGAGCCATTTTGCGTCGGTGGAGTATCGGTGAAACCCGCCGCCCACGTGATCGTAGATGCCTCCCGCAGCCATTTTGTCGAGGGTCGTCATCACCATGGCGGCCGCGCCGGGATCGGCCGTGCGCCGGGCGTATCGAATCAACAGCGTGAGACGCGCGGGCTGCGGAAACTTCGGAGCGCCCGTGAAACCGCCGTCAACACGATCGAACATCGTAGCGAGGCGCTGCGCCGCAACCACGATGGACTTGTCACTGGGAACGCCCGGCCCTGGGTGAAGCGCGGCGGCCTGCTCGACGCGCTGGCTGAGCTCTTGTGCGCGCGCCACGATCTCCTCGGGCTCCTCGCGAAAAGAGCGAAGCATCTCGCCGAGGATGTCGATCAATCCAGCGCGACTCCCCCGGACGCCTTTGCGCGGAGGGAAGTACGTGCCCCCGAAAAACGGTTCCTTGTGGGGCGTCATGATGACGGTCATCGGCCACCCGCCGCGACCCGTGAGGATGTTGACCGCCTTCATGTAAACGCTGTCGATGTCGGGCCGCTCCTCACGGTCGACCTTGATCGCGATGAAGTGACGATTGAGAAATGCGGCGATCTCCACGTCCTCGAACGATTCGCGCTCCATCACGTGGCACCAATGACAAGTGGAGTAGCCAACCGACAAGAACACCGGCTTGTTCTCCCGCTTCGCTCGATCGAAGGCTTCGTCGGACCAGGGATACCAGTTGACCGGATTGTGCGCGTGCTGGAGGAGATACGGGCTCGACTGCTCGATCAGTCGATTGGTGAAGCGCGGCGAGCCATCGTCGCGCAGGTGGTGTGTGCGCGGCACGTGCCGTGGGCCCTGCGATGCCAACGCCTGATCGAGCCGACGTTGAAGGGTTTCGTCCACCACAGCTACGCCGGGCAGACGCGGGTCGCCCGTGACTCCTTCGACCGGCGTGGCGGCCGGTTCCTGCTCGGCTGCGGGGGCGCGGTCACACGCGAACGCGAGCAAGGCTGCGACGGCGGCCCCAAGCAGGGCGCCTCGAGGTGCGGCGTGGGGTTGGTTCATTCTGCTCAAACCCTAATGAGAACGGGCCTTTACGAGATCAGCTTCGTAGGCCTCCAGCGGGCGAATCGCAAGCGGATGCAAGCGCTTCGCGTCCGTGATAGACGCTGTGCTCGTTTCCGCCGGGCCCAGGTCCAGCTTCCACCTGATTTCCGAGGAGCCTTCGTCGATGGCCGAGACCACGCCTTCCGTTCCACCGCGAATTTTCGAGCACACCTCTCGCAAGGATTGGGGGCGCTCCGTGCTCCTCCTGGAGATCCCGGACAAGCGCACCTTCCTCTTCGAAGACGGCGCAGAGCGAAGCTTCCGCCCCGACTACTGGCACAAGATGGAGATCATCGACGTGCAAGCAAACGAGGCCGTTCGCATCGACCGGCTTGCTCGCCGAAACCAGACGCCCGCACCGGGCTCCGCACGCAAATCGAAGGCTCCGCCCAAGAAGCCGGACATCACCTTCGAGCAGCAGGTGGCTTACTTCATGAAGCTCTACCCCGTCGGGTTCGAAGACGAGGCCTACATCAAGGCCGAGCGGGGCGAGTCAGGTGCCAAAGGCGCGGAGAAGCTGAAAGACGCGGCGCTCGAACGCGCCGAGGACTTGCTGAGTCAAAGGAATCTCGACGAGATGGTCGCCAGCGGCAACTACGAAGACTTCCATCAAATGATCTACGAGTTTCTGACCAGCACCAAGTCGACCACGCAAAAGGCCGAGGCGACGCGTTTCAAAAACCTCTCGGAGGAGGCCCGGGAGACCGTCGCGCAGTCGCTTCGGGAGCTGCTTTACGGCGAACGCTCGTATCCGATTCGCTTCGATTCCTTCGTCGCGGCGCTGGATGTCGAGGATGGCGCGACGTGGCCGCTTTCGACCATGATTCAGGCGCTCGTGTACCCGAATGAGCACCTGTTCGTGAAGCCGACCTTCTTCAAAAAGCAGGCCCTCATCTTGGACATCGATCCCAAATACGACACGACTCCGAACTCCACGACGTACGAGCAGTTCCTCAAAGCAGCAAAGAAAACCATGGAGCTGCTGCAGGAAGCCGGGCAGCGCCCCCGCGATCTCTGGGACGTGCATGTTTTCGTTTGTAAGACGCTGAGCCCCAAGGCGATCAAAGAAGCGACCGGCGTCGAGTAGCTGGGCACGATGGAGACGTCGGTCCGAAGTGAATCGTGGCCGATTCGAGACGGCTTTCGGATCGCGCGCGGGGCGCGGAGGGCTGCCGAGGTGGTGGTCGTCGAGCTCGCGGACGGCCCATATCGCGGACGCGGCGAATGCGTGCCCTATGCGCGGTACGATGAGTCGATCGATTCGGTGGTGGCCGAGATCGAGGCCGCTCTTGGCGCGACGGGTCCGGAGGAGCTTCGGGCGCGCATTGCTTCGATGCCGCCGGGCGCGGCGCGCAACGCGATCGACTGCGCGCTTTGGGATCTGGAGGCGGCTCGCGCGGGGGCGCCCGTGTGGAGGCTGGCTGGTTTCGACGCCGAGCCAGAGCCAGTCCGCACGATGCGAACGGTCAGCGTCGCCGATCCCGAAGCCATGCAATCGGCCGCAGCGGCCCTTCGAGGCGCGCATTCGATCAAGGTTAAGGTCGACGGACGCGATGACTTGAAGCGCATTGCCGCCGTGCACGAACGACTGCCCGACGCCGCGCTCATCGTCGATGCCAACGAGTCCTGGTCGGTCGACCAGCTCGCCGGCTGGTTGCCTTCGCTGCCGGAGCTCGGCGTGACCGTGCTCGAGCAGCCCCTCCCGGCAGACGAAGACGACGCGCTCGCAGAGGTCGAGCATCCGATCCCCGTGTGCGCAGACGAATCGTTTCACGACAGGCGCTCGTTCGAGAAAATCGAAGGGCGCTATGACATGGTCAACGTGAAGCTGGACAAGGCTGGTGGCCTGACCGAGGCGCTGGCGTGCCTCGACACGGCGCGGCGTTCCGGTTTTTCGGTGATGGTGGGCTGCATGGTCGCTACGTCGCTCGGCATCGCGCCGGCGCTCCTTCTCGCCGCTGACGCCGACTTCGTCGACCTCGATGGTCCCTTGCTGCTGGAGCGAGATCGGCAGGGATCGCTTCACGAGCGCGACAGCGGCCTCCTTCGGCCGTCTCCGTCAGTGTGGGGCGGCGGTTAGGAAGGCGACCGTGCCATCGATGACGGTCGGGTGGTTCATGACGAAGGTGTGGATCGCAGGCACCACCTGATGCTGTGAAGCGCCTGGGAGCCGCGTTTCCTCGACCGTCACCAGACCGTCCCCTTGAACGCCCGCCGCGTCGCCGGCGAAGATCGCGACAGGCACCTGCGGCACCGGAAGCGTGACCGCAAAGCCGTCCGCGATCTGGCCAAACGAAGGGCCTAGGATGGCCCGAAGCACACCCCCCCTGTCGAGTGCGGACGCCAGCGAGGCGCCCTGATTCGGGGGAGCGATCATCACGATTCGCGCGATCGCATTTCGCCAGGGGCGGTCGTAGGCTAGCAGCCGCCGCACGATCAGGTTTCCCAAGCTGTGCGACACGAACGAGAGCTTCTCGGGTGTCGGCAAATGATCGAGCAGCTCGGCGATGGTCGATGCGTGCTCTTCAATCGACTTTCGGGTGCTCGGGTAGTCGAGGCGTGCGGTCGTGAGGCCTGCTGCTCGGAGCGCGTCGTCGAGTCGTTGGAGTGCCCGCCGCGTTCGGCCGAGGCCGTGAAGCAAGACCACGAGATGCGCCGAGGGAGCGGCCGCAGGACACGCACGGTCGAGGGCGCGCTCGCAGTCCTCGAACGCGCCTTTGCGCACCGCGCGGCCGGACGGGTCGACCAGCCGCGTCGCCGCGCCGTCCCACCGACGCTGAATGCGCCAGCCATCGCGCCACCGAACGTCAGCCCACAGCTGCGTGCCGGGAGGCTCGATCATCCGCCCAGGTCTTCTTTGAGCCGATCTTTGATCTTGTCGTCGCTCGGATAGATCTCTTCGACGTGCTCGGATTCGACCAGCGTCGACGTGAGCTTCTTGAGCATGTGCTTGACCGACCTCGCGTCCGAACCCGCGGTGACCAGCTCGATCAGCAGGGCCTCCTTGCGGTCCGGGTCGAGCTCGAGCTCGCCCTTGTCGACCATCCGGTCGAGCGAGACGGAAAGCGCTTGCATGAGCTTTCGGGTGAACGGCGTGTGCTGAAACGGCGGCGGCTCCTCGACGAATGCGTCTTCATCCTCCGGCGCTACGACCGCGGCCGCGGTACGCCAGCCGTCGTGCCGCTCGATCCATTGAAGCGCAAGCTTGGCGAGCTTCGGGTCGTCCCCGGACGCGGCGTCCTCGATGACCCGCGGCACGTCACCGCTGTGGATCGTCTGTTCGAAGTCGATCAGGTGATCGACGAGCGCCCTGTGCACCGCATCCATGTCCGAGACTCCGACTTCCTCCGGGAGCTCGAGCGTTCGCGTCGCCAAGAAACGCCGCGTGAGCCAGAGCGAAAGTCGCCGCTGCCAGCCATCCTCACGGTCCACCGCCGCCTTACCGCCATCCGACTCGACGAGCGGCCACTGCCCTCTCGAGATGGCGTCCCACGCCTCGAAAAGCGGCGTGTCGATCAGCTCCTCCACGATGTAGAGCCCGGAGCTTGCGCCACGCTCCCATTCATCGTCGAGCAACGCGGACGCCTCGCTTTGAATGCGCTGAAGCTCGGCGTCGTCATGAACGCCTCTTGCATGCTGCACCTGCGCCGTCATCCAGCGGAGCACCCCGGTCAGATCGGAAAACTCGAGGTCTCCCCGCATCCCGTCCTTGAGCGTGTACACGCGGTGATGGCCCTCCGGATCGGCAATCGTGTCGGCCAAGAAAATCAGCCCCTCGAGGTACGGCGCGACGAACGGCTCCACCTCACCCACTTGAATCGCCCAGTGAAGTCGCCAGGGGCGGCTGTCGTCGCCGACCGCCATGCCGGCGTAGAACCCGTCGGGGAGCTCCAGGAGCCGAAAGCCATGCTCGGCCTGCGACGTCATGTGCAGGAGATCGACGAATGCATCGATTCGGGATTCGCCGAGCTCGGGGGGATCGCCCGGTTGGCCGAGCGCATCCCAGTACGCCTGGATCCCCTTGAGGAACGCCTGTTGCGGCATGGTGGCGGAAACTAGCCCAATTTCGTCGAGGTGCAGCCCGGCTTCGACTTGAAACACGTTCTATTTTTGCCTACACCGAGGATGCGCCGGCGGAGAGCTTCGACCGGTGAAATACGGCGCCACGCGATGCCCATCGATCAAGAAGGTTTGAAAGAGGCCCTCCGCGGGTGGGCCAGCGGGGTCACCGTCGTCACGTCGCGCACGGGTGACCAGATGCACGGCATGACGGTTTCAGCGTTCTCGAGCGTCTCGATCGACCCGCCGCTCGTCCTGGTTTGCGCGAACCGGGCCTCGATTACCCATCGGATCATCGAGGCCGGCGGCGTCTTTGCCGTCAACATCCTGGCTGCCCACCAGCGGGATGTGTCCGTCCTATTCGCGTCGGCCGAAGACGAGGATTCGCGTCTGAAGAGGGTGCGCTGGACCGAGGGCGAAACGGGCGCTCCGCTGATCGACGAAGCGCGAGCGGCGCTCGAATGCCGGGTGGCAAGCGCGCACCGAGAGGGCAGCCATACGATCTACGTCGGCCAGGTCGAGGCCGTCCACGTCACCGATGCCAAGCCCCTGCTCTACTATGGGGGCAGCTACCGCGCACTCCACTGCGACGACTGAAGGCGGCGGCGGTGGCGCAGCGGCGACCGGCCCGCGAGGGTGTGCCTGGCACGGCCCCAGCTGCTAGCGTTCGCATCATGTCTGAAATGAAGTGGGCACTCATCGCTCTCGCCACACTTTCTCTCGCCGGGTGCAAAAAGAAGGAACCCCCCGCTCCGGCCGCCGAGCAGACGGCCGACGTCGAGGAGGCAAAACCAGTCGCCGCGGCCGCCGAGCCGCTGCAACCGCTGCCTGAAAAGGTCGATGTCAACATGGACAAAGTGGTTCTCGGGCGCAGCCTCTACCACGACACGTTGCTTTCGGGAGACAGCACACTCTCGTGCGCCACCTGCCACACGCTCGACCACGGTGGCGCTGAGCCGCGAAAGACCTCGACCGGTATTCGCGGTCAGATCGGGCCGATCAACTCGCCCACGGTCCTGAACTCCGCCTACAACTTCGTGCAGTTCTGGGATGGCCGCGCCAAGGATCTCCAGGAACAGGCCGCCGGCCCCGTCGAGAATCCGATCGAGATGGGCGCCAACTGGGACGAGGTCGTCGACAACATCAAGAAGGACGAGGAGTACGCCGCGACCTTTGCGAGACTCTATGCCGACGGCGTCACCAAGGACAACGTGACGGACGCGATCGCCGAGTACGAGAAGTCACTGATCACGCCGTCGCGGTTCGACGCATATCTCCGCGGCGATGAAAACGCGATTACCGAGGCGGAAAAGCGCGGCTACGCGACCTTCAAAGAGGTGGGCTGCACCGCGTGCCACACCGGCGTGCTAGCGGGCGGCACGATGTTTCAGAAGATGGGTCTGGTGAAGGACTACTTCGTTGACCGGGGAACGCCGATCACCGAGGCGGACCTCGGACGCTTCAACGTCACCAAGAACCCCGCCGACAAGCACTTCTTCAAGGTGCCGACGCTCCGCAACGTGGAGCTCACGCCGCCGTATCTCCATGACGGATCGCGAGAGACGCTCGAGGAGACGGTACGGATCATGGGCACGTACCAGCTCGGCCGCGAGCTGACGGACGCCCAAGTCAACGATATCGTCGCCTTTCTCAAGAGCCTCACCGGCGAGCTCCCAGCCCACGCGCGAATGCCGAAAAAGACGTAGCCGCGCGCAAGGCCGGGACGAA
Source organism: Polyangiales bacterium (assembly GCA_041576815.1). Taxonomy (GTDB): domain Bacteria; phylum Myxococcota_A; class Polyangia; order Polyangiales; family Houyiibacteriaceae; genus SG8-38. The sequence goes on from JBFGKE010000006.1 coordinate 35,993, forward strand.
AATCATCGCGATACGGGGCTGCGCCGGACGGGTCGGCACGGGCCACGAAAAAATACGATGTGGGGTTCCGCCGGACGGGCGTGGCCCTCCGTACGCAGCTGACACCGAGACACTAACCCCTCAAAAAAGGGGACTGTCCCCTATATAATTTGCCTCACAAAAAAGGGGACTGTCCCCTATATAATTTGCCTCAACGCGACCGGCGGCTGCGCGAGCCCGAAGGGCGAAGCCCGGCGCGAATGCGCCGGCACGCCAAAGCGACGCGCCGGGCGCGCAGGGAAAGCCGGCTCTAGGCGACCACGTGGAGCTGCGCCTTCGTGTCGTGGGATTCGCGTGGGGCTGGGGGCTTGATGTATTCGAAGGCCGCCGGGGTGACGTCGTCCTCGGCTTTCGGGACGGCGCGCTTCATGAGCTGCTTCCACGCTTCTTTCGGAGCCGGGATCTTTTCCTTCAGCTCGACGAAGACCAGGCGCCCGAGGGATGGCAGGTAGGGTGCCATCTTGTCGAACGTGTGTTTGGCCGCGGGGATGTCGTGCGTAAAAACGGCCTTGCCGCGGGCGGCCGCCCGCGAGGCGTGCACTTTGGCGCGCCCGAGTCGGCTCTTTCCGACCAGGGGCCCGATCTCGTGAATTAGATCGGCGCCCGTCCCGGCAGCGACGTGCGGCGCCTTGTAGAACGTCTTTTCGTAGCGCGTGCCCTTCACGAACTCGCGCGCCTGTTCCTCGGTGATGCCGTATTGATCGAGGGCTGCTTGGTACTCCTGGCGAGCACGCTCACGCGCTTTGAACATGTACATCTGCACGCGCGAGTAGAAATTGACCGCGCCGTCGCCGCTGGTTTCGACCGGACAATAAATCGCGTCCGGATGAAGCTCGGTGATTACGGTTTGAATGCCGTCGGAAACCCCGGAGCTCGGCATGCAGCCGAACGGCTTCACGCTGAGAGTCATGTGCGCTTTTTGTTTCGCGACGTTGAGGACGAGCTTGGCGACCTCCATGTGGCCTTCACCGCCCCGAAGCTCGTTGTTGTAGAAACTGTGGCCCACGCGTGCGATTTCATCCATGTCGGGAAGCTTGTGCCGCCTCAGGCCAGTGGCGGCGCAAAACGTCGCAAACGTCGCGCGGAGAGCGAGCTCGCCGAGCCAGACCCCCGCCATGTTGTAGCCGACGTCAGAGCCCGTCAGGCCGTAGTACGACTCGTCGGTGTCGCGGAGGGTCATGCGACGCTCGGTGTCGTGCCGCATCTCCCAAAGCGTGTAGAGCAGCCAGTTCACGAGCGTTTGAATGTCGTTTTCGCCGCCCTCCGACTCGACGAAGCGCTGCAAGTGATAGTTGCCGTCGCCCTCGGTGGTCATCGCCCAGAACTCGCCGATGATCGCGACCTTCGGCTTGGCCCTGAAGCGATCGAGCTCGACCGCGGCCAGGTACCTGCGTCCGCGCCAAAGCGCACGGAGCACGCTCTCGTTTCGCTCTAGTGCACCCTGCACTTCCCGCTTCACCTCCGCGATCGCGCGGTCGGTCGCGCCTTCTTCGACCTCGTACGGGCGAAGCCGATAGCTGAGCACGTTGAGCACGTCGCCCGCAAAGAGCCCGCGCGCGAGTGCCATGAAGAACTGCGGGTTGAGCACCAGGCCGACCTCTTCGCCGGTGGCCTGCTTGAACCCCGCCTGCTGCTGGAAGAGCACGACGCGGAACCCGTCGAAGCCAGCATCGCGAAGCGCCTTGCGGTACTCGGTGACGTACATCCCAAAACGGCAAGGCCCGCAGGCGCCGGCCGTCAGGAAGACATAGCTGTCGATGATCTCCTGCGGCGAAAGGCCCTCCTCGTCACGCAGCCTGCAGAGCTCTTTGACGAGATTTCCGACGGTGAAGTACGTCGGATTGCACTGCGCCTTGTTGCCGAACTCTTTGCCGAAGCGAAGCGACTCGACGTCCGCGCACTCCATCGACCGCGTGTTGTAGCCGATCCCTTTCAGCGCCGATGCAACGAACTCGTCGTGGGCCATGGTGAGGCCGCCGTTGAGAATCGTCGTCGTGGGCCGCTCTCTCGCAGAAAAGAACGGATTGACCATGGAGTCGGTCCATTGCTCGCGGTCGTCTTCGAGCCCCAAGCGGGCACGCTCCTGCGCCTCGAACTCCGCCAGCTCTTTTTCGATGTCGATTTCAAAACCATCAGCCATGACTATCCCCTTCACACACGGACGACGTCGCCGTCTTTCGTCTTCTTACCCAGTTGGATCAGGCTTCCCGAAACCGCACCCGCGGCGGCCGCCGGCGCGTCGATTTGATATTGGTTGACCTTCTCGGCGAGCTCTTGGATCTGCCGCTGGAGCGAGAGGTCGGCCCGCCGGTGCTCCGCGAGCTGCGCCTGCTTCATACGGAGGAGCTCGAGACGCTTCTCATCGATACGCCGCTCGAGCTCGGCCCTCTTCGAAGCCACGTCCTCGAGGTGCTCTTCGCGAAGCCTGAGCGAGTGCGCGTAGGTTTTGACGCGTATCTTGATCGAGCCGCCCGGCTTGTTGGCATCGATGTCGTGAAGTGACGACGACGGGACGCCACTCTTCGCGACGATACTGTCGATGATGCCGTAGGTCGGCGCATCGTGGCCGCACTTGAAGCTGCTCAAGTCGAGGATGGCCACGTTGGGGTGGCGCGACGCGAACTTGGCAGCCCAAACTTTTTGGGCAGAGTTCGCCGAGTAGTTCTCCGGCCAGACGTCGTTGACGCTCAGCACGTCCTCGTCGTCCGCATAGAACCGTTTGAGCCATGCCCGGTCTTTCGGAATCGAGCGAATGCTCAGGATCGGATAGCCCAGCACCTGGAACTCGTCCGGAATGCCGTGATGAAGCCCCGGGTCGAGGTGGTAGGGACGGCCCAGGACGAGGATCGCGACCTTGTTGTCGTACTCGACCTGGTCGAGGATCGCCTTGCCCTTTTGCTGCAGGTCTTGGTCGAAGCGATCGAGGGCGGCGAGGCCCTCGGCGACGGCGAAATCGCTTTCGTCCTCGGTGATGTCGAGCACGCCTTCGAACGCCTCGAACATCGCGCGCTTCAACAGGGTCGGCTCGGCAAAGCTGAAGGCCGGAGCGAGGTATTCGATGCCACGGTTCTTGAAGTAATCCTGCTCTTTGGTGAACGCTGCCTTCATCACGTCGGGCGTGCCGGCCACGATCGGACAGCTCGCATAGTCGACCGCTTCCGTCACGAACGACGGCACATGGGTCAGAATCGGGAAGAAGATCGCGTCGAACGGGCTTTGCTCGTGCTTGTGAAAGAAGAGCTGGTGGAAGTGTGCCTGCGCGACCTTCGACGGGTAGCAGGGATCGACCGAGCCGTACTTGCCGCCTTCGGCAAACATCTCCTCGGAGCTCGGATCGCTGAAGACGATGTTCTTGGGGCGCACGCCGAGCACCTCGAAATAGGTCCGGAAAAACGGCGCGGTGGAATACATGTTGAGCACCCGCGGGATGCCGACACGCCATTTCGCCCGCTTCTCGGTCGCCGCCTCCGACGAGCGCCGGAACGTTCGCGTGTACTTGGTCCGGTCGATCGAGCCGAAGAACCGCCGCTCGACCTTCACGTCCTCGATCGGCGTGCCAGCGTCGGGCATCGGCTGAACGCTCGCGACGCGCTTGAACGCCTTGAGCCCCTCGTACGTCACGAGGTTCGGGAACTCCTTCATGATCTTGCGGCGCTCTTTGACGAGCTGCTCCATCGCACCTTTCGACTCGACCATGCCCTTCTCGCATGAAAATCCGCTGATGTAGCGGCTGGTGGAGCCGTCGGGCCGGAAGGCATCGATGAACGTACGCGAGCAGTTGTTCGCGCAGAAGTGGCAGGTCGTCGTCTCGTCGTTCTTAGTTTTGTATTCGAGGTCGATCGCAGCATCGAGCCCGATGAACGTCGACCGGCCGCGGCGCTTCACCACGCGAAGCGTTTCCATGGCGGCGCCGATCGCCCCGGCTTCGCCACTGTGCGGGTGCACGTACACTTCGGCGTTCGGCACGCGTTCTTTGATGTAGTCCACCTGGGCCTTGACCGCCGCCATGTTGTATTGGGTGCCGCCCTGCAGCACGAACTTCCGCCCGAGAGCGGCCATGCGGGGCACGCCGACGACGTACTGCCAGACGTTTTTCGGCAACACCTGGGCAAGACCGGCGAGAAGCTCTTCTTTGCTGAAGCCCTCTTTTTGAAAGTTCACCCGATCGGTGTCGAGGAAGACCGCGCAACCGTAGCTGAACATCGGCGCGAGATCGGCCTTGAAGGCGTTGTCGGCGTACTCGGTGACCGGCAACCCAAACTGATCGGCCATCGCTTGAAGCAACATGCCGTTGCCGGCCGAGCACTGGTTCGACAGCTTGAAGGTCTTGATGTCGCCGTTTTCCATGAAGAGGACTTTGATGTCCTGACCGCCGATGTCGCAGATCACGTCGACGTCGCCGAAGTAGTGCGTTGCACTCATCATGTGCGCGACCGTCTCGACGATGTTCACGTCTGCGCGGACACACTCTTCGAGCACGTCGGCGGCATACCCGGTTGCACCGAAGCCAAGCACGTCGATCTCGACGCCTTTTGCAGCCATGCGCCCGCGGAGCTCGCCAAGCAGCTCTTTGGTATCTTGAATGGGATTTCCCTTGGAAAGGGCATACGCCTTCATCAAGACGTCGCCATCCTCGCTCAGCAAGACAGCCTTCGACGACGTGCTCCCGCCATCGAGGCCGATGACGGCGCGCACGCAGGTCTCGGTGATCTCGGGCTCGACGAACATCGGGATGCGGTACGCTTCGAGAAATCGCTCGAGCTCCACCTCGTCGGTCGCGAGCGGCGGCCCCGCACTGTCGCCGAGCCGCTCCTTTCGCCCATCGCTGATGTAGCGCCGAAGCCCGTCGAGGCCGTCATACACGCCCACGTCGTCGGGCTCGTGCATGCCGTACATGACCGCGCCGTACGCGGCGTAGAGCGCGGCGTTTTCTGGCACCGGGATCAGCTCTTCGATCGGCACGTCTTTCGGGTAGTCGTAGCCGCGCTCGTCCCACGTCTCGGGAATCCGCTTGCGCCAACACTCTTGAAGGAACGGCAGGAAGGTGTTGGGGCCGCCGAGCAGCAGCACCTTGTGACGGAGCGTGTTGCCGCGCGTCAACACCGAGAGGTTTTGCATGACGATGGCGTCGGCCAGCGAGCACATGATCTCGTCCGACGGGATGCCCGTCTTCACGAGATTCACGATGTCGGTTTCGGCGAACACGCCACACTTGGCGGCCACGTGATGAAGGTGGGCCCCGTCGAAGTGGAGCTTCAGCGTGTCCTCGGAGGGCATACCGACCTTGACCATGCACTTGTCGATGGTGGCGCCCGTCCCTGACGCACACTTGTCGTTCATGGATGCGATGGCGGACTTGTCACCGGTCTGCCTATTTTCCTTGAAGATGATGATCTTGGCGTCCTGGCCGCCGAGCTCGACCACCGATCCGGCATCGGGATGCAGCGTTTCGACCGCGAGCGTGACCGAGTTCACCTCTTGGACGAACTTCGCGCCGAGCGGGCCTTCGAGCGGCTTGGCGCCAGAGCCCGTGACGAACACGCGAATGTCGTCGCAGTCGAGACCCTCGAGGATCTGCCCGATGCGCACCATGAAATCGAGGACGCACTCGCCCTGCTTGGTGTGGTGACGCTGGTAGTCGCTCCAGAGGATGTCTTTTGTCGTCGGATCGACGACTACGGCCTTTACCGTCGTGGAGCCTACGTCCAACCCTACGATCGCTCTATCCATGTGGACGGCACCACCCTTCCATCACGAGGTAGGCGTGACATAAACACAAGCGCCATGGAAAGTCACGCGGCTTGGGCTTGCAAACCGGGTACGTCGACGTCACACCACCGAGGGCGACACGGAGGACCAGATGAGCAGGGTGTTGATCATTGGCGCGGGAGGCGTGGGGGGCGTGGTCGCCCACAAGTGTGCTCAGGATGACACCACGTTTTCGGAGATCGTCCTCGCCAGCCGAACGCTCTCTCGCTGCGAAAAGATCCAAGCGCAGGTCCGAGACCTGCGCGGCAGGGACATCGCCATCGCGCAGGTGGACGCCAACGACGTCGCGCAGACCCACGCGCTCCTCGAGCGGGTCGTCCCTGCGCTTCTCATCAACGTCGCACTTCCATATCAGGACCTGCCGCTGATGGATGCCTGCCTGCGAGCCGGCGTGGATTATCTCGACACCGCGAATTACGAACCGCCGGACGAAGCAAAGTTCGAATACAAATGGCAGTGGGCGTATCGCGAGCGCTTCGAATCGGCCGGTCTGATGGCGCTGCTCGGCTCGGGCTTCGACCCGGGCGTGACGAACGTCTTCTGCGCATACGCGCAAAAGCACCTCTTCGATCGGATCGACACCATCGACATCCTCGACTGCAACGGCGGCGACCACGGGCATGCGTTTGCCACCAATTTCAACCCCGAGATCAACATCCGCGAAATCACACAGCCGGGGCGCTACTGGGAGAACGGGCGGTGGATCGAGATCGACGCGATGTCCGAGTCGCGCGTGTTCGATTTCCCGGGAGTCGGCGAGCGCAGAGCGTATCTTCTCTATCACGAAGAGCTCGAGTCGCTGATCGAGAACATCCGCGGGCTTCAGCGAATTCGGTTTTGGATGACGTTCGGCGACGAGTATCTCACGCACCTCCGTGTGCTGCAGAACGTCGGCATGACGAGCATCGAGCCCGTCATGCACGAGGGACGCGAGGTCGTCCCGCTTCAGTTTTTGAAAACGCTGCTCCCGGACCCGTCGACGCTGGGGGAGAGCTACACCGGCAAGACCAGCATTGGATGCCTGATCGAGGGGACCAAGGGGGGTGAGCAGAGGCGCGTCTTCATCTACAACGTCTGTGACCATCAGGAAGCCTGGGCCGAAGTGCGCGCGCAGGCGGTCTCGTACACGACGGGCGTGCCGGCCACGGTCGGTGCCAAGATGATGCTGACCGATCGGTGGCGCGGCAAAGGGGTGTACAACATCGAGCAGCTCGACCCCGATCCGTTTCTGGAAGAGCTCGCCATTCGCGGGCTTCCGTGGCACGTGAAGGAGATGTGAGTGCTTCCGTGCGAGCTTCTCGATCCGGCGCGTGTCGAGACGCCGGCATACGTGATCGACCTCGCGGCGCTCGAACGAAACCTCGAGCTGCTGGCGCACGTTCGCGAGGCGGCACGGTGCGAGATTTTGCTCGCGCTGAAGGGTTTTGCAGCGTGGTCGACCTTCCCACTGATCGGCAAGTATCTCGATGGCATTGCCGCGAGCGGACCCGACGAAGCGCGGCTCGGGCGCGAGGAGCTCGACAAGCAGGTCCACACCTATTGCACGGCGTTCGACGAGTCTTCGCTTCGCGAAACCCTTCGTTACTCGGACCACGTGATATTCAATTCGCCCTCGCAGATCGAACGGTTTCGCCCGGTCATCGACGAGCACGCCGGGCGAACGCGCTTCGGTCTACGCATCAATCCAGAGCACTCCGAGGTCGACGTCGCGATCTACGATCCGTGCGCCTCGGGCTCTCGTCTCGGAACGACCCGACGCGCACTGATGAAGGCCGACCTTCGCGGCATCGACGGCCTCCACTTTCATACGCTCTGCGAGCTGGGTGCCGACGCGCTTCAACGAACTCTGGCGACGATCGAAGATCGGTTCGCCCCGTGGCTCGATGACGTGTCGTGGCTGAACCTCGGCGGGGGTCACCACATCACGAAGCCGGACTACGATGTCGGGCTGCTCGTCGACCTGGTCCGTGGCCTTCAGCGCCGTCATCACGTCGAGGTGGTGCTCGAGCCGAGCGAGGCGATCGCAGTCGATACCGGCGTGCTCATCGCCACCGTGCTCGACATCGTCGACAACGACGGCCCGATCGCGATCCTCGATACCTCCGCAACCGCACACATGCCGGATGTCCTCGAGATGCCGTACCGTCCAGATGTCCGTGGCGCGTCCGATCCCGGCGAGCTCGCGCACACCTACACGCTCGGAGGGCTCACCTGCTTGGCGGGAGACGTGATCGGGCGCTATTCGTTTTCCAAACCGCTAGAGGTCGGCGACCGCGTGATCTTCGAGGACATGGCCCACTATACGATGGTCAAGAACACCACGTTCAACGGCGTGAGGCTACCCTCGATCGCCTTCTACGACCCGCGCGATGAATCGTACCGTGTCCAGCGGCGCTTCGGGTACGAAGACTATCGCGCTCGTCTCTCTTGAGGCTTGAACTTCGTTCGAGAAGGGTAAGACTCGCGGTCATGGGGGCGTTCTCGGATTTCACGGCGTACGCATCACAGACCGGCGCGCAGCTCAGCAACCAGCCTCTCATCTTCGAGAAGGCGAGCTGCCTGAACGCGACCCAACACACGCTCTTCGACTACGTGTCCGATTTCACGCGGCTCGACGAGTGGGTCCTCGGCGCAAAACGAAGCTGGGTGGACGACAGCCACGCGGAGACGCCGGGGCAAGTTGGGGCGGTGCGTGTCATCGAGAGTCCGATCGGGGCGCCGGTGCGCGAGGTGGTCAAAGCGTTCGAAGCGCCCCGCATGTTCGCGTACTCGGCCAACGACGAGGCCCTTCGCGGTCTCTGTACCGATCACTTGAGCGTGATCACCTGCGAGCCGCATCCCGACGGCGGCACGGTGCTGTGCTGGCAGGCCTACGGGCGCTTGCCGAATCAACCGTTGAAGGGGTGGGCGGGCAAGAAGCTCTTTCAGACCGTTCTGAGCCACGGCTTGAAAAAACTCGAGCGGAAGTTCCCGCCCCGCTGAGTAAATGGAGCTCGTTCGCAGCAACCGAACGGAAAACCTCGCAAAGGCGCTGGTCGAAAGCGTGCGAAAGAAGCCCCTCGGGCCTTTCGCGAAAGAAGCGGTGGTGGTGCAAAGCCTCGGCATGGAGCGTTGGCTGACGCTCGAGCTTTCGAAGTCGCTCGGCATCTGGGGCAATCCCTTCTTTCCATTTCCCCGGGCCCTCGTGGAGCAGATCCTCGAAGACCTCTCCGAGGGCGCTTCCGAAGAAGCCAAAGCGTATGACCCCACCCGCTTGAAGTGGACCGTGGCCGAGCTTCTCCGGGAGTCGGCGCCGTCGGAGCTTCACGCATACCTCGGCGATCCGCCTGATGCGGATCGAGTGCTTCGGCTCGCAGCGACCGTATCCGGCACGTTCGACCGGTACGTCGTCCACCGCGCCGGCACCATGAACCGATGGGTGCGCGGAGCGGAGCACCATTGGCAGGCGGATCTCTGGCGACGCGTCGTGCAACGCCTCGGACCCCACGACCTCGCCACGCGCGTGGGGCGCGCCGTCGAGGCGCTGCGGTCGCCGAGCTTCAATGGCGGCGTACGATACGAGCGCATTCAGCTGTTTTCGCTCGAAACGCTGCCGCCGCTGTTTCTCGAGCTGTTCAGCGAGCTTTCGCGGAGGGTGCCGACCAAGCTCTACCTTCTCGAGCCTTCGTCGGAGTATGTCTCCGACGTCGATCCCGCACCACAGCTTTCGCTACCGATCGAAGAGGCTTCCTATGACGGCCATCCCCTGATGGTGCGTTGCGGCAGGCTCGCTCGCGACTTCCAAGGGCTTCTTCTCGCCATGGACGGCGTGGTCCGGTCGGAGGTCGATCTCTTCGTGCGGCCGGAGCGGCATGATCTGCTCCGGTCTCTGCAAGCCGACATCCTCGAATTTCGGGCGCCACCCGATCCGAGCCAACGTGAAGAGCTCGAAAGCGCCGATCGGTCGATCGCCATCCACGCCTGCACAGGCCCGATGCGAGAGGTTCAAGTGCTTCACGATCAAATTCGTGCGGCGCTCGAAGACGAACCGTCGCTACTGCCCGAGGACATCGTCGTGATGACGCCCGACCTCGAGACCTATGCTCCTCTTTTTCGGGCGGTCTTCGGGCAACAGGACCCGCAGCGCATCCCCTACGAAGTTCACGACCGCCGAACGCGCGACGATGCCACCTTCTATGAGGATTTTTCGTCGGTTCTCGAGGTGATCGACTCGCGTTTCTCGGTGCTCGACGTGCTTCGTCTGATCGACGCGGGGTCGCTCCGCGCAGCTTTCCGCTTCACCCCGGAAGAGCGGGCGCGCCTCGCGCAGATTCTGGAGGAAATCGGCGTGCGCTGGGGCGCGGATGCAGCGCATCGAAACGAGCTCGGGTTCCCCGATGAGCCGATGCACACTTGGCGTGCGGGGTTCGAGCGCCTTTTCCTTGGGTTCGCGCGCATGCCCAACGCAACCGAGGCTTTCGAAGGCACGCTGCCCCGCGGCGCCCCCACTTTGGCCGACGCCGATCTGGTCGCACGCCTTTCACAACTGTGTGAGCTGCTGTTCGACTTTCGAAACCAAGCACGCGAGCCCATGGGAATCGGGCGCTGGGCGCTGCTACTCGAGCGGCTGTGCACGGCGCTGTTCGGTGAGGACGACGAAAGCAGCGCGCCTGTCCGCGTCTTACGGGCCGCACTGGACGAGATGAAAGCCGGGGCCGGGACCCGGTACACCGGTGCAATCTCGCTGAGCACGATGAGGCGAGAGCTCATCGCCTCGCTTCGTCTGAGCACGCCGGCGGTCGGTTTTCTCCGTCGAGGGGTGACGCTGACGGAGCTCGTGCCGCTGCGCTCGGTTCCTTTCCGTGTCGTGTGTCTGCTCGGGATGAGCGAGGAATCGTTTCCGCGCGGCGACGACCGCCCAAGCTTCGATCGAACGCGTTTAGATCACCAGCCCGGCGACCGAAACAAGCGCGACGACGACCGTCACTCTTTCCTGCAAGCGGTCCTTTGCGCCAGGGATCGACTGATCGTCTCGTACAGCGCGCCGCCGACGAGCCTCCGGAGCGGCGCCAACCCATCCCCCGTGGTCTGGGAGCTCTGCGAAACGGTGGATCGCTTCTATCGAAGAAAGGATCTCGGGCGTGCACTCGAAGCGACGGTGCATCCCGTCCATGCATTCGACACACGATACTTCGACGGTGGCGCGCTTCCGCAAAGCAGCTCCGCGCGCCACCTGGAGATCGCCAGAGCCATCGCCGAGCCCGCGCAGGAGCCGACGCGAGTCGAGCTGTGCGCCGAGCTCGAGCCTGACACCGAAGCAGAGACGCTGTCGACGACCGAGCTCAGCAGATGGCTTTGGAACCCGGCGAGAGAATTCATCCAGCGCTTGCTGCGTACGAAGTTCGAACGGTCGACCCTGTACGAGCCGACCCATGCGCTGATGGCCATCACGCCACTCTCGGCTGCACGCGTGGGCGGCATGGCGCTCGACGCGGGGCTTCGCGGCAAGGCGCTTTGCGACTACCTGCAGGCCGCACCCGAGTTCCCCGACGGAACGGCCGGACGACTCGAGCGGCATCGGTTGGCACGCGAGATCGAGCTCGTCGATCGAGCGCGGGAGGATGCGTCGACTGGAACGAGCCCGGATTCGGCGTGGGTGTCCGCCGCAATCCAGGGCGTGCAGCTCGAAGCCCGGCTTGGGGGTATCTACGGACCGGGCCGCCTCGTCACGCGGTTCACCAAACCAGAAAGACGGACGGAGCTGCAGGGTTGGATCGAGCACCTCTTGATGCGGGCGGCCGGCGAAGCCGCAACCGCGACCGAGCTGGTGCTGCGGGGAGACGAAACCAAGGCGACCCGCGTGTGCTTCGCAAACCCCGGTGACCCCGCGAAGGTGCTCCAAGACCTCATCGCGCTCTATCGTGCTTGTCGCGAGCGGCCGCTCCCGCTGTTCGAAGGTGCTTCGTGGGAGTTTGCGCGGGTTCACGCGACGCACGGGCGGCAAAAGGCGGTCGACGCGGCGAGAAAGGCGCTCCGCGATCAACGAAAGTACGACGCTAGGCTCGCTTATCTGCTGGGCCCGGACGACCCGTTCGTCGAACCGACTTGGTGCGAGAAGTTCCGCGAAGCATCGCTCCGCGTCTACGGACCGCTTCTCGAACATCGGAGTGAGCGATGACGCAGGTGTCCGCCGAAGCAATTGCGCTCGACTCGCCCTGCCTCGTCGAAGCAAGCGCCGGCACGGGCAAGACGCACGCGATCACGACCTATTTCGTGCGGGCAATCGTGGAGCTTGGTTTGAGCCCCGATCAGATCCTCGTCGTCACCTACACCAAGGCAGCCACCGCCGAGCTACGCGCTCGAACGCGGACGCGACTCATGCAGGCGATTTCGATGCTCGACGCCGAGCCGACCGAAGAGGACGCGCTGTCGGTCATCGTGAACGGCGCGGTGCGGCGCATCGACCGCCGTGAGGTCGAGCGGGCGCTCGTCGATGCTCTCGGACAAATGGATCAGGCCGCGATTTCGACGATTCACGGATTCTGCCAGCGGGTGCTTCAAGATTTCCCCCTTTCGTTCGGGATCGATTTCGACTTCGAGGTTTCCGAGGACGCACGGTCGCTCCAGCGCGCCATGGCGATCGATTTTTGGGCCGCAGACCTCTACGACAAACCCGATTGGCTCCTGCATGCGCTCCGCGACGCGCGCGTGAGCGTGGACTACCTCGCCAGGCTGGCAGAGCTCGCGACGCGCCCCGGCGTCGAGGTTCTGGGGCCGGAAGCCGTGGAGATCGACGACCGACGCATCGAGGCTTGGTCCGAGTCCAAGGCCCGGGCCGCGGCGATCTGGGCTGCGGAGCGATCCACGATCCTCGGCCACCTTCAAAGCGAGGTTCTCAATCAGTCGATCTACAAGCCGCGCTCAGTCGAAGGATGGGAGTTCCAGATCGATGCGTTCTTCGCAACCCCGGGCTGGTGTCCCCTGCCGAAGTTTTGGAGGTGGCTCGGCCAGGACAACATCGACGACAAGGTCAAAAAGGACTTTGATCCGCCGCAGCATCCGTTCTTCGTGGAATGCGAAGGTCTTCGTCGGGCTGCCGAGGAGATTCGCGAGGGGTTTCAGCGGGCGGCATTTGATTTTCAGATGCGTTTTCTCGCTTACGTGCGCGGCGAGACGCAGAAACGCAAGAACCGCGACGCCATTCTGACCTACGACGATCTTCTCACGTCGGTCTACGCGCCGTTCGACACCGGCGATCCCATCCACGATCCGAAGCTCAGCGCACAAATCGCCTCGGAGGTGTCCAATGCGTTCCCACTCGCCCTTGTCGACGAGTTTCAGGACACCGATTCGGTCCAATACGGGATCTTCCGCGCGATTTGGGGCGAGGGTTCGGCCGTGTATGTCGGTGACCCGAAGCAGGCGATCTACGCGTTCCGCGGCGCCGACGTGTTCTCGTACATTCGTGCCGTCGACGACGTGGCCGGGCGCGCCTACGCATTGACGACGAACCGGCGTTCGGATCCAGGCCTCGTCGACGCGGTCAACACGCTCTTCTCGCGGCACGAACCGCCTTTCCTGCTCGAGGAGATCCGCATGCAGCCTGCGGTCGCGCACGCGACGCGTCGTTCGACGTTCGACCCGTCGCTGGAGCTCCTCTACCTGCAAGCCGAGCGCCTCGCGCCTTCGCCCGAGGACACCGTCCCGCCGATCGTGGCGAACGAGATCGGGCTTTTGCTGCAGTCCGACGAGCGCATCGAGGGGCGGCCGATCGAGCCCGGCGACATCGCAGTCCTGTGCCGAACCAACCGGCAGGCTTCGGCGGTCACCGCGGCGCTCCGGGAACTGCGCGTTCCAGCGTCGCTCGACGGTGACGCGAGCGTCCTCAACACGGCGATTGCCGACGACCTTCGAGCCGTCCTCGAAGCGGCGCTCTTGCCCGGCGACGGCTTCGTGGTCCGCCGGGCGCTGCTCACCGAGCTCTTGGGCGTCACACCGTACGAGCTTTCCGAGATGGGCGACGAGGCTTGGTCCAACTGGGTCTCGCGGTTTAGCGCGTGGAACGACACGTGGCATCGCCACGGCGTCGTTCGGTTTCTCGAAGACCTGTTGCGCGACACCCACGCCGAGTCGCGCATGGCCCGGCACCCGGCTGCCCGTCGCCATCTCACCGACTTGCTTCACATCGAAGAGCTCCTGCTGCGGGGGGAGCGTGAGCGCCAGCGAGACCCGTTTGCGCTCATGCAGTGGTTTCGGCGATTGGACGAGAACAATCCGGACCGCGGCTCCGTCGACGTCGAGGGGCTCCAGCAGCGGCCCGACGCCGAGTCGGGCGCCGTTCGGGTGTCGACGATCCACAAGAGCAAAGGACTCGAGTATGGGGTCGTCTACGTTCCGTTCACGTGGAACGACGTACGCCTGTTCCGGTTCGACCGAACCGCGATCAAGTTCCACGATGCGGACCGGAACCTCAAAGTCGACCTCGGGTCTGCGAATCGGAGCGACCACCTCGCGATCAGCCAGCGTGAGAATTTTTCCGAGGCGATACGTCTACTCTATGTCGCGGTGACGCGCGCCAAACACCGCTGCACGCTTTTTTGGGGGCCGGCGCGAGGGGTGGCGGACTCGGCGCTCGGCTACCTGCTCCACGGCCGCGTGGATGGCGCGCGACTCGACGAAACGCGGATGCGGGCGGACGTCGAGGCGTTCGTGTCGGCATCCAATGGTGCGGCGGACACCCTCAAGCCGAGGGAGGAACGTGCCCGGCCGTACGAGGCGCGGCATCCGCAAGGCGCGCTCGCCGTTCGTGCGGCTCGACGGACGTTTAGTCACGCCCGCCGCATCGCGAGCTTTACCAGCCTGACGGGTCATGACGAGAAGACGCCGGGGCCTGGGCGCGGCGTCGATGTCGTCGAACGGGCGACCGGACTCTTCGAAACACTCCCCGCGGGGGCGCGCACGGGTCTCCTGCTCCACGCGGTGCTCGAGCGCGTCTCATTCGAAAAGCTCGACGACGACGATACGCTCCAACTCATCGCGGAGGAGCTCGGCCGCTTCGGGTTCGACGACACCCTGGGCGAAACCGTCCGAACGGACCTGGCGACCGTCGCACGAACCCCGTTGACCACGGAGCCCGATGCGCCGAACCTAGCCGCGCTGTCGCGGGACCATCAGCTTCGAGAGCTCGAGTTCACGCTCGGTCTGGACGCGCCTGCACTCGCGGGCCTCGCCGACGTTCTCGAGTGCCACGGCGCACCGGCGTCACTCCCCGGCTACCACGAGCGCCTCCGCCGTCTCGGTGCCGCGGGGCTTCAGCCGTTCTTGCGTGGGTTCATCGACTTGGTGTTCCAATGGAACGGGCGCTGGTATGTGGCCGACTACAAGTCGAATCTCTTGCCGGCGTACGGTCCAGCCGAGGTGAGCGAGGCCGTGGCCCGAGAGCACTACGCGCTCCAGGCCCAGCTCTACACGGCCGCAGCGCATCGGTTCCTGTTGCAGCGCGTGCCGCGGTACGATCCCGAGACCCAGTGGGGTGGCTCACTCTTTCTCTTTCTTCGCGGCATGGGTGGTGCGGATCATGCTGGGCGCAGCGTTTTTTTCGACAGGCAGCCCGCGTCGCTGCTGCGTGAAGTCGACGCGTGGTTGGGAGGCGGCGATGGATCTGCGTGAGCTCAACGCACGCAGCTTGGTCGAAACACTCGACTTCGAGCTTGCGCGTGCTCTGGCCCGGTTGACCGGCGAAACGAACGGCGACGTCGAGCTTGCGATCGCGCTCACCAGCAGAAACGTCCGGAGAGGCCACAGCTGCTTTCGGATCGACACGTCCGCTGCAGATCTCTGGCCGAACGAAGAGGCGCCGGCGCTCCCCACGGCCGACGCATGGCGAGGCGCCCTTGCCGAGAGCCGTCTCACACAGAGCGGGCCACTCGTGCTCGACGGGGCGGGCCGGCTCTACCTCCGGCGCTACTGGCAGCTCGAGCAAGACATCGCAGCGCAGATCGCAGCGAGGTCCACGGCGCCTTCGATGGTCGAGGGCGAGTCCCGCTGGCTGGAAGACTCGTTGAGTAGGCTATTTCCCGACGCAAGCGCCGATCCACAGCGCCAAGCCGCGCGCAACGCGCTTCGGCATCGCGTGTCGCTGCTTTGCGGTGGACCGGGAACGGGCAAGACCACCACGGTTGCCGCCATCGTCGCTCTCGCGGTCGAGGCCTGGCTCCGTCAGACAGGCGGGCCCCCACGCACGATGCTGCTGGCCCCGACCGGCAAGTCCGCGGCGCGGCTTGGCGAAGCGGTACGTCGCGCCAAAAGCCGGGTCGACGCCGCGGACGAGGTCCTCGCGCAGATTCCAAACGATGCGCAGACGGTGCACCGCGCCCTCGGCATGAGGCGCACGGGACAACGGTTTTGGCGTGATGCGGACATTCCCCTCGAAGCCGACTTCATCGTGGTCGACGAAGCGTCGATGGTCGACCTCGGCCTGATGCGACAGCTTCTCGACGCCGCGCCCGCGGAAGCCACGCTGCTGATCGTCGGCGACCCCGACCAACTCACGTCGGTCGAGGCCGGCACGGTCCTGCGTGACCTGGTCGCGGCAAGCACCTCCACCTGGTGGCAGGGCCGCGTGACCGAGCTGACGACCACGTATCGCTACGACGAGCAACAGCCCCTCGGTACGCTGATCGGCGCGGTAAGGCGGGGGGACGCCAACGGGGTCGCCGCGGTGCTGGCCGGAGCCGCGGACGACGCGGTCTGGCGCCCGTTCGGCGACTTGCACAAAGAGCTCGAGCGAGCGGCCGCACTCTGGGCCGACGTGCTGCGGGTGCGTGAGCCCGCAAAGCACTTCGAGCGTCGCAGCGACTTCGTCACACTGACCCCGTTTCGGAGCGGCCGCGTCGGAACGCAGCGTCTCGGGGAGTCGATTCGCGACCGACTCCCCGAGGGCGTCGGGGCCGTCGAGCCAATCATCTTGGAGCAAAACAGTTACGAGCTCGACGTCTACAACGGGGACTTCGGCATGCGCGTGGAAAGCGACCCCCCGGTTGGGTACGTCCAAAGCGACGATCCGGAGGGCTTTCGGAAGATCGCGGCGGCCAGGCTGCCACGGCACTCGACGGCCTTCGCGCTCACCGTGCACAAATCGCAGGGCTCAGAGTTCAACGAAGTGCTGCTCGTGCTGCCCGAGGAAGACGCGCTCCTGCTGACGCGCGAGCTCGTCTACACCGCGGTGAGCCGAGCGCGCCAGCGCGTTCGAATCGTCGGTCCCGAGGACGTGCTGCGGGCGGCTCTCGGACGAAAGGCGCGGCGCGACTCGGGTCTGGTCGATGCGATCGAGCAAACGCGCCCGTGAGCTCAGCGACGCCTACGGACGAACCCGAGCGCCAGCGCCAGAAGAAGCAGCAGCCACGTCGATGCGCTCGGTGAGCTCGCAGGCCCGACCGCGCAGCCGCCGCTGCCCCCATCGGCGCCTGGGCCGTCGCCTGGAACGTTCGGGTCACCGGGGCCGCCCGGGCCGCTTGCGTCTCGCGCTTTGGAGACCCGAAGCGCCGGGTCGCCGAACAGGTGATAGATCGCCGGCATTTCGTCGCGCCGCGGATCGCCCTCTTCGATGATTTGGAAGGCCCCGAGGACGGCGTCCCCGAGACGCACGTCCTCCCGCTTGAGCAGGTGGTCGAACGCCTCTTCGGCGAGCTCCCTCGCCACGTCGTTGGTCGAAAGACCGCTCGGCCCCCAAACCGCGATCGCGCCATTTTCGTCGAGCACCAAAGTCTCCCCGAGCGAAAGCGTTCCTGGGACTTCGTAGCGGGACGTCGAGCAGGTCATCATCATGTAGACCGGTGGCGCGCCCTTGAGTGAGAGCTCCCCGACGTCGTTGGATTGGAACAGCGTCTCGCCCTGACCCCAACGGTCGAGGCCGGCGTGGCCGATGTAGTGCACGAGGCGGGGCGACCGCTCGATACCCTCGAACATGGCGGAGCGAAACGCGGTGAGGGACATTTCCGAGCGATAGGCGCGCGTCAGCGACCAGTCGTCGGCGAAGGGCTCTGCGATTCGATCGCTTGCCAGATCGAACTCGGCCCGCTCCTCTTTGTCATCGTCGTCGGCAATCATCAGAATCTCGTCGCTCAGATCGTCGAGACCGGCCTCGTAGGCGATGATTCGCCCGATGAGGGCGTCGAGCTGATCGACGGTGGTCACGGGGAGACGCCCGATCGCGATCTCGGGCACGTTGTTTATCCCCTCCAAGTCGCCGAACCGGTTGTCTGCGGAGTAGAGCCCGCCGTGGGTGGGCACCATGGTCGGCGGAATCAGATTGCCGCCGGCCCCGAAGATATCGCGATGATCGAGCGACCCTTTGCCGACGAGCACGACATACCGCGGTGCCGCCGCCCAGCTCTCGTGCGCGTAGCGTAAGAAATCACCAATCGCCTGCGGATCCGCCACGCCGTCGGAAAACTCGTCGAACACGTCTTGAAGCTCGACGAGCATCGACCGGAGGCCGTCGGCGCGCCGGTGATCGACCAGGGTGCGCGAAGACTCGTAGAGCGGGGCGGGTGCGATGACGAGATGGTCGGCACGGTTGGCGGCGCTGCGAAGCTCGGAGCCCAGGTCGCTCCAGATCGAGGTGGGAAACCTCACCGAGCCCTCCGAGGCCGCCAGGTAGCGTTCACCGAGACGGCCCTCGAAGGCCAGCTCGGAGCCGCCGGCGACCGCGCTTACCTCGAAGCCCTCGACGATGCGCGGCAGCTGCGGATTGGAGATGTCGAACAAGAGGGGATCGCTACCGAACTCACCCACGACGTCGAGGCGCGAGTCGGCCCCGGCGAACTCCAGCGACGGCAACGCCGTCTGATAGCTGCGCTCGATGACGACATCGGCGCTGTCGAGGAAGAACTCGCTGTCCTCCGAGCCACGGGCAACGATTCGGAGGGAGTTCAGCCCGTCGAACAACGTCGAGGCTGGAACCGACCACTCGACGATGTGGCGCGCTTCGCCGAAGAACGTCGTCGTCCCGACCACCGATCCATTGAGCTCGACCTCCGCCTCGTGCCAGACGTCGGTGGCGCCCTTGAGCTCGACGCGCAGAGCCGAATCCGACCCGTCCCGAACGACGCCCTCGAGCTCGATTTCCACTTCGGCCGCGGTGGGCAAAGAAGGCGACGCGGAAGCGAGCGCCCAGAACCAGTAGTCCGCCCTGCCGTCTTCAGCGATGACCGCAGCCGGGATTCGATCTTCCTCGACGTGCACGGTCGTGACGAAACCATCCGCGGTGCCGGTGCTGACGGGCGGCCGTGAAAGCGCCGTCATTCGAATGCCGGACGTCGGGCTGAGGTGGTAGAGCCGCTCGCGGCTGAAGAGGCTCTGCTGGGCAAAGCCGACGAAACGAAGCGCGCCACCGTCCGGCGAGACGGCCCATGCGACCGGCACGCCGCCCTCGGTCAACTCGAACGCGCCGTCTTGGAGGCGCTGGTGGACCGCCTCGTCGGAGAGCCCGAGTCGGGCCGCGATCTCACCGCTCGACACTTGGTAGACGCCCGTCGTCTCGACGCCGAAATAGATACCGGACGCCTCGCCCGGACGTTGGCGCTCCCCGGTGATCGACTTGGCGGTCGCCAACGGCGCGCCGAGCGCATGCGCCTCGCGCGCGAACGAGGCGTGCGGCTCGAGCAGCGTGCTCGATTCGACGCTCGCGGTCACCTCGTACGGCCCGTGATCGGCGCGTGCGCCACCTCGGCCGACCTCGACGAGCAAGTAGCGCTCGGCCACCTCGGGCTCTACGCCGGCTAAGCGGAGATCGTAGACAGCCCCCTGTCCGGCGCCGAACACTGCCGGCAGCACCCCGTCGTGGGCGGGCACCCAGTCACCCTCGACCTCGCGGTAGACGTAAAACCCGAGCGTCGAAGACTCCGAGCTGGTCACCCATCGCAGGACGACAGAGCCGTCGTCGACTATCGCGCCGAACGAATCGACGATTGCGCGGCTGGAGAGCTCGCAGTTGACCGTGACCGACGCTTGGAGGCAGTTGTCGATGCCGAAGCTGCCGTCGGCCGAATCGAATGCACCGGGGCCGCCCCAAAGCGTGTCGTTGCCAGCCCCGCCGTTGAGGGTGTCGTTGCCCTCGTTGCCGAAGAGCTGATCGACACCGGCGTCCCCGTTGATCGTATCGTCTCCCGTGCCGCCGAAGAGCTCGTCGGGGTCGGCCCCTCCAAAAATGGTGTCCGACCCGGATCCACCGTTGATTATGTCGAAGCCGCCGCTCCCGCTGAGCAAAGCGTCGTTGCCACCTTCGCCGTTGATGGTGTCGTCGCCCAAATTGCCGAGGAGCGTGTCGGAGCCGTCGCCGCCGTTGAGGATGTCGTTCCCGGTGCCCCCATTGGCGAAGTCGTCGCCGAGGCCGCCGCTGATGGTGTCGTTGTTATTGTTGCCGAAGAGGTTGTCGTTGCCGTCGCCGCCGTCGATGATGTCGTCGCCGTCGCCACCGTTGATCGTGTCGGCGTCGCCGTCGCCGTTGAGGATGTCGTTGCCGGCAAGGCCCGAGATGTTGTCGAGGCCGTCGCCGCCGTTGATGGTGTCGTTTCCGCTCCGGCCGTTGAGAACGTCGTCGCCGGGCCCGCCATTGATGGTGTCGTCACCGCTGCCGCCCTGGATGTTGTCTGCGTCATCGCCGCCGTTGAGGATGTCGTTGCCCCCATCGCCGAAGATCTGATCGGCACCGGCCTCCCCGTTGATCGTATCGTTCGAGCCGCCCCCGTTGAGGATGTCGTCGCCATCCCCGCCGAAGATCTGATCGTCCTGGCCCCCGCCGTTGATCGTATCGATACCACCTTGACCGAAGATGGTGTCGAACCCGCCTTCGCCATTCAAAGTGTCGTTGTCGGCGCCGCCATCGATGGTGTCGTCTCCGAGCCCGCCGCTGATGTTGTCAGCGCCTGCCTCGCCGAAGAGCGTGTCGTTGTTCTGGCCCCCGACCAGCGTGTCGTCGCCGGTGCCTCCGCAGATGTAGTCGTTACCATTGAGGCCGTCGATGTTGTCGTCGCCGCCGAGTCCGAAGATGCAGTCGTTGCCCGCCGTACCCGTGATCGTTTCAGACGTCGCGTCGCCGATGATCACGTTCGTCGTGCCGGCCGGGCAGTCGTCCGGGATGCCGTTCATGTCGCCGTCGACCGTGCTGCACTGCGCGCGCGCAGAGGCGCCGCCCAACGTCAGCCCAAAGGCGAAAGCCACACAAGCCACCAATCCCCGCCGCATAGTCATCTTTCCCCGGGCCCCAGCCAGAGTTGGTTTTTCATGAAAGGCGGGCGATTGCAAGGATTTCGCGCGGAGCCCCGCTCTGCGTGCGTTCCGGCAGCGTTCGGCATATACCGGGCGAACTGAAACATGTTTCACTCTGGAGCGGGCCGTGGCTGAGGTGGACTACGTGGTGATCGGGGCGGGCTCGGCCGGGGCGATCGTGGCGAGCCGTCTGGCCGAGGATCCGGGCGTCACCGTCTTGCTCCTCGAGGCCGGCGGGAGCGACCGGACGACCCTGGTTCGCAAGCCCGGCATGATCAGCCTCGTCCAGCAGGTGAAGCCGCTCAAGAGACGGTTCGATTGGGGCTTCGCGACGGTGCCACAGGCCCACATGAATCAGCGGCGCATCCCGTACACGCGGGGCAAAGTGGTTGGAGGGTCGAGCGCGATCAACGGCATGCTCTACCTGCGCGGCAACCAAGCCAACTATGACGGCTGGGCCGCCGCCGGCTGCACCGGTTGGAGCTTCGAAGACGTGCTTCCGTTCTTCAAGAAGCTCGAAGACCACGAAGACGGAGCGACCGACTACCACGGGGCGGGCGGTCCGATCCGGGTGTCGCGCCATCCGGCCGATCAGATCAGCCCCGTCTCCAATGCATTCCTCCAGGCGGCGTCCGAGGTATGCGGCATTCCGATCGCCGACGACTTCAACGGGGAGAACCAGCACTGCGCGAGCCACTACCAGATGTCCTGCCGGAACGGCGTGCGTAGCAGCACCGCGGAGGGTTACATCCAGCCGAGCCTCGGACGTCCCAACTTCGAGGTGCGCATGCACGCGCTCGTACACCGCGTCTCGATCGAGAACGGCCGGGCGGTCGGGGTCGAATACGAGCTGCCCTCGGGCAACGAGGTGGTTCGCGCCAACCGCGAGGTGATCGTGTCGGCAGGCGCGGTCGGCTCCCCGCAGGTCTTGATGCTCTCGGGGATCGGCCCGGCAGACCACCTGCGCGAACACGGGATCGAAGTCCAGCTCGACCTCCCCGGGGTCGGCAAGAACCTCCACGATCACCTGTTCGTTCCGCTCACGTTCCGGTCCCCGACGAGCCTTCATCGGGGCACGGCAGCCCATTTTTTCGGGGGGATGATGAAGGAATATCTCGCCGGCAACGGCTGGTTCGGCCGCACGGTGTTCGAGGCTGGCGCCTTCATCAAGAGCCGCGAGGACGTGCCGATTCCAGACCTGCAGATCCACACGCTGCCCTGGGGCTACCCGACTCCGAATCAAGACGGACCGAAGCGTCCGGACATCGACAAGGGTCATTGCCTCACGGTCATGCCGACGCTGATCTATCCCAAGAGCCGCGGTGAGATACGGCTCGCGTCAAGCGCACCCGGCGCCGCCCCGCGGATCGACCCGCGCTTTCTCGAGGATCCCGACGACCTGCAGGTGCTCATCGTTGGGATTCGCAAATGTCGCGACATCTGCGCGCACCCGACGATGAAGGATCACCTTCGCGAAGAACTGACGCCGGGCGCGGAGCGAACGAGCAACGCCGAGCTGATCGAAGAGATCCGGCTACGCGCGAGCACGGTTTATCACCCGGTGGGCTCTTGCAAGATGGGCGTCGACGCCCTTGCCGTGGTCGACCCCTCGCTCCGGGTACGCGGCATCGAAGGCCTACGCGTGGCGGATGCGTCGATCATGCCGACGGTCACGGGCGGCAACACCAACGCGCCGAGCATGATGATCGGCGAGCGCGCAGCTGCGCTGATTCAGCGCGGTGACGGCTAGGCGGCCTGAGGCGGCCAGGGCCGTCGGATTTTCTCGGCCACCTTCGCAGCGGTTTCTTCGTCGATCGGCTGCGACGGATCGGCGCCGAGCTGCTTGAGAATCACTTTGCAGTGAGCCGGGTTCCAGTTGAGGAGCTTGCAAAGCTCTTTGAGGTCGTACGTCTCGGTGACCATCGTGCGCTTCCTTTACTAACCGTAAATTTATAGCGCATGCTCGGCCTCGATCCAAGATTTATTTTCCATTTAGTAAATAAGCGGCTGCTCCCAGCAAGCCCAGCAGTATCAAAGTCATGACGAGCCAACCCGGGCCTCGTAGCCCCGGGCGGGGTCCCCGATCCGGAGGCGGGGCAATCGGCGGCCCCTCGACGGGCTGCGCGGCGAGAAACTCCTCGATGAGCTGCCTGGCGCGGGCGACCTGATCGACTTCGACGCGAATCTCGGTGCCGTGCCGCAGCCGGTCGGTGATGCCGGGATATGCCGTATCTCGGTGATTGACCAGCACCGCGGCGATGCCCTCGGATTCGAGCGCCTCTTGGAGAGCCAGCGCCTGCACCTCGTCGTCGGTCTCGTAAACGTTCCGCGTTTCCATGTTGTTACCGCGATTGCACAAAAGGCGGCACGGGACAATCGAGCGCATCTCCGATCGCACGAAGCAGCTCGGCTTCGCGGTCGGTGACCGTGTCGTCCGCCATCACGGTGGCCGCGGACGCGAGCATCAGGTCCCGCTTCAGGGCGGGCTTCGCCGCATCGTAGCGGTTGAGCGCACGGTCGACCGCGGCAAGGGTACATTCGCTCGCCGGCAGAATGGAGGCTTCGGGCCCCTTGAGCTGAAGGGTTTGGGCGCCATGCCGAAACGCTCGCTCGGCTTCCGTTTCGTCACGACTCCCGGCCCGGGCCAACGTTGCAATCAATACGCGCGCATCGCGAACGAGCTCGCGGAGGCTGCGATGTCGGGTCGGCGTCGGCCCGAGACCCTCGAAGTGTCGGGCCAGGTGGCGCTGAATCATGCGACTGAGCGTGTACTCGAAGAGGTCGATTCGGCGGTCGCTCGCCATCAGCGCGTCGACCACACGGCGAAATCGCTGGTACTCGTCGAACGAAAGCCCGCGGAGCGTGGGGAGCGCCATGTCGACCAACGCAATCTTCTCTGCGGACGACCGATCGCCCGCCTCCGAATGGAAACGAAGCGTGAGGTCGGCGGTTTGCGTGTCGGTCATGTCGGCGACGCTCATCAGCTCGGTCCCCGCGAGGACTCGGTCCTGCGCGAGCAACAGGCCGAAGATCATCGCCTGCGCCATTGGCGCTTGATGCACGGCGCTGACCCACGACTCGGGTAGCCCAGCGTGCAGGGCACGGGCGAACGACACCTGCTCCGGGCGCGGGCTGCCGATGTGCTGAATCGCCTGGCTGACGGCTTCTTCGGTTGGCGCCTCGGCAAAAGCGCGCGCCGCGTCCAGGGGTGCGTCGGGCGGCGTGCTCCACCCCTCGGAGATTTGGGGCATCGCGACCTCGGGGAACTCGCCGTCCCACTGCGGCTCCAGCTTGAGGATGCGTTCATCGAGCGGCGGGTGCGTACGAAAGAGACTCGCGAAGAGTCGGAACCGGCGGATTGCATTGGAGAAGAAGATGTGGCTCGCCTCGTCGGCGTTCGGGGTGTCGAGATGCGAGCCCGGCGCAACGCCACCGATCTTCTTGAGCGCACCCACCAACCCCTCGGTGTCGCGGGTGAACTGAACGGCGGACGCGTCGGCGAGAAGCTCCCGCTGCCGCGAGATCGCGCTTTGGATCATCCGGCCGAAGAACACGCCGATCGAGCCGATCGCGATCAGCCCGATACCGATCACGGCAATCCCACCGCCTTCTTTCTTCTCGCTGTACATCGCGCCGCGCACCAGAAACCGCCCGATGAGCGCAAGGAGAAAGATGCCGTGCAGGAGCCCGATTGCGCGGATGTTGATGCGTGAATCCCCGTTCAAGATGTGACTGACCTCGTGCGCCATCACGCCCTGAAGCTCGTCGCGCCGGAGGAGCTGAAGCGTGCCTTGGGTGACTCCGACGACGGCGTCGCTCGTCGTCTTTCCCGCTGCAAATGCATTGATGCCGGGCTCGCGGTCGAGGACATAGACCTCCGGCGCGGGGATGCCGGACGCGATCGCCATCTCTTCGACCACGTTCAGGAGCCTGCGCTCCTCGAGCTTGGTCGAATCCGGGTCGACGCGGCGGCCGCCGAGGCCGAGCGCCACGGCCGATCCCCCATCCCGAAGCCGCGCGATTTTGTAGAGCGAGCCCAGGCCGACGACGAGCCCGGTGCTGAGCAACGAAAAGAGAAATACCGTCGGGTTCCAAAGCGAGTATCCGCGGTTTTGGACCCCCTCGTAGTCGCCGGTGATGTAGGCGACCCCGGCACCATCACCGACGACCGCGGTGTAGACGAGCATCGAAAGAACGTAGATCGCGGAGACGATGCCGATGACGGCGATCGTGAAGAGGAGCACCAGCCGCAGAGTGCGCTTTTTCGCAAGCGCCTGCTCCTCGAAGAAGTCCATCGCTAAAACTGTACTTTGACGGGCTCGCGCTCGGCTTCGACCTCGACCTCGAAGAGCTCGGCCTTCTCGAACCCAAACATGTTGGCGACGAAGTTCGAGGGAACCATCTCGCACTTGTTGTTGTAGCGCATGACGGCATCGTTGAATGCCTGCCGCGCAAATGCGATCTTGTTCTCGGTGGTCGAGAGCTCCTCCGAGAGCTGCATCATGTTCTGGTTCGCCTTGAGGTCGGGATAGGCCTCGGCGAGCGCGAAAAGGCGCCCGAGCATCCCGGTCAGCCCCGTTTCGGCTTTTGTGAGGCCCTGCATCGCCTCGGCGTTGCCAGGATCGGCCGCGGCCCTGGTGCGCGCGCCTTCCGCGGAGTTTCGCGCCGCGATGACGGCCTCGAGCGTTTCCCGCTCGTGGGACAAGTACGCCTTTGCCGTCTCGACGAGGTTGGGTATCAAATCGTGACGGCGCTTGAGCTGGACGTCGATTTGGGCGAACGCGTTCTTGAAGCGATTCCGCAGATCGACGAGGCCGTTGTACATCCCCACGAACCAGGCGACCAACACGACCGCTACCACCAACAGACCGATCACCCATCCCATAGCACCCCTCCCCTGCAAAAGGCGCTTCCAGTGTAAGTGCCGTCCCCTATAAACTCAAATACGGATGAGGCGCGACGTGACAGTCTTGCTCACTGGTGCGAGCACGGGCATCGGGCTCGAAGTCGCGCGCGCGCTGACCCGAACCAACCATCGTGTCTTCTTGAC
Source organism: Polyangiales bacterium (assembly GCA_041576815.1). Lineage (GTDB taxonomy): Bacteria > Myxococcota_A > Polyangia > Polyangiales > Houyiibacteriaceae > SG8-38. The sequence continues at coordinate 62,100 of JBFGKE010000006.1, forward strand.
GGCGCGGAAAAGCTCGCTTGCGCGATTCGACGTGCACGCGATCGGCGAATCGGAGCGCGTACGGATTCGCCCGCTCGATGTGACGCGCCGCGAAGAGCGTGAGGCCATCATCGCGGAAGCGGAGCGCGATTGGGGCGGCATCGAAGTTCTGATCAACAACGCCGGGCTCTCGTATCGCGCGGTCATCGAGCACATCGAGGAACGGGAGCGTCTCGCGCAGATGGACGTCAATTTTCGGTCGCCGATGGAGCTGATTCGCCTCGTGCTGCCAGGCATGCGGCAAAAGCGTGGGGGGCGCATCATCACCGTGAGCTCGGTGGGCGGGATGATGGCGATGCCTACGATGGGGGCCTACAGCGCGTCGAAGTTTGCGCTCGAGGGCGCGCACGAGGCGCTTTGGTACGAGGTTCGGCCCTGGGGAATCCGGGTGAGTCTCGTGCAACCCGGCTTCGTTCGCTCGGATGGGTTTCAAAAGGTGCGCTACACGCCCGAGAGCGGCCGGTCGGAGCACGAGCTCGCAGAGCCTTACCACGAGCACTACGTGAACATGGCGCCGTTCATCGCGAGGCTCATGGCGGCATCGCGCGCTACGCCCGAGTCGGTCGCGCGGGTCGTCCTCCGGACGATGCACCGCCGGCGGCCGCCGCTCCGCGTTCCCGCAACCTTCGACGCGCTTGGATTTTCGTTTCTAAGACGGGTGTTGCCGCGAAGCACGTATCATTGGCTTCTCTACAAGATGCTGCCGCGGGTCGATGAATGGGGGCCGTCTGCGAAGCGACCCTCCGCACTGCCGCGCGCGACCCGAGACGACGGCTGAGCGCGCTACGCAGAGGCCTTTCGCGCGTCGAGCATCATTTCCGCGAGCCTCTCGAACACCGAACGCACGTTGGCTCCCGTCTTTGCGCTCGCCTGAGCGATGTACCAATCGAGCTGGGCCGCGGCGTCGAGCTGCGTCGTGCTCAGGGCGAAATCCGCAGTGAGGTCGATCTTGTTGACGACGAGCACCGAGGGGCGGGACCCGATGAACCCGCGACCTCTGGCTTGCGCGTCGAGCAGATGGTCGAGCGTTCGCGGCTTGGTCGCATCGACCACGAACACCAGGCCGGATGCGCCAGAGATGAACGAGGCGGTGTACTGGCCCAAGGCCTCGTGCGCGCCAGGATCCCAAAGCATCAGCTCGAGGGTGTCTTCGCCGACCTCGAGCACGCCTTTGTAGATCGCGATCGCGATCGACGACCCCTCACCCTCCTCGAAGCAGTCCTCGACGAAGCGACGGACGAGGCTCGTTTTTCCGGCACCCGGGGCGCCGAGCATGCAGACCTTTCGCCTAAGCTTCATCGGGTTCGGGCCCCGCTTCCGCCTTACGACGCCGCTCGAGCAAGAGGCGACGCATTTCGAGCTGCGCTTGGGTAACCCGCTTGACCTCTCGCTCGATGCGATCGGCCATGGCCTGATTGACCTCGTTCAGGCTGTCGACGAAGGGCTGATCGAGCGGTCGCTGGGTCACGACGACCTCGTAGAGGGCATCGAACGTGTCGATCACATCCTGCGGGAGATCGGTATCGGGGACGCTCGCGTCTTCACCTCCCTCGCCGTCCTGCGTCCGAAGCGCAGGCGTGACCGCGCGAATCGCCGCGTCGACGTCCCCGTCGCCAAGCCATTCGAACACGTGTCGCAACGTCTGCTCGGGCGAGTCGAGCACGGAGTCGTACGCGACCATGTAGAAGGGGTAGCGGCGGGTCACGATGTCGCTAATCAAGGAAAAGTTTTCGACCCACCACTCGATCACCGGGCGCATGACCACCGGCTCGGGCGGCGGCTCGGCGCCGTCTTTGCGCGCCGCCTGCTTCGCTTCGCGCTCGATGGCGTAGAGGCGATCGACCGAGCGGACGTATTGCCGCCAAGGACGCACGGTCGCAATCACGTTGCCGATGAACGCGCGGTCGGTCTTGATGAGCCCGGGGATGAAGACTTTGACGGCGTGCCGTGCGGTGTCCTCTGGGAACAGATACGTCCCGGTTTTCGGATCGGGATTGGTCTTGTAGTAGATGCCGCGCCGGAGCTCGGACTCCCAAAAGCCTCCGGGGTTTGCGTCTTTGAGCGTCGTCTCCCAGTTGCGCGGGAACGCATCGCCGATCGGCGGAAAGCCCGCCGCGCTGAGCAACTGCATCCACATCGACGTGCCGGAGCGCTTGGTGCCGGTGACGATGATCATCCCGCCACGAGCCTACCAGGATCGGCCTCGAAAGGACCGGACTGACTCCGTTTTTCGGAAATTGTCGGGCTGTCGGTCGCGCCCCCGGAGTTTTGCTTTAGAGTCCGGCCCGATGTCTGAGAAGAAACGAAAGCTCGAGTTCGGCGGGGTGCCCGGAAACTTCGCGATGATCGTCGGGCTCCCGCTGTTCACGGCGTACCTTTTCTTCGCGGTGCGCTTCAACGACGGGCAGGTGCTGCCGGGAGCGAACGCCGACTGGGAAGGGTTCCAAGCCGCGATGATGCCGACGTGGCGCGCCGCCGCGATCTACGGCGTGTGGTTCGTGCTGCAGTGGCTGCTGCAACGGTACGCGCCCGGCCGCGAGGTGATGGGCGCCGAGCTGCCGGATGGGTCGCGGCTGCCATACCGAATGAACGGGTTCTTTTCGCTGATCTTCACGTTCATCGTGGTGGCGATCCTGCACTGGTCGGGCGTGTTCAACATCCGCGAGCTACACGACCAGTTTGGCGCGCTGATCAGCGTGATGACGATCTTCGTTTTTCTCTTCAGCATCTATCTCTACTGGTACGGGAAGCAGCACGGGCAGGCGCGGCACCTCAGCGGCAGCTTCATTCACGACTTCTGGATGGGCACCGGGCACAATCCGCGCGTGCCGCCGGGGCGCGATGGGCTGGATTTGAAGATTTTCTGCGAGGCGCGGCCGGGACTGATTTTGTGGGTGCTGATCAACACTTCGTTCGCCTACGTGCAGTACGAGCGATACGGGTTCGTATCGACGTCGATGATCCTCGTGTGGATTTTCCAGATGTTCTACATCGTCGACTACTTCTGGAACGAAGAGGCGATCCTCACCACGATGGACATCAAGCACGAGAACTTCGGGTTCATGCTGGCGTTTGGCGACTTGGTGTGGGTGCCGATGACGTATTCGCTTCAGGCGCACTACTTGATCGACCGCGTGCACTCGCTCCCTTGGTGGGGGGCGGTGCTGATCGTCGGCGTCAACATGCTCGGCCTCTACATCTTCCGTGCGGTGAACCTACAGAAGCACAAGTTCCGCGGCGACCCCGACAACGTGCGCATCTGGGGCAAGAAGCCCGAGTACCTGCAAACCGAGCAAGGCGGCCGGCTCCTGCTCTCCGGCTTCTGGGGCTGGTCCCGCCACTTCAACTACGTCGGCGACATCCTGATGGCCCTCTCGTGGTCGCTACCCTGCCTCTTCGACTCGGCCCTCCCCTACTTCTACCCGATCTACTTCGCCATCCTGCTCATCCACCGCGAACGCCGCGACCACCATTTCTGCTCCGAAAAATACGGCGCCGACTGGGACCGCTACTGCGAAAAAGTCCCCTACCGAATCATCCCCGGCATCTATTGATTCAGACAACAGCCCCCTTTTCCACAAACCAATCTATATAGGGGACAGTCCCCTTTTCCAGGTTCCGTCATGGAAAAGGGGACTGTCCCCTTTTTCGTGTGGGTGATGCGCAGTAGGCTTGGCGGGTTATGGCCCGTACTCCCGTCGTGTCTACCGATGTCGAGCGCATCGAGCGCGACGAGCGGGAGCGCGCGACCGACCTCGTCGCGGTGGAAGAGCCGCTTCAGGTGATCCTGGAGCATGGAGACGCGCATGCGCGGCGAGAGTCACCGCTCGCGATGACGATGCGCACGCCTGGGCACGATCGGGATCTCGTGATCGGCTTTCTGCACGCCGAGGGGGTCATCGAACAGAGCGAAGATCTGGTCAGCGTGCGACATTGCGCACGCTCCGACACCCCGGACAACGTGGTTCGCGCCGTGCTTCGCGATCGCGTCGTGGTGCCGCCGCGGCTGCTGGAGCGGAATCTGACGACGACCAGCGCCTGCGGCATCTGCGGAGCGCGCACACTGGAATCGCTCGAAAACGCAGGCTGCGTGCCGGTGCCGATCGAGCTCGAGGCCTTCAAGCCGTCCGCGATTCGACGTGCGCTCGCGTCTCTCGAAGCCTCTCAAGCCTGGTTTCGGCATACGGGAGGGACCCACGGCGCGGCCTTGTTCGATCGCACCGGTCACCTGCTCGTCTACCGGGAAGACGTGGGTCGCCACAATGCGCTCGACAAACTGGTTGGAGCCTGGCTCGAAACGGGCGGCGCCCCCGCAAAAGATGGTTTCTTGGTCGTGAGCAGCCGCGCGAGCTTCGAGCTCGTCCAAAAGACCGTGCGGGCGGGCTTTCCCATGATGGTCGCGATCGGCGCGGCGTCGAGCTTGGCGGTGGAGACCGCGCGTCGCTTCAACCTCACGTTGGTCGGCTTCGCGCGCCAAGATCGGTTCAACGTCTACTCCAAGAGCGAGCGGATCGCGTTTGATCGAAGCGCGGGGAGCTTCGTTCGCGCGGAGGTCGGTTGATGGCAGGAAACCCCGCCGAGCCGCCGGAAACCGACGACGAGCTGACCATCGAGGCGCCAAAGACCAAGGCGGCGGGGCTGGCGTCGGTTCGGTCGTCCTTCGCACACATGCACCGGCACGGTCACTCCATTCCATCGGCCGTCCGAATTCTCAGCCACATGAATCAAGCGGACGGGTTCGATTGCCCAGGCTGCGCATGGCCCGACCCGGACGACCGCGCCGCGCTCACCGAGTTCTGCGAGAACGGCGCCAAGGCGGCCGCGTGGGAGACGACGCGACGCCGGCTCGGCTGGGAGTTCTTCCAGCGACACAGCATCGACGAGCTCGCGGCCAAGTCGGACTACTGGCTCGGGCTGCAGGGCCGACTCACCGAGCCGCTTCTGCTCCGCCCGGGCTCGCGCTTTTACGAGCCGGTCAGTTGGGATGAAGCGTTCACGCGCATCGCCAGCGCGCTCACAGCGCTCGATTCGCCCAACCAGGCCGTCTTCTACACGTCGGGGCGCACGAGCAACGAGGCCGCGTTTCTCTACCAGCTCTTCGTCCGTACATACGGCACCAACAACCTGCCGGACTGCTCGAACATGTGCCACGAATCGAGCGGCGTCGGGCTCGGCGAGACCGTCGGCATCGGCAAGGGCTCGGTCACGCTCGATGACATCCACCAGGCCGACACGATCATCGTGATGGGGCAGAACCCGGGCACGAATCATCCACGCATGCTCACTGCGCTTCAAAAGGCCAAGAAGAGCGGCGCGAAGATCATCGCGATCAACCCGTTGCCCGAAGCCGGGCTGATGGGCTTCGTGAATCCGAAGAGCCCCGCGCAGATACTCACTGGAGGCATTTCGATTGCCGACCTGTTTTTGCAAGTGAAAATCAACGGCGACGTCGCGTTGCTCAAAGCCCTGATGTGCTTGCTGCTCGAGGCGGAGGCCAAACGGCCGGGCGAGGTGCTCGACGAAGACTTCATCGGGCTCCACACCGAAGGCTTCGCCGAGCTCCGACCACACCTCGAAGCGCAGGACATCGACGCGCTGATCGAGTCCGCCGGCGTCGCGCGCGCAGACCTCGAAGCTGCAGTCGAGATCATCACCCGAAGCCGCAAGACGATCGTCTGCTGGGCGATGGGCCTCACCCAACACAAGAACGGCGTCGGCAACGTCCGCGAGATCGTCAACTTCCTCTTGATGCGCGGGAGCATCGGGATTCCAGGCGCAGGCACGTGTCCCGTGCGGGGGCACAGCAACGTCCAGGGCGATCGGACGATGGGCATTCACGACCGACCGTCGAAGACGCTGCTCGATCGCATCCAAGAGGTATTCGGCTTCGACCCGCCTCGCGAGCACGGCTTCAATACGGTCGAGGCGATTCAAGCGATGCTCGACGGCCGCGCGAAGCTCTTCTTCGCGATGGGCGGCAACTTCTTACAGGCCACACCCGACACGGAGCGTACCGCGCGCGCGCTCGAGCGCTGTGAGATGCTGGTGCACGTCAGCACCAAGCTGAATCGCGGCCACCTCGTGCGGGGCAAGTGGTCGATCATCTTGCCGTGCCTCGCGCGGTCCGAAGTAGATGCCCAGGCCTACGGCGAGCAGTTCGTGACGGTGGAAAACTCGATGGGCGTCGTGCATGCGTCGCAGGGCCACCTCAAGCCGGCACATCCCGACCTCTACAGCGAGCCCGCGATCGTCGCCTGGCTCGCCGAGCGTGTCCTCGGCCCGGAAACGCCGGTAAGCTGGTGCTGGCTGATCGAAAACTACGACCGCATCCGGGACCTAATCGCCCAAACGATCCCGAGCTTCGAAGACTTCAACGAGCGCGTGCGAGAGCCGGGCGGGTTTCACCTCTACAACGGTGCGCGCGAACGGAAGTTCGACACGGCGAGCGGCAAGGCGCACTTCACCATCAACGAAGCGCCCGATCTGTCGCTCCCGGACGGCACCTTTCGCATGATGACGGTACGCACGCACGACCAGTACAACACCACCGTGTACGGGAACGACGACCGCTATCGCGGCATCCGGGGCGGGCGTCGCGTCGTTTTCATGCACCAAGACGACATGAAAGAGGCGGGCATCACCCCGGGCTCCCTCGTCGACTTGAGCAACGACTACGGCGGCCGCCACCGCGTCGCCCCTCGCTTCACCGCCGTGCCCTACCCGATCCCCCGCCGTTGCATCGCGACCTATTTCCCGGAGGCCAACGTCCTCGTCCCCCTCGACCGCTACGCCGACGGTAGCTTCACCCCAGCCAGCAAAGACGTCACCGTCCGCGTCACGATCAGCACTTGAGGCCAATTTATATAGGGGACAGTCCCCTTTTCAATGACGGAACCTGGAAAAGGGGACTGTCCCCTATATGACTTCCCGGAACCTGGAGAAGGGGTTGTCGCCTTTTCTCAAAGGCGTCGAAGGACCTCGTCCGCAGCCCGCTCACCCGACTGGATCGCGCCTTCCATGTACCCAACCCACTCCGTCGCCGCTTCGGTGCCGGCCCAGTGGATGCGGCCCTCCGGCTTTCGGAGGTGGGCGAACGAATGCGTGAGCACGCCGGGCGGTAACCCGCCGACCGGGCAGCCGCGCGACCACCGCTCGGCGCCCCAGTCGAGCTCGCGGTATTCGAGCACGGCGCCCGCGTCTTCACCGAAGTAGCGCTTGAGCGCAGCGGTCACACGTCGCTTGCGATCGGAAAGCGGCTGCGACGACCACTGCCGCGCCTGGCTCCCGACGACGAAGCCGACGAGCGCCGGCTGCCGGCCGTCGTGCGAGGTGTTGTCGTACACGATGCTGAGAGGGCCATCCGAGCTGACGACCTCACCGGAGTATCCGGCATCGCGCCAGAACGCCCGGTCGTAGGTGACGAGCACTTTGACGGCTGCACCCATCGCGAACCGCTGCGTGAGCTGATCGCGCTCGACCGAGACGCCGGGCTCGTACTCGATGCGCCCCGCCAGCACAGGCGGCACCGCGACGATCGCATAGCGTCCGCCCAGCGTTCGCGCATCGGACACCGCATCGACCCCCTCCCGACTCTGCACCAGCCGCCGAACGGGCGTGCTCAGCAACACTGCATCCCCGAGCGCCGCGGCAAGCGCTGCCGAAATCGACTGCGCCCCGGTAACGAACCGATCCTGCTGCGCTCCGCCGGTCGCCTCCGAAAGCTTCAGCAAGCCGCCGCCCGCGTTGAGATACATCAGGAAATAGAGCGCTGACAGCTCGCGCGCCTCGGCGCCAAAAATCGTCCGAATCGCCGCATCCATCACGCCGTTGATCTTGCTCGACTTCACGAACCGTCCGCGCCACGTCTCGAGCGTCTCCGCGTCGAGCTGCTCGGCCCCGTCGGCCGACATCGGCGCACTCGGTGACACCCGCTGCCGCACCCGCTTCAAATAGCTGAGCGCGCCCTGCATCTGGATCAGGTTGGGGATCGACAGGGACGGAATCGATCGCTTGTAGGTCGAGATCTTCCCTTCGACCTCGAGCACTTTCTTGCCCTTGACGTACGTCGGAAACGTTCGGATGCCGAGCTCCGACGCAAGCGCATGCAGCCGCTTCTGGTCGGGCCCTATCCACTGCCCGCCGACGTCGAACAGCCCCTGCCCGATCTGTTCGGTGCGCGTGCGCCCTCCAACGCGGTCGCGCGCCTCGACGACCATCACCGACGCGCCGTTCGCACGAAGCTTCCGCGCCACACAAAGCCCAGAGATCCCAGCCCCGACGACCACCACATCCGCCCGCTCAGCCATGGTGCGCTTATAGTACCCGTGAGGGGTCTACTCAATTTTGGTGATTCGGGGAGGCCTGGGACGTTTGCGCCGAGCTTTTCGCCGAGTGTCGAACGTCTGAGTCACCACGAAGATCTGGTCGGCATCCGCCAGGCGCCTTTGGTGCGAGGGGAACTGAGGGGTGAGGCGGGGATGCGCGTTGGTATCTAGCTTGAGGACGAAATCGGTACCGGGAGCACCTCGCACCGAGAAGTGGGCAACACCGGCATCGTTCGTTCGTGCGACCTCGCGCCCGTCTAGCAGCACAGGCAACCCCGCGAGGCCTTCAGCCCTCACCACGAACACCGCGAGTCGGCTCTCGTGTCTGCACCGGAGCGTGACCTCGATGGGAAGAACGCGCGCCGCGATGCCCTTGAACTCTCTCGAGCGAAGCACCTTCGGCGCGTCTGCATCACGATATCCCCGAGGGCACCTGTGCCCGATGCGCAGCGGCCCGCCAGGCTTTGCTGCAACCTCCACCGATAGCGCACCTCGCTCGTCTGTGGCGCCGACTTGGTCCCCGTTTACGACGACGGTTGCTCCCTGGACGGGGATGCCAGGATCGGACTCGACGATGAAGGTCAACACCGAAGATGTCGCTTCGCCCGCATCTGGCCGGCAAGACGACAGCAGAGCAACGCCCAACACGAAGCTAGACCGCCTCGTCATGGGCATTTCGAACCGCATCGGAGCTTCGTACCCAGCACTCTGACGACATCCTGGAACGCCGGCTCGTCAGGGAAGAGGCTCACAAGCCGCGAGTAGTGAATCCGCGCACGCTGGAAGTCATTGGTGGCGAGCAGCGTGGCTCCCTCGAGCTCGAGCGCAGCGCGTTTCCCTGCGTCGGACTCGCGTACAAAGACATCCGGGGCGCGGTCGGCGAGGGGCCAGCTTGCTGTCCCGATTTCGAGCTCGCGTGAGGGGGAGACGGGAAGAGCCATACGAGAGGCGCCTAGCGCGACGATCGCGCTGTTCAAATTCTCGATGGCTTGCCGCTGATGGTAGACAACACCGCCGGCTGCAATCACCAAAGGAAGCGCAGCTAGGAGGCCTCTGTACGCAAAGAGGTGTCGTGACCAACGCCCTATGGCAGCGATGGGGCGTTGGACCGGCGCTCGTGTCCACCGCTTGCCAAGCCCTTCTGCGCTGGCCTCGCCGCGTCGCGAGCGTTGGTCGACCTGTGTGCGGTCCTCGTCTTGATCCGCGATGATGAGCGTCGGCGGCAAGCTCATTCGGCACTCCCCCTCGACCCTTGCTCGTAAGCACACGCAAGGCCGTATCCGCGCTCGGGATCGAAACCGCACACCTTGGCAACATGGGTAACGCGGCGCGAACCGTCCGAGCCGCGTGAGACGTGCACGATTGTATCGACCGCAGAAGCGATCTGGGTTCGCAAGACGGAGAGCGGAACATCGACATCACTCATCAAAGCCATGGTTTCGAGGCGGCTCAGTGTGTCCAACGGCAGCGTCGCGTGAACGGTCGAGAGACATCCACGATGACCAGAAGTCATGGCCTGAATCAAGTCGAGCGCCTCACCACCACGTATTTCGCCGATGACGATCCTATCCGGCCGCAACCGAAGAGTAGCGCGAAATAGTTCTCGGACGGTGACGGCGCCACGGCCGCGCAAGTCCGCGGGCTGCGCTTCGAGGTGAACGACGTGCGGCAAGTCGAGCCTGAGCTCGCGAGAATCTTCAATCACGACGATACGCTCATCGGACGGCACGAGACAAGCCAACGCACTAAGGAGAGAAGTCTTCCCAGACCCACTTCCTCCGGCGACGATTACGTTGTCCCGCGCGAGGATTGACGCGACCAGACACTCGGCGGCGTCGGCAGCAACGGTGCCAGTCTCGACCAACGCATCGAGCGTAATCGACATGTGGCGCAGACGGCGAATGCAAACCACGGGACCGGCGGGCGACGCAGGCGGGACCACTGCTTCAACGCGAGACCCGTCAGGAAGTCGCGCCTCGAGAATAGGTCGACCTGAATCGACTTCGCGCCCCACGAATTGCGAGAGGTTTCGAAGGGCTGACATCAACGCATGCTCCGACTCGAAGCGGCTGCCCGTTCGATGAAGCCGGCCGGACCTCTCGACATAGATTTCGTCGTGCCCGTTGATCATGATTTCACTCACCGAATCGTCGGCAAACAGCTGCGCGACCGGCGAAAAGAGCGAGGCGACGGTTTGGTCGAAGACGTGGCGGGGAAGACTCACGGCGGTGCACCTCCGAGCGACTGATCCTGGGTGTCCAGCAATAGCGGAGGCGAGCCCTTTGGTAGACCGACCCCCTGCTCGAGCAGCGATCTAACCTCGGCAGCATGAGACCCGTGCGGCGCTAGTCGAAGGTATTCCTCGAGGTGCGCGCCTGCGCGCCCGTCAGCCTGACGGAGGTAAACGAGCGCTAGCCGATAGTGTGGCAGCGCTTGGACGGGTTGGGATTCGACGATGCGCTCGAGCTCGTCTCGGGCACGGGAGTCGTCACCGAGGGCTTCGTGAATGCTCGCAAGCACGAGACGAAGCGGCCAGTCCCCGGGATGGCGACGCAGGTAGTCCGAGGAGTGGCGCAGGGCGGACTCGTACCGACTGGCCGCGACGCAGACACGGACGAGCCAGTAGACCACGGCCGCTTCTTCATAGCCTCGCTGCCGCGCCGCGTTGAGGTACTGTTCGGCGCGAAGGAAGTCACCCGCGGCCCCGAAGGAGATTCCGATAGCAAAGAGATCCTCCGTTGCGACGTCGCTCAACTCTGTCGCCACGTCCGGCCCACGTCGGACGGAAGCATGGTGGCAGCCCAGGCACGACAGAATGAAGGCCAACGCGATATGCAGCCCATCGCTATGGAGTCGCCGCGCGCGCTGCAACCCGTCCAACGCTTTTTTCCAGCCAATCGACATAGTCGTGGTTCCTCACGTCCTCCGTAAACAACAAGAGGCGATTGAGCTCGCCCAATGCTGTTTTCCAATCCTCTCGCACGAGTGCGTTTGCGAGATTGAGTCGAGCCGCCGCGTAGTCGGCATTGACTCGATGGATGAGTGCCGCGGCCGCGCTGCCTGTTCGAGTCACTGAGTGGCGCGCACGGACGGTCCGATAGCAGGCCTCCGCCTCCCGGTAGCCAAGCACCGCGTCCACACCGTCTCGGGGATCGTAGGCGTAGCGGTCTGCGCGCATCCTTGCGCGCTCTTCGAGCTCGCGAGCGGCAGCCAGTGCATCCAAGGGCCGAGGGCACACATTGGCGCCCTCGAACAGGTCCGGGAAGTCATCGATCGCCGGGGGCGCCGGGTCAACGCGGGTGCCGCAACCTGTTGGCGCAGCGACAAGCACGACCGTGAGCTCGACGCCGAAAGCGAGAGCCGCCCATTTCCTTCGCACCGGTGCGGCAGTGATCGTCACGGGCCCAAGCCTCCGGTCATGAACCGCACGACGACAGGACCGAGAAGCAAGACAATCACACAAAGAAAGATGAGGGTCATCGGACCCAGGAGCATGAGCGCAGCAGATGAGGCTGTCTGCTCGGCAGCGATGCTCCTTCGGAGCCGCTGAGTTTGTGCTTGAATCGTGAGCACCTTGGCGAGCGGCGTGCCTTTGTTCTCGGCTTGCGCGACGCTGCTCACGAACTCTCGCACCGGCGGCGTCGGAACACGTTCTGCAAGACCCCCGAGCACGCGCCTCCGGGTGTGGCCCAGCTCCAGCTCCCGCAGAATGCGGCCGAACTCTTCTATGATTGGTTCGTTCGGATCGGCCGCGCTATCGACGATCTCGCGGAGCGAGCCAGGAAAGTCGAGTCCCGCACCCATGCACATGGCGGCGAGCTCGACAGCCCCAGGGAGCATGCGATCGATGCTTCGAGCTCGCGTCCGAGCAACGCTGAGGATCCGGAGCCACGGAACCAGTGTCCCCAGGCACACCACAATCACGGACAAGGCGGGCGATAGGGCAAGCACCTGGCAGAGAAGAAACGACAGAAGTCCCAGGGTGGTCCCACAAAGTAAGCACGCGGCGATTAGCTCGTCGTCCGAGAACCCCAAGTGATCGCCCGCTCGGTTCAAGGCTCTCCGCAGGCGCCGGCGCAGGTTCGGGACCCGCAGCCCCGAAACCCAAGTCGCGACGGAGCGCACCACAGGCTCCGCGAGTGCGAAAGGTCCAGGCCGGCTGAGCGCTCGCCGTCGTTTGAGACCCCGCGTGCCGAGCGTAGGCTTCGGCGCCGCAGGCGTCATCGTGAGCCGAAAGGTGAGGCCTGCAGCGCCGGCGAGTACGAGAGAAAACGCCGCAGCAAGTAGGAACCCCAACCCGCTCATCGCAAGTCTGCCTTCGCAATCTGTTGCGCCCAAATCACGGCGACCAGCCACGCCAGCCCGCACGCCAAGAGAATCCCCCGCCCGAGGCCGTGACTGAGCATCGGATCGAACCAAGTGCGGTTGAGCCAAGCGATCACGATGCACAGAACGAAGGGGAGAGACGCAAGCACCAGGACCTGGCCTCGCCCCTCGGCGGTTTTGGTCCGGAGCACCCCTTCCAAACGGGTCGCCTCGCGCAAAGCTGCGGACGCACGCTGGAGCGTCCCGGGAAGATCACCCCCCGTCTTCCGGGCGATGATGATCGTCGCAAATGCACCGGAAATGACGGTGCTGTTGATGCGCCGGCCAGAGGATCGAAGCGCGCGATCGAGAGGCGCTCCTAGATGAAGCTCTTTCACGAGAAGATCGACCTCCTCACTGAAAGGAGCGGGAACGAGAGCGACTGTCGACGCGATTGCTTCGCCGACCGAAGGGGTGGCCTTCAGCGCGTTCGCAAGCATCAGCAGCCACGTATCGAGCTGACCTTCGAGCTTCGCCACGCGCTCGCGGTGCTTGCGTGCGAGAACTAGCAATGGCGTCGCTGCTGCAAAGAACGCGACGGCGACGACCGCCCAGCTTCGCGACAGGAACGACGCAAACAGGAGTGCGACGCACAGTAGAACCTGCAGACGCGCGATTTCCGTGCCGGTACTCCCCAGCATCAGGAAGCTCGCATGCCGGTCCAATCTCGACGCGTAGCGGTAAAATAGCCGCTCGGCGGCGCTCGCCTTCAAAGAAACCGCTCCGTAGCCGAGCAGGCCAGCACCCGGGACCAGTAGCGCGCCCGCTCCCACGAGCAGCCACAGCTCGAACGTCATAGGTACTCTCCACCCTGGACGAGGCCTTGAGCGATGAACTCGTCCAAGAAAGTCGGAACGTACCCAGTGGCTCGGTGCTCACCTAAGACCTCGCCCGACGGTCCGGTACCGGTGCGGCGAAAAATGAAAACATCACGGAGCACCAGCTCGCCGTCCTCCCCCAGCCGGCCCACCTCGGTAACAGCGGTGAGCCGTCGTGAACCGTCGGAGAACCTCGTTTGTTGGATGACGACGTGTACGCTGCATGCGATCTGCTCTCGAACGGTCCGCGGCGAAACGTCGAGCCCGGACATGAGGCACAGCGTTTCGATGCGCTTGATCGCTTCTTCGGAGCTGTTTGCGTGGGTCGTCGTCATCGACCCTTCGTGGCCGGTGTTCATGGCTTGGAGCATGTCGATTGCTTCGCCAGCTCGACACTCGCCGACGATGATGCGGTCAGGTCGCATCCGAAGAGCGTTCTTGACGAGGTCTCGGATCGTGAAGCCGCCCGTGCCCTCCAAGTTGCGCGGTTTCGCCTCGAGCGACACCACGTGAGGCTGGTTGAGGCGAAGCTCGGCGGCATCTTCGATGGTGACGATTCGCTCGTCTGCAGAAATCTCAGTGGACAGCACGTTCAAGAGTGTCGTCTTGCCGCTTCCGGTGCCCCCTGAGATCACGACGTTCTTCCTCGCACGCACACAGCGGCGCAGGAACATCGCCATCGACTCGTTGAGGCTCCCGCTTTCGATCAGCTGGGCCATGCTGAGTCGATCTCGGGAGAACTTGCGAATTGTGATGCAGGGCCCTCGGACGGCGAGGGGTGGAATGATAGCGTTTACGCGCGAGCCGTCCTTCAAGCGCGCATCGACCAGTGGCGTGCTCTCGTCAATCCTCCGGCCCAGCGGCGTGACAATTCGCTCGATCGCGGCACGGCAGGACTCATCGTCCATGAAGTGGAGTGGGGTCAGGGTGATCTTGCCACGTCGCTCGACGTATATCGTCGCTGGGTCGACGACCATGATCTCGGAAACCGTATCGTCTTCCAGCAGGTCTTGAAGCGGTCCGAGACCGAGCACCTCATCGGTCATTTCGGCGACTAGCTCGTCTGCTCGGGATGCAGGTGCCAGCTCGGCCACGATTCTAAAAAGCGCCTCGATGACCCTGGGACGCAAAGCGTCCGCATCCATTTCGGATGCATCGAGCGACGCTAGGTCGAGATGATCGAGAAGCGAGCGGTGGATGCGTCGCTTCAGCGCAGGCGACACTGGATCGTCCGACGGTGCCTCGGTGGCTCGAATGCGAAGCAAGTATGGGCCGATCTCTGCCTCCCCCGTCCCGAGAAGATCGCAGCCCTCGGCTCCCATTGGTTTTCCATCGAGGACGGTCCCGTTCGAGGAGCAGTCGATGGCGCGGGGCCCCCCGGGTCGCATTTCGACGCGCAGATGAAACCGGCTTACCGCTTGGGAAGGCAAGACGACATGACAGGAGGGGTCCCGGCCGATGTGCAGTGCCTCCGTTTCGGCCACGTGAATCCGCTGGTTGGCGCCGTCGGGCGCTCGAACTGATACCGTAAAACCTGACTTCACCGCACTTCCTCCGATTGGGCTGTGGTTGCCCCTCGCTGGTCGAGTCGCGGCTGGTCGATGAGCTCACGCGTGTCGACGCCGCCGTGAAAGCTGTCGTAAACGCGAAGCGCTTCCTCGACCCGGTTGCGCTGAGCGAGACTGACCGGCTCGACGACCGAGGGGACGATCAGCATGTAGGACTCGTTGTCCTCGGTCTCGCGCCCGTGCGTCCCGAAGAGAGCGCCAATGAAAGGAACGAGTGCGAGCCCGGGAATGCCTTCCTTGGTGCGACGCTCGGATCTAGCTCGGATCCCCGCGAGTGAGACGGACTGGCCCAAGTCCAGATTTACGAGTGTCTCGAGGTGTGAGGTGACGCGCCCCGGGATCCCCTGCACTCCCCGCTGAGCGTCGAGGTCCGAAATATCTGCAACGATCTCGAGCTCGATGCGACCGGTTTTTCGATCGTACTTGGGAAGCACACTCACCTTCGTTCCGAACTCGATAGCTTGCACATTCACCGTGAGATTGTTCTGCACTTGGACGTTGAACTCGCCGCCCGAGGTGAAAAGGGCTTCGGTACCGTTCGCGGTCACGAGCGTGGCTTGTCGGTACGTTTTCGCCCAGCCCTTGGCCTGCGCGAGGTCGAAGCTCGGCAAAAAGGTTTGTGGCAAGATCTGGAACGCACTCCGCGTCGGTCGACCGGTCCCGCCGGTGATCGCGATGGCTGCTTCCGATGGAGTGATTGTGCTGCCGATGTTTCCAGGGGAATTGAGGCCGATTCGGTGGCTGTAGCGGTCCTGAATCGAAACGAAGTAGAGGTCGAGTCTGATGTTCTCGCGTCCCCCAAGCCCTTTGTGACCATCGGCGGCAATAACCTGGATGTTGTGTTGGACTTGCTCGCCGTCGAGTTGGAACAGAAGTAGCGAGGTGGTTCCTTCTTTTTTCCCTACGATGACGAAGCGACTCTGGTCGCGCGTGACGCGAACATCGGCAATGCCCGGCACGCCCTCCGAGTAGCTCCGTACTCCGCGCGCTGGCAGGCTCTTCTGTTCGCCAACCCGCAAGACCATCGAACGAACGGCATCGAGATCGGCGAAAGCTCGTCGCTCGAAGAGCGTCAAAAATACATAGAGGGCGATTGCCAAAAGACGAAATGGAGCGCGCATCTAGTCAACCCTTTCGATTCGTAAACGTCGTTGGCGACGCGCTCTCTTCTCTTGTTCGAGAACGTCCGAGTCGTCCGTCTCAGGCAGCGTCTCGTTGATCTCGAGGTCGTTTCCATTCCTCAGCACCAACGTCAGGGTTCCCTCGCGTCGTGCATGTGCGAGCAGGCTCGCTTGGTCGACGGTCACCAACAGAGTGACTGAATCGGACCCCGCAGGGCGGAGCTCTGCTCGGTCGTCTACGATCGTGTTGCCGACCGCGAGAATCAGAACGTTTTGCAGGAGCGTGACCGTGACCAGCTTCCCATCCGTTCCAGGCTTCAGTCTGGTGAGCAGAACATCGGCTCGGTCGCCAGGTTGGGCCAGTGCGCCAAAACCCCGGCGACCGACCTCAGCAAGGCCGATTGCCCTCATTCCCTTGGGGATTCGGCTGGACAGGGAACCGACGTCGCGCGATGTCGTCGAGAGGTCGGTCCAAAGCAGTGTCTGGCCAGATTGAAGATCGATGGAGGAGCGCACGCCAAGCACGCGCGGGATGTCCGATGCGAGCACCTGCCGGTCCTCGAGGTAGGCCTCGGGCAATGTGCGCACGACTAGTGATTGCTCGGATAGCGGAGTGCCAGCGGCCACGTCGCGCCGCATCGCTAGCAGCTCGATTGGCCTGCCCCCTGTGGCGTCGCGCTGGAACTGCCGGACGTAGAGTGCCAAGAGGATGAAGCCAACCGTCATCGCGGCAAGCGACGCGATAATCGCAGCGCGTGGCCGGTTGACGCTCACCATGACTGCTCCGAGGTCAGCACGGTCAGACTCACCTCTTTAGACGCATTGACGTGCGTGATGATTGTGACGACGACGCCTTCACGCTCTGCAGAAACCAAGTGCGCGCCGTCGATCGCGATCGTTTGCGAGGCGGCTTGCGCGATTGTCCGCCAACCTGCGGTTGGAAGGACGCTTCGGTAGAACGCGGCGACTTCCGCGGCAGACTGCTCATCGATGCGATAGACGAAAACACCACTCGGACCGCCCTCTTCAAACGCCGATAGAATGCGCCGTGATTTGGCAGGACGCGGAACCCCGTCGGGATCGCGTCCCTCTGCGTCGCCGCGCCCTGGAGGAAGTAGAGAAGACACGCGCAGGCCCGATTCCGTCCACGCGGTGAGAAGAAACGTCTTGTCCCCACCGTCGACGCGACGAGCGAACGCGTACCGAATGCCACCCAGCTCGGCGAGATCACCATTCTTGGCAAACAGCACGAAACCACGCACGACCTCGCCGAGCGAACGCGCGCTCGTCACCCCGAGGCACGCCACGTGACCTGCGTCCCCGGGATGTCTCGCGCCGTTCGACCCGCACAGGTCTTCGTAGTGGCTCAGCACATCGCCAAGCGGTGCGGAGACGACCTCCGTCTGGAAAGAGACGTCGGCACCATTCAGATGAAGCGTGCGCGCGCGTTTGGACTCAGAGCCGGGGAAAAGCATCGCCTCTCTTTGTGAGAAGCCATCATTCGTCTCTGCGTCTGCGAAGCGCAGTGCAGAAGCGACGACCGCGATGGACACGCAGCATGCAAACGCGGCCATCCTGAGGATGCAAGAAGTGAGACGAAAGGCCCGCCGAGCGAGCTCGCGTGTGCGCTCAACGGCAGACTTCATTTGCATACTCCGTCGTTCCGAGACCCGTGCGGCATGCGTGCTCGAGAACGTTGAAACCATCCTCTGCGCGCCGCGTCGTAGTGTTGCAGAGCAACGTGGTGACGCCCTGCTGTCGACCAACCTGCGGGGTCACCATGCTTGGCATTGCTGTCATGGCGACACCAACTCCGTGCGTGACCGTGCCAAGCAGGTAGCGCCCCACGTCACCAAGGGAGGAATCCAACGAGAAGCCCACGTCTCCGACACGAAATGCATCGTCGAGCCCACCAGCCCGCACTTCGCCCTCGATCCGGCCGCAGTCCGCGTGTTGGCAGCTGGCAGGTGGACACTGACCCGAATCGGCCTGCAGCCACGCCAAGCGACGCGCTCGCGACTTCGCTTCGAGCTTTGCCGCGTACATCCCATGAAAGGCCACGACGCCAGCTAGGAGGGCCGCGAAAACGGGGAAGCAAATCAGTGCTTCGGCCATCGCCGCGCCGCGCTGATCTCGAAGCAATGAAGTGGGTGAAGAACTCATGAATCGCTCAGTGTGCGGACACCGCGCCGACAGCGAAGTCGCGCGCAAGGTCGCAAAGACCTGAAAGACCCTCGAGGGAGCCGCGGCCGCTCGCGCCCGCACAGGCCCCGAGAAATTGCCGGGGCAGCAAGTCACGCGAGATTCGAAACCTGCGTAGGCGAGCACGCCATTGCTGTTTCCATAGCCATAGCGACCTATGGTCGGTGCCGTTGAAATAGTATTCGGACTGGGCGAAACCGAGCCGTCCGACTTGGTGCGCCTGGTAAGCCGCGTTCCGGCCATCATCGTCGCCTCCCTGAGCCGCGCGGGCACCACGTTCGCCGTGCTGCCAGTGGCCGGCGTGGGGGCTCGCGCCGAAATCGTACGCTCGATACTGGAACTCTTCGTGACCAAGCCAGAGGAATGAGCCGTCATCGCGTTCGACGACGACGCGCCGGGGTGGCCGAACGATGCCCTCCGTGCAGGTTCGGCGCTTTCCGAGGCGAAGTGCCTTGCCAACGAGGCCGCCAAGAAAGCGCAGGAGCCACTTGGGAACCCGGGAGCGGACATTCGAAAGCCTGCTCGCCATGCCATCGGACACGCGATCGCAAGGGATCCCGATGTCGTCTTCCTCGACGGGCAAACCACGTCCGCCGTCGGGAAGTCGTGGACCGAGCATCGGAACCACGAATCCTGCCACGACGGGCGGGTCGTATGCCGGCTGAAAAGCCATGGCGTCGACGGCGCGTGCCTGCGCCAATAGCGGGTAGCCGCGCTGCACAGTATGATGGGCAACGTCGAGCGCATCGTGAGCGACGCGAACGAACTGCTCGATCGCATCGCCGACCCGCTCGGTGGTGCTCTCTACGGGAGTCAACACGCCGATGAGAGGCACCGCCTTTGGTGCAAATACAACGCTAGCCGCGAGGGCGCCCAGCACGGCTAGGACGATCTCGAGAAGCACTTCCACGCTGCGAATGACGAGAAGAATGCCTGCGGTCACCGCCATGACGACGTTGAGCAGAACGTGTAGGTTCATGCCCTTGGCTGACATCACGGCCGCCGCGTGGGCGCCAGCGTCTGCACCGTCCTGCAGGGTGCGCCGATAGATGACGGCGTCGCCAACCCCCAAAACGAAATAGAGCGCTCCGATGGCAAACAACGACATGAACAAAGACATGAGCATCATGGATCCGCGGGTATCGCCGCTCAGCCGATCACGGCTCATGATTGCCCTCCCCCCTGCGTTCGATACTCGTACGGAGCGTCATGAATCATGAGTGCCGACTCCCGCCGGATGACACGGAAGCGACCGCCCACCAGACGCTGGGCAGTCGGAAAGAACGCGTCATCAAGCTCGCTCTGGAAGTCGAGATCGTGAAAGGGCGAGCACAAGAGCCGACGCGCCCACGGAATCACGCACTGATATGCGTACGTGACTCGGACCACGATTTCGGGACCGGTGGCCACGTCCGCCTGAGCTCCAGGGAAAGTCACCGCAAGCGCAAAGGGCTGATAGTACAGGGCGCTTAGAAGTCTTCGTTCGCCCGCGACCGCCTCCGCGAGGCTGGGCCGCGAATTCTGGCCGACGTTGAACGGCGACAAGGGCATCGCGGGGACGTGCGCGGCAAGCCGGATCGTGTTGAGACGAGAGCGCCCGAGGTTCACCAGCACATCGTTGGATAACGTGGCAGCAATTCCTCGCGGGTTTGGGCTGCCACGAAACGAGGAACCAAGCCGTCCGAGAGCTTGCCTGAAGTCATTCAGGCTGACCCGGTTGCGGTCCAAGCTTCGTTCCGGCTCGCCGCCGTAGTAGCTTGGGTCGTCAGCAAGCACGACCGCGGCTGAACGCGCGGCCGAGTCCGCCGAGTGTTTGACGACGAGATCCGCGTAAGCGGAAAACGCCAGTTGAACAGTGCACAGAAAAAACGTCCACATCGGGACGAACGCGATAAGGAACTCGAGGAACACGACCCCCGACTGGTCCGTCCCGAGATCTCGAAGAGCTCGCCCCCTTCGCATCACAACGCGCTCCAAGCTAGAACGAGCCGCGGAGCAGAGAAGCCCGCAGTAGCCAAGAAAATACCGGTGCCAAGACGCACGGAAGCGGAGAGCGCTGCACAACGGTTCTGACGCCAGCGCCGCGGAAGTGCCGGGCCGACGGTGACGATGATTGCGTTGCCCAGCGTGCGAATGAGGTCGCCCTTCCAAGCGAGCCCTGCACACGCGGCGACCAGCGCGAATGCCATCGCTGCCAACTGGATCTCGATGCCGGCAAGCAAGTCGAACCCGGTGATCGCACCGAGCGCGCAAAACAGCTTCACGTCCCCGCCCCCCATCGCACCCCGGCGAAACAGCAGATAGGGGACGAGGCCGCTCAACAAGGCAGCAGCAATGCTGAGAAGCGCTTGCTCAGCGCCGGAGGCAAGCCCATACGCGATCGGTGCCGCCAAGATGCTCGGCAGCGTCAGCCAATTCGGGATCTCGCCTCGACGCCAATCCCAGAACGCGGCAACGCCTGCAACACCGAGCGCCAGAGCCGCTGCAACCGCCTCTGCCAGGCTCATACGGGCCTCTATTGAACGACGTCGGCGATGTAGCCGTCGGCCGCTTCGACTTCACCGATCAAGGTCTCGCCGAACTGCTGCCATGCGGCAATTCCGACGACCGCGATCAGGCCGAGAACGATGATGTACTCGACGGTCGTCAGCCCACGCTGATCGCGCACGAGACAGCTTCTTTGCGTCGGTTCTTCTTTGTTCATGGACACCGCCTTTCTCAGGGAAATGGCAAAAGGATGAAGAGCTTCGTCAGGTAATAGGCCTGCACGAGCGGCACGCCGAGGCCGTAGAGGGCCAGGCCCGCCGTGAGGACGACGACCCCGGTCAACAACGTGTACTCCGCGAACACCACGAACCATCATCGGTCGAGGGCGCGCGATGTTGCGCTGGTTTCAGTCAGTACGCCGGGCAACCGGCGAGCTGCTGCTCCCGCCGCCGCTTGTTTCGTTTCTGAAGGCGCTTGCCGCTCACGATCGCGGCTGTGAAGCCGACCACAGCCATCACGATGCCGCCCGCAAGCATGCCTTTGCCGCTGTTGGTGAGCGACCCGTCCTTCGTGCGCTGGCTGCCCGCGACGGCCAAGCCTACGCCTCCCGCGCTGACGATCGGCGAGATGATGACGCCCGAAAGCGGGCCGGCTCGCGAGACGTAGTCGGCGCAGGGGTTCTGGCGGTGGGTGACGGTGGCAGGGAGCGCGCCCTTTCTCGGGATGTCCGCGGCGGCCGTGCTCGTCATGCCGACGATCAGGACGGGGACCAGTAAACCGTGAACGACGCCTCTCACCTCAGCTTCCTCGGCAACTTCGACGCACCCGGTCACTCCCGATTCAACGCGCCAGAAAAAGGGGACTGTCCCCTATATAATTCGTACGGCGCAGAAAAAGGGGACTGTCCCCTATATAATTTCGTACGGCGAGTGGCGATTGGGGGGGATGGGCCCTTCATTCCCACCCTGCCGCCCCCATACGAGCGCCTGCGGAGTAAGAAAAGGGGACTGTCCCCTATATAAATTCTCCTACACGGTTTAGTGAATGTGGATCGTGGTGGGGCGGTCTTCGGGGATGGGGAGGATGGCGTTCCAGCCGGGGGGTAAGACTGGCTGGGTGAAGTTGAAGAGGGTGCGGGCGTCCTTCGGGGAGAGGTTGATGCAGCCGTGGCTTCGGCGGCGGCCGAAGTCATTGTGCCAGAACGCGGCGTGGAAGCCGTAGCTGCCCTTGAAGAACTGGACCCAGGGGACGTCTTGGATCGAGTAGTTGGCCGGTAAATCGGTGCGCTCGATGTCGTCCATGTCGGTGTAGTCGAGCTTCACCCAGATTTGGTGGATGCCGAGGGGGGTCTCGAGCTTTTTGCCGGGGCGGCCGGTGGAGACGAGCGTGGTGAACATCGGGGTGGTGCCCTGGTAGGCGACGAGCACCTGCTGGTCGATGTCGATGTCGATCCAGCGGTCGGTCGGCCCAACCCCTTCAGGTGGGGCGACGAGCGTTGGGCGCGCGAGCTCGGCGGTGCGAACCCAGCCCTTTTCCACCTGCGTCCACGCCCCGCGCGTGCCGATGACTTCGACGCGCGTGTGCTTGTCGAGCCGGGCGATCGTCCGCCCCTGCGGTTTGTCGAAGAGCTTCCCAGGCCTCGGCGCCACCCACGCCACGTCGAGCGGCTGCCCGGCCTCGAGCGTCACGCCTGAAAACGCGCTCCCTTGCACGAAGTGCACCGAGCCCTTTTCGATCCACTGGTGCCGCCGGTTGCGCACGAACGCCACGCCTTCGTAGACGGTCTCTCCCGTGACCACGATGCCAAAGCCTTTGCTGAGCGCCTCGACGTAATCGTTTCGAAAGTAGTCGCTCGGGTGGTGATACGCGCGCGTGCCGTCGAAGCGGATGAAGGCGTAGCGCTGCGGGAGCCGCTCGCCCCCAGCCCACTCGTCGACCTTCGGCCCGGGCGGCGCAGGTGACGGCTTCACGTGCGCTTCGCAGATGAAGAGCGCGTCGGCGGTTTGGTACCAGAAGCCGGTGGAGCACCCCGTGCCAAACACGCGCCGCGTGAACCCGAGCCTCGTGCCCGCCCCGATGGTGCCGCGCCGCCGCGATGCGCCGTCGGGCTCGAGCATCACGGGCGCCCCATCGTCGATCACCTCGATTGACTGCGCCCAATGCGGCGGCGGTACGGCGGTTTGGCCGACCTCGGTGTCGGCGTGCAGGGGGCTTGCAAAAAGCAGCGCCAAACACGCCATCGCTGCCAGCCGTACGACCCCACCCATCGCTCCTATGATAAGCGCCTCGGCCCCAGAGGAGCGACCTCGATACAGGGGTCACCATAAAAGGAGTACATTTAGTCACTATTTTGGAATACCCTTCCGGAGTCACACACCGCGATGACGCCTCAGCGCGTCCCGTTCAGCCAGACGCTCAGGCGCCCTCGCAGTTGGGAGGTCGCGATGAAGTACTTGATGATTGCGTTTGCGCTTTGCGCGCTGCCCGTTCTGGGATGCGCGGAAGAGGACGGCGTCGAGAACGGCGACGGCGGAGCCGGAGGCACGGGGGCCTCGGGCGGAAGCGGCGGCTCGGCTGGTACCGGTACCGTGACGACTGGGATCCGGTTCACCGAGGTCGACGCGGAGGGGACGTCCACCAACCTCGATGGGGTCGAGCTCTGCCAGGCCGACACCGACAACTGCGACATCAGCGACGGGATCGGAGTGGCGGTCATCGAGGTCCCGGCGGACCAAGAGATCACGTTGACCGCCGAGAAGGAAGGCTATGTCCCGTGGATCACCGGCGACGTGAGCAACGGCGACGCGGACCTCATCACGATTCGGCGCATGCACACGCACGCGCAGATGACCGAGGTCATGGAGCAGCAGCTCGGCGGCAGCTATCCACTGGCCGATGGTGTCGTCGGCCTCGTTCGATTCCCCACCCACAGCGCCGGCGGCGTGACCTTCGCCCCGGTCGGCGACACGGCGAACGAGGTGGGCAACTCGTTCTACTTCGACGGCACGACCGAAGAGTACGGCACCGAACATGGCGCAACCGGCCCCTATGGCGGACTCGGATACGTGCTCCCGCTCGGCGACGGCGGCTTCATGTCAGTGACCGAGGGCGTGCAGACGTTCGAGCTCGGCGGCACTGGCGGCGACTGCCCCGTGTCGTGGGGCTGGCCGGGCGACACGCCCAACCACATCCGTGTGCCGGTGCGCGCCGGCTATCGCACCTACGGAAGCTGGAACTGCGAGCTTCCATAGCGGGGCGCTCGCTCAGTTCTGATCGTCCCCGTCGTCTGGCGTGGTATCCCCCCGCAACCCATACCGCTTCGCCAGCTCACGCAAATGATACCGCGTGAGGCCGGCGGCGCGGGCGCTTCGGCTGATGTTGTCGCCGTGTTTGTCGAGCACGGCCTTCAGGTACTGCGCCTCGAACGCATCGACCACGCGCGCCTTGGCGTCTTTGAAGGGGATTTCGTTTTCGACGAACTGCTCGGCCGTGCCGCCGGGAAACACCAGGGGCGGCGTCTTGCGAGACGCGGGCATGAGGTCCTGGCTGCCGAGCTCGCTTCCATCGGCAAGCGACACGGCGCGCTCGATCGTGTTCTTGAGCTCGCGCACGTTGCCGGGCCACGGATACGTTTGGAGCTTGATCATCGCGTCGTCGGCAATCGTGTAGTGCGCGCCCTCCCCCCGCGGCCCGCGCTTGGCCGACTCTTCGAGGAACTGCTGCGCCAGCGCCGGGATGTCCTCGGGCCGCTCGCGCAAGGGCGGGAGGTCCACTTGGACTACGCTCAACCGGTAGTAGAGGTCTTCGCGAAACGTTCCGTCGTTCACCATCTGCCGGAGGTCTTTGTTGGTCGCGGCGATCACGCGCACGTCCACCGGAATCATCCGCGTCCCCCCGACCCGCTGCACCTCGCGCGTCTCGAGCACGCGTAGGAGCTTCGGCTGAAGCCCGAGGTCGAGCTCCCCGACCTCGTCCAAGAA
This sequence comes from Polyangiales bacterium, assembly GCA_041576815.1. Lineage (GTDB taxonomy): Bacteria > Myxococcota_A > Polyangia > Polyangiales > Houyiibacteriaceae > SG8-38. The sequence continues at coordinate 87,004 of JBFGKE010000006.1, forward strand.
GAGCGTCCCGCCGTCGGCCACCTCGAAGCATCCTTGCTTGCGGTCGGCCGCCCCGGTGAACGATCCGCGCTCGTGCCCGAACAAAATGCTCTCGATCAAATTGGCGGGGATCGCACTGCAGTCCTGCACGATCAGCGGCCGCTGCGCGCGCTTCGATGCGCGGTGAATCGCGCGCGCCACCAGCTCTTTGCCCGTGCCGGTTTCGCCGCGCACCAGCACCGTCAAATCCGACGCCGCCACCTTTTCGAGCACGGCGAAAATCTCGCGCATGCGCACGCCGTGGCCGATCAAATCATAGAACTGCTCGCGCCCGCTGAGGTCGATCTCGATCGACCCCGGCCCGTGCTCGAACCGAATCACCGTGTGCCCGACCCGAAGCGGCATCCCCGGCTCGAGCCACGCCTCGCGCACGCGCACCCCCGCGACCCAGGTGCCGTTGGTCGAGCCGAGGTCCCGCAGCAAGAAGCCGGCCTCGGTGGCGATGATCTCGCAGTGCGTGCCGCTCACGGCGTCGTCGGTCAGGGCCACGTCGCAGATCACGCTTCGGCCGATCGTCACCCGCTCGCTCGCGATGTCGAGGCGCTGGCCTTTTTCGGGCCCGTCTTCGACGACGAGCCGGCTCTTGCGCAGCTTGCGCTTCGTCGTCCTGCGCTCGGTGAAGACGGTCGTCAGCGCAGAGTCGTCGTTCACGTCGCGTCCTTTCGGAGCGCCTCGATCGCCGCCGCGTAGTCGCCGTGATTGAAGACCGCGCTTCCCGCGACGAGCACGTCGGCCCCCGCCTCGACGACTTGCTTTGCCACGCCGGGCTTCACGCCGCCGTCGACCTCGAGGTCGACGTCGAGCCCGGCCTCGTCGATCATCGCGCGAAGCGTTTCCAGCTTGGCGTTCGCCGACGGAATGAAGCTCTGGCCACCAAACCCCGGATTGACGCTCATCACCAACACGAGGTCGAGCTCGTGCAGGACATAGCGGAGCACATCGGGGGGCGTGTGGGGATTGAGCGACACGCCGGCCCGCTTGCCGAGCGCGCGAATCTGCTGGAGCGTGCGGTGAAGGTGCGTGCTCGCCTCTACGTGCACGGTGATCACGTCGGCCCCGGCGTCGGCAAAGGCCTGAACATATTTCTCCGGCTCGACGATCATCAGGTGCACGTCGACCACCCTTTTCGTGGCAGCGCGGATCGCCCTCACCACCGTGGGACCGATGGTGATGTTGGGAACGAACCGGCCGTCCATGACGTCGACGTGGATCCAGTCCGCGCCCGCCCGGTCGACGGCCTGGACTTCCTCCCCGAGGCGGCCAAAATCAGCCGAAAGCACGGAGGGGGCGATTCTCAGGGGTTTGGGCGATCGAGGCACGGTCGCAGTCAAGCGCCGCGGAGCCAGCGTGTCAATGACCATCCCTTCCTTGACCCGCATAGCGCCCGCAAACGACAATGGAGGGCGCTTTAGAGAGGGGCAGACGAGCGAGGATGGCCGATCAGAGATATCACCTGATCGAAAAACTTGAAGCAGGGGGGATGGCCGAGGTGTTCCTCGGGGAGGCTACGAGCGTCCAGGGCTTCAAGAAACGCGTCGCGATCAAGCGCGTGTTGCCGCACCTCGCCTCGCACAAGAATTTCATCGGGATGTTTCTCGACGAGGCCCGCCTAGGGGCGCGGCTGTCGCACGCGAACATCGTCAGCGTCTTCGACATCGGGAAGTCCGACAACAGCTTCTTCATCGTGATGGAGTTCGTCGATGGGTCGAACCTCAAGAAGATCATGGAGACGCTTCGGCTGAAGGGGAAGCCGTTCCCGCTGAAGGACGTGATCTTTATCGCGATGGAGGCCTGCCGCGGCCTGAGCTACGCGCACGAGCTGGTCGACGACGACGGCGGCCCGCTGGATTTGGTCCATCGCGACGTCTCGCCCCCGAACATCCTCATCAGCAAGCGCGGCGAGGTGAAAGTCACTGATTTCGGCCTCGCCAAGGCCCGCACGCAGCTCGAGCGCACCGACCCCGGCGTCGTGAAGGGCAAGTTCAGCTATCTTTCACCCGAGGTCGCGAACGGCCAGGACGTCGACGAGCGGGCCGACATCTTCGCGCTCGGAGTTTGTATCTGGGAAATGCTCGCCGGCCGGCGGCTCTTTCTCGGCGATACCGATTACGACACCGTCCAAGCCGTGTCGGCCGCCGAGGTGCCGAGCCTGATCGGCGACCATCCCGAGGTCGACGCCGAGTTCGAGGCGCTAGTGATGCGTGCGCTCGCCAAGCGGCCCGAGGACCGCTTTCAAACCGCGCGAGAGCTCGGCGACGCGCTCGCCAGCTACCTCTTTCACCACCAGATGAAGGTGACGTCGTACGACATCGCCAACCTCGTGAAGGCCGCGCTCGAGCGCCAAAAGTCGGTGCCGCCACGGCCGATGATGATCGACGGCATGATTCAGGAGGAGCTGGCCCGATTCACCTCGCTCGAAAGCACCGCCAACGTGCCGATCGACCCGGCGACGTCGTTTGCGCCCAGCCCTGACGACGAGGGCGCGCGACCCCTCGAGGCATCCGACTTCGTCGATCCGAGCCACTGGTTCGACGGCGACGCGGACGTCGTGCGCGCCATCGAGAACGTCCGCGACAGCGCCCCGGCCGGCGCAACGATGGGTTGGTTCGAAACCAAGGACGAGCCGGTGACGATCGCACGCGCAGCGGCCGTTCCGATGGGGCCGTCTTTCAACCCGCCTCCGCGCTCCGAAGCGCCGCCCGGAACGCGACCGGTGATGACGTTTCGCCCGCCGGGCGCAGCCCCGGTTTCGATCGCGGTGCCCGAGGAAGAAAAGCCCGCCAAACCGGCGACGAGCCAAGCCGCCGTGCCGGCGAGCAAGGCGCGGGCTTCCAAGTTCGCGGTGCTGGCGGTGGGGGCGCTCGTGCTCGCCGCGATCGGCGTCGCGACGGGCTGGTTCATCACGCAGTAGGCGGCCGTTTGGCTTTGCTGCGCACGCTTCGGCTGATTTGCCGGAGCCGTTGGTAGGCCGCGGGCGGCAGCTGTTCCTCACCGAAGCGCGCTGCGAGATATGCATCGGTGACCTCGCGCACCTCGTCGACGGCGGGGAACCCGGCACGGCTCAGCTCGTCCACGTGCTCGGCTGGGGTCACGTCGGGCGGTCGCGCGTGCCCTGCGCTTCGAAGGCTGTTCTCGAGCGAGAGGTAGAGACGCACCGCGCGATCCCGATTTGGATCGAGCTGGCGGCCGGCCCGGGTCTGTCGGCGGCGCTTCCGCGTCCAGCGCGCCACCAGCACCCCGATGAAAAACATCGTCATGATCGCGATGAACCAGCGCCAATCGGGCCGGAACGGAATCGGCCCGAGCCCGTGATCGTCACCCGATTCGCCGACGGTCGATCCCGCGCCCCGCCGTGACCCGCGAAGCGAGCGGTACCAGGCCGCGAGGCCCTGAAGCGCCCTCGCCTGATCGCGAATGTTGTACTCGACGATGTACTCGGCCCACCGCACACGCATCGCATCGACCATCTGACGCAGCCTCACGGCGAGACCAGACGGCATGGCAAACACCTGACCCGAGGCCGGTGTCGGGTCGAACGTCATCCACTGCCCATCGATCAGCACTTCGACCCAACTGTGCGCATGCCCATTGCGGACGGCGTAGTAGTCCCCGTAGGGGTTGTAGTCGGCGCCGAGAAACCCGGTGACGTTGCGCGACGGCAACCCGAGCGACCGGAGCATGATCGCCATCGCGGTCGAGAAATACTCGCAGTGCCCGGCTTTGGCTTCGAACAAAAAGACGTGGAGCGGGTCTTTGCCTTCGGTGTCGGGCTGGTCGAGCGTGTAGCGATAGTCGCCGCCTGCGCGAAGGTAACGCTCGAGCTGCTGTGCCTGCGCGCGTGGGTTCTGTACCCCACGGACGACTTCGCGGGCGAGCTGCGCGATGCGCTCGTATCCGGCGGGCACCTCGAGGTAACGCTCCCGAAGCGCGGGGCGAACGCGCTCGGAAAAGCTCCTGAGCTCGGGCGATGTGAACGCCTTGTAGGTGAGCGGCCCGTCGATGCGGCCGCGGTAGCGCACGTCCAACCCGGGCGAGTACATGATGCGCCGATATCGCTGCCGTCCCGAACGAATCGCCGGCGGCACCTGTAACGCCACCGTGCCCGTCGGGAGAAACAGCACCGACTCTTCCATCGGGTCGAGAATGATCTCGTAGAACCGATCTTCGCGCTTCGGCGGCCTAAAGACGATGTACTCGTCCTGCAAATGCTTGAGCTCGGTGCCGGCGAACTGGGTGCGGGTCCAGCGGCCCTCGCGGTAGCGATCGAACGACGTGCCGCGCAGGCGGAGGCCGAGGGACTGCGGGCGGGGTGTGCCGTCGTCGACGACCTTGACGCGCATCACCACGGTCGGGTCGTCCCGAATCGTTCCAAAGCCGCCGAGCTCGACGTCGTCGCCGAAGCCTGTGACCGACTGCGTGCGGGCGCCGAAGCTCGAAAGGAAGCCGAAGCCCACGCGCGGGAAGGCGAAGAACATCGCGGCGGTGAGGACGAACAGGGGCACGGCGAGCAGGGTCGTTCCGCCGAAGAACGCGGGCGTGGCGAGCTGCGTGCTTTCGAGCGCGCCGCGGAGCATCGGACTCTGCGCGCCGTGTTGAAGCTCGAGCTCTTTTCGAAGGTGGGTGAGCGCGAGCATCCACGGCATGACCACCACGAAGCCGAAGAAGACGACGGCATAGTCGAGGCCCGCGGAAAGCACGGTGCCGGCAATCAAATGGAGGAATCCGAGGATGGCGATCTGTTGGTAGTCGGCAGCCGTCTTTCGGTGGGCAAGCCGTGAGAGCTGAAGAAACGCAGCGTATTGAACGCCGACCGTCAGAATGGCCTCACCGCCGATCGCGCGAGCGATTTGTACTACGAGCAACGCTACCGCAGCGCCATTCCAGAAGCGGGAGTATCCCGGCCGGTCGACAAGGGGCGGCTCGGCAAACCAGCTCGCGACGAATCCTGCGATCACGATGATCGACTCGGTCGGTGTAAAAGTCGTCCCGAGCATCAGCGCGATGAGGCCGAGCGCCGCAAAGAGATACGCCACCATCTTGTGCGCAAAGGCAAACCTCATGCGGCCCGCCTGTCGTGCTTGCCGCGCTTGCGGACGCGGGCCGGGCGGAGCAATGCGAGGAAGCGCCAGATCGGGTCGGGCGGGCTGCCGCCGATGACCAGGGGCGACACGCTGTCGCTGGTCTGCACCTGCACGGAGACGCCCTGCGCGAGATAGAGCGACACCAAGGTCGCGACCTCCGAAATCGAGGTCTCGAAACGCTCGTGCCAGGCGGCTTCGTCGTCGACGTCGCCCCGCAGCAGGTTGTCGACCGACAGTGTGACGAGCGCGCTCGAATCCTGCTCGTGCTCGCGAATGACCAGCTCGCCCCGGCTCGCCGTCCTCCGCCAATGAATGTCGCGCGCCTCGTCGCCTTCGCGGTAGAACCGAACGCTACCGGCGAACTCGCTGCCCCGGCCCGTACGGTGCATCGGGGCGGCATCGCCCTGCATCGCTTCGAGCGGCGGCGGGGCTACGTGATCGACGAGGCTCGGATAGACGACCATTTCGTCGGGCAAAAACATCGTGTAGCCCTTCTCGATCAGTCCAAACGGATATCGGGTGAGCACTCGAAGGGTCCCGAGCTCGACGGTGCCCCGCCGGTGCGGCTCGAAGGCATAGCCCTCGGTGCCGGTCTCCCCGGGCTCGACGCGGACGAACCGGGCCGGCTCCGTCTCGGCGTGGTCCAGCTCGTCGATCGTCTCGACTGAAACGCTCGACAGCCAGCGCTTTTCGTTTTTCAGGGTCACGTCGATCAGCGTGCGCTGCCCCGCGAAGCACCGCGTGGGGAGCTTTCGCTTGATGCGTAGCTTCCAAAGCGCGAGGTCACTCAGGACACCGCTCACGAGAAGCAGGCTGAGGAGCAACCCGAGCACGAGGTAGAGCAGGTTGTTGGCCGTGTTGACCGCGGCGAGGCCGACGCCAACGGTCACGAACAAGAAAGCTCGACCTTCACGGGTCAGCCGAAACTTCCGCCTGCTCCGCCTTCGTCGAAAGATGCGCATCGATCGAGCCGATCAGAGTGGCACGGCGACGATCGTCAGCAACTCGCGAATCACACGCTGGGCGTCGTCCCGGACCTCGGCGCCACCCATGCCGCCGCTGACTTTCACGCGGTGTGCGAGCGAAGGAGCCGCCAGCTCTTTGACGTCGTCGGGAAGCACGAACGACCGCCCTTCGACGAGCGCTCTGGCGCGCGCAGCACGCTCGAAGCCGAGCGCGCCTCGGGTGGACACACCCACCGACAATAACGGGGTATTGCGCGTGGCGATGACGATGCGGTGAAGGTAATCGAGAACCGCATCGTCGACGCGCACGGAGTCGACCGCCTGCTGAACGTGGCGTAGCTCCGTCGCGCTCATCACGGCGTCGAGCTGCTGCACCGGATCGACGCCGCGGCGATGGAGCACCTCGCGCTCGACGTCGGGTGGCGGATAGCCGAGGCTCAGCCGAAGCAAGAATCGGTCGAGCTGCGATTCGGGCAGCGGGTAGGTCCCGTAGAACTCCTGCGGGTTCTGCGTAGCCACTACGAAAAAGGGCTCTTCGAGCTGGTGGGTTTCGCCGTCGATCGACACCTGACGCTCGTCCATCGCTTCGAGGAGGGCGCTTTGTGTCTTGGGCGTCGTGCGGTTCACCTCGTCGGCGAGCAGCACCTGGGTGAAGATCGGGCCCGGTCGAAACTCGAAGGTGCTCTTCGACTGGTTGAACACGTTGCCGCCGAGCACGTCGGTCGGCATCAGGTCCGACGTGCACTGAAGCCTTCGAAACGAAACGCCGATCGATGCGGCGAGCGCGCGCGCCAAGGTCGTCTTCCCGACTCCGGGCACATCTTCGAGAAGGAGATGCCCGCGCGCGAGGAGCGACACCACGGCCAGCTTGATCACCTCTTCTTTGCCGCGGACGACGATCCCGACGTTTTCGACGAGGCGCCGCGACAGCTGGGTCGCGTTCTCCGAGATGTGCGCGACGCTGGGTTGAGCCACTGTTGGAGCCTACCACACCCACCGCTGTGGATACAATATTACACTTTCGCTGACATTTCGGTCAGTCTTCCACGGTTTGTCCACAACCCGGCCCGGGGTCGAAGCCTCAGCTATTTCGGCGCGTTGGACTCCGAATGTGCCACCGTCTCCACAGTAGGCGGTGTGGAAATCATGGACTCGGGGTCTTCGAACAAGAACGCCTCGATTTCAGCCCTTTTCGCGTGGGCGTCGCGCCGGCCCATCTCGATCAGCGCTTGGGCGAAACCCCCGTCGAACAGGAGGTAGCTCGCGAGGTCCGCGTCCGCGCCTTCGCCGACGTCGATCATGCTGATGAACGCGCGGCCGAGGCTCTTGCCGAATCGGACGCGGTTCGAGGCGAGATAGTCGGACGCGACCTGGCCGATGTCGATCGTCGGCCGCAGCACGAGCGAGCTGAGCAGGCGCCGTTGGGCGAGCGCGCCGCGGGCCCGGGCAGCTTCGTTGATGCGATCGAGAAAGTCGGGGCCGTAGGCGCGGATGCCGTCTTTCAAGAAGTCGTTGATGCGCTGCACCTCGAGAAGGTCGCTGTTGACGTGGTCGAGCAAAAACGCGTTGAGCACCTTCCCGAGCATGTAGGTCGCACCGGGGTACTTGCCGTCTTGCAATGCACGCCGGCCCTCGGCATGGGGCGTCGAAAGCCCGATCACGAGCAGGCGGTTCATGCCGAGGTGAACCGACGGCCCCATCGGCGTGTTCAAGCGCAGGCCGCCGTCGCAGTGGATCTCGTTACCGATCTCGACGGCCGGGAAAATCAAGGGAATCGCGGCCGAGGCGAGTACGTGGTGCTGACCGATCCGGGCACGCCGGACCAGCGCATGAAGACCGAGGCTCTTGGGGATGCCGACGCCGGGTGCGGCATCGACGAAGATCACAGGCTGGCCCGTGCCGACGTGCGTCGTGCTGACGGTGAGCGCCCGAAGCTTGCCGCTTCGAATGTTTTGGCGAAGCCGTCGCCAGCGCACGTTCCGACCGACGAGCGCCGAGAGCGGGGCGGGATCGAAGACACCGCGCGCTTGGCCACTGCCGCCGAGCAGCACGCGATAGAGACCCGCCGCCTGCTTCAACCCGAAGCCGAGCACCTGCGGAAGCTCGAGACTCGTCCAGACCGAAGAGAGCCTTTTCACGCCCGCGTTCACGTCGTCGATCGCCGAGGCGACGAAGGTGCCGTTGACCGCGCCGACGCTGGTGCCGGAGATCAGGTCGACTTGCGGTGGCAGCCCGCGCCCGTCGCCAAACTCGCTGAAGATGTATTCGAGGACGCCAACCTCGTAGGCGCCTCGCGCGCCACCACCCGATAGAATTAAGCCAAGACCGCTCAACGTTCGTCCTCGTCTCTCCAGCGTAACAGGGGAGTGGGGTTGTCGCCGAAATCATCGCTTTCGACGAGGATTCGAATCTGCGGAGGCAGCCAGAGGCCGCCGTGCGGCAACCTCCGAAGCGCATCGAGCAGGACTTCCGCGCGCCGCCAAGGGGGTGCGGAGGGCGAGAGGTAAATGACGAGGTCATCGCCGACGCGGCAGAGCCCGCCGTCCACGCGTGCCTCGTCTGGAAGCTCCTCCTCGCGCAGCCGTACGCCGAGCTGGGTCACCGCCCGTTCCAAGGCATCCACGCGTCCCGCTAGGTCCATCCATGAAGGGTGCCGCCCGATGCCAGGGCCCGCAATCTGGTCGCCCAAGAGGCGGAGCTGATAAGATGAACGGGTCTTGATTCGCTTGGCAAAACCTTGGATCGGGGATGACGAGCAGCGCGCCGTGGCCGCCGTGCTCGAGTCGGGCCAACTCGTGCAGGGAGCGCTCGTGGAGCGTTTCGAGCAGGCGGTTGCCGCGCTGGTCGGGCGCCGGCACGGGGTTGCGGTCTCGAGTGGGACGGCCGCGCTTCAGCTCGCGCTCAAAGTCATGCAAGTGGGACCCGGCGACGACGTCCTCTGTCCTGCGCTGAGCTGGCCGAGCCCCGCCCACGCCGTCCGGCTCGCGGGGGCCCGGGTCCAGTTCGTCGACATCGACCCGAAGGAATGGAACAGCTCCGCCGAAGCGCTCCGCGCCGCACGAACCGGAAGCACGAAGCTGGCCATCGTCATCGATCAGTTCGGCAACCCCTGCGAGGCGGATCGAATCCGGGATGCACTCGGATCGCTTCCGATCGTCGAGGACGCCGCCTGCGCTCTTGGAAGCCGCTTCGCGGATGGCCCCTGCGGCAGCCTCGGTGCGGTGTCGTGCCTGAGCTTTCATCCGCGCAAGGTGCTGACGACGGGGGAGGGCGGCATGTGCCTGACCGACGACGACGCGACTGCAGACAAGCTCCGCATGCTCCGCAACCACGGTCAGCTCGGGGGCGAGTTCGTGGTGGCCGCGCCGAACTTTCGGATGACCGACATCGCTGCCGCCCTCGGGCTCGCGCAGCTTCAGCGGCTCGACGACATTTTGGTGCGTAGACGCCAGCTCGCCTCGATCTACCGCGACGCGCTCGGCGATGAGCTCGACCTTCAGGAAACACCGGAGGGCGGCGAGTCGAACTACCAGACGATGGGCGCCATTCTTCCGCAGGGACACGACCGGGACGCCGTGCGCGCAAAGCTCGAAGAGCGCGGCATCGAAACCGGCGTGCTCTCGTTTGCAATCCACAGGCTCGGCAGCTTCACGGGAGTCGACGTGTCGATGCCGATCGCCGAGCACGTCGCCTCGCGGGGCATCGCGCTGCCCCTCTACCCGCAGATGCGCGACAACGAGGTCGAAGACGTGATTCTAGCGCTTCGGGGGGTTCTCCATGAGTAGCGACGAGGTCGTGCTCGAGGTGATCGGGCTGAAGAAGACCTTTCACATCGGCTTCTTTCGCAAACGCGTGGAGGCGGTTCGGGGCACCACCTTTTCCGTCCGTCGAGGGGAGATTTTCGGCCTCCTCGGTCCCAACGGGGCTGGGAAGACCACCACGATCAAATCGGTCCTGGGCCTGATCTTCCCCAGCGAAGGCGAGATCCGGCTCTTTGGCGGGGCCGACCGCCGCGAAGCCGCCAAGCGCATCGGCTACATGCCGGAAAACCCGTACGTGTATCAGTACCTCAGGCCACTCGAGTTCCTCGACCTGTGCGGGCGACTCGTCGGCATTCCGAAAAGCGAGCGCCGCGACCGGTCGGACGTGATGATCGACGAGGTGGGGCTTCGGCACGCGGTCGACCGCCCGATCGGCAAGTTCTCGAAGGGGATGATGCAGCGGATCGGCCTCGCGCAGGCGCTCCTGGCCGACCCCGAGCTGCTGGTGCTCGACGAGCCGATGAGCGGCCTCGACCCGATCGGACGAAAAGAGGTGCGTGACCTTTTGCTCGCGCAGCGCGAGCGCGGCAAGACGCTGCTGTTCACCAGTCACATCCTGAGCGACGTCGAGACGCTCTGCGACCGCGTCGTGATCATGCAGCGGGGCAAAATCACCTCCGAGGGACAGGTGCACGAGCTGCTGGAGTCCGCGGGCCGGCGGGTCGAAATCCGTTTGAGCGGTGCAACCCAAACGCTCAAGGACTCCCTGGGTTCCCGCGGCATGATTCTCGACGAAGGGGACGGCCGCCTCGCGCTTCGGGTGGAAGGCCAGAAGACCGTCGACGAGGTCCTCCGCATCTCGCACGCGGCCGGAGCACGGCTCGACGCGATGATCCCCGAGCGGCAGACGCTCGAAAGCCTCTTCTTGGAGAACGCGAACCGCTGAGCCTTTGGGTTGCTTCCGCGCCCGGCGTCTCTAGATCCAACGCATGGCGGTCAAGCGCGTGTCGGCCGAAGAGGCTGCGGAGCTGATCCAAAACGACGGGTACGTGTACGTCGACGTTCGATCGATTCCGGAGTTCGATGCGGGCCATCCGGACGGCGCGTACAACATTCCGCTGCTTCACGCGACGCCGACCGGGATGCGGCCGAACGGCGATTTCATGGCCGTCGTGGCCGCAACGTTTCCAAAAGACGCGAAGCTGGTGCTCGGCTGCCGCTCGGGGAACCGTTCGCTCCGTGCCGCCGAAGCGCTAGCGGCGTCGGGGTTTTCGAACGTCGTCGATCAGCGCGCTGGGTTCGACGGCGCGCGGGATGCGTTCGGCCAGGTCCTCGAGCCCGGTTGGAAGAATGCGGGCCTCCCCGTATCGGTCGAAGGGCAGCCCGACCGCGTCTACGAGGCGGTCGTGAAGCGGGGCGCGCCCTAGCCCTTGAGGCTCGCCCAAAGGAGCCCGGGCAGCCGGGTCAACGTCGGGTCGGCGTTGAAATAGGTCATCTTCTCGCCGATCTCCGCGCCGTTCTTGTTGCTGATGAACCAGGCCGGTTTTGGAAAGGCGCGGAACGGCCCGCGGACGACGGACTTCTGCGGCCGATCGAACATGTACGTGTTGTGCACGACCCCATGGCCCGAGCGGATGTCTTTGCGCGGGTGGCCGGGGAACGCGCCCCACGTGGGCGTGACGAACGCGTAGTTGAGGCCCGTCCAGTGGTTCACCCCGATGTTGCCGTAGCGAAGGCTCGCCACGGCGCGGTCGACGGCTGCCGCCACGGCCGGGTCCTTCAGCGACTTCGGGTGCACGAAAATGCTCGCCGCGAGCGTGCCCCACACGCGCTCGTTGCAGAACTCGACCGCGTTGTCGATGTAGTCGGCGACCGATGCGCCCGGGAGCGCGACCTCGCTGGTCTGGCCGCACCACGACTCCATGTTGAAGCAGATTTCGTCGGGGTCGTTTGGATCGAGGTGATGGATGAACGTCCACGGCACGCGCCCCGCGCCCTTGGCGCCAAACTGATCGGCATCGGGGTGATGCTCGAGAAACGTCTTCTGCCGCTCTTCGGAGCCGGGGTAGTAGGGCTTGCGGTCGCCGGCCTTGTCGAACCACTTCTTGATGGCGGCGAGCAGAGCTTCGCGCTGGCCCCAGCCGTCGTGTTGAAGGATCACGCGGGTCGCGGTGCAGTTGAACCCCGCGTTGTTGACGACGGAGGTGACCAAGTTCTCTGCCTGGAAGTCCAAGTCCTTGGCGGACCATGGGCCCGGAACGATGATGATGGGGCTCACGTTGCCGAGCTCGCAGGTGAGGCGCCGCAGGTTTCGCGCATCGTCCGCAGCTTTCCTGCGGGCGCCCTCTTCGCCGACGCCATACACGATCGCGTCGTGCGTCTTGTCCGAGCCGGTGATGTGAATTTCCTCGACCAATCGGTGCGTGCAGAGGTAATCACCCTCGGCGACTCCGCCGTAGACGACCTGGAAGAAGCCGCGCTCTCGAAGTGCCGAAAACGCCTCGTCGATGAACGGCCCGAGGTACTCGTTGACCGGATTCATCTTGAGGATGACGACCTGCCCTTCGACGAACAGCTTGTAGAGCGCATCCATGGGCCCGATCGAAGCGACGTTGCCGGCGCCGAGCACGAGCGCGATGCCGCCCTCCGAGGGGGGATTCTTATAGAAGGACGCCTGCGTCTGCGGCAGGTCTTCGAGCTCGACGCCGGGCTCCATCCAAATTTCGCCGCTGAAACCCTGGAACAACAGTCCATCCCAGCCATTGGCAGGCAAGACGGGCGCAACGACCTGGCCGTCAGGGCGTGCGAATGCGGGTTTCGGGAGCTGGGGTGCGCCATAGTCGCGGATGTCGGTCAGCGACGTGATCAGCAGGTTGATGTTGCGGAGCACGGTGCCGGGGCCGGCCATCCATTCTTCACCCTCCTCGGACGCCCCCATCGTCAGGCCTTTCGCCTCGACGGCGGCGCGGACCCACGGCTCGGCGACTTCGACGAAGCCGTCCCTCGCCTGCTCGAGCAGCGCGATGCGCTCGTCGATGTCGAGCGCGATCCATTCGTTCTTGTGGTCTTCGAGGATCGCGAGCGCCTCGTCGATCTTCGATCGTGACGTGGACTCGATTCGATGCTCGGCTTCGGGAATGGCGACGGAGCCATGCACTTCGGCGGCGACTTGCGTCACGGGGCCTCCTTCATTCGGCGGATAGGGTAGATATGTTGGTGGCTGCGGCCGAAGAGATCAAGAGCTGCCGAGCTTCGTCGATCGAGTCGCACACGCGCGCGGGCGGAAGGCTCCGAAGAAAGACTTTTCCATACCCTTTTCGGCGGATCCGGGAATCGAGGATCGCGACGACGCCGCGGTCCCGAGTCGTCCGGATCAGCCGGCCGAAGCCCTGTTTGAGCGAAAGCGCGGCCGCAGGCACGAGGTACCCCATGAACGAGGACTCCCCCGCCTCCTCGAGCCGCTCGCAGCGCGCCGCCACGATCGGGTCGCTCGGCACGTCGAACGGGAGCTTGTCGATGATGACGAGCCGGAGCGCGGAGCCTGGTACGTCGACGCCCTCCCAGAAGCTCGCGGTGGCGAACAGCACGGCGTTGCCCGCATCGCGAAAACGGTCGAGCAGCGTCTGCTTCGGCGCGTCGCCCTGGACGAACCATTCGTGATCGAGCTCGTCGCCGACGCGCTTTGCGAGAATGCGCATCATGCGGAGCGACGTCGACAGCACGAAGGCCCCGCCGTCGGAAAGGCGAATCAGCTCGAGGATTTCTTTCGCGGCAGCGTCCGGGAAGTCGGCGTCGCGCGGATCCGGCAGGTGTGTCGGCGCATAGAGCGCGGACTGCTCTTCGAAGCGAAAGGGCGACTCGACCACCTCCTCGCTGACCTCGGCCTCGATGCCGAGCCTGCGTTTGACGAAACAGAAGTCGCCGCCGGTCGTGAGGGTCGCACTGGTGAACACCAGGCAGGGGACTCGCTCGTGAAGCCGTTCCCGCAAGAGGGGCCCGACGTCGATCGGGCTCGATCCGACGGCGGGGCTTCGCGCGCCGACCTGCGCCCAGCTCACCTGACCGGGCGCTTCGAGCGAGCCGAGGGCGTGCCGAAGCTGATCGGCACGCCGCGCGATCTGCAGGACGTTCTCGCGCGGGGGGCGGACGTTGCGGCACGTCGCGCCGAGCTCGGCCAAGGTGTTGTCGAGCGAAAAGAGGGCCTCCTCGGGAATGTCGTGTTTGTCGAGCGGCACGCGGCCGCCGTTGGCATGCGAAGGAAGCGCCCCGAAAAAGCTCGATGACCGCTCGAGCACCGACGAAAGCAGCCGCCCGTCGTGGTCGTCATCTGCGCGCGCGCCACCAAGTGCCATGCGCGCATCCCGCACCAAACGCTCGATCATCGCCGTCGACAGGCGCGTTCCGAAGAACACCGTGGCCGTGTCCTCGAGCTGGTGGGCCTCGTCGAAGATCACCGCATCGTAATCGGGGAGCACCGAGGCAAAGCCAGTATCGCGAAGCGCGAGGTCCGCAAAAAACAGGTGATGATTGACCACGACGAGCTGCGCCTCGTCGGCGCGCCGTCGCACCTGCGTCACGAAGCACTCGTCGTAGTAGTCGCAGCGCGCGCCGATCCGCGTGTCGGAGCCGCTCACGACCCGCGCCCAGATCGGGTCTTCCTCGGCAATCGACGAAAGATCGGCTCGGTCTCCGTTGTCGGTGCCCTGAATCCACTCCCGGAGCGCTGGCAGCGAGCGCGCGAACCTAGGCTGGACGGCGTCCGCGCTTCGGGAAAGCTCGTCGAAGCGCCGCCGGCAAAGGTAGTTGCCGAGGCCTTTGACGCAGGCGGCCTCGACGTCCAAGCCGAGATGGGCGTTGAGCGCGGGAAGGTCCTTTTTGATGATCTGGTCTTGCAGCGCGCGCGTGCCGGTCGACACGATCACGCGGCGGCCGCTCAGCGCTGCGGGGATCAGGTAGGCCCACGTCTTGCCCGTGCCGGTCCCCGCCTCGATGAGGAGCACCCCGTCGTGCCGAAGGACGTCCTGCACGGCGCGCGCCATGCGGATTTGCCCGGGGCGATGTTCGTAGCCTGGCACGCCGCGAGCCAGCGGCCCCGTCGGTCCAAGCAGGTGGCCCGCGTCCATGGGCCAGCTCTAGCACGTAGCACTGCCACGGCCTCCGCGAAGCGCTATACCGAACGCTCGTGATCCCGATCCGAGACATCAACCACACGCGCCGAACGCCCGTGGTGACCTGGACGATCATCGGCGCCAACGTGGCGATCTTCGTGGCGGGGCTGAGCCTCGGGCAGGCGGGCGCCGAGGCGCTGGTCATGCGGTTCGGCGTGATTCCAGACGTGATCGTCAACGGTGACTGGGCCGCGCCGAGAATCGAGGGGGGCGCGCTGGGGAGTGGGATCACCCCGTTCACGAGCATGTTTCTTCACGGCGGCCTGCTTCATCTCGGCAGCAACATGCTCTTCCTGCACGTCTTTGGGGACAACGTCGAGGATGTGCTCGGTCGCGGGCGGTTCGTTTTGTATTACGCGCTCTGCGGGCTCGGCGCGGTCGGAGGCCAAATCCTGGTCGACCCGAGCAGCATGGTCCCGATGATCGGTGCGTCGGGCGCGATTTCCGGCGTGCTTGCCGGCTACGTCACGCTCTTTCCGCATGCGCGGGTCGTGACGCTGGTGCCGATCTTCATCTTCATCCACTTCATGGAGGTGCCAGCTTGGATTTTCATCGTGCTTTGGTTCGTGCTGCAGCTCGTGCAGGGGTACCTGTCGCTCGGCATCATCGGCGAGGGCGGCGGTGGGGTGGCCTGGTTCGCCCACATCGGCGGATTTCTCGCCGGCCTGGTCTTCATCCGGACGATGTATCGAAAGCCTAGGGCGCGTCGGCGGGGCTTGCTTCGCTAGGCGCGGCGGGCGCAGCGGCGGCCGGCGGCGGAGGATCTTCGACCGGGGCGTCGGGCTCGGGCTCCCCCTCGGCCTTCGGCTCGGGCTTGGTCTCGACGGGCTTCGCCTCGGGCGCTGGCTCGCTCGGCGCTGGACCCACGGGAGGCGCCGAAGCTGCGGACCCGTCGGACTCGAGCGCGATGCTGATCGTGGCCGCCATGCGTCGCGGCTCCTCGATGAAGTTTGCGCGCGCGATCGACTTCGTGACGGTCTTGTAGCCGTCCTTGGAGATCACGATCTTGCGGGGAGCCTCCATCGACTGGAACTTCAGCGAGCCCGGCGTGGTGACCTGCCCACCGCCCACCGAAGTTGCGCTCGCCCCGAGCGGGCTCGTGATGACGTCGACGACGAACGGAAGAGTCGAAAGAACGAGCTCGACTTTGGGCTGGTCGGCCTCGACGGTCAGCAATTTCCTGCGGGGTAGGTACCCGCGTGCTTTCGAAAAGATCGAGAGATTCGTCCCGACCGCGTACTCGATCTCGAGCGGGGTGCGGCCCACGCCCTTGCCGTTGACGCTGATGAACGCACCCGGCGGCTTGGACACGATTTCGACCTTTGCCATCGCCGCGTCGGCGGCCGCGGGCGCTGCTTCTTCGGCGGCCGCTACGGCTTGATCAGCCGGCCGGGTTTCGGCCGGGGCTTCGCCTTGTGGTTGCACGGCAGCTTCCGGTGCAGCGGCGCCAACACGCGCCGGCTCGGCTGGAGCGCTCACCGGCGCGCCGGATTCTCCGAGCATCCCCGTGGCCTTTGCGATCAGCCCATCTGCAAGACCGAGCTGCCAAGTGGCGATGCCGGCGGCACACACGAGGAGCGAGAGCAGCAGGCTCGCCATCCAACCGCGCGTCTCCGGCTCTGGGTCGGCAGGGCGCATCGTCCACACCGGTTCGCTCGACTTCGGCAGCTTGAACGCCTCGGCTGGAATCCCGGGCGCCTCCGGCACCGACCCGGGCACGGGGCCAGGCTCCGAATCGAGCACCTCCGGGTCGATCGATTCGACCGCAGGGCCGAACGAATCAGGCCCGAAGAGATCCGAGACACGGCTTTCCGAGCTCGCCCCCGCTGGCGCGACCGGCGTCGGACGCTTCTCCGCGATGAAGTGGGACGCCGCGTCGTGCGACACCACGGTTTGAGCGGCATGCGGATAGTCGGATTCGTAGTGGTCGTGAATCTTGGTGGTCTCGTCGTCGAGGAAATCCTCCTCGGCATCGAGCTCTTCCATCGCTGGCGCAGCGGAGCTCCTTTGCAGGCTCGACGTTGGGCTCAACCCGGACGCGCCGAACGCCGACTTCGCGGCGGAACGCTGACCGATGCGGTTGCTGACGCTGCGCGCCCGCTCTGCGCCCGCCTTGGCTTCGCGTCGAACCGCGTCGCCCGCATCGCCTTCTTCGAGCGCCGAGGCCAAGAACTCGCTGACGTGTCGCACTTTGGTGCGATCGGCTTCTTCCTGCAGCGAGCCCTCCGGCGGCGCGAGAGATGGCGGTTGGACGCCTTCCTTGCCTTGCTCGAAGACGCCGGGCTGACCTCGCACCTCCGCGATGCGCTGCACGACCGAACGCGATTCGGGGTCCATCTTGATGAACTTGATCCCCATGCCCGGCGGGTTGTGCGAATCGGCTTCCGACTCGTCTCGCCGCCAAACGACGCGGCCGACGCCATGAATGAGCGTCGATTGATCCTGAAGCATGAACTCGAACTTCAGCAGCGTGCCGACCGGCAGCGGCTTCTTTGCTTTGATGAAGACACCTCCGCGGGAGATGTCGATGCTGTACCTCTCGATGAAGTCCTCGAGCGTCGCGCTCTTGTAGCGGATCTTCAGCGAAAGCAGCGTGCGCTTGTCTTTGCGTGCGTCTGCCATGTCCCCTGTCGACGAAACCCCTCATATTCAGCGTACCCATCGATTCGTGAAGCAACAAACGATTCGACCAGAAAATCGATCAGCGAGGCGGAGCGTTCACCGATAGCTCTACCCGCACCGCCCGCTGGGTTCCGGACGTAGGTTGGAGTCGCACATCGGCATCGACGGGCATGCCCGCGTTTACACCATGGAATTCCGCGGTCCACTGCGCGTCGGAACAGTGACTGATCGTTGCCCGCGCCACCGAAAAGCCGGTGCGTAATGCCTGTCGCAGTGCCGCCGCAAACGGCTCGGCACCGGGTCGAATCGTGACGTGCCGGGTCGACCAAGGCCGTCCGACGGGCGCGACCGATGCGGCGGCGAGGGCGCAGGCATCGGCGAGTGAATCGGACTCGACCTGGGCATGAAAACCATCCGATGACGTTCGGGTTACGACGATCGCGCTTCGCGTCCAAGGAGGTGGTGCGCCGCCCTGCTCGGCGAGGCATTCCGCAAACGACGCCCGAAGCTCGGGCGCCACGTCGAGCAGCGGTGCGAGCGCGAACGTGCGGCGCGCGAGCTCTGCGTGCGGAACGGTCAACCCCGGCGATGCATGCGGTCCAGCGTCGTCCCACAGAAGATCGAGGTCGCTGCTGCGCGGCCCCCAGCGCTCGCTTTGCGATCGGCGTCGCCCGAGACGCCGTTCGGTTCGAAGCAGCGCGTCGAGCAGCCCCGGTGGCGGAAGCGCGCTCTTCAACCGAAACGCCGCATTCAAGTAGTGCGGCTGAGGCGGCCCCAGCGGCTCCGTCTCGTAGAGCGGCGAAACTCGCTCGACGTCGATGCCCGGCCGCGCATCCAACAGCAACGCCGCCGCACGAATCGACGCTTCCCTCCCACCGAGGTTCGCCCCCACCCCAACCACGACCCACCTCATCACCCCCACCTCCACGAAAAGGGGGCTGTCCCCTTTTTTGAAGCGTTGAATGAAGCTACGGTCCCGGCATGTCGGAGATGCCGCTCTTCGAGCGTCTTGAAGAGAAAGGCCATGGCGGTGAAGAACGTGTCTTCCGGGTGAGTGAAGTCAACCGCGCGGTACGTCTCACGCTGGAGGACAGTTGGGCGAACGTGCTGATCGAGGGCGAGCTCTCGGACGTCCGACGCGCGAAGGGGCATGTCTATTTCACGTTGAACGACGAAGAGGACCCGGCGCAGCTTCGCGGAGTGATGTTCCAATCGGACGCGCGGCGAACCAAAGCGGCGCTCGAGAACGGAGCGCGCATCCGCTTTCGCGGAACGCTCTCGCTGTACACGGCGCGCGGCCAGTTCCAGCTGATCGCGCGATCGGCAAAGCTCGCGGGCGAAGGTGACCTGGCCGCGCAGTTTCGCCGTCTCCGTGCAAAGCTCGAAGCGGAGGGTCTGCTCGACCCGGAGACCAAGCGCGAGCTGCCGGAGCTTCCGCGCGTGGTCGGCGTGGTCACGAGTCGCACGGGTGCCGCCCTGCGCGACATCATGCGCGTTGCGCGTGAGCGTTGCCCGGTGAGGCTGCTGGTCGCCGACTGCCGGGTGCAAGGGGACGACGCGCCGCGCTCGATCGTCGCCGCGCTCGAGCTCGTCCAGCGCGTCGACGACCTCGACGTCGTGATCGTCTCGCGTGGCGGTGGCTCTGCCGAAGACCTCTGGGCGTTCAACGACGAAGCCGTCGCGCGGGCCATCGCAGGCTGCCGAGTGCCGGTCGTGAGCGGCGTCGGCCACGAGGTCGACGTCACCATCGCCGACCTCGTCGCCGACGTGCGCGCGGCGACCCCGTCGAACGCAGCGGAGATGGTGGTACCCGAGCGAGATGCGCTCGTTCGCGAGGTGCGGTCGCACGAGCGACGGCTCAGTCAAGCCTTGGACAATATGCTCGGCGCGCTTCGGCTTCGGCTCGAGCGTCTGCTTCGCCCACTCGAAGGCGTGGGTCGTCGCGTCGTCGATCCAGTTCGTCGCGAGATGCTCCGACGGCAAGCGCAGCTCGGACGTGCACAGCGCGCCGATCTTCGAGCCCGGCGTGAACGACTGGCCGCGCTCCACCGACAGCTGACCCGCCTCGATCCGCGCTCCGTCCTGCGCCGCGACCGACGCGAGCTCGGCGCGTGGGTCAGCAGGCTGCGCGACGCGGGCCGTTGGAAGACGGTGCGCGAGGCAAGGGCTTCGCACGCCGAGCTTTCCGCACGTCTAGAAGCGCTTTCCCCGCTCCGCGTGCTCGAGCGCGGCTATGCCATTGCAATTCACGAATCCACGGGGCGCGCGGTTCGAAGGTGCGAGGAAGTGAAGGAAGGCGACCGGCTCCGCGTCCGAGTGTCCGATGGCGAGTTTGGTGCCACAGTCGAACGCGATGAGTGACCCCATTCGGCTCGGGATTTTCGGCTGGCCCGCCGCGCATTCGAAATCCCCGCAGATGCACGAGGCGGCCGCGCAGGCGCTCGGCATCGAGCTCCGCTACGAGCGCTTCGAGGTCGCGCCGGACGATCTTCCCGACGCGATTCGCGAACAGCACGATGCGGGCATCGACGGCTACAACCTCACCGTGCCGCACAAAGAGCACGTCATCCCGCTCCTCGACGAGGTTGCTACGACCGCGCGGAGCATCGGCGCCGTGAACACCGTCGTGCGCTCGGACGGCCGCTACGTAGGACACAACACCGATGCACCCGGCCTCGTTCGCGCCCTTCGAGAAGCCGGCATTGCGCTCGGCGGTGCACGCGTCGTGGTGCTCGGTGCCGGAGGCGCGGCGCGGGCGGCGGTCGTGGGGCTTTCGGAGGCAGGTGTCGAGGCGGTGACCGTGCTTTCGCGGCGGCCCGAGCAAGGCGCGGCCCTGACCGAATCCCTCGCATCGCACGTGGACTGCCCGCTGACCGCCGGCCCACTGGCCGAGGCGAGGAGACACTTCCAAAAAGCCACGCTGGTCATTCAAGCGACGAGCGCAACACTCGCCTCCAGTCCCGACCCGTCGGGGTTCGCAGCGTCCCTTCCGCTCGATTCGTTGCCTCGTGGCTCGGCCGTGCTCGACATGGTCTACGACCCGTTGAAGACGTCCGTGCTCGCGCGCTCCGAGGCGCGCGGCCTTCAAATCGTCGACGGCCTCGGGATGCTGCTCCATCAGGGCGCGATTGCGTTCGAGATGTGGACCGGCTTCGAACCGCCGTTGGACGTCATGCGGGCAGCGCTCGACGCGGGCTGACTACGGTCAGTTGGGCGGGTTACCGGGCGTTCAGTCGGGCTCGAGCTCCGCGACGCCAAAGAGCTCGGCGGCGTGCACGAACACCAGCTCCTCCGCCTCCATCGTGGGCTCGGGTACGGCGTCGATGCCGAGGGTGCAGTCCTCGATTGCGAAGAACTCTTCGGACTGCATGAGCTCGTCGGAGACTCGAACGCCCTTGGGCAGCGGAAGCGTGCCCATCACCAGGCCGCCGTCGAAGAGACACGCGACTTCGTGACGCACCTGGCCGTCCGTCTCGTGAATCCCGAGCGTCGCGCCCTCGCCCGGGACGACGATCATCACGGCTTTTCGGGCGAGCGCCAGAAAGGGAATCGTGCGCGGCTGCTCGGGCATGCTCACGTTGGTCATGCGAAAGAAGGCCTCCTCGCCGTTCAAGAAGGGAAGGAGCCCCTTGCCGGATGGGACGTGCAGCGTTCCGATGACCCACCCCGTGGGCGTGAACAGGCGCACCGTCGTCGTTGCTGGGGAGGACACGTACCCGGCTCTGAATACCCGATCTCGCGGCAAAGGTCGCGGTCATTTTTCGCTGTGCGCGCCCTCGCCGACGTGCTTCGAGACCGTGCGACGGTCGACGCCCAGCACCTCGCCCGCGCGGGCAAAGCTGCCCTCGCGATGATAGACCCAGGCGCTGTAGCCCGAAGCCACGTCATCGAGCGTCGCTTCGGCGTTTCGCATGCGCTCGAGCAGAGCTTCGAGACCCACGGTCTTTTCGGGCGCGACCGCGGGCAGGTAGCGCCCGTGGATCAAGAGATTGCGCACGCACTGGTCGAGCTCTCGGATGTTGCCCGGCCAGCGGTAGTCGAAACCGACGCTGGTTTCGATGCCCTGCATCACTTCGTCGAAGGTCGTGCCATCCGCGGCGCCGAGATTTCGCTGAATCAACACGCGCGTCAGGTGTGCGAGCTCGTCCGGCTTTCCGTCGATTTGCCGGTGGAGTGACGGGGTTCGAATCAAATCGGCACAAAGACGGTAGTAGAGATCTTCGCGAAATCTGCCCACGGCCATGTCGCTCGCGAGGTCCCGGTTGGTCGCTGCGACCACTTTGCCGCCGAACCGCTTCGGCTCGGTGTCTCCCAGCCGATGAAACTCGCGTGACTGCAGCACGCGGAGAAGCTTGACCTGCACCTCCGGGTCGAGGTCGCCGATCTCGTCGAGGAAGACGGTCTCGCTCGGCGTGCGCCCTTCGAGGTGCCCCATGCGGTCCGCAATGGCCCCGGTGAACGCGCCCTTCTTGTGCCCGAAGAGCTCTGATTCGATCAGCGTTTTCGACATCGCGGCGAGGTGCAGCGGATGAAAGGCCGTCGAGAAATGCCGGGCAAAACGGCGTTGGGAGGCGTCGAAAGCGATGAACGACGAAAGGCCGATCGCGCTTGCGGCGAGCTCTTTGCCGGTGCCTGACGCCCCGAGGATCAGGGTGCTGACCTCGTGCATGCGTCCGCGAAGATGACGAAGGTAGCGCGTCGGGTCGTGGGTGAAGATCGATTCCCACACGCTGGCGCGAAGCTCCGCGGCTGCGCGCGAGGTGCCGAGGATTTGATGAAAGACGAAGTGGAAGGCGCGCCGGATCTGGAAGAAGAATGCAAACAGATCGGCGCAATCGCGGACCCAGGGAGGCGCGCCAACGTGCTGGAAGACGCGTTGGAAGTCGTGTTCGAATTCGTCGTAGAACGACACGCTTTCTTCGGGCGCCGGCGAGACGATCGATTCGTAGAACGGGGTGTCGCAGCGGTAGTAGAGAACGTAAAGCGCGACGCCGCGAATCAGGTCGCGCTCGCGGTCCGTCGGTTTGGCGCCGCGCTGCAGCTCGGCGTGCGCCGCGGCGAGCTGGCGCTCGGCTTCGTCCCGAATCGCGGGAAGGGCGGGGTCGTCGAGCGGCCAATCGACCGACCGGCTCCACGGCGCAGCGCGCGCCACGTCTTCCCCGACGATCGCAGCCTCGAGCCGCGGGCGCTCCGGGCCGAAGGGATTGGTGAACCCCAGCCTTCCAATCGCGTCGAGCCGCGCCGCCGCCTGGGCATCAAACATGTACATGAAGTGTACACCGGCTGTGCATATCCTGTACTAAACTTGGTGCGTTTTAGAAAATTCTTCAATCATTTCCATTGCATCGGCTTGGCACGTTCCCTGCTTCTTGGAGTCCGCAGGAGGTATCGATGCAGAAAGTGAAACGATGGGCCCTGAGCGTGACCGGGTGGGTCGACCACGTGCTGGCCCAGGTCGAAAACCACGAGGCCACGGTGACGGCGGCAATCGGCAGGGTCCGGCAGTCTGCGGCTCGCGCCCGGGTCCAGCTCAAGCGGGTCGAGCGGGACCAGCGCGCGCTACGGGACGCGCTCGTCCGCGAGGAGGAAGCCGTCGAGGCGTGGCGCCGGCGCGCCAAGGCGGCGGCAGAAGAGGAAAAGGCAATCGAGTGCCTCCGTCGCCACAACGCATCGAAGCGCCGGGCGGCCGTGCTTCAGCATCGGCTCGCCGACCACGAGCGCGCGCACAAAGAGCTGAGTGAAGGCGTCCGCGTGTTGAACGAACGCCTCCGCGAGCTCGGTGAACGCAAGAATCTGATGCGGACGCGTCAATCTCGCGCAGAGGCGGTGCACGGTATGGCGAGCACCAGCGGTCCCATCGTCGAGCTCGAGGACGTGTTCGAGCGTTGGGAAGCACGCGTCGGTGAAATCGAAATTGCTTCGGAGCTCGCGGATCCCGTCGACGCGTTCGAGGCCGACATCGAGGCCGAAGAAGAAACCGAAGACCTCCGTGCCGAGCTCGAAGAGCTACGCAACGAAGGGCGCTAGGAGGACACGTGGAAACCAGGCTTCAACGACTCTTTCAAGTCTTGCGATGGTGCGGGGCTACGATGATCTTCGCAGCAGCCGGCACGTTCCTCGTGCAAGGCTGGGACCAGGTGGGCGACGTCAATCGCTACCTCGCGCTCCTGGGGACGACGCTGCTGCTACCAGCGGTCGCGTACGTCTGTGGGATTCGCTTTCAAGAAGGGCGAAGCGCGCGGGTGCTGTTGTTGACACTACTCGCGATGATCACGATTCACGGCGGGGTGCTCGGGGGCTTCGTGCTCTCGCAGTTCGGCGCGCATGCCTCGACGCTTGCGCCGGTCGCCCAGTGGGTCGCACCTAGCCGTACCGTCGCGATGGCGCTGGTCCTGGGTGCGGGCGCCGTCCTCCTCCCGATGATGTGGGCCGCGTTTCGGGTGCTTGCCCGGCATCACGCCAACTGGCTCACCGTCACTGCAGCGGCGAGCCATGCGCTGCTCTTGATCCCGGATAGAAGCGCGCTCGCTGCAACGCTCACCATTGCGCCGATCGCGGTGGGCGCTGCCCGCGCGGCGGCCCGGGTGAAGCCGCGCGGGCTCGAGCCTTGGCTCGCGATCGCATCGGTGGCCGCGCCTGCGCTGCTGATCGCCGCGCGGCAGGTGCTGTTCTACGAGGTCACCAGCGCGCTCTGGGGCATGCTGATCGCGGGCGTAGCGCTTGCGGTCTTCGTTCTCGGGAAGAAGCTCGAGGACGTGACGGTCGAGCGGCTGACGATCGCGCCGGCTCTCCTCTCCGTGGCTGCGTTCGTTGGCGCGCTCCGAGTCCCGGAGCTCTCTGCCTCGACGACATGGCTCACGTACGGGTCGGTATCGGCCGCCGTGCTGCTCGGCTTTGCCGCGGCGAGCACCCGATGCCGAGCCTACTTCGTCAAAACCGCCGCCGTGGTGAACGCGCTGATCTGCGGCGCGATCCTTCTCGTCGAGCCGCGGCCTTGGGCCGCGATCGAGGCCATTGCGCTCGGGCTCACGCTGCTGAGCGTCGGGTTCATCAAGGGCGACCGTGCGTCGCTCTTCGGCGGCATCGGCCTCGCGGCGCTCGGCTTCATCGCGCAGGTGACGCACGCGATCGACGCGTTTCAACCCAGTGGATGGCTCGTGCTTGCCGGGCTGGGGCTTGCGGTCGTCGCACTCACGGGCTGGCTCGAAAAGCGTGCCCGTGCGGTCCACGCGGCCAACCCGTCTGCGGACGCGCCTGCCAAAGTGTCCCACGAGCCCTCGGCCACCCTGTCACAATGACAGCAGCCTTCGGTGAGATGAAACACATTCGAGGGAGAATCATTGTGGAATTCGCTGTCAATCGCATGGCACGCCGCGTGCATTGAAAGAACCCAGCATGCGCAGAACGGGTATCTACCTCCTTGTCGTTCTTTCGATCGTGGTCGGGGCTGCGATGGTCACCGATGCCATCGTGGTCACCGACCGCGAGCGAATGGACGAGTTCATCGACTCGGTGACGGGGCGCGTGACCGAATCGCGCATCGACAGCGCCCTCAGCTACGCCGACCCCTCGAAGGTCGCCCTCGAGCTCGTGCACGAAGGCCGCCGTCGTCGCTATAGCGACCGCAACGCCGCGGATCTGAAGCCAGACGCGCGGAAGGCGTTGGCTTCGCTGGAGGGCTCCCGGCTTCGTTTGATCCAAGAAAGCGTTTCACTCGACGGAGAGCGCGCGCGGATCGCCCTTCGCGTTCGCACCGAGGCGGGGCTCGCCAACACGGTGTTCGACCTCCGGCGTGAAAACGAACAGTGGTTCCTGCGCCGCGTCATCGTCAACTGAGCGCGCGCGGATCGCTCGACCCCACCACTTGACCCCGGGCGCGAACCCAGCGAGATTTCCGCCCGATGCATCCGGTGCTTTTCTCCATTCCGACCCCGTGGGGCGCGATCCCGATCTACTCCTACGGCGTGATGTTGGGAAGCAGCCTTCTGTTCGCCTGGTACTTCATCATGTACATGGGCAAGCGCATCGAGGGGTACAACCGGGAGCTACTCGCGAGCTGCTTCACGTGGACGGCGGTCGGCGCAATCGTCGGCGCGCGCTTGCTCTACATCTTCACCAACCTCGACTCCTACGATGACATCTCCTCGTGGTTCGATCTTCGGTCGGGCGGCTTGGTTGCTTACGGCGGGTTTCTCGGTGGCTTTGTCACCGCGTGGGCGTTTTGGCGACTCAAGAGGATCCCGCTCTTGCCCTTTGCAGACCTCGCCGTGCCGACCCTGGCCTCCGGGCTGATGCTCACCCGCATCGGATGCTACCTGTACGGCTGCGATTACGGGCGGCCCCTCGGCGACGCAGCGCCGGGTTGGCTCGCGTCCGCGGGCAAGTTCCCGAAGTGGGATACCGCGGCCTATCCGTCCTTTGCCTGCAACCAGACGATCAACGGCGCTCCAGCGTACGAGCATCACCTGCAAGAGTACCCCGCCCTCATGGTCGACCGCGCCTTCTCGCTGCCAGTGCACCCGACGCAGATCTACGAGTCTCTTGCCGGTCTCGCACTGTTCGCGTTCGCGGTCTGGCTGCTCACCCACCGCACGTTTCGCGGCCAGGTGCTGGTCGTGGTCGCGGCGCTCTACGGGCTCTGGCGGTTTTTCATCGAGTACCTGCGCGACGACCCGGAGCGCGGCTTTTTCTTCGGGTTTTCGACCTCGCAGCTCATCTCGCTCGCGCTGATTCCCGTATGCGTGATCGCCTACGTGCACCTTCGAAAGCGCGCCGAGGAGAGCGGAGACCTCGAGCTTCCGCCGTGGGCGCTCGAATCCGCGCCCGGGCCCGCCCCAGCCGAGCAGGTCGACGACCGGCCCGCCAAATACCGTCCGAAGAAGATCAAGAAGCGCAAGTAGCGAGCGCTGCGACCGGGCGGCGCTACGGCTCGGGAAGGTCCATTTGCTTCGCGCGGTTGAACGCGTCGAGCACCCGAGGCGAGGTCCGTACGGTATCGAGCTCGAGGTTCGGCTGAAGCGCGAGGGCCGCCCTGAACGAGGCTTCGGCCAGGTCCCCCCGCTCGAGCGCGACGTACGCGACCGCCAGCTCTTTTTGAATGGTCACGACTTGCGTCGAGGTCAGGTTTTGCGTGCCCAGCAGCCGGTTGCCGAGAGAGACCGCTTCGGCGAACTTCGCGTTCTTCACCTGCTCGATCAGCTCGGGAAGCGCGGTTTCCACTTCGTCCTGCGACGCCTTGGCGGCCCCTGCGCCTGCAGCCCGCGCAAACGCCGCGGACGCTTCGGCACGGCCCTCCCCGGCGAGCCGCAGATCGAACAGCGGCACCAGCACTACCTGTCCTCGCTCGATTCGTGCGCCGGCATTGAATCGCCTGAGCCGCTTCAACGAAAGCGGGCTTTCGGGCATGTACGCGGCCGCGATCTTCGCGAGCGTTTCGCCCGGACCCACCACGTGCCGAAGCGGGTAGGGCACGAGCAGCTCGGCCCCCGCGTCGGGCTCGACGCGCCGGTTGCCGTTGTTGGCTTCGATGAGCGTTGCCGCACGCGTTTCGCGACCATAGAGCTTGGTGGCGATCGAGGTCCAGGTGTCGCCTTCGCGCACTTGATAGAACGTCACCATCGGAATGAAGATCCAGCTCCCCGGAACGAGGCCGTTCGTCCCCGCGCCCTTCACGCGATTGGCTTCTCGCAAAACCGCCTCGCGCGTGGGATCGCCGTAATAGCGCTGCGCGATCGAGGCGAGCGTATCGCCTTCTTGAATCGCGTGCGTATACACCGGTTGCGCGATCGACGAAGAGGCAGCAAACGACACGGCAACGACGGCAGCGAGGGCGAGGCAGCGAATCACGGGCTCGCCTCGGAATCCGCGGGAGGCGCAACGGCGAGCGGCTCGGAAAGCGTTGCCCGGTCGTGCCCGATGCGGCCGACCTCCACGATGACCTCGTGCTCGACCGGTGCGAAGTAGGGGTTGGTGTACTTCACGTAGTGGCGACCCGGCGTCAGCGGGATGACGCGTGCGGAGGGCGTCGTGAGCACGTGCTGGCCGTCGACGTGAACATGCGCCCACGGGTCGGCGCTTACGGTGAGATACCCGGCCTCTGTCGGGTCGAGGGCCGCGGGCGCCTCGCCCATCCGCGGACTGGACCAGCGGCCACTTGCGGCCTGGACCGTCAGACCCGAGAGCAGAATCGCGACGAACGCGGCCGCCTGCCACCGGGCCATGCTCTTCAGGAACCCCCGGTCACGACGGCCGCTCCGAAGCACCCGAGGCGCCACCGCCGAGAGCACCTCTTCGGTTTGGGCGCCGGTCATCACGCCGATCTCGTTCAGGAACATGACGACGCGAGCGTTGTGGCTCATCGGCACGCGCGGCGCGAGGAACTCGGTGAGGTCGTCGATGAGCGCCTGCGTCGTGGGGTAGCGGTTGGCGGGCATCTTTTGAAGGCACCGCGCCATGATGCGCTCGAGCTTGCGGGGCACGTCGACCCCGACCTTCTTCGGCGCTTCGAAGCGATCGAGGCGGATCTTCTGCATGACCGTCCGGGTGTCGTCCTCGACGAAGGGCTTTCGCCCGGTGAGCATCTGATAGAGGACGATGCCAACCGAGAAGATGTCGCTTCGGAAGTCGAGCTTGTCGCCGAGGATCTGCTCGGGGCTCATGTAGCTCGGCGTGCCGAGGCCGGTGCCGGTTTCAGTGAGGTCACCAAAGCGCTCGTGGCGGGCGATGCCGAAGTCCATCAGCTTCACGTCGCCGTACATCGACACCATGATGTTGGCCGGCTTGATGTCGCGGTGGATGATGCCGCGGAAATGGGCGTAGTCGAGCCCGCGGGCGAGCTGAAGCGTGATGATCGCGGCGACGTCGGGCGGAAGCCGAGGTGAGCGCTCGAGCAGATCGTAGAGGTCGATGCCGTCGACGTACTCCATGATGATGAACATCGACTGGCCGTCCTTCAGGAAGTCGATGACGTGCAGGATGTTCTCGTGCTGGAGCGACGCCATGAAGTGCGCTTCACGCTCGAACCGCTCGGCGAACTGGCTGTCGATCGCGATCGACGGCTTGAGCGCCTTGATCGCGACGCGGCGATTGAGCGGCTCCTGGATCGCTTCGTACACGACGGCCATGCCGCCGCTTCCGATCTCGCCCAGAACGCGACACGTTCCGATACGCTCAACCATCGCGATCCATCACACTAGGTGGGGGGTTGTGCGGTGTCAACGACGGCCAAAAGTTTGGCGAAAACCGACACTTAGGGCGGAAATCACTCCCCGTTTGGCGGGCGCACGCAAAGGCCCCGCTCGACGAAATCGACGCCGCCGCGGCCGTCGCGAACGACGAAGTTGAAACGGACGAGAAGGCCGCCCGAGTCGGGAGTCGGCAGCGCGTCGACAGGCGGCGGCCGCCATGCGGTGAGGATCGACGGGAAGTCCGGATCGCTGATGAACGAGAACGAGGTGTCGAAGCCGCCGCCATCGGCAAGCCAGCTCACCTGAATCTCCTCGATCTCCTCGACGCCCGCTACCGTGAACGGCTGAAGGCTTTCTCGAGGGACGGAGAGGCCGATCGTCGAGGGCTGGCTTCCTGCGACCGGATGCCGTTCCTGGTCGCTTTCGGGGAGCATCTCGATCTCCGCGCTGCAGCCGCTCTGCGGGGCCGAACGCCGCACGCCCTGGTCGTAGGGCGGCGGCCACGGCGCGCCTTCTAGCCGGACGTCCGCGATCGTCGGATGGAGGTTCGGATCGGTGTCGTCGATCTCGATGGGAATGATCGTCGTCACGAATCGGCCCTCGTTGTCCGGGTCCTCGCAGGGATCGATGTCGTCGGTTTCGCCTCGAATGAATCGATCGATCGACGCCAAGCCCGGCGGGCCGTTCGCGCAGATCGCGCCCTGCACGAGCACGGACGTGGCCTCTGCGGCCTCGAGCTCGGCTTCGGTCGGCACCTGGAAGCGAATCACCGGGAGCGCGAGCGGGTTTTCCGGGGGGGTCGCGTCGCAGCCCTCGCACGGCGTGATCACATCTTGGCAGATCGGCGTTCCGAAGCGCGTAGGCGCCGGAATGCACGCGACGAACGCCCATTGAAGCTCGGGGAGCCGCCCTTCATCGATCACCAGCCAAGACACTTCGATCTCGTCCTCTGGATCGGGGTTCGCGCGGCCCGGCTTTCCGTCGACGACTACGCGGGCCGCAACCGCGCGGAGGTCAACCACCGCCGAGGGTGGGAGAAAGCTCTCGCTGCACGCGGCGGTCGTCCACAGCATCGACAGAAGCACGGCTCTCATCGGCGTCACAGCTCACCTCGCACGCCGAGCGCGGGAATGATCGGCAGGCCCAGCAGCGGGGTCTGCTGGCTGAAGTCGTAGTTGTAGATGATGCCCTCTTGGTTTTGCTGATTGTAGGCGTTGCGAATGTCGAGGAACAGCGCGAGCGCCCAGCGGTCGAAGACCCACTTCTTTTGCACGCGGATGTCCAGGCGATGAAAGAGCGGATTGCGGAGGCTGTTCACGCGACCGTCGATCGGGATGTAGACGTCGTTGAGCGCGTCGTAGACCGAGTCGATGACGGGGGTGTTGGGGTTGCCGCTCACGATGCGAAACGTGCCGCCGATCTCCCAATTGCGCTTGAAATTGTAGACGAAGGCCGCTGTCAGGATGTGGGTTTGATCGAAATCGAACAGGCGCCACGGCTCGCCGGGCCCGTCTTTGCGCTCGCTTCGAGAAAGCGTGTAGGAGAGGTAACCGAAGTACTGCCGGCCGCCCTTGGGCGGCCGGACTCGCATCGAGAGCTCGGCACCGTAGATGCGGCCGACGCCCTGCGTGACGTAAAAGGGCGCCTCGCCGTTGGGGGTCGCCACCGCTCGGTCCCAAAGGTATTTGTAGAAGCCTTCGACGCCGAATTGCGCGGCGGGGATCGCGTCGTACTCCCAGCCTGCGCCCACGTGGACGGCTTGAATGGGGTCGAGGTTCGGGTTGCCGATGTTGACGTCTGACTCTTGGAACTCCGGTGGCTGGCTGAAGAGACCGACGCCGAGCTTCACGCGCATGTCCGGTCTGACCGAGAAGATCGTCGTCGCGCGCGGATTGACCGCGAAGGCATCGATCTCGCTGAAGTAGTCGGCGCGAAGCCCGAGGATGAGCTGCGTGATCTTGTCGAGCCGGAGGTCGGACTCGAGATAGATCGCGGGGCGCACGATCGTGGTGTCGACGTCGGTGAAGACCTGCTCTTGGCCCGCAAGCGAGCCCTGCTGGCTGCCCGCGCCTTCGCCGCCGCGCGGCTGCGGGCCTTGAAAGGTCAGGTCGATCGGCGCTGCGTACACATCTAGGCCCGCGATCAGGCGAACGCGATCGCCGACCGGGATGCGCCATTCGCCGCGGCTATAGGTCTGCACGAAACGGCCGCTCAGGCGAAACTGGTCGCCGAGGCCGAGGTCGATGCGCTGCGGGCCGACGTTGACGGCGATCTCCTGCTCGGCTTTGTCGCCGAGGCGGCGCTTCCAGTCGAGCTGGTTGTTGTAGAAGCTCGTCGAGAACTGGGTTTGTCCGCGGATCGCGGGGTCGTCGCTGGTGGCTTCTTCGAGCAGGAGCTCGAGGCGGTCGTTCGAGCCGTACGCTTGGATGCGCACGCGGTCGCGCTCGGTCGGTAGGAAATTCAGCTTGAGCTGGTAGTCGACGTAGACCGGCGCCTGGCGAACGCCGATGTCGTCGGGAAGCACGCGCGGCAGGATCAAATCGAGAAGACTTCGGCGCAGGCCCCCCGAGATGCTGACCTTGTCAGTGATTGGCCCTTCGAGCGTGATGAAGGTGTCGATGACCGAAATCTCGGCGACACCGTGGATCATGTCCTGCGCCGGGTCGCGGGTGGTCACCTCGAGAATGCCGCCGGTGCGCCGCCCGTATCGGACCGAGAAGTTCCCGGGAAAGAAGTCGATGCGCTCGAGCAGGAACGAGTTGTAGACGCTCGTGAGACCACCGAAATGGAAAATCAACGGCACCGACACGCCGTCGATGAAGAACTCGCTGTCCTGGGGTGCGGCGCCGCGGACGATCAGAAGCCCGAGGCCGAACGGAGGTCTTGCGACGCCCGGCAGGAGCTCGACGGCGCGTAGAGCATCGCTTCGCGTGCCGGGGATGCGCGTCAGCTCTTCTCTGTCGATGGTGCGCTTGATCACCTCTCGGGGAGGCGCATCGACGACGCCGGTTGCGCCGAAGCCCTTGTACGCCGCGGCGCGTTTGGCACCGAGGCGATAGATGACCTGGGTACGCTCTCCCGCCGTTAGCTCTTCGGAGGCTTCGAGGTCGCCATACTCACCGCCGAGAACGCGCACTTCATAGCTGCCCGGCTCGAGATCGGTGGCGAAGAAGGTGCCGTCCGGCCCTGCGACGAGCTCTTTGACCAGCTCGCCTTCCTCGTCGCTGATCTCGATCAGCACCATGCCGGCCGGGCTGTCGTCTTCGGCCAGGAGCACCGTGCCGGAGAGCCAGCCGGTGGTGATCTCGTCGGGCGGCGGCGCGAGCTCGAACACGTACCGATAGCGGACGCGGGCAGCAATCGGCTCCCAGTCTTTGCGCGCCGGCTCGAAGACGAACTGGCGGGCAGCGGCGGCGGCGGCCTCGTCGAAGGCTTGGCCGCCCGATCTCGCCACCTCCACCTTTGTGACGAGACCGTCCTTGCCGACGACGATGTCGAGCTCGACCGCCACCTCCGACGGCTCTTCGCCTTCGATGTCCGGGTAGTCGGCCTCGACGAAACGGACGAGCCTCGGGGGCGTGATGAGAGGTTTGTCGTCCGTCCCGGCCGACGGCCGCTGCGCGTGGGCGCTGCTGGCCAACACGCAGGCGAGCAAGAGCGCACCACCCCATCGAAGCACGAGATGAGCATACGAAAGCGTACTCGGCGGGACAAATCGACCCAGCTCCTTTCATGGACGAGGAAGTCAGCTCATCGAAGGACCGATGCAGGCCGAGATCGACGACGGTGGAGTGCAAACCAGAGACCCGGAACCACGCGCTACGTAGGACGGAATCCTACGCGATCGGTTCGTGACAGCGGGTTCCGAAATTGTGAACAACCGGTGACGGCGGGCCGCTGCGATCTTTGCCGTAGGAGGGGTGTGATTCCGGTCGGTTGTGTTGGGGAGAGTGTCCCTGACGCGGGGTCGTCGCCCGGCTGTCACGTCGCTGTCACACGGGGGGCTCAGAGTCGGGGCGAACGGGAGAGAAAACGTTGGAAAATTCGTCTGCAAATCGCTGGGTCTATCTGTTTCTCGGGGCGGCGCTGATCGTCTCCGCATGCAAGTCGGGGAAGAGCGGCGAGGGAGCCGCGGAGACCCCGCAAACACGTGAAAGCTCCACGCTGACCCTCAAGGGCTCGGACACGATGGTGATTCTCGCCCAGAACTGGGCCCAGGCCTTCATGAAGGTCAACCCAGGCAAGGTGGTTCAAGTGTCTGGCGGCGGATCCGGAACGGGGGTCGCGGCATTGATCAATGGGACCGCCGACCTGGCCAACGCGAGCCGCCCCATCAAGGACAAAGAGCGCAAGCAGCTCCGCAAGCGCCGCGGAGTCGAAGCGCAGGAGTTCCGCGTCGCGCTGGACTCCCTCGCGGTATACGTGCCGGCTGCAAACAAGATCGAAGCGCTCTCGATTCCACAGCTCAAGAAGATCTTTCGAGGAGAGACGAAGAACTGGAAAGAGGTCGGCGGCGAAGACATGCCGATCGTCTTGTACAGCCGCGAGAACAACTCGGGCACCTACGCCTATTTCAAGGAGCACGTTCTCGACAACGAGGACTTCGCCGCAACCGCGCAGACCTTGCCCGGGACGGCTGCCGTGATCAACGCGGTCAGCAAAGACCAGGGTGGTATCGGTTACGGAGGCATCGCCTATGCCGAAGGGGTTCGCACGGTCAGAGTCGCACCGGCGGAGGGCCAACCGGCGATCGAGCCCACCATGGAGAACGCGACCGGCGGCCAGTACCCCCTGTCCCGATACCTCAACATCTACAGCGCCGGTGAAGCCCAAGGAATCGCAAAGGAATACCTGGATTTCGTGCTCTCGGACGAGGGGCAGAAGGTCGTCGAGGGAGTTGGCTACTACCCGCTTCCAAAGGAAGCCACGGCGGCGGCCGAGTGACCGAGCAAGCGCTCGAGGGTGCCAAACACAAGCGCGCTTCCGGAGCCAGGGGGCGGGTAGCGGTCGGTCCGCGCCGAGCCAAATCGAAGCTAGCGGGCTCGTTTCACACCCCCTGGTGGCACCGCGCCGCCGAACGGACGATTGCCGTCATGGCGGTTGCCGCAATTGCAGCCATCGCGCTGATCTTCATCTTCATCGCACGCGAAGCGGCGCCGATGCTTTGGGAAGCGGAGTTTGCCGAAGAGGTCCAGCTCCGCGACCTGTTCTTCGCAAAAGAATGGAAAGGGTACGACGAGCCGGTTTTCGTGTGGCAGCCCGTCGGTGAGCCCGCGAAGTTCAACGTGATGCCGCTCTTCATCGGATCGCTCAAGGTGACGCTGTTGGCGATGTTGATGAGCATCCCGCTCGGCGTCGGCTGCGCGATGTTCATCGCTCTTTACGCGCCGCGGGCGGTCCGTGAGGTCGTGAAGCCCGCAATCGAGCTCTTGGCCGGGATTCCCTCGGTCGTGTTGGGCTTCTTCGCTTTGATGGTCGTCGCGTCGTGGGCGCAAGCGACATTTGGCTTTCGCTTCCGGCTGAACGCCGTGGTGGCTGCAATTGGGTTGGCCCTCACGATCGTCCCGGTGATCTTCACCATCTCGGAGGACGCAATTCAAAGCGTACCGCGCGACCTGACGGAAGCGGCCCTCGCGCTCGGCGCCCGAAAATATCAGGTAGCCCTGCGGATCGTGCTCCCCGCTGCCCTGCCGGGCATTGCCGCTGGCGTCGTGCTCGGCTTCGGCCGCGCGATCGGCGAGACGATGATCGTGCTGATGGCATCCGGCAATGCGGCCGTGATGGAGCTGTTCGACTTCAGCACGAGTGTCCGCACGGTTACGGCCACGATTGCCGCCGAGCTCGGCGAGGTCGCCCAAGGCGACCCGCACTGGCGCGTGCTGTTCTTGCTCGGCGTGATGTTGTTTGCCGTCACGTTCGTCCTCAACATCCTCGGCGACGTCATCATTCAGCGGCTCCAGAAGAAGCTGACTGCATCCTGATGAGGAACACGAAGAAAGACTGGTTGCTCGCTGGCCTCACCGGGCTCTCGCTCGGTGTCATCCTGTTGCTGTTGCTCGTGCTCCTCGGTCAGATCGTCTGGCATGGGGCGCCGGCCATCTCGGTCGAGTTCCTCACGGAAAGCCCGGGTGCCGACATGATCAGCGGAGGGATTTGGCCAGCGATCTACGGCACCGTCTTCATGACACTCCTCATGACGATCGCGGGCGTCCCCGTGGGTATCGCGACGGCGATCTTCTTGAGCGAGTACGCCTCCCCGCACTCGCGCCTGGCGAAGCTCGTACGAATCGCGGTCAACAACCTGGCGGGGGTCCCATCGATCGTGTTTGGGCTATTTGGCCTCGGCTTTTTCATCATTTTCGTCGGGGGCGGCATCGATGCGCTGCTCTACGACGACCCGAGACCCGTATGGGGCAGACCGTCGATCCTCTGGGCTTCTTTGACGCTCGCCGTGCTCACGCTTCCCATCGTGATCGTGACCACGGAAGAGGCGCTTCGAACCGTTCCTCGAGAGCTGCGGGACGCCTCCCTGGCGCTGGGCGCCACGCGGTTTCAGACCGTGTACAAGATCGTTCTGCCCAACGCGACGGGCGGAATTCTCACCGGGGTAATTCTCGCGGTCAGCCGGGGTGCGGGTGAGGTGGCACCCATCATCTTTTGCGGGGCAGCGAACTTCCTGCCGTATCTTCCCACGGACCTGCGCGAGATGTTCATGCACCTCGGCTACCACGTGTATGCGTTGGCCACGCAGTCGCCCAACGTCGACGCGGCACGGCCCACTCTGTTCGGCACGGTGCTCGTGTTGCTCGTGCTGACCTTCTCGCTCAATCTGCTAGCGGTGATCATCCGCTCGCGCTCGCGCGCGGCGCTCCGACCATGAACGAACCACAGCAAGCCGTGACTGAAGAGCTCGGTGACGTGAAGATGGAGACGCGAAACGTCAACGTCTTCTACGGCACCAATCAGGCGATCCGCAACGTGAGCCTCGACATCGCCGGGCGGAACGTGACCGCCCTGATCGGGCCGTCCGGCTGCGGGAAGAGCACGTATTTGCGAGCCCTCAACCGCATGAATGACACGATCGACAGCTGCCGAATCGAAGGGCGAATCCTTCTCGACGGCGAGGACATCTACGCGCGCGACGTCGACGCGGTGGAAGTGCGCCGACGAGTCGGCATGGTGTTCCAGAAATCAAATCCCTTCCCGAAGTCGATCTTCGACAACGTCGCGTTCGGTCTGCGCATCGGCGGCGAGAAGAACCAAGACATCATCGCCCAGCGCGTCGAGGAATCCCTCAAGGGCGCTGCGCTATGGGACGAAGTGAAGGACCGGCTCGAAAGCTCGGCGCTGGGCCTCTCCGGTGGCCAGCAACAGCGCCTCTGCATCGCGCGCTGTCTCGCCGTATGGCCCGAGGTGATCCTCATGGACGAGCCGGCTTCGGCGCTCGACCCCATCGCGACCGCCAAGATCGAAGAGCTAATTCGCGAGCTGCGCGAGCAGTACACGATCGTCATCGTGACCCACTCGATGCAGCAGGCGGCGCGAGTGAGCGATTTCACTGCGTTTTTCTACATGGGGGAGCTCGTCGAGCACGGGAAGACCGAGGACATGTTCACGCGGCCGTCTAAAAAACGCACCGAAGAGTATATTTCCGGTAGGTTTGGATGATGGCGCGCTCGAGCCGACCGATGCGGACCCACACCCATCAGGAATTCGAAGCCGAGCTGCGAACGTTGAAGGATCGGCTCCTCGCGATGGGAGGTCGCTGCGAGCAGATGATCGGCACTGCGGTGCGTGCGTTCGAAGATCGGGACGACGCGCTCGCCCAGGAGGTCTTGGAGGCCGACCGGCGGATGAACGAGGACGAGCTGGCGGTCGACGAGCTTTCGGTGCGGATTTTGGCCCTTCGGCAACCCGTGGGCCGGGACCTCCGGTTCGCGGTCGCCGCGGTCAAAGCGTCGACCGACCTAGAGCGTATCGGGGATGAAGCTGTCAACATTGCGGAGCGCGCGATGGAGATGGAGCCGGCAGACCAACTGAGCCCGCCCGGCTCGAAGCTCCCCGAAATGGCGCAGCGTGCCGGTGCGATGCTTCGGGATGCGCTGAACGCCCTTGTCGAGGAAGACGCCGCCAAAGCCCAAAGGGTCTTCGAGCAAGACGACGCCGTCGACGCAATCTATGGCGAAGTGATGACGCTCTGCCTCGGCTACATGAAGGACGACGCGACACGCATTCCGGACGGCATGCGGATCTGCAACTGCGCGAAGTATCTCGAGCGTATCGCCGACCACGCGACGAACATCGCCGAGATGGTGATCTTCACCGTCGAAGGCCGCGACGTACGCCACGGCCACGGCTGAAGCTCACTCGTAACCCACCGGTGGGTACACCTCGTCGGGCGGTGGGCAGCGGTAGATCCTCGCAGTGACGATCATACTCATCCCGTCCTCGAGATCGGGGTGTGCGGGCTCGAGCATGATGTGCGTCGCGCCGCGCTCGGCCGCTCGCTCGAGCGCATTCGCTCGCGCGGCCCTATCGTTTCCGGCCACGCCTTCGAGGGACTCGAGCTCCTCACAGCGTGGCTGCTTGCCGACCACCTTGATGCTCGAGGTGGTTTCCGTGCCGGCGGACGTGCACGCCGCGAGGAGCGAGCAGACGAGGAAAGCGCCCAAAAAGGCCACGCTAGAGCGATGCCTGCAGCTGCAGCCGGAACGTGGTTTCGCCCTGCCCGAACAGCTCTTGCTCGTTCCAGATTTGGGAGACATCGGCTTGAATCTTGAAGGGGTGTCGCGCGAAGTAATAGCTCACCGAGAAAGTCCCTGCATAGCTGTCCCTCAGGCTGGTCGGGGTCTTCCAATTGCGCCCAAAGATGAGCGAGCCGCGTGCGGCGAACTCGAATCGCGTGTTCGGAATCAGGTAGCCGGCCTGAAGCATCCAGCCGAAGCCGTTACGCGGCGCAGTGGGCAAGATTGGGTTTCCCTCCTCGTCTTCGGTGATGGTGCCGAGATTGCGCTTCCCGGTCCGAAGAGAGAACTCGCTCACCGCCGAAAAGCCGCGAGCCTTGAAGATCGCATCGACGTACACGAAATTGTAATTGGCCGTGCCGCCGTCGGCGAAGGGCGCCCCGATCATCCCGCGGGCGCGATCCGCATTTTGAAAGAACGCGTAGGTGGCGCCGAGCGAGAGTCGAGGCTTGGTGCGCTGGAAGTCGACCTCGCTGTAGTCACGGAAGATGCCAAGCGGGAGGTACTCGACGCGGAACAAGTACACCATCGCGAAGTCCTTGAACTGCGGGTTGTTGAGCCCGGTTCCCGAGAAAATCCCGAGGACGTAGCGCATCTTGTCCAAACCGAGGAAATCGCGCGATCGGATGTCGATACCAATGTCGCGATCGAGCGTGAACTCGGCGTTGGTGGTCGCCCGATCGACCATCTGAAGGTTGCCTGACGAGATGACCCGCGTCCGGTTCGACGAGATCTTGTACTGCCCGATGCGCACTTGAATGTCTCGGTTCTTCGTGAAGTCGAGGTAGTAGTCGAGCACGACGTTGTCCGCGCGAAGCGGATCGATTTCGAGCTTGTATTGATTGTGCTTCCCAAAGGCGTGGCCCTGAAACACGAATCGTGCGCGGCGGATCCGGAAGTTGTTGGTGACCTCGTCCGGCTCGTCGGCCTCTCTCGGACCCACCTCGCCGCTCAGCACCGTCCACAGAAACTGGACACGGACGCGAATTCGGAGTTGGAAGTCGTCGTCCGCGCTGTTGATCTCGACGCCCTTGCCCGGCCTGAACTTGATGTCTCCGCGATCGACGGGATGGTCGGCCATCATCTCGACCTCGCCGTCGGGATGGAGCTGCTCCCGCGGGGCTCGTTCCTCCGCTTCTGCGTCTTGGTCGGTCTCGCTCGCCGGATCGTAATTCCGCACGGTTGGCTCTGGCGGGGGCGCGACGAAGACGGTCGTGCCTTCCTCGGTTTGGCTCAGAACGCTTTCGGTGACGTCATCCGCAGGTTCCTCGGTTGCTTCGCCCTCTTCGGCGAAAGCTGGGGCGGCCGCACCGAGTACGAGGAGCGCGACGAACGTCTGACGAATTAGGCGAGCATGTGGCATTGGATCGCGTGTTACGAACCAAATGTGTCAGGCCGGTGACACGCGTGTGTCGCTCTTGGGGCTATCCCCGCGAACAAGGCGGACGCGGAACCGAGTCCACCCGCCGCCGCTATCAACCGTGATCTCGCCTCCGAGCTTGGCGACCAAGTGCTTGACGATGGAAAGGCCTAGCCCGGTACCTCCGAGCTCGCGCGAGCGCCCAGCGTCGACTCGATAAAAGCGCTCGAAGACGCGGGAAAGGTGCCTGGCGGGAATCCCGGGACCCGAGTTTGCGACCTCGATGATGACATCATCACCGAGCGCCTGGACGGTGCCTCGAACCTCACCGCCACGTGGTGTGTACTTGATCGCGTTGTCCACGAGATTGACCAACACCTGCTCGAGGGCGCGCGGGTCTGCGAGCACGGGTGGAGCGTCTGCGAGGCCCTCACAGACGAAGCTGAGCTCCCGTGCGTTCGACTGAGACTCGAGCCCTCGGACGACCTCGTCGAAGAGCGGACCCGCGGCGACCGGCGTGAGGTCGAAGGTCAGCTCGTCTTGCTCGAGCCGGCTGAGATCGGCCAAATCGTCGACCAACGCCTGCAGTCGCCGCGTATGCCTGAGGATGACCTCGAGGAACTGGCGCGCGGAGTCCCGATCGTCGATCGCGCCCTCGCGAAGGGTTTCCGCGAATCCACGAATCGCGGTGAGAGGCGTGCGTAGCTCGTGGCTTGCGTTCGCGACGAAATCCCGCCTCACCCGTTCTGCGTCCCGCTCTGCGGTCACGTCGTGGAACACGGTGACGACCCCACGCTGTTCACGCAGCGGTGACACCGATGCTCGAAGAACGCGTCGGGCGCCCCCCGGAGAGCGTTCGATCTCGATTTCGAGTAGCTCTGAAAACCCTTTCTGCGCGCCCTCGACCGCAAGGTGAAGATCGGGGTGTCGAATCGCCTCCACGGCCGTCTTTCCTTCCGGATTGGACCCTACGAGGTCCGTGAGGACCTCGTTGGTCAGCGTGATGCGCCCGTCCGCATCGGTCACCATCACCGCCTCGGCCATTCCATCGAGAATGGTTTGAAGGCGGTCTTTGCGGCTGCGTTTTTTCTGATCGCTGGTGGAGAGCCGCTCGCCGAGCGTATCGATTAAGCGCGCGAGGTCTCCGATTTGGCCGGCGCGGGTCAACCGGGCGCGTGTCGCGTAGTCGCGTTCGGTGAACGCTTCGACGACGCGCTGAAGACGGTGCGTATCGGTCGCGTCGCGTCGCGACGCAATCCAGCCGGCCAGGCAACCCAAGCCGAGCACTGCGATCATCGCGACTCCTGCGGGCATCCCCGGCGCAGCCGCTTCCATAATTGCGTAGATTGCAGCAGCGCCAAGCGCGACGAAACCACCGAGCAACGTGTAACGCCGGATCACGGTCCAAGAATACGCGGGCTCCCGCGCTCGACCAACCTAGGATTTGAGCGCGCGATAGCCCACGCCGCGAACCGTCTCGATGCGCGCGGCGCCTGCTCCGAGCTTCTCGCGGAGCCTCTTCACGTGCGTGTCGACGGTGCGTGTTTCGACGTTGGGTGAGTAGCCCCACACGCGCTCGAGGAGAGCATCCCGGGTTTGTACGCGACCGGCTCGGCTAGCGAGGTCCAACAACAATCGAAACTCGAGAGCCGTCAGCAAGACTTCCTTTCCTTGCACCTCGACGCGGTGGGCCGGGACATCGATGGTCAACTCCCCGAGGGCGATCACCTGCTGTCCCTCGACTTCACCAGCTGGGATGGTTCGTCGCAGGATTGCCTCGACGCGCAGCACGAGCTCTCTCGGACTGAACGGCTTTGGTACGTAGTCGTCCGCACCCACCTCGAAGCCGACGATGCGATCGACTTCGTCGCTGCGTGCCGTGAGCATGAGGACCGGCAACCGAGCCGTGTCTGGGCTCCGACGAAGGCGCCGACATACCTCGACCCCGGAGAGATCCGGCAGCATGACGTCGAGCACGAGCAGGTCGGGTTGGGCGCGCTGGATCTCGGCCAGAGCCGCGTGACCATCGTGAACGACCGAGACATCGTGACCCGCTGCTCGGAGGTTGAAAGCCACCAACTCCGCCAGGTCGGTCTCGTCCTCCACCACTAAGATTCGCGAACCCATGATGTCACGCTTGAAGCCTGCGCACCGCGTGTGACGCTTGTGTGACGGATGCGTACCAAGGGAGCAACCCCGGCGCCATACCGGAGTGTCCTCGGCTCCGCGTGGATAGCGCGAAAAATACAGGAGAATTCGGTCTTCGAACGAACGGTTTGAGCCATGCACGAAGGGATGAGAAGGTTGGCTCCGAGGTCTCATGAGAATACCACTGGCCAACCTACTTGCGCGCAATCCACTGCCCAAAGTGGGCGATCTGATGACAGAGGTGATCCGAACCAGCGATCGCGTGAAGGAGCTGATCGAGCTGCTCGCAAAGGGCGACCAAGCAGGCGTCGAGCGGACCGCGAAAGAGATCAGCACGATGGAGGGCAAAGCGGATGACGCGAAGAACGCCGCTCGCTCGAAGATGCCGGTTCGGATACTGATGCCGGTCGATAGACGCGACGTCCTGAAGCTGATCAGTCAGATCGATGCCATCGCGGATTGCGCCGAGGATGTGGGCGTGCTTCTCACGATTCGCCCGCTGACCGTACCGGACGAAATGAAGACCTCGCTCATGCTGTTCGTGGACAGTGTTTTGAACACGATCCGAGAGGCAGCGAAGCTCATCGACTTGATCGACGACTTGGTCGAATCGGGATTCGCAGGGCCGCCCGCGGAGAGGGTGCAGGAGCAGGCTGCGATTTTGAACCGCGCCGAGCACGAAGCCGACAAGATCCAAGACCAATGCGCCAAAATCCTCTTCAAGAAGGAAGACTCCATGCCTCCCGCGGCGCTGTTCATGTGGACCAAGGTCCTCAACAAGATCGGCGATATGGCCAATCACGCCGAGAACGTAGGGGACCAGTTTCGGCTCTTCGTGGCCGGTTAGACCAGCTCGCATGGATCTGAGCACGATCGTCCTGGCCGTTGCGGCCATTGCAGGCCTCTACATGGCCTGGAACATCGGAGCCAACGACGTGGCGAACGCGATGGGAACGTCCGTCGGCTCCGGGGCGCTCACACTTCGCAGGGCCATCATCGTGGCGGCGATCTTCGAGTTCGGTGGCGCGATGCTGGTGGGCGGAACGGTGACCAAGACCATCCGCAAAGGGATCGTCGACGTCGAGGCGCTCGGCGCAGACCCGATGGTGATCGCCGTCGGAATGACGTGTTGCCTGCTGGCCGCGGCGCTGTGGCTCAATCTCGCCACGTATTCTGGATGGCCGGTATCCACGACGCACAGCATCGTGGGCGCCGTCGTTGGCTTCGGGTTGATCGCCGGCGGCTTCGGCGCCGTGAACTGGGCCGTGATGGGCAAGATCGCAGCAAGCTGGATCGTGTCGCCTCTGCTGGGCGGGTTCCTCGGATATCTCGGCTTCGTGTTCATCAAGCGACGCATTTTGAATGTCGATCGTCCATTGCTGGCGTTGCGCGGTTGGGGGCCGATCATGATCTTCCCGATCTTCGCGATCCTCGCGCTGAGCGTTCTCTTCAAAGGCCTGAAGCCGCTCAAGCTCGACTTGGGCCTCGGGCCGGCGCTCGGGATCGCTATCGTGGCGGGGCTGGCAGCGGCGATGCTCTCGGTTCCGCTGCTTCGACGGTTCACGCGCATCGCTGCATCCGCGAACAAGGACGACCGCACCCACCGTGCGGAGCGCGTGTTTCTCGTGCTGCAGGTGCTGACTGCCTGCTTCGTAGCGTTTGCGCATGGGAGCAACGACGTCGCCAACGCCGTCGGACCGATGGCGGCGGTATTCGGCGCCGTTCAGGGCGATCTCGGAGCCAAGGTGGCCGTGCCGCATCGAGTGCTCTTGATAGGCGCAGTCGGCATCGTCATCGGCCTTGCGACGTATGGCTACAAGATCATGGCAACCGTCGGAAAGAAGATCACAGAGCTGACACCTTCGCGCGGTTTTGCAGCCGAGTTTGGGGCCGCGACGACGATCGTGCTGGCCAGCAAGCTCGGGCTGCCAGTGAGCACTACGCATACGCTCGTTGGAGCCGTCATCGGCGTTGGCTTCGCGCGCGGCATCGGCGCGATCAACACCAAAGTCGTCAGCGGGATCATCGCCAGCTGGTTCATCACAGTGCCCTTCACCGCGCTGCTCGCAGCCGGCCTCTACGCGATCGGCCGGATTTGGATTCCCTGAGTGGCCGCAGTCACCTCGCCGCGCTAAAGCACGGCCCATGGCGTTGTCCGTCGGCATCGTGGGGCTTCCCAACGTCGGGAAATCCACCCTCTTCAACGCGCTTTCCGAAAAAGAAGCCGAGGCGGCCAACTACGCGTTTTGCACGATCGACCCGAACGTCGGGATCGTGCCGGTGCCGGACCCCCGCTTCGACCGGCTCGTCGAGCTCTACCAGCCCAAGAAGATCGTCCCAGCCAGCGTGGAGTTCGTCGACATTGCTGGCCTGGTGAAAGGCGCCTCCAAGGGCGAAGGCAAGGGGAACGCCTTTTTGAGCAACATTCGAGACGCCGACGCGATCGCGCACGTGGTTCGCTGCTTCGAGGACCAAAACATCGTACACGTCGACAACCGCGTCGACCCGCTCGCCGATATCGAGACCATCGAAACCGAGCTGATCTTGAAAGACCTCGAAACGGTGCAAAGGCGGCTCGAAAAAGCCGAGCGTGCAGCCAAGGGTCAGGATGCGTTCGAAAAAAAGGCGGTCGCTTTTTGCGAACGGCTCATCGGTGCCCTCGACCGGGGGAACCCCGCAGCCGTCGTCGAGCCCAACGACGAGGACGAGGCGATCGTGCTTCGCGACATGTTCTTGCTCACCAACAAGCCTTCGTTTTTCGTCGTCAACGTGAAGGACGACCAGCTCGCCGACGTCGAGAACGACCCGCTGGTCGCGCGGGTGATCCGCCTCGGCGAAGAGCGCCGGGTGCCGGTCGTCGCGATCAGCGCGGAGATCGAGTCCGAGATCATGCAGCTACCCGCCGAGGAACGCGCCGAATTCATCGAGTCGCTCGGTCTCGACGAGCCGGGCCTGCACAAAGTCATCCGGACCGGCTACGAAACCCTCGACCTGATCACCTTTTTCACGGCGGGCGA
The DNA here is from genome assembly GCA_041576815.1 of Polyangiales bacterium. GTDB lineage: Bacteria > Myxococcota_A > Polyangia > Polyangiales > Houyiibacteriaceae > SG8-38. The sequence goes on from JBFGKE010000006.1 coordinate 131,095, forward strand.
CCCCGAGGTGCATGCATGGACGATCCGGCGGGGCACCAAAGCCCCGCAGGCCGCAGGGAAGATTCACTCGGATTTCGAGCGAGGGTTCATCCGCGCCGAGGTCATGAAATGCGCGGACCTCTTCACGCTCGGCTCCGAGGCCGAGGTCAAGGCTGCAGGCAAGCTCGCCGTCGAGGGCAAAGACTACGTCGTGCAGGATGGCGACATCATGCACTTCCGGTTCAACGTCTGAGCTAGAACTCGTCGTCCTGATAGGCCTTGAAGCCGGTGATCGCGCCGCACTCGATCTCGTAGAGCGCCACGCCGTTCTCGTCTTCGCCCATGGGGAAGTTCTGGCCGCCGCTCGAGCCGATCTTCAGGTTCGCATCCGTATACGCGAGGAAGTCACACATCTCGCCGTTTTGGAGGCCCCGCCTGAGGGTTTTGTCGGTGTTGTTGATGAACCCGCACTCCGAGCGGAGCTTGGTCGCCCCGTTGTTGTTCTTCGGGGGGTCGATGATCGAGCCGATCGGCTCGCCGATTCGATTGACGATCTCGAAGATCGTCTCCGCGCGCCCGTCGTCGTGCACGAAGCTCAAGTTGAAGGACTTGCCCCACTGATGATAGTGACCGAGCACGTAGTAGACGTTGTAGTCGACGACGCTTTCGTCGAGGTGCTCCTGAAACGATTCCGAGAGATCGCACATCAGGGACGAGCGCGACTCCCTCGGGACGCCGTCGATCATCGGGGGGATCTCGAGGTTGCCGATGGCAAAGCTGAACGGCGTGAGCCGAATTTGCGCCTCTTCGCGCGGAACGGTTTGCACCTCGAAGGTCATCGAGGTCTCCATCGGCGCCGCGGACACGTTCAAGAGATGCGTGCTTCCGACGATGACGCTTCGCGGCGGAATCTCGAGGACGGCGCCTTCTGGAAACGCCTGAAGCTCTTGGAACGTTTGCGTGGACTGCGCGAAGAACACGCCGCCCGCTGCGGCCGCCAGGTACTCACGGAAACGGCGGTCGCTGCAGCGCCACGTGCCCTCGAGCGTCGCATCCGGGCCTTCGACCTCGGGCCTCGGCGCATAGGAATGCTCGGGAACGAAGAACCAGTTCGAGTGGTGCCATCCGCCGTCGTTGCTCTGCCGGATCTTGGAGACGTAGAGCGGCTCCTCGTTGCCGAGCACCCAGCTCTGGCACACGTTGGTGATCTCCTCGGCGACGTCGATCGTCTGCGGGTCGAAGGTGTGGCTCAGGGTCGCGACGAACTCGGTCGCGCCGCCGGTGCCGCCCGTGCCGGAGGGGATGCCACCGGTGCCGCCATCGCCGTTGCTTGGCGTGCCGCTGTCCCCGCAGCCGACGGCCAGCGCGAGAGAAAGGACTGATAAAGTTATCACGCGCATGGGGTAAGAATTCCTCATGGGTTGGGGTTCGGCAAGTCGTTGGGGTCGAGGACGTTGACCTCGATCAGGTTGTACTCGTTGGATCCGTGGTTTTCGACGTGGAAGAGCAGGGGCGTGCCTTCGGGATATGCCTTGGTCGCCGTCCAGGTCGCGCTCGGGAACTGGAAGTCCGAGGGGATGGCCACGCTGTAGTCGAGCACCTGCTCGTCGCCGACGGCGAAGCCGATGCGCGCCTCTCCGGGCACCGGCGCGGTCAGCGCCGAATGACGGGCGCGGACTTCCACCCGGTCCCCAGGCTGAATCGCCCGGAGCGACGACGTTTCGAGCGTGAGCCAGTTGCAGAGGGTGACTCGGTCGTCGGGCATCCGCGTGTAGACCGCGAGCACCGTGAAGGCGTCGAGGCATTCCGGCACGAACGCGGTCACGCACGGGGAAGTCCCGTCGAACGCCACGCACTCGCCCTCGGGCCACGGAAACTCCTCGCAGTCCATCGGCGTGAGGTCGCACTCCGCGCCTTCGGGCCTAGGGCCGAAGAGCTCTTCGCCCGCATCGGTCGGAACCCACTGGGTGTTGTCGACGAGCGGACCTGGATTGCTCGCGATGCCACTGCTCTGGCCGCAGCTCGTCAGCAACATGAAGCAGGATGCAATCGCGAGGGCGCTACGCATGGCGCCCTCCCGCTAGTCGCCCCTCGGAACGCTCAGGCGCACGGCGATGTCGGGCTTCACTTTGAGCGCGCCAAGCGCCGCGGTGTAGGGCTTGATCCCGAAGTCGGGCTGGTGAAGCCGCACCTCGGTCACCCATCGATTGCCGTCGGGCCGGATGCTGCTTTGAACGGCGCGCGACTTGCCATGCATTTGAAGCGTGCCCTCGACCGCAAACCCGTCGCCCCGCTCGACGACCTGTGTCGAATCGAACCGGATCTCCGGGTGTTTGCGCACCCGAAGCACGTCCTTGACGACGTTGTCGTGGATCTTCTTCTTGTCGCCGTTGCTCAACGCCGACGGGTCGTCGCGACCATCGACCTGCGCGCACATGACTTGGATGCTGCTCGGATCGAACGTCGCCGTGATCTGGTGGGTCTTGTCGTCGACCTCGATCGAGAAACGTTCGACCTGCAGCTTCAAGTCGTGCGCGAGCCGGGCAAGGAGCCCGTCTTTGAAGGTGAAGACGAGGCATTCGGAGTTGTAGGCATCGAAGCGAGCCATCGTCGGCGATGTAGCTCACCCGATTGAGATGGGCCAGTTTGTTTACAGGACTGGGGTTTCGATGAAATACGACCCCAGAAGGATGAACATTTCTTCCTCGGTGGTCACGCCGCCGCCCAAGGGGCACGCGTCGCAAACACCGCTACCGCAGACCGAATCGTCGCCGCCGCAGAGCATCCCTTGGTTCGATCCGCCGTAGCACGCGCGCTGGGCTTCCTCGCAGCCGCAGGTGAAGAAACTGAAGCCGCGCTGTGTCACCAGCGGCAGGAACGTGTCGAGGAAATTGCAGGTCTCGGCCTCGGGCCTGTTGGACTCGAGCCGCACCTCTTCGGGGTTGCTTTCGCCGTTATCCCACACGGCGCAGTAGCGGAAGGTGCGGTCCTCGACGTTCTCGCTGTCGAACCGCATCACGTCCTCGCCGATGAAGCGCTGATAGAGCGGGTCGGCGTAGTCGAAGTTGACGTAGTCGGGCTCCGTGATCGGTCGATCGCACTCGACCTCCGGCGCACCGCCCGGAATGCACGGGGCGTTCGGCGGATACCACACGCGGAATTCCTTTCCGAAGCGATGGGTGTGCGAGCTCAAGGTGAGCAGGCGCCCGAACTGCGGCATCGTGAACGTCCCGCACACCTCGCGCGACGTAAATGGGTCGATGGTGCCCATGCCGAAGATGTCGTCGGCGTCGAAGATCTGCGTCTTCTTGTAGAGGAGCTTGTCGGGGTCGGCGAACGTGAGGTTCATCCACTGTTCGACCGTCGTGTCGTTCTTCGTGAGGTTGAACGCGTGGCTATCCCAGATGATGAAACCCTCGACGGGCGCCACGGCGTACACGTTTTCGGGGTACGTTTCGCGGAAGCTCGACTCCTGGGCGGTCGCGAGGTTCTGGCGGACGGTCGCCCGCCCGAACAGTCCAGCGGGCGTGCCCATTTCACCGGGGCCGTTTCGATAGAGGATGCAGGCCACGGTGGTGAGCGGAGCAGTGGTGCACTGGCTGCGCTCGCCGCATTCGCTTCCGCCTGGCGTGCAGGACATCCCGTTGTTCTCGCCGCCGTTGCACTGCCAGCTCTTCCACGACGGGTCCATCGGGTCGTACTGGTTTTCCTTGCCCTCGGGCGGCACATAGAACTCGACGATGCTGTGGTGGGATTGCGGGTCCTGCGCGAGGAGGGTCGAATCGTAGACAAAGCAGTCGCGGTCGGGGCCGCCCTGCTCCTCGTCGCACGGAATGATGAACTCGGCGGGAATGGTCGCCGAGTAGTCGTAGTAGCTGACGAAGCAGACTTCGCCTTCGCCCTCGGCCGGAACGGTCCAACCGCCCGAGTAGAACTGCACGCCCTCGTCGGCGGCGGGGGGTGGAAGCGGCTGAATCTTGTTGGGCGCGATGACGCCGTCGGGCTCACACGACGTGAACTCCCCGGAGCCGGAAACGATGTCGGTCTCCGGCGCACCGCCGCGGATCCACACGCGGAGCAAACCGAGGTCGTTTTCGGAAAGCACGCCTGCGCCGGTCGGCATCGAGCCGCCCGAGATCGGGTTTGGGAGCCCGCTGAGCGAGAAACCTTCTGTCTTCGAGGCCACTTTTTGGTAGAGGAGACTGAGATCCTGCTCGCCGGGGAAGACGCGCATGTAGTCGCCCGACTGCGCCTCGACGTTGACGAGGTTCGCGTATGCGTTCTCCGGGCTCAGGTCTAGACCGCCGCTGGCCGCTTCGCCGTGACACGCCGCCGCCGTGCAGCCGTATTGATCGAATATCTGGGCCTGTATCTGGCCAAAGGTGCTGTCCGTATCGCACTTCTCGCCGATGCCTGGTCCGCCTGCGCCGTCGGAACCGCACGCTGCGAGGGTGAGCGCCGCGATCGCGGCGGTCGCGTAGTGGACGGGTTTCATAAATCACTCCAGGGAGGGTTGTTGAACCAAAGTCAGGAGGCGGGAGTGTTCCCGATTGTGCTATCGGCGCAAGCTGAAATTGTGAGTGGTGCTCAGAATGATAACCCGAAAACACCGGTTTTTGCGCCTTTTAGATTAAGGCTCTTGGACAAAATACGATCCGAGGGGGATGAACATCTCGTCGTCGGTCGTGATGCCACCCCGAAGTGGACAGGCGTCACAGACGCCGCCGCCTCCACATATGGTGTCGTCGCCGTCACAGGCAAGGCCCTGATCGTCGCCTCCATAGCAAACGCGCTGCTGCTCGGGGCAGCCGCACGAGGCGAGGAAGAAGCTGCAGGTCGGGGTGTTGGGCTTGGTGGACTCGCGCTTCACCTCGGCGGCGTTGTCCGCGCCATTGTCGTAGACAGCGCATGCCTTGAGGGTTCGATCGACCTCGTTGGGCGATGAGTAGTCGTTGGGTGGGTCATAATAGGTGTAGAGCGGGTCGTCGTAGAGCCTGCTCTCGTAGTCGGCCGGCGTCGTGCCCGGCTCGCAGTCGACGGTCCCGGCGCACGGCTCGTTGGGCGGCAACCAGATCCGGAACAGCTCACCGCGCTGGTGCATGTGCGAGCTCAGCGAAAGGAGCTGCGCGTACTGCGGAAGCGTCCAGGTCATGCACACTTCGCGCTTTTCGAACGGCGGGACGCTCGTCATCGCGAAGATGTTTTGAGCTTCGAAGATCTGGCGACGAAGCCAGGTTCGCTCGGATTCTGGCGCAAAAGTGAGGTTCACCCACTGCTCGATCGTGGTGCCCGACTTGGTGAGATTGAAACCGTGGCTGTTCCAGGAAACGAAACCCTGGAGCGGAAGACGGGAGTACACGCCAGGCGGAGGCAGGTCGATGAATGTCGATTCCTGTGCCCCGGAGAGCTGCACCTGCGAGCCCGATGCGCCGCCGACACCTCCGCCAAGACCGAAATCGGTCGGAGCGTGCGGGTAGCCGACGCAGGCGACCGACGTGATCGCTGGGGTCGCACACTGGCTTCGCGCGCCGCACGCGCCTGCCAATGTTGGATCGCAGGTTTGACCGTCGTTTTCGCCACCCAGGCAGAGCCAGGGGCCCCACTCCGAGCCGTTTGGATCCGACTCTGGGGTGTAGACGTTGATGATGCTGTGGTGCGACTGGCCGTCCTGCGCGAGCTCGTTCCGCCGGAATGCAAAGCATTTTCGCCCCGGGCCGAACTCCTCGCAGTCCACCTGAAACTCTGCCGGAACCTGGCCGCTGAAGTCGTAATAGGTGGCGAAGCAGACTTCGTCCTCGGACTCCGCGTCGAGCGCCCAGCCGCCGGCATAGAACTGTACGCCCTCCGTCGAGCCGGGCGGCGGAAGCGGATTGATCTTGTTCGGCTCCGGCTCGAACGTGCCTTCGCAGCCGAGGCGCTCGAGCGTTCCGCCGACGATCGAATCCGCCGGTGCGCCGCCTCGAATCCAAAGCCGGATCGCCTCGAGCTGATCGGAACCAAGCGGGTCGCCGCCGTTCGGCATCGGTTGGCCGAGCGGGCCGAGCTCCGTGCCGTTCGTTGCAGCAGAAAGCTTCAAGTAAAGAAGGCTTCGATCCTGGTCGCCTGGAAGCACACGCTGGACCGAAGAGTCGATCGTGCTCGGTTGTCGCACGAGCGTCTCGAACGAGGCGTTGGCGCGAAGGTCGAGACCTCCGCTTTCGGCATCCCCGTGGCACGCGCTCGCGGTACAACCGCTCGCCTCGAACACGGTGGCTTGGATCGCATCGAACGTCGACGCGTAGTTGCAGTTGCCAGAATCCGAGCCGCCGCAAGCGGTAATGAAGAGCGCGCCGAGCGCACAGAGGGTAAGCGAACGCAAGTGAAGAGTCGGCATGGTGAGCTCGTTTCGTCCCGTCTAGAGATGGAGGTTGCTGCGTCAATCGGCCGGAATCGGTTAATTGACCTCCATTCAATTGACGGAGATGCGCCGGGGACGCAAGTCTTGGCCAGCTCCAATGACCCTCGAAGCCCTGTTCGCCGCCGCCAACTACACGGTGCTCCCGTTCTGGGTGCTCCTGATTGCCGCACCGCGTTGGAGTTGGACGCACCGTTTGGTGCACAGCCCTGTCGTGCTTCTTCTCCTGACGCCGATCTACGCCTACATGCTCTTTGGATACGCGCCGCCGCCGAAAGGCATGGATTTCGTTTCACTCTACGGCGTGATGGTCGGGTTCTCCTCGCCTCACCTCGTCGTTGCGGGTTGGATTCACTATCTGATTTTCGATCTGTTCGTCGGCGCGTGGGAAGTCCGTGACGCGCAGCGGCGCGGGATCTCGCACCTGCTCGTCGTGCCCTGCCTCATCGCGACCCTGATGGTCGGCCCGGTCGGTCTGCTTCTCTACGCGGCGCTGCGATTCGCGACCAAGGGCGCGATCGAGCTCGACGAAGCCGAATAGCTCGGTGCCAAAGAAA
>JBFGKE010000007.1:0-111580 GCA_041576815.1 Polyangiales bacterium
GGAAGGCGGACTCCGCCTGGAGAGGTGACCGAGTGGTCGAAGGTGCACGACTGGAAATCGTGTGTACCGAAAGGTACCGGGGGTTCGAATCCCTTCCTCTCCGCTTGTGGTCCTGCCAACGCCGGCCCGTGAAACCCGCCAGGCCCGGAAGGGAGCAACGGTAGCGGTAACCGGCGTGTGGCGGGGCCTTTTTCGCGCTATGTTTCGGTATGCGGGGCAAGCCATCCGAGCTTCGCGATCCGACCATGCGCGTCGTCATTTTCGCCCTCATCGCGTTCGTCTTCGTGACCCTGCCCGCTTCCGTACTCGGCCAGCAGGGCCGAGGGCTCGAGCCGAGGAACGGCTTATCGCCTGAGGTCATCGACGAGCCGCCTCCAGTCACGAAGAAACAGCCCAAGGCAGCCCCTTCAGGCGTCATTCTCGAACGACCCGACACTGTTCTTCTCCGGGGCACGCCAGTGCGCGCGCGCTTCCGCTCGCCGACCGATGGCGTGTCCTTTCAACTTCAGGCTGGCGGCCAGTATGCGTCGATCAGCGGCGTCAGCTACGGCATGGGTTGGGGCTGGGCCGGTCCGGGCTGGGGCTGGGGCGGCGCAGGTTGGGGCTGGAGCGGGGTCGCCCCGTACTATGGCGAGGTCGTGACCAAGTCGTACCAGCCAATCTGCGAAACACCGTGCGACGCAACGCTGCTGTCGGGCAGGCACCGCTTCGCGCTCTCACTCGATGGCGGAAAGCCGGTCAACGTCGCTCAGCCGGTCGAGCTGTCCACGGAGTCGATCGTCGAAGGGCGCTACATCGACAAGCGGCGCCTACGCAAGGCGGGATGGGCCACGTTCGTCGCGGGCTCGGTCGCGGGCTTGGCGATGATGCTCGCCTCCGTCAACTACCGCTACGACCCGCGCTTCGGTCAGCAGATTCGCTATCCTCCGATGTTCTACACCGGCGTGGGCTTGTTCGTCGGGTCGGTCATCAGCGGCGCCGTTCTCGCCGCCCAAAACGACGAAGCTCACGTCAACGTATACCCCGTCGATTAGCGGACTCAGGAGGACTCGAACCTCCAACCCCCGGCTCCGTAGGCCGGTGCTCTATCCAATTGAGCTATGAGTCCCCGTCGAGTGACTTCGTCACCACGGGGCTACGCCCCAACGAGGCAACGTCGTCGCGAGGCAGGCAAGGTAGCGGTCCCGTTTGGAGCGTCAAGCGCCCCGGCTGGCGGAGAGGAAGGGATTCGAACCCCCGGTACGGCTCTACACCGTACGGCCGCTTAGCAAGCGGCTGCCTTCGACCACTCGGCCACCTCTCCAGAAGCAAGGATTTCAATGGCTCGCGCGCGCATTCGCGCGCGCGGGCGGGCTATGTAGCCGTCCGCCAAACCAGTGTCAAAGCCCCCTCGGAGCGACGGAAGAGGCGTGCTACAAGAGGCGTCATGCGTTGGCTGATCGTGTTCTTTCTTGGCGTTTCGAGCTGGGCCCTGACGAACGAGGCAACCGCCTGCTCCTGTATGAAGCTCACCCCCGCCGAAGGCCTGTCTTCGTCTCAGGCGGTGTTCACCGGTGAGGCGATCGCCGTCGAAAAGAACGAAGCAACACGATTCGGTGGCCTCGAGGTGACGCTTCGGGTCGAACAGGTTTGGAAAGGCACCGTCGAAGAACAAATCCAGGTACACACGGCGGGAAGCAGCGCTGCGTGCGGCTATCCGTTCGTCGTCGGGACCAGGTACCTGGTGTATGCGTTCAGCGACGAGACCGACCCCATGCGCGTCAGCCTCTGCAGCCGTACGGCCCCGGTCGAGAACGCCAAGGAAGACCTGGATTTTCTCGGAAAGCCCTCCCACCGATACGACCAGGCGGCGAAGAAGGGCGCAGAGGCAGCAGGCGGCAAAGACGGCCGTTGCAGCGCCTCGGCCCCGGGATCTGGCGCGGAGTCCATGCTCGCTCTGATGATCATGCTGGTAGGCCTGGCGGTCGTGACTAGACGCATCGTGTAAAAGGACTCGACCTTGCAAGCCAACCACGCCGCGCAGGTCACGCTCATCGTTGCGCTGCTGGGCGCCTTGGCGAGCTCGTGCGCACGAGCGCCGACCAAGCCCGCCTTGATGGCCAGCTCGGCCAAAAGCGAGATCACCGCGCGTCAGCTTCGGGCGATGGACTACGAGTACGCGTCTCGTTTCGGGCAGATCGTGGCGGCGGCCGCCCAAGGGATTGCAGAGAACACGACCGACGCGGCGGTTCGCGAGCGGGCGTATCGATGGCGGATGTGGGCGTCCCCGAACGCGCGTGCATCCGCGTTCGACCAGGACCCCTTCGCCGGGATGCTCGAGCTATGGGCGCTCGCCGGGCAACAGACACGATACTTCACCAGCGGCGACGGAAGGTCGGCGTTTGGGGAGCAGCAGGACACGGCGATGATCACTTCGCGCAAGCTCGAAGCCGTCATTCGAGAGATGGCCGAGAGCGTGGTCGCCGACACTCGATTTGATCAACTGGCCGAACGGGTCGACCGATGGGTGGAAGAGCACCCTATCGAAGGCGACATGTTCGTCAGACCGTCGGCGCGCGCAGATCTGGCCTCGCTGGTTCCCGAGCAACAGACGGGCGGCCTGCAGGCGGTCGGGAGCATCGAGGAGACCTTTCGCGATCTGAATGACCGCCTCACGATTCTGACGGTGCAGGTTCCCGATGAAGCGCGCTGGCAGGCCGAGTACCTCACGAACGCGCTTTTCGAGGAGCGTTTCCAAGAGCCGGCAGATTCTCTCGTCGCGGCGGTCGAAGACGTCACGTCCTTTCTCGACGACTTCGAAACGGTGCTCGAGTCGCAGACGGCCACGCTTCTGACGGGCATCGAGAAAGAACGGATCGCGATTTTCGAAACGATCGGAGAGCAAGGTGGGGATGTTCTTGCTGCCGTCGAAGCGGAGCGTTCCGCCATACTCACTGCGATCGACGAGCAGACCGATGCCGCGACGACGAAGCTCGATCAAGTCGGGCGCGGTCTCATCGATCATTTTTTCGTCCGATTGATCGAGGTGCTGGCGGTCGTTGGCATTGTGGTCTTCTTGGTCGTGGCGCTGGTTCTGGTCGTCGTCCGACGGCGCAACCGGCGAAACGATTGACCGGCCGCCGCCGAACGAATATGTCGGTGCCATGGACGTGGTTTCCTTTCGAGAGACGGCGAAGCGCTATTCGGTGATCTTCTTGGACGCTTACGGCGTCTTGAAGAGCGCGAGCGGCCTCATCGACGGCGCGCTCGAGACGGTGACCGCCTTGATCGACGCGGGCAAAGAGGTGTTCGTCGTCACGAACGACTCGTCGCGATCGCCGGAGTCGATGGCCGAGCGCTACGCCAAACAGGCAGGTGGCGAGCTCTTGCCGGCGGAACGCTACATCTCGTCGGGGCTGCTGGCCGCGGACTATCTCGACAAGCAGATCCCGTACGGCAAGGTCGCCTATCTAGGAAAACCCGAGTCTGCGCACTACATCGAGATCGCAGGCAAGATTCCAGTGCCGGTCGTCGACTGCACACCGAAGGACAATCTCGTCGCCATCGTGCTTCTTGACGACGAGGGCTTCGACTGGTTCCGCGATGTGAATGCCACGCTGAACCTGATTCGGAGAACGAACTGCCCGGTCGTGGTGGCCAATGCCGACATCACGTATCCGCTCAAAGGCAACGACATCGCGATCGCGGTGGGAAGCCTCGGCGAGCTGCTGTCTGACATCACCGAAAAGACGTTCGTTCGATTTGGCAAGCCCGATTCGATGATGTTCGACTACGCACTCACGCGGGCCCGGGAGCAGCTCCCACACGTGACCAAGCGCGACGTCCTGTTCGTCGGCGACACTCTCCGAACCGACATCATCGGCGCCAACACGTTCGGCTTAGACACCACGCTCGTGCTCTCGGGCAACACCCTCCCCGAGCAGGCCGACCTGATGATCCGCGCCTCCGGCATCATTCCCACGTACGTGAGCCACTCGATCGCAGACTAGAAAAAAGGGGACTGTCCCCTATATAATTTGCTTCTAACGCCTCGAAAAAGGGGACTGTCCCCTTTTTATAGGACGTCGAGGAGGGGGGTGAAATCTACGAGCTCTAGGCTGGGGAGGTAGTCTTCGACGGCTTCGTGTTGGAGGCGGTGGCAGATGTCGGGCTGGAAGAAGTGCTCGCCGATGCGAAGGACGTAGTTGAGGATGAAGAACCGGTACGCCTCTTTTAGAAAGAGGAGCTCCTCTTTGTGGAGGCGGTGGACCTCGTGGTAGACGCGGAGGAATTTCATGAAGCGCTCGTCGAACAAGGGGTCGACGGTGTAGCTGAATGCGGTTTGGTCGCCCCCCGCCCGCACCACCCGCGCACAGAAGTAGAGGTCGAGCATCCGTGGCTCGATCCGGAACCAGTCGTAGTCCCACCGCGAAAAGAACTTGAACCCATTTCCGTCCATGCCAACCGAGAAGTTCCCGATGTTCCAATCGATGAGCACGGGGATCTTCCTCCATTCGTGGTAGCCGAGGTCATCTGCGTTCCCAAGAAACGCATCGCAGTGTGCGCGAACGAACCCCGTCGCCGAATCCATGAAGCCGCGCTCCCGACGCCACTCCGAGCTGCCAATCGCATCGTGAAGGCTCGCGACGTCCGCACCCAGCGACTGCCACGTCGGCCGCACACGGTCGGAGATCTCGTGGCAGGCTCGGTGAAACAAGCCCATCTCCTCGCCGAACGCCTCGATCTGCGCGTCGTCCAACACCTTCGGTAAGAAGTCGTAAAACGGTTGCTGCCCGTAAAAGACCACCCAGTCGTCCTCCTCGCGGTAGGTGAACACCTCGTCGTTCTTGAGGAGCACCGGCGCCAAGAAGGTCGCATAGCGAGTTCCCCGGAGTCGGTGGATCCATTCGTGGATCCGGTAGTGGTCCTGACGGAAATGGACGTACGAGCCATAACTCGAGCGTTTCGCGACCACCGCATGCCCATCGTCGAGGCCCAGCAAATACACCGCGTTGGTAGACACGTTGGCGCTTACTTCGCGGATCTGGACCACTTCCCGGCGATCCCCGTAGGCATCCCAGGCCGCAGTCACGATCGGAGGAACAGCCGCTTCGGTCACGCCCTGATGACCGCCCTTTAGGCCTGCGCGGCGTAGAGATCCATGATGTCGTGCAGGAGCTTCAGAGCGTCGCTTTCGGATCGCTGAAACGCATTGCGGCCGACGATGGAGCCGTAGCCGCCTCCCTTGGCGATTTCCCCGACTTCTTCGAGAACGGCTTCAGTGCCTTTGGCCGCGCCGCCGGAGAAAATCACGATGCGCTTGCCGGCGAAGCATGACTGCACGACGTGCTGAATGCGCTCGGACAGTGTCCCGGTCGGAATGTTCTCGTAGGCCTTCTTGGCTGCGTCTTGGAACACGACCTCGCTCGGAGGCTTGACCTTGACCACGTGCGCGCCGAGCTGGCAGGCGATCTGCGCGGCGTAGGCCACCACGTCGATGGCGGTCTCCGCATCTTTGGGCATGTTGCCCCGCGGGTACGACCAGACGATCGTGGGGAGCCCGACCGACCGCGCTTCGGCGATCAAGTCGCGGAGGTCCTGAAACATCGGGTTGCGAAGCCCGCTCCCAGGGTAGATCGTATACCCGATCGCCGCGCAGCCGAGGCGAAGCGCATCCTCGACGTTGGAGGTGAGCGCGGAACAGGGCGCGTCCGGCCCCCCGAGCGAGTCGCTGTTGTTGACCTTCAGGATGAGTGGCAGGCGGCCTGCATACTCGTGCGCGATGCACTCGATGAACCCGAGCGGCGCGGCATACCCGTTACAGCCCGACTCGACGGCGAGCGCTGGATGATACCGAGGATCGTAACCAGGCGGATTCGGCGCGAACGACCGTGCCGGCCCATGCTCGAAGCCTTGGTCGACCGGCAGGATCACGAGCTTGCCGGTGCCTGCGAGCCGCCCGGTATTCATCAACCGCCTGAGGTTGCCCACGACGCCAGGGTTTTCGCCGGCGTAATTAGAGAGGATTCGTTCGACTCGCTCGCTCATGCCCGTGCCTCCGTTTCTAGCGCGACTCTAGCGCAGAGATCGGAGTCGGTCATGCCGAGACCGATCTAAGCCCTCGGCTGCTGCGCCACGGGCTTGCCCTCGGCGTAAAACGCCGCGATCTCCCGCGCGTATTTTTCGTTGACCACATTGCGCTTCACCTTGAGCGTGGGGGTCAGCTCGCCGCCGTCCACGCTGAACACGCCGGGAAGAATCTGAATCTTCTTGATCGTCTGATACCGCGCCACCTTGGCGTTGCAGACTTCCTGCATCCGGTCCTCGATGAATTTTTTAACCGCGGGGTTCCGCGCCGCCGTCGCGACATCGCTCAAGCCCGAAATACCTGCCGCTGCCTCGAGCTCGGGAAGCGCCTCGGGGTCCAGCACGATGAGGGCCGAGAGATAGGGCTGCCGATCGCCGACGACCACGGCTTGGCCCACCCCCGGGATCGACTGGAGGTAGCCCTCCATCTCGGCGGGCGCGACATTCTTGCCGCCCGCGGTGATGATCAGGTCTTTCTTTCGTCCGGTGATCGAGATGTAGCCGTCGCTGTCGAGCGCGCCGAGGTCGCCGGTGTGCATCCAACCGTCTTCGTCGTAGAGCTCGGCCGTCTTTTCTGGGAGGCGCAAGTAGCCCTTCACCATGTTGATGCCTCTGAGCATGATCTCGCCGTCGTCGGCGATCTTCACTTCGACGCCTGGCAATGGCCTTCCGATCGTCCCGAACCTGAGCTTGCCGTACGGCTGCACGGACGCGAACGCACTCGTCTCGGTCATCCCGTAGCCCTCGTGAATCGGCAGGCCGATCGACGCGAAGAACTCGAGTGTCGACACTGAAATCGGCGCGGCGCCGCTGAGCGCCACTTGGAGCGCATCGAGGCCGAGCGCCTCTTTGATCTTCGAGATGACGAGCTTGTTTGCGAGTGTCCGCGAGAAGCTCTGCACCGGCCGGCCCGTCCGGGATTCTTCCTTGAACGCCGCGAGCTCGGTTTCGCGCGCCCAGCTCGCGAGCTTGGCCTTGAGGCCGGTTGCCTCGGCGAGCTTTCCGCGAAGCGCGGCCTCGAACTTCTCCCACACGCGGGGTACGGCGAGGAAGATCGTCGGGCGGACGTCGACCAAGTAGTCCTTCACCTGCGTCAAATCGCTGCAGAAGAACGTTTCACCCTGCACCATGAGCCCCGCAAAGTTGGTCATGCCCTGCTCGGCGGCATGGCAGAGCGGCAGGTAGCTCACCGCACGCGTTTTGGTCTCGAGGAGCGAGGGGAACACCTCGGCAACCGCGTTGGCGATGAGATCGATGCCGCTGTGGGTCAGCATCGCGCCCTTGGGAAGCCCCGTGGTGCCCGACGTATAGATCAAGAGCGCCACGTCATCGAGCTTCACCGCGTCGAGCCGTGCATCGAGATCGGCGTCGCTCACCGAATCGCCCTTGGCTTTGAGCTGCGCGAGGGGGACGACGCGCGGATCGCTCGAGCCGAGGTCGTCCATCGTGATGATGTGTTCGATGGTGCTCTCCCCGTCGGCGATTCGAAGGTACTTGTCGAGCTGCGTTTGGTCGTCGCAAATCACGATCTTCGACTGCGCGTTGTCGATGATGTACGCCATCTGGTCGGGCAACAGCGTCGTGTAGAGCGGGGCTGGAATCCCTTGCGCCGCATTGATGCCATGTTGACAGATCACCCAGTCGCGGCGGTTGGCTCCGACGATGGCCACGCAGTCCTCCGGCTGAAGCCCGAGCGCCATCAGCCCCTTGCCGACCCGACGAACCTCGTCCCAATACCCGGCCCAGGTCGTGGTTGCCCAGGTGTTGCCGGGGCCCCGGTCGTGGAGCGCGGGCTCCCTGCCCACGGAGTTGGCCCACCCCTCGATTCGCGAAAGCATCGTGCCCTGTACCGTCATGACTCCTCCTCGAGCGAGGCTTTACGCTACCTGATCCGAGCCGCGATCCATAGAGGGAAAGGCGGGAAAAGCGGCGGAGGAGGAGGGATTCGAACCCCCGGTAGAGTCGCCCCTACAACGGATTTCAAATCCGCCGCCTTCGACCGCTCGGCCACTCCTCCGTGTGGCCCCGGGCTTAGCACGAGTTCCCGCGGGGAGCCCTAGCCTCCCGGGCCGAGTTGAGCTTATATTTCGCGGTCCCGGCCGACAGGCGGCCGGCAACCCCACGAGGTGATGCTGTGGCTGCTGACACGATTCCCAATCGACTCCTGCAACGGGCGAAGCGATCCCCCGACGGACAGGCATACTACGTCCGCGAACGCGGGAGCTGGAAGCCGGCGAGCTGGGGAAGCTACTCCGACGATGTGAAGCGCGCTGGGCGTGCGCTCATCGCACTCGGCTTCCAGCCGGGGCAGACGGTCTGCATCCTCGGCTTCAATCGTCCGGAGTGGGCGATCATGGACATCGCCACGATGGGTGCCGGCGGCGCACCTGCCGGTATCTACACCACGTGTTCTCCCGTCGAGGTCCGCTACATCGTCGACCACGCCGAGGCGCCCGTCATCTTGGTCGAAAACGAAGAGCAGTGGCGCAAAGTGCAAGCGGAGCGCGCCAACATGCCGAAGCTCAGGCACGTCGTGACGATGATGGGGGCGCCGAACATCGACGACGACATGGTGATGACTTGGGACGAGTTCCTCGCCAAGGGCGATGGCGTCGAGGAAAGCGCCTACTTGGAACGCGTCGCAGCGCTCGAGCCGCACGCACTGGCGACGCTGATCTACACGTCGGGCACGACTGGCCCTCCCAAGGGCGTGATGCTCAGCCACAACAACCTCGCGTGGACCGCAAACGTCTCGATCCAAATCACCACCATTACCGACGACGATTGCTCGCTTTCGTATCTGCCGCTGTCGCACATCGCCGAGCAGATGTTCACGCTCCACATTCCGATCACCACGGGCGCTCGCGTCTACTTCGCAGAATCGATCGACGCGGTTCCGGAAAACCTCAAGGAAGTGCAGCCGACGATCTTCTTCGGCGTGCCGCGCATTTGGGAGAAGTTCCACGCCGGTATCACCGCAAAGCTCAAGGAGGCAACCGGCGTCAAGGCCAAGCTGGTCGAGTGGGCGACCAAAGTCGGCTGGGAGGCCAACAAGACGGCTCAAAGCCCGAAGGGCCTTCAATACAAGCTCGCCGACAAGCTCATTTTCTCGAAGCTCAAGCCCGCCATCGGCATGGGCAACGCCCGCGTGTGCGTCTCGGGTGCCGCCCCAATTGCGCGCGAGGTGCTCGAGTTCTTTGCGAGCTTGGACATCATCGTGCTCGAAGTCTACGGCCAGTCCGAGGACACCGGGCCAACCAGCTTCAACACGCCCACCCAATACCGCTTTGGCACAGTCGGCCCGGCCATCCCCGGCGTCGAGGTCAAGATCGCCGAGGACGACGAAATCATGGTCAAGGGGCCGAATGTGTTCCTCGGCTACTACAAGGATCCCGAGGCCACCGCGTCGACTCTCACGGAGGGCTGGCTCCACTCCGGCGACCTCGGCGCGTTCGACCGCGACGGGTTCCTCAGCATACCCGGCCGAAAGAAAGACATCATCATCACCGCGGGCGGCAAGAACATCACCCCGAAGAATCTCGAGGCCGCGATCAAGAACCACGAGCTCGTCAACGAGGCCGTTGTCATCGGTGACCGCCGCAAGTACCTGAGCGCACTGGTCACGATCGATCCCGAAACCGGCGAAGCCTGGGCGTCGGCCAACGGCGAGGACCCGAACGCCCTCCACAAAAGCGCGAAGCTTCGCGCGAGCATCCAAGCGCACATCGACGAGATGAACACCCACTTCGCACGCGTCGAGCAGATCAAGAAGTTCACCATCCTCGAGCGCAACTTCACGGTCGAAGACGGCGAGCTCACCCCGACGCTCAAGGTCAAGCGCGCCAAGGTCAACGACCACTTCGCGAACGAAATCGAATCGATGTACGCCGAGGCCGGGGCTGCACAGCCGCAGGTGCGGGCGTAGCCCCTACCCGACGACCGTCACCGTCACCTTGCGGCGATGACCGCGGTGCCGGTGTTCCCACACGAAGATCCCCTGCCAGGTGCCGAGGTCGCAGCGCGCTCCGCTCACCGGAACGCTGAGCGAGGTTTGGGTCAACGCCGTGCGGACGTGCGCCGGCATGTCGTCGGGGCCTTCCATCGTGTGGACGAATAGCGGGTCGCCGTCGGGGACGAGTCTCGACAAGAACGCGTCGAGGTCGCGTTGGACGTCGGGGTCGGCGTTTTCATTGATGATGAGCGAGGCGCTGGTGTGGTGAACGAAGACGGTGCACAGACCTTCGATGATGCCAGACTCGGAGACCGCGTTTTGCACCTGGGGCGTGATCTCGGTGGTCCCGCGGCCCCGCGTGTGGACTTCGATGACCTTCGACTTCGTGCTCATGAATGTGACACCTTAATCCACATCGCAGCCTGATCGCCTTCGTAGATCAAAGTACCATCCTGTGTGAAGCGGAATTCGTAGCGACCGAAGACCTGACTGTCGCGCTGGCGGATTTTGGTGGCTCGAAGCGCGAGGTCGAGCGGCGGGCCCATCTTGGCAAGCGACGCGAAACGGGCGTCGTAGATGCGGCCGCCGTAGCCGATCCAGCCGTCCGCGTGTCGCAGACCGAGCACGTAATAGGTGTGCATGAAGCCGAGAATGCCGGTGAGGTGCACCATGAAGCCGCCGCTCACGTGGCGCGGGTGACGCACGGGATGGGCGCGCTGGTCGCGCGTGAGGGGCAGATCCGGGTGCGTCGGCATCCGCGCACGAATGACCCCTGCCTCCCTGTCGACCTCGACGAGCTCGTCGATGCAAATCGCGCCGGGCCCGTACGGGCAGTCGGCCACGAACTCCGGATCCAAAGCCATCGCTACACTCCCTCGGCGTCCGCGCCCCAAATCACTTTGTGTATTTGTATCTGAACCCGCACGGGTAAGCGGTCCTCGAGCACCCACGCGACGAGCGCTTTGGGGTCGAGCTCACCCCACACGGGGCTGAGCAACACGGCGCTCGCGCGGTCAGTCAGCCGATGCTCCTGGATGACGGCCTTGGCCCACTCGTAGTCCGCACGATCGGCGAGCACGAGCTTCACCTCGTCGCGCTTGGTGAGGTGCTCGACGTTCTCCCACCGATTGCGGTGCGACTCGTCGCTCCCAGGCGCCTTGAAATCGACGATGCGATGCACGCGGGGATCGACCTCGGCGATGTCGCGCTCGCCGCTGGTTTCGAGCAATACGGTGCGGCCCGCGTCGCAGAGCTCCGCAAGGAGCGGGATCGCGCCCGCCTGAAGCAGCGGCTCCCCTCCGGTCAGCTCGACCAGCGGGGTTTCGAAGGAGAGCGCCTTCTGGAGCACGTCGGCGCGCGACATCTCGGTGCCGCCCTCGAACGCCTGCGGGGTGTCGCACCAGCGGCAGCGGAGGTTGCATCGCGAGAGCCGGACGAAGGTGCAAGGGAGCCCGGCAAACGTCGATTCACCTTGAATCGACGCGTAGATCTCGTGAATGCGGATCGAGTCGGCCTCGGTCATGTCAGCGTGGGTTGCGGGTCATGAGAATCAGCATCTTGCCCTCTACGGCGGCGCGCGCGGGGACTTCCACGATCAGATCCCACATTCCCGGCTGCGCATCCACCTCGAGGGTCTGCAGACGCCGCCGCACGCAGCGCTGAGGGCCCTCCTCGGCGATGCGAACCCAAAGCACGCGGGGTCTGTAGCCGTCGAGATCGAGGGCAGAAACCCGCAGGCGCGTGCGTTCGGAGAGGTCGAACCGCGTACGGTAGAGCCGAGAGCCGGGCTTGGGCACGCCGCAGTACTTGGGAAGCGTCTCGGCGACGGGGAGGTCGGGTTTGGTGAGGAGACGGGAGGTGGGGAGGCGCGTGTGCTGATCTTCGGCGCGCGAGGCGCTATCGCGGTGTGTGGGCCCTTCATCCCCACCCCGCCGCCCCCACGCGAGCGCCTGAGTGTCCGTGCCAGCGCCAGCGTCAGTGCCGGTGTCCGTGTCCGTGCCAGCGTCAGTGCCGGTGTCCGTGTCCGGGTTCGAGACCCCCTCCACCGATCGGCGCAGCGCCTCCAGCATCTCCAGGGTCAGCAGGTTTCTCACGTTGTTCCCGTAGCGGAGCCCCTTCTCCGTGAACTGGCAGGCTGCGC
This sequence comes from Polyangiales bacterium, assembly GCA_041576815.1. Classification (GTDB taxonomy): domain Bacteria; phylum Myxococcota_A; class Polyangia; order Polyangiales; family Houyiibacteriaceae; genus SG8-38. The sequence goes on from JBFGKE010000007.1 coordinate 12,159, forward strand.
GTACGCCACCCTTCCCGAGCACGTTGGGGTGCACGCCGTCGCGTGCAAGGCCTTGACGCGGGAGCGCGCTCAACGCGCCGTGGTAGTCGATGTAGGGAAGCGCCCAGTGCTCGGCGACGGCTTCGGTGATCGCGTTGAACCGCATGATCCAGCGGTTCTTGGTGCGATTGCGCCGGGGGAGCGCAGAGCCCAGCACCGCCACGACGGCCATCTCTTCCAGCCGCTCGACTAGATAGACGAGCCTCCGCAGATAGATCCGCTCGTTTTGGTTCTGCGCGTCGTTGCTGCCAAAGAGCACGAGGGCCCACCTGCCCTGCGTCGCCCCGACCTCTTGGCGGAAGCTCGCCGGACGCCCGCCGAGCACGTATCGGAGGTTCCAGCTCACGCCCGCTGCCTCGCTCTCACGATTGAACGAGCTCCGGCGCCCCGTGCCGAAGTACTCGAGCGCCGCCGCGAGCTCGGGGCGGTTTCCGAGCTCGACGTACGGCGTGCTCAAACACCTCAGGAACGCCGTGCTCGCGACGCTCGAACCGCCCATCTTCGAGAACGCATCATCACGAAGATCTGGGTTGCGCGCCCGAATCTCGCGGATGTGCTCCAACACCGACTCTCGGAGCTCGACCGGCTGGGCCCTGGCGCTCGACGCAAGCCCGAACGCCAATGCGCACAGGAGCCACGTGCGCTTCATCGAATCGCGCTCGACGGGATGACGAAGAGGCGACTCGGACCTTTGGGACCGCTCTTGTACTTGTTGTCGGTGACGAGCAGCACCGAGCCGTCGTCGAGCCAGGCGAGCCCCTCGAAGTTCGGCAGCGGCGATACGAGCGTCGAGAGGTCGGCCGCCACGGTCGGCTCGATCCGCTGGCTTTCGGGCCCCTGCGGGACCTGGAAGCGAATGAGACGAGACACGCGGTAGTGGCGCTCGACGGCCAGCGCTTCGATCGCACCATCCTTCAGCCTGCAGTCGACCGCGGCGAGCTTGCCCGTTTCGCTGGTCAGGGCAACGCGGTGCGCCGTCCACGTTTGGATGTTCGGATCGAACAGGGCCACCGGCGCCCATCGGCGATTGTCCTGTTGGTCGACGAGCTCGGTCACGAACACCAGCGCCCCGTCCACGTGGCAGGCCCCTTCGATGCCGTGATTGTCGGGCGCGGTGAGCTGCCAACGCGCGTAGTCGACATGCCCGATCGGCGTGACGGCAAATCGATTGCCGCTGAGCCTGCCGTCGAGCACTACGTCGCGAAGGCGCCCCTTCTCCTGCGTTTCAGTCGCGAGCACGAAGCGTGTCGCCTCGACCCAAGCAATCCCCTCGAGGTCGGTTCCGTCCGGCCCGCCCGTCACTTCGTACCGCGTTACGCCAAAGGTCTTCGGATCGATTCGGATGACGGCCTCGCCGTCTTCACCCGCGGCCCAGAGCGCGCCGTGCTCGTCCTGCGTGAGCCCAGAGAGGCCTGCCACGTCGGTCTCGAGCGCGACGATGCGCCCCGGGCCCGTCGGCTCCTTTTTTGTGCAAGAGGCGATGACCAGCAACGCCACCGCCACCGCCGTGGACGCCCGCACCCTCAGCGAACCGCTTCGAGGACGGCCGCAGCGCCCAGACCGCCGGCGGCACAAATCCCGAGAAGCGCCGTCTCTTTTCCGGTGCGAGAGAGCTCGTTGGCCATCGTGGTGACCATCCGAGCCCCAGTTGCGCCAAACGGATGTCCGATCGAAAGAGAGCCGCCGTGCACGTTGAAGCTGTCCTCGTCGATTTCCCCGACGGGCTTCGAGCGGCCGAGCCGGTGCTGCGCAAAGCCCTTACTCGCGAGCGCCTTCGTCACCGAGAGCACCTGCGCGGCAAACGCTTCGTGCATGTCGACCAGGCTGACGTCCGCGAGCTCCATCCCAGCGCGGTCGAGCGCTTTCGGCATGGCGATCGCCGGCCCGATCAGAAGCTGGTCGGTCGGGTCGACGCCCGTGTATGCCCAGCTCTTGAACGCCGCGAGGGGTTTGTACCCGAGCGCGCGCGCCTTTTGTTCGCTCATCAACAGAACGGCCGCAGCGCCGTCGGTCAAAGGCGACGCATTGCCAGCGGTGACGGTGCCGTCCTTGGCGAACACCGGGCGGAGCTTGGAGAGCTTTTCGACGCTGGTGTCGCCGCGCACGATGTTGTCGGCGTGCACCCAGCCGTCCGCGCCCTCCACGGGCGCGATTTCGTCATCGAAGCGCCCGGACGCGATCGCCTCGGCGGCGCGGTGGTGTGAGCGCGCGGCAAACCGATCTTGCGCCTCGCGCGAGATCTCGTTGCGGCGAGCCATCGACTCGGCGCTTTCGCCCATGACCTCGCCGGTCGTACGCTCGGCGATCTTCGGCATCTTGGGAAGGATGTCGGTGATCGGCATCATTTGCGAAAGCACGCCGAGGTAGTCTCCGGGCGTCGCCGCCTTTCCGAACGCAAGCGGCGCCAGCGCGTGGACGGCCTTTTGAGGCAGGTTGAGTGGAGCGTTGCTGGTGGAATCCGACCCGCCCGCGATCACCACATCCGCCTCGCCACGCTCGATCGCCGCAGCTGCAAGCGTCACCGCCTGAAGCCCGGTCGCACACGCACGAGTGCAGGTCATGCCCTCCACGCTCGGCGGCAAACGCAAATCGAGCGCGATCTCGCGCGCGATGTTGGGCGCAAGCGAAGGAAGAATCACGCCGCCCCACACGATGCTGTCGATTTCATCGTGAGACAGGTCGCTGCGCTCGAGCAGGGCCCTCACTGCCCAATCCGAGAGCTCGATGCTATCGAGCTTCAAAAACTTCCCAAACGCTTTCACGAACGGCGTTCGAATGCCGCCCACGATAACCGCGCGCTGCTTTTTGCCCCAATTGGTCTTCTTTGCCATGTTCATGCTCCTACGAGTGCACCGCCGCAGACGCGGATGGTTTGTCCGGTGAGCCCCACTGCTCCCGGCGTTGCGAGAAAGGTAATCGCCTGGCCGACGTCCTCGGGCTTCCCGCCCTGCCCCACGGCGCTCATCCGGCGCGCGACTTCGCGAATCGCGACCGGCATGGCGCTGGTGAGCCGAGTTTCGATGAAGCCCGGGGCGATCGCGTTGGCGGTGATGCCTTGTTTCGCCACCTTGGGCGCCAGCGCCTCCACGAACCCGACGAGGCCCGCTTTGCTCGCCGAATAGTTGGTCTGCCCGCGGTTGCCGGCAATCCCGGAGACCGAGGAAAGACAAATGATGCGCCCCCCGGTGCGAAGCACCCCGTCCTTCAGCAGACGGTTGGTGATGCGCACCACGGCGCCGAGATTGATGTCGACCGCCATGTCCCATTGCTCTGGCGTCATCCGGCCGAGGGTCTTGTCGCGGGTCACACCGGCGTTGTTAACGACGATGTCGACGCCGCCGAAACGCTCCTGGAGATCTTTCGCGATTCGCTCGGGCGCGTCGCCATCGGTGATGTCGACCAGCAGCACCGACCCGCCGATCCGCTGTGCGACCTTGCTGCAAGGGCCGTCGTCCGCCGGCCGGTCTAGGCACACGACGTGCGCGCCTTCCGCGGCCAAGAGCTCCGCGGTGGCCTCGCCGATACCGCGAGCCGCGCCGGTGACCAAAGCCACCTTGCCGCCGAGCACGTGCGTGTCGGGCACGTCGCCGCCCTTCGCAAGCTTGGTCACGTGGAATGGCTGACAGCTGATGAAGGCCGACCTGGGCGACAGCAGGAAGCGAAGCACCCAGTCGAGTCGGTCCTCGGCGCCGTCTTCGACGAAAACGCTGTTGGCCACCGAGCCGTTGCCGCCGATTTCTTTCGCGAGGCTGCGGGTAAAGCCCTCGAGCCCCGCGCGGGTCGCGGCAAGCACGGGCTTCGAGGCGTCGCCAGCGGGCCGTCCGATCACCACGACGCGGCCGGAGCGATTGAGACGGCGAATCCAAGGCTGAATGAACGCATGGAGCTGGCGAAGGTCGTCGGGCGTCTCGAGGCCGGTTCCATCGAACACGATCGCATCCACCCGCTGCCCTTCGGGTGCTTCACCGGGATCGACGCGCCGCGGAGCACGCGCCCAGGCCTCCCCCGGACCCCGAAACGGGTCGAGCGCAGCGTCCGAGGTCCCGACGACCCACGGATTTGCCCCGGCCTTCGTGAGGATCTGCCCAAGCACGCCGGGAAGCGCGCCCACTCCGCACACCAGCACGACCTTGTCGTCGAGCGGGCGCTCCTCGTACGGGCCCTTCGCACGGACGAGCCGCTCGGGCACTGGAATCGGTAGGCCGAAAGTCTTGATCAGCTTTCGGGCGTTTTCGTTTTCCAACAAGAGATCGGTCATGCGGGCTCAGCTCCTCACGGAATAGGTTCCAACCATGTAAGCGGGGCCGCCGGGCGCGTCCCCCACGAAGACGCTGTCGTCTTCGATGTACAGCCCGACTTTGGCGGGCAACACCATCGGCTTCGTGAACTTCACGTCGATCGACTCGAGTCGCGTGACGTCCCCGGCAAACAGCGAACGGTTCAAGCCCTCGACGGCGCGCGCCATCGTCGAGAAGCCGTGATTGATCACGTTGCGAAAGCCGCTGGCGCGGGCGGCGGGCGCAATCCAGTGGATGGGATTGAAGTCGCCCGTGAGCTTCGCGAACTCGAGGCCGACGTGCGTGCCGAGCTTCCAGCGTGCGAGCTCCTTGGCGACGACGGGCACCCGCGGGCGATCGTCCTTGCGCTTGGCCGACTTGTCGTCGCTGCCGAGCGGAACGATGCCGTACACGTCGGCGACGATCGCCTCGGGATGCATCGTCGTGGACGTGGTCGCGCGCTGGTGAATGACGGCGCGGCGGCCGTTGTCATCGATGTCGAGCAGCTGCACCTTCAGCTCGAAGGGCTCCCCGAGCGGAAGCGGCGCGTTCATTTGAAGCCGACTGCCCCCGTTGAGCACGCGCTGAATCGGGTACTGGAGGCCCTCGATGCCCCGCGCCTGCAGGGGAAAGACCCACTGCGGGAACAAATGCGCAGGCACCTGGCCGCGGTACCACCCGGGGTCGCCGCCACAGTGGCGGATGTAGTCGCGCACGAGGTCCGCCGGCCGAGGCGGGATGGTTGCAGACACGATCGGACCTGGGATCTTCGCCGGTGCCTTGTTCGGTTTTCCCGATGCGCTCTTCATCGCGACGAACGCCGCACGCGCAAGCGCGCCGAGCATCGGCCCCTGGTGCAGGATGTAACGCGTCGGTACCGACATCTCGATCTCCCGGCCTGCCGGTGCGGTGGAACCCCTGCCGCACGACCAGGCTCTCTACCATTCGCTAGTTACCCGCGCAAACGCGGTCGCGCTGCTACGCTTCGCCCATGGATAACCCGTTGATCCAACTCGGATTCGAGATCCCGTTCGACGAAATCGAGGCCTCGCACGTCGAGCCCGCCCTCGACGTGCTGCTGGCCGACGCGCGTGCCTCAATCGAACGAATCGGCGCGCAGGATGCGCTGCCAACCTACGCGAGCACGCTCGGCGCGCTCGAGAACGCCACCGAACCGCTCGAACGAGCGATGACCGTAGTCGGTCATCTCGAAAGCGTTGCAACGACCGATGCGCTTCGCGCCGCCTACAACGTGACGCGCCCGAAAGTGAGCGCATTTTGGTCGGAGCTCGCGATGAATGATGCTCTGTATCGCACCATCCGCGCGTTTTCTGAGACCGAAGAAGCCCGCACGCTCCCTCAGACCGAGCGGCGTTTTCTCGAAAAGACCATCGACGACTTCCGCCGTAACGGCGCAGAGCTCGCGGCCGAGGACAAGGAGAGGCTCCAGGCCATGGAGGTCGAGCTCACCAAGCTCACGACCCGGTTTTCTCAAAACGTGCTCGACGAGACCAACGCCTTCGAGCTCGTCCTGACCGACGAAAGCCAGATCGTCGGGCTCCCCGAAAGCGCCAAACAGGCGGCTGCGGAGAACGCGCGCGCGAAGGGCGTGGACGGCTGGCGATTCACGCTCCAGGCACCGAGCCTCATTCCGCTGCTGACCTACCTCGACGATGCCTCGATCCGAGAGAAGGTCTGGCGCGCCTACAACACGAGGGCGTCGCGCGGGGAACGCGACAACCGGCCGATCATCGCCGACATCCTTCGACTGCGACGGGCCAAGGCCGAGTTGCTCGGCTACCGCGATTTCTCGGACCTCGTGACGGAAGACCGCATGGCCAAGACCGGTGACACAGCGCGTTCCTTCATCGATGAGCTTCGACAAAAGACGCGAGCGGCGTTCGACCGCGAGAACGAAGCGCTTCAGCGGTATCGAGAAAGCCTCGAAGGGCCGAGCGCGCCGGCGATCGAGGCTTGGGACCTGGCGTACTACGCAGAGAAGCAGCGCCAGGCCAACTACGACTTCGACGAAGAAGAGCTCAGGCCGTACTTCCCGCTCGACCGGGTGCTCGCAGGTCTGTTTGCCACGGCCGAAGCTCTTTACGACGTCCGGATCGTCGAGCGCGAGGCGCCGTCGTGGGACGCGGAGGTACGCTCGTACGCGATCGAAGATCCCGGGAGCCGCATGGTCGCTGCCTTCTACGTCGACCTCTTTCCGAGAGAAAACAAACGAGGCGGCGCCTGGATGAACGCCCTCGTGAGCGCCGCGTTCGACGAGGGCAACCCTCGACCCCAGCTCGGGCTCTTTTGCGCGAACGTGAATCCGCCCGTGGGCGGCAAGCCCGCGCTCCTGACACACCGGGAAGTCGAGACCCTGTTTCACGAGTTCGGGCACCTGCTCCACCACTGCTTCAGCAGGGTGAGCGTGCGAAGCCTCGCGGGCACGAACGTCGCCTGGGATTTCGTCGAGCTCCCGTCTCAAATCATGGAGAACTGGTGCTGGGAGCGAAGCGGGCTCGACCTGTTCGCCGCGCACTTCGAGACCGGCGAAAAGGTTCCCGACGCCCTTTACGACAAGATGGTGCGCGCGCGAACCTACCGCGCCGCCAACGCCCAGATGCGTCAGCTCGGCTTCGCAACCGTCGACCTCGCGCTTCATCAGGACTATGACCCAGAGCGCGATGGCGACGTGATGGCCTACGGCCGAGAGCTCTTGCAGGCGAGCTCACCGGTCCCGCTTCCAGACGATTACGCGATGCTTGCCGGCTTCACGCACGTGTTTGCCCACCCGGTCGGCTATGCGGCGGGTTACTACAGCTACAAGTGGGCCGAGGTCCTCGATGCGGATGCATTCACGCGCTTCAAGAAAGAAGGGATCACCAATCGCGATGTCGGACGCGCGTTTCGCGAAAGCATCCTTTCGCGAGGCAACAGCCGGGACCCGGCGGAGCTCTACCGCGATTTCATGGGCCGCGACCCGAAGCTCGAGCCGCTGCTCGAGCGCGCAGGCCTCGCGTAGCGCGGCTACTTGGAAGCTGCGCGGGCGGGAGCGGCGCCGGCCAACAGGTCCACCTCGACGGCGATGTCGTTCGAGACTTTCAAACGAACGATCGCCGGAACGGAGATGTCGTGGTCTTCGAGCTTTGCGGTGAAGCCTGCCTTGATACGAAGCGCATCGCCCGACCAGTTGACTGTGCCGTTGGTGGTCACGATCTTCGTGACGCCGTGCGCCGTGAACTTGCCCTTCACCGTGACCTTGGTGTCTTTGCCCTGCTTGAGCTCTTTGTCGCCCTTTTTGCCGAGCACGACCTCCCCGATCTCGAAATGAATCGTCGGGTACTTCTTCGCGTCCAGCCAGCCGTCGCCCTGAAGGTGCTCGTCGCGAAGTTTGTTCCCCGTGCGGAGGGACTTCACCGGAACCTCGAATGATCCGGTGGTCTTCGTGATGTCCGCCGGGTCGACGGTGAGGCTGCCGCTCACGGTGGAGGTCTTGCCGACCATGGTCTCGAGAGGCGCGTCGGACACGAACTCGATTCGGCTCTTGCCATCGCGCATTCGAAAGGTCGTGGCGTCGGCGTCGGCACCGATCGGCAGGGACAAGCTGGCGGCGACGATTACGCTAAGAACGGCGGCGACACTTCTCATAAGCAGTTTCCCTCTTGGCCATCAGTATGCCGGTTTTGGACGGCTTCGGCACGCCCGGTATTCATGCAGCGAGGACTATCGGGGCCGTGTCGTGGAACGTCCAGGCCTCGTTGTCCCGCTCGGCTCTTCCGAGCTCCCATTCGTCGCGAAAAAGGGCGACCGGACGGTTATCGCGATCGAGCACCGCCATGGGGATGCGCTTCGCCCGAAGCTCGGCCGGGTCCGTCGCGCCCTCGACCCATCGCGCGTGCTGGTAGGGCAGCAGGTCGAACGAGACCTTGGCCCCATACTCGTGCTGGAGGCGAAACATCAGCACGTCGAACTGAAGCCGTCCCACCACGCCGCACACCGGATCTTTCTCGCGGCCCGGCTCGGTGAAGAGCTGCACCGTGCCTTCCTCGGAAAGCTCTCGAATGCCTTTTTGAAGCTGCTTTCGCTTGAGCGGGTCGAGCAGCTGAAGCCGCCCGAAGTGCTCGGGCGAAAATCGCGGAACAGCATCGAAGCTCATCGGCCCACCCGTCGATAGAGTGTCCCCGATACGGAAGAGACCAGGGTCGTAGAGGCCGACGATGTCTCCGGCGTAGGCTTCCAAAACGCTCTCGCGCTCCTGCGCGAAGAACTGCTCCGCTCGGTTGAGACGCACGCTCTTGCCGAGCCGGGAGTGATGGACCCGCATGCCGCCCTCGAACTTGCCGGAGCAGATGCGTGCGAACGCTATTCGGTCGCGATGGGAGGGGTCCATGTTGGCCTGCACTTTGAAGACGAAAGCGCTGAAACGGTCGTCGCTTGGCCGGACGGTCACATCGCCGGCGGCCTCCCGCTCGCCTGGCGGCGGGCACAGGCTCTTGAATGCGCGCAAAAAGGGCTCGACCCCGAAGTTGGTGAGCGCGCTCCCGAAGAACACGGGCGTGATTTCGCCCGCCAGGAAGCGCGCCTCGTCCCACTCCTCGCCCGCCCCATCGAGGAGCTCTACCTCTTCGCGAAGGGTCTGCGCGGCCTCCCCACCGAGCAGCGCGTCGAGCTCGGGATCGTCGAGGCCGGTCACCTTCATCTCGGCGCGCTTGGCCTGCCCCTCTGCGGAGCGTTCAAACCGAAGGACGAGCTCGTGAATGCGATCGTAAACGCCTTGAAAGAGATCGCCGCTCCCGATCGGCCATGTGAAAGGAACCGTGCTCACGCCGAGCACCTCCTCGACTTCGCTCATTAGCGCGAACGCGTCGCGGGCGGGCCGATCCATCTTGTTGATGAAAGTGACGACGGGCGTGTTGCGAAGCCGGCAGACGTGGAAGAGCTTTCGCGTCTGCGCCTCCACGCCACGCGCTGCGTCGAGGATCATGATGCCGCAGTCGGCGGCCATGAGCGTCCGGTAGGTGTCCTCGCTGAAGTCGTTGTGGCCGGGTGTGTCCAAGAGGTTCCAGCGCACGTCGTCGTAGTCGAACTGCAGCACCGACGTCGTGACTGAAATCCCGCGCTGTTTTTCGAGCGCCATCCAGTCGCTCACGGCAGATCGCTTCGCTTTGCGTGATTTCACCGCGCCGGCGGCATGAATCGCGCCTCCGTAGAGCAAGAGCTTCTCGGTCAGCGTCGTCTTGCCCGCATCGGGGTGCGAGATGATCGCGAACGTTCGCCTCCGCTGGAATTCATTCTGGCTCATGCCGGGCGGCAAGATAGTCACTGTCGACGGTTGCGCCAGTCCGCGAACGTGCTGTGATCGGCGCGCTGCCAATGCCCGGGCTGTTTCCAGAGATCGAGCCGTTCGATGCCGGCCATCTTCAGGTCGACGATCTGCACGCGGTCTACTACGAGCAGTGCGGGAATCCGACAGGAAAGCCGGCGATCTTCCTTCACGGCGGACCAGGTGGGGGCTCGAGCCCAGTACATCGGCGGTTTTGGGACCCGGCCATCTATCGAATCATCCTGTTCGATCAGCGGGGCTGTGGCCGTAGCACGCCGCACGCGGAGCTCCGCAACAACACGACGTGGGACTTGGTCGACGACATGGAAGCGATCCGCAAGCATCTCGATGTCGATCGCTGGCAGCTCTTCGGCGGGTCGTGGGGCAGCACCTTGTCGCTTGCCTACGCCCAGCAGCATCCGGACCGCGTCACCGAGATGGTGCTTCGCGGTATCTTCTTGCTCCGCCACCGCGAGATTCAGTGGTATTACCAAGAGGGCGCAAGCCGCATCTTTCCCGAGGCATGGCAAGACTACCTCGCACCCATCCCGGAGGAAGAGCGCGGTGATTTGGTTGGCGCGTACTATCGCCGCCTGACCAGTAGAGACCGCACCGAGCGCATCGATGCCGCAAGGGCGTGGAGCATGTGGGAGGGCAGCACGAGCCGGCTCGTCCCCGACCCCGAGCTGATCGAGCGCACCGGCGAAGCGGGCTTTGCCGAAGCTTTCGCACGCATCGAGTGCCACTATTTCATCAACGGCGGTTTCTTCGCGAGCGACGATTATCTGCTTCAAAACGTCGAACGGATTCGGCACATCCCCTGCGTCATCGTGCAGGGCCGATACGACATCGTGTGCCCGGCCGAAAGCGCTTATGCGCTCCATCGCGCCTGGCCCGGGAGCGAGCTCCACATCGCGCCGCAGTCCGGGCACTCCGCGCTCGAGCCGGAGACCACCTCGCTGCTCGTGAGCGCGACGAGCCGCATTGCCGCACAGCGCGCTGCGGTCTAGCGCGAGAACTTTCGATACTTGATGCGATGGGGAACGTCGGCTTCGCTTCCGAGCCGCGCCTTTCGATCGGCGGCGTAGTCGGCGTACGAGCCTTCGTGCCAGACGACGCGGCTATCGCCCTCGAATGCGAGAATGTGCGTGCAAATCCGATCGAGGTACCAGCGATCGTGGCTGATGATGAGCGCGCAGCCTGGAAAGCCGAGAATCGCCTCCTCGAGAGAACGCAAAGTCTCGACGTCGATGTCGTTGGTCGGCTCGTCGAGCAGAAGCACGTTGCCGCCGCTCTTGAGGAGCTTTGCGAGATGCACCCGATTTCGCTCGCCGCCGGAGAGGTTTTTGACTGGCTTTTGCTGATCGCTCCCGCGAAAGTTGAACCACCCGACGTAGGCCCGGGATTTCACGGTGCCTCCGCCGACGTCGATTTCGTCGGCGCCATTGGTGATCTCCTTGAACACGGTGTTGCCGTCGTCGAGTGCATCGCGGCTCTGGTCGACATAAGACAACGTGACCGTCTCGCCCTTCACGATCGAGCCGGCGTCCGGGGTCTCTTCGCCGACGAGCATTCGAAAAAGCGTCGTCTTTCCCGCGCCGTTCGGCCCGACGATGCCGACGATCGCCCCGCGCGGCACGCGAAAGCTGAGGTCCTCGAAGAGCAGCTTGTCACCGTAGCCCTTGGCCAGCCCCTCCACCTCGAAGACCTGCGTTCCAAGCCGTGGCCCTGGTGGAATTCGAATTTCGTTGGGGTCGCGCCGCGCCTTGGCGGCATCGGCCACGAGGCTCTCGAACGCCGTGATGCGAGCTTTGCTTTTGGCTTGCCGTGCTTTGGGCGACGAACGCACCCACTGTAGCTCGCGCGCGATCTTCCGCTTGCGGGCGCTGTCGCTCTTTTCTTCTTGCGCGAGCCGCGCTTCTTTGGCTTCGAGCCACTGTGAGTAGTTGCCTTCGAAAGGGTGCGCCTCGCCACGGTCGAGCTCGAGAATCCAATCGACGATCTCGTCGAGGAAGTACCGGTCGTGCGTTACGAGGATCACGCAGCCTGGGTATTTCTGGAGATAGCCTTGCAACCACGCGACCGACTCCGCGTCGAGGTGGTTGGTCGGCTCGTCGAGGAGCAAGAGCTCGGGCTTTTCGAGCAGCAGCCGGCAGAGCGCGACCCGGCGCGTCTCCCCGCCCGAGAGCGACCTCGGGTCGGCGTCCCCAGGCGGCAGCCGCAGCGCGTCCATGGCGATTTCGAGGGTGCTTTCGAGGTTCCATCCGTCGACGGCGTCGATCTTGTCCTGAAGCGCACCCTGCCTTTCGAGTAGCTTCGCCATCTCGTCGTCGCTCATCGGCTCGCCGAGATTCATGCTGAGCTCGTTGAACTCGTCGAGGAGCCCGCGTACCGGTGCGACCCCCGCTTCGACGGCCTCGCGCACCGTCTTGGCATCCCCGAGGTCCGGCTCCTGCGGCAGGTAGCCCACTTTGGCGCCAGGCCGAAGCCACGCTTCGCCCGTGAAGCTCTCGTCGAGCCCCGCCATGATGCGAAGGAGCGACGACTTGCCGGTGCCGTTAACGCCGATGACCCCTATCTTCGCGTCCGGGAAGAACGAGAGATAGAGGTCTTCGATGATCTTCTTGTCCGGGGGATGAACCTTCGTGACCCCCTTCATCGTGAAGATGAATTCTGCCATGAGCTAGTGAGCTTCGCGTCTCCTCCCGAGCGACATAGCAATGATGGCAAAGGCGATCCAACCGAGTGTGGCGCTCTTGGCAGCGCTCACGTTGCACCCTTCCGAGGTGCCCGCATCGCCCGATGGGTCGCCCTTCGAATCGGGATTCGACTTCGGCGCGGCTTCGAGCTTTCCGGCCTCGAGGTCGAGCTCGGGAATGTCGGTTTGAATCAAGCCGGGCAACTGATTGGTCAGCGTCTTGGTCTGCAGGCCCTTCAGTGAGATGTTGCCGGCGGCAAACGGGCGAGGCTCCGGGCGCCCGGGAGGACCACCCCACATGCCACGCTGCGGATTCTCGCACGCGATCGGTCCCTCCCAGCGGTGAAGGATCACGTAGCGCCCTTGGAAGTTGTTGATGCTCGACGCCTGCGCGCGGCGCTCGCCGAGCTCGCCCTTCTGGTCCGGCATGCCTCGGCCGCCGACGATTGGGCCGGCCGCACGGAAAACGAGGTCTTCGTCGAGCCCGTCCTTGTCGTACCGGTAGTGGAGGCGCGTGAGCACGAACCCTTGCGGCTGCCAGATCGGCCGGCGTCTCTGCTGCGGCACCACCCCGGGGATGTCCGAGTAAGGGTCTTTTTCTCCCGGCGTGATGACATCACCGCCGAGCGTGGCGAGCTCGTCCGGGCGAAGGGGTGGCTCCGGGCACGGGTCGCACGTCGTTGCATCCCACGAATACTCCGTGACGACGGCACCCGGGTTTTTCTGGATCGTCCTCTCGAAGAGCGCGTCGTAAAACGAGCCAAACGACTCACGCACGCTGTCTTCGACCCGGATGTTGGTCGGGATTGACGCGTTCTTGTAGTTGGCGACCTCGTAGCGCTGACGCTTGCCGAGGATGTGCACGATCAAATCTTGCTTGCCCGCGCTGTTGAGAAGCCCCAGCCGCACCGGAAGCGTGAAGGTCGGGGCATCGTAGTGGAACCGAAGCGGTGAAAGCACCGCGCGGCCATTCTCGAACTTCACCTTCTCGGCATCGACCTTTGCGACGAAGAACTTGGTGTTTTGTTCGACATAGGGTCGCAGAACCTCGTTGGCGCCCTTGGGGATGTTGTACTCGTTCTTGCGAAGCCACTTGTCGAGGCCGCCCGAGTCCTTGGCGCTCAAGATCACGATGTCGTACTCGGCTACCTTGAACTGCGCCTCGATGGTGACGCCGTAGTCCTCTTCGACAGCGTCGGCCGCTCGGGACTTCATGGCGCGACGCGGCGATCCGGCTGCCGCCATCTCGTAGACGGCCACGGGCCGGCACGGGTCCTGCTCCCAGTACTCGACCAACCGGGGCGCGGCGAGCTTGTCGACGCGGGAGAAGATCTCGCGCGGCAGTGTCTTGACGTTCTCCTCTTGGAGGACCACCGGCACTGGAACGACCATGGCGAAATCCTTCGGCGGCCCCTGATAGTTGTTCTGCATCGAGAGCACCGTGCGCGTTCCCTCTCGCATCATCACGACCATCGTCGCGTTGTTGTAGAGCGTTGCGTCGGCCCCGCTGACGTAGAACCCACAAAACGCGCGCGACGTCGTCGGAAAAGCCACGACGGCACACAGACCCAAAACAGCGAATAGTTGCTTCATCGATTACTCCTCGGTTGTTTCGGTAGACGCACGAGGTCGGGAATTGGATCTATCGCGTCGGGATCCCGCGAATTGCGGGCCCCGGGGCTAGTTCTGAATGTCGATGAGCTCTACGTCGAAGACGAGCATCCCGGCGGGTCGCCCGGGCCGCCCCTTGTAGGCGAGCTCCTCGGGAATCCACAGCCGGCGCTTCTCGCCGACCACCATCAGCTGCAGGCCCTCGGTCCAGCCCGGAATCACCTGGTTCAGGCCGAACGTGGCGGGCTGGCCCCGCACGACGGAGCTATCGAACATCTTACCGTCGGTGGTCCAACCCGTGTAGTGAACGGTGACGCGGCTGGTGGCGGTGGGATTCTCGTTCCCGGTACCCTTCTCGAGCACGCGCGACCCCACCCCGGACTTGGTCTTTTTGGCGTTCTTGGGGATCGCCGCCACGTCTTTCGGCACGTCGGGCGGCTTGGGCGCTTCCTTGAAGCTCAGGAGCTCGACGTCGAACACGAGCGTGCCGCGCGGCGGACCGAGCGCGGCGTGCGGATCGTTCGGGCGCGCCTCGCCGTACGCGAGGTTCCCTGGGATCCAGAAGCGGCGCTTTTCGCCCTCGACCATGAGCTGCACGCCTTCGGTCCAGCCCTTGATGACGCGGTTCAGCGGGAACTCAGCCGGCTTGCCGCGCTTTGCCGAGCTATCGAACATCCTTCCGTCCGTCGTCCAGCCGGTGTAGTTGACCGTGACGATGTCGGCGGCAGAGGGATGCTTCTCGCCGGTGCCGGGCTGGAGGACTTTCGACGCGAGGCCCGAGTCGGTGCGCTCGGCGTCCTCGGGGGGCGCGGCCACGTCGGGCGGAGCGGGGATGTCCGCAGGCTTGGGCGTCGCGGCCTGCTGCTGCTGCGTCGCGGCCTGGGCCTGTTCAGCCTCTTCGGCGGGTGCCTCGGACTCTGCCGCAGGCTCACCTTCCGCGGGCTCGGGGGCGCTGCTCTTGCAGGCGACGAGCGCGGCGCCGAGCACCACGCAACCAAAGAGGCTCCAGATGTTTTTCATGGGGGCGTGGTAGCCGACTGTACGCGCGCTGTCTACTTCTCTAGCTGGCCGCGGATGTCTCGTGTTTCCACGACCTCGACCACCTCGACGACCTCGCCCTCGACGTCGATCACGTCCTCTGGCCCACGGGGCGCGCCGCCGCCGTAGCCCGTCGCAACCACTCGGACTCGCCCTGCCGCAACCTGTCGCTCGAACCATCGACGAACCCAGCCTGCAATCACTCGACGCGTCGGCGGCATCACCATCGATAGCCCGGCCATGTCGGTCAGGATGCCGGGGGTGATGAGCAAGATGCCGCCTACGAAAATCAAGAGGCCGTCGATGACCCCATCTTTCGGGATCTGCTGTTGCGCCATGGCCTCCTGCCATCGGCGCAGCACGCGCGCGCCCTCGAGCCGCGCGAACCAGGCGCCGAGCGCACCAGTGATCAGCACGAGCGCGATCGTGGGCCCCGGCCCCAAAACCCGGCCGACCGCGATGAGCAGATAGAGCTCGACCAAGGGAACGACGGTGAACAGCAGGAAAAGCCGGCCCACCGGACGAACCTAAGTCCGAACGGTCGCCCGCGCTACCCAGGACGGACTCCCGTAAGATCGGGGAACCCGCGCTTTGCTTGGCGTCTTCGAAGTTCTGCCGTACATCCGGCGACATGAGCGCGGGGGCCGACGGGCCGATGAGCCCGAAATGGGGACTGAGGTGCCTCCTCGGCGGTGGTCTAATGGGTCTCGCCAACCTCGTACCCGGCATCAGCGGCGGCACGATGCTTCTGGCGGCCGGGATCTATCCCCGGTTCATTCAGGCGCTTGCGGATCTGAGCGCGCTTCGCTTTCGCAAGAGCTCGTTTTGGATGCTCGCGCTCGTCGGCCTGGCTGCAGCGGCGGCGATCTTGATCGGGGCCGGCCCGGTCAAAGACGCCGTCGTCCATCATCGCTGGGCGATGTACGGCCTTTTCATCGGGCTCACCCTCGGCGGGGTGCCGGTGCTATGGCAAATGGCGCGTCCGGCGACGGGCGCATTCTGGTCGGGTGTGATCGTGGGCCTCGTGATCATGGCCGCGCTCGCGTGGCTGCAGATGCGCGGCGACGGTTCAGGTGCAAGTCGGGAAGGCATCGTCATGATGTTCGTCGCCGGCGTTGCCGGTGCGAGCGCGATGATTCTTCCGGGAGTCAGCGGCGGCTACCTCTTGCTCGTGCTTGGCGTGTACGTGCCCGTGCTGAGCGCCATCGACGCGCTCAAAGAAGGAATCAAAGCGAGCGACTGGGCGAGCGCGGCCGACCCCGTACAAAGCGTCGTGCTCCCGGTGGGCATCGGCGTTGCAGTTGGCATCCTCCTGATCAGCAACTTGATCAAGATCGTGCTCGAGCGATACGAGCAGCCCACACTCGGAGTCTTGATGGGGCTGCTCGTCGGCGCGGTGTTCGGCCTTTGGCCTTTTCAAGAAGGCGTGGCCCCGGCCGTTGGTACGATGTTCAAGGGACAGATCCTGACCGCAGAGCGTCTCGCCGAGCTTTCGCCGGACAAGTATCCGACCGAGCTCTACACGCCGACGTTTACTGACGTGATGATGGTCGTGGGATTGGTCGGCGTCGGGTACATGGTCACCACGATCGTGGCGCACATCGGTGGCGCGAGCCCGAAGCGCCGCTGAGCCGCGTCAGTTCTGCAGAAGCTGATCGCACTCGGCGCTGATGTACCCGAGCGCGACGAGCTGGCGACAGAGCTCGGGCGTCATCTGCTGCTTTTCCTTGCTGAGCGCGGGCTTCTTGGTCCCCGAACGGACGGTCGAAGCGGCGAGCCAGCGACCGCGGTCTGGGGCGCCGAGAAACTGTCCGTGCAACGTCCGCAGGTACCGCTGTGCGATGGGCTGGGCGCGGCCGTCGAGCTCGTTCCGCTCCCAGTAGTCGTTTTCGAGATCGAAGATCACGTGCGACAGGTTGCCACGGACGATCATCTTCCAGTCGCCGCCTCGGATCACGCGGCGATGGTCGAGGAAGTCGCTGAACGCGACGTAGGGCCCGTGGGGCCAATCGCCGCGCATGAAGCCGAGCAGGCTGCGGCCCTCGAACTGGCGCGGAATTGCGACTCCGGTCGCATCGAGCACAGTCGGCCCGATATCCATCGTCGACACCACCGGCCCGATGCGCAGGCCTCCCGGAATGACGCCAGGCCAACGGAACATGAGCGGCACCCCGAGGAGCTCCTGGTACACCGAGTGGCCGTGACCCCAGGACCCGTGCTCTTGAAACTCCTCACCGTGATCGGACGTGACGACGATCAGTGTGTTTTCCTCGAGGCCGAGCTCGCGGAGCTTTTTCAGAAACCTACCGAAATGCTCGTCGTGATAGCTGATCTCGCCGTCGTGAAGCGCTTCGATGCGCGCCCTGTCGCGCTTGGTGAACTTGTATTTCTTCGGGTTCTTTTTCGCTTCGTCGAGCATGAGATGCGTGCGGCGGTTTTGAACCTGCCCGCTGTAGGGCTCGGGGTCGTACAGCTTCAGGAACTTGTCGGGCGGGTCGTAGGGGACGTGCGGATCGATCGTCTGAACGTACACGAAGAAGCGCCCGTCCTTGTTTTTCTCGATCCAGGCGCCCGCCTCGCCAAAGACGTTGGAGGCGTTGGTATTGCGCCGTTCGCGGATGTAGTTGGTGTAGTAGTCCCAGCCCTGATCGAAACCAAACGCGTTGGATACGTAGCCGTTGGCGATGAAGCTCGCGGTCCTGAAGCCGGCCTTTTTGTAGACCTCGCCGAGTGTGAGCGCGGACTTCGGAAGGCGCGACGCGTCTTCTTTCGTTTTGTGGGTGGCGGGGTGTAGCGACGTGAGCACGCTCGCCACCGATGGCTTGGTCCAGTTTTCGGGCGACTGCGAGCGCTCGAACAGGGCGCCATCGCGCGCGAGCTGGTCGATGACCGGGGTCTTGACGCGCGTCTTCGGGTAATAGGCGGTGAGCTTGCTGGAGCGCAGTGTGTCGATCAGGACGACGACGACGTTGCGAGCGGGCTTGTCGATGGTCACGACGTCCCGGGCCGCGCGAACGACGCGAACGTCGCTCACGGCCACCGCGGTGGGGCCGTCATTTTGGAAGCGCAAACGCAGTAGCTTCCCCGGCCGTTCGCGAACGGCAAGCTGATAGTCACCCCAGGCGCCCCGTGCATCGAGCGCGTGACTCGCACCCTGCGAGCCGTCGCGGTCGATGCGAACGGCGAGCTTGCCGTCGCCCTCCGTCGTGGAAGCGGCGCCGAAAACCAGCGTGCCGCGCTCGGGAGCTTCGACGAACCAATCCACCTGCGAGGAGGGCGGCAGCACGATCGCGCGGCGCGCCACGCTCCCGACCGAAACCTTTTTGACGGCGACGCGGTCGGCTCCACCGGTCTCCGCCGACGCTGGCTCGAACCGAAGCGACTCGATCGCGATGGACCGCGGCTTGCCTCGCACCTGTGTCGTCTTGGTCGCGCGGAGCAAGATTGCATTTTCGCCTTGGCGCACGAGTGGCTCCGGGATCGAGATCACGATGTCCTCGAACCCGGCGCTCTTGGACACTCGCGCCTCGCCGGCGGTCTTTCCGTTGACGTATGCGATCACCGTG
Source organism: Polyangiales bacterium (assembly GCA_041576815.1). Taxonomy (GTDB): domain Bacteria; phylum Myxococcota_A; class Polyangia; order Polyangiales; family Houyiibacteriaceae; genus SG8-38. The sequence goes on from JBFGKE010000007.1 coordinate 30,708, forward strand.
CCCGTCGCGTACGGTTTGGCGCGAAGCCGGAGGCGCATGGGCTGCTTCGACTGTGCGGGAAGATAGAGGCGCGCGGTCTTGCCGAAGGTCGACACCTGCACCTTGCCCTCGCGGCTGTCGCCGTGCCATCCGCTGTTCCAGTTCCCGAGGGTGTACTTGAGCCGCGTCGCTGCGCCGAAGCTCACCGCAAGGGCGCCGCCCTGGTAGAAGTCCGCGAGATGTAGGAGCGCGAGGAGGTCTTGATAGGCGGCGGTACCGTCCGGTGCGGGTGCAACCTCCGCCGCGGGCCTCCCCAACACGGGAGTCGCGGCCGGAGCCTCGCGGGCGCCCTCCCCTCCGAGGGCCGTGCCCTGTGGGACGGAAACTTCCACTGGGTTTTCCCGACACGACGAAGCATGCAGACAAACGATGAGTGCGACCGCCAATCGGCTCTTCATGGGCTTCCCCCTCGAGGGATTCGGCTACCACGGCCCGAGCGGCTGGGCAACGACGCGAGGACGACCCAGTTGGAGCGGTTTGTGCTAACTGAGCAGTCCCATGGATGGCAACGGGCGGCCCCGCGATTGGAGCGTGAAGAAGAGCACCAAGCTCTATCAGATCAAGGGATGGGGAGAACCGTACTTCCGCATCAACGAGCGCGGGCATGTCGAGGTCCGACCCGACCCTCCGAGCGACAAGGCGATCGATCTCTACGAGCTCACGAAGCAGCTCACCGGTCGCGGGCTCGACCTGCCGCTGTTGATCCGCTTTCCCAACATCCTTCAGGACCGAATTCGGCTCTTGAACGAGTGCTTTCAGGCCGCGATCAAAGAGTACGGCTACGACGGCACCTACCGCGGCGTCTTTCCGATCAAGGTCAATCAGCAGCGTCACCTCGTCGACGAGATCATCGAATCGGGGCGCCCTTGGCGGTTCGGCCTCGAGGCGGGCTCGAAGCCAGAGCTGCTAATCGCGCTTGCGGCGATGGAGGACGAAGACGGCTTCATCATCTGCAACGGCTACAAAGACCTCGCCTATCTCGAGACGGCGCTCGTCGCGCAACGCTTCGATAACACGGTGGTGGTCGTGCTCGAGCGCATCGAAGAGCTCGACCTCGCGTTTCGTGCTTCCGAAAAGCTCGGGATTCGGCCCTTCCTCGGGGTGCGCGCCAAGCTGAGCAGCAAGGGCATGGGGCGCTGGGCCAACTCGGCCGGCGATCGTGCGAAGTTCGGGCTGACGATGTCGGAGATGGTGCACGTCGTCGAAGAGCTCGAAAAGCACGACATGCTCGACTGCCTCAAGCTGCTGCACTTCCACATCGGAAGCCAAGTCTCGAGCATCATCCCGGTCAAGAACGCCATGCGCGAAGCGGGGCAGATCTACGTCGAGCTTTCGAAGATGGGCTGCAAGATGCGGTTCCTCGACGTCGGCGGCGGCTTGGCGGTCGACTACGACGGCTCGAAGACGGACTTTCGCGGTTCGATGAACTACGACCTACAGGAGTATGCGTACGACGTGGTCGGGGGCATCCAGGAAGCCTGCGAAAAGGCGAGCGTGAAACCGCCGACGATCGTGAGCGAGAGCGGGCGCTCGATTGCGGCCTACCAGTCGGTGCTGGTGTTCGATGCGCTCGGGGTCGACCACGTCGACTTCGCGGACCCGGTGGAGCCGTCGCCGGAAGACCACCGCGTTCTCGGCGAGCTCCTCGAAACGTGGAAAGGAATTCAGCCGAAAAACGTGCAGGAGTCGTGGCACGACGCCGAGCAGGCGCTCGAGGAGGCCCGCAGCCTCTTCAAGTTCGGCTACCTCGGCATGCGCGACCTCGCGCGCGCTGAGAACTTGTTTTGGAGCTGCTGCGAGAAGATCCAGCGCAGCATGCGCCGGCTCAAGCACATCCCGGAGGAGCTCCACGTCGTCGACGAGCTGATGGGCTCGCTCTACTACTGCAACTTCTCTTTGTTTCAGTCGGCACCGGACATCTGGGCGATGGATCACCTGTTTCCATTCATGCCCATTCATAGGCTGGAGGAAGAGCCAACTGTCCGCGCGAGGCTTGCCGACCTGACCTGCGACTCCGACGGCATCGTCGACCACTTCATCGACGTCGAAGAGGTGCAGCGATCGCTCGGCCTCCACCCTGTGAAGCCGGGCGAGCCCTACTTTCTCGGGATGTTTCTCGGAGGCGCCTATCAAGAGATCCTTGGTGACCTGCACAATCTGTTCGGCGACACCAACGCCGTGCACGTGCGGCTCGAGGACTACGGCTATAGCGTGGCCAACGTGATCAAGGGCGACGCGATCGACGAGGTGCTCCGCTACTTGCAGTACGACCCCGAGGAAATGGTAGAGCGCGTGCGCAAGCAGGCCGAGCGCGCGCTCAACAAAGGACGGATGACTTTGCCTCAGCTCCGTACCTTCATGCGGCACTACGAAACGAGCCTTCGCGGGTACACCTATCTGAAGAGCGACGCCTGAATTGAAGCACTTTCGGGGTCGTTTTCGACACCGCGGAAACGAGCCCCTACCTTGAAATGATGGATGTCGCCCGGTTCCAAGAAGCGCTGCTTCAGCAAATGGAGCGAAAGACGCACTGGGCTTGGCCGGCGTTCACCGGGGGGCTCGTAGACAAAGGCAAGCTGCACGTTCACCTCGAGCAGGAGTGGGAGGTGTACGTGCGCGACTTCCCGATCATGGTCGGACGCGCGTACGTGCAGTGTCCAATTGCGGAGGTGCGCCGCGAGCTCGCCGAAAACCTCTATGAAGAAGAGACCGGCGGTCTCGCTGCGGGGAAGCCCCACCCGGAGCTTTTCATGATGTATCCGCGCGGGCTCGGGATGGACGTGGCGCGATTCGAGCGGGTGCAGCTTCTTCCGGCAGCGCGTGCGTATCGTGATTTTCTCGACGATGCGACGCAACATCGCGGCTGGGCGGTGGCGGCGTCTATTGCGACGCTGTTCATCGAGGGCACGGCGTACGAGCGGCATGAGCTCGACGCGTCGGCGCCCGCGCGGCCTCAGCCGCCGCTCGACGAGCACCCGCTCGCGAAGCACTACGGGCTTCCGGTGGAGTGCCTGGCGTTGACGAAAGCGCATCGTGCAGTCGAGGGCGAGCATCGAAAGGCCGCGTGGCACGTCATGCTCGACCACGTGCCTGCGGGCGATCGACAGCGCGTCGTGGAGGCGATGAAACAGGCCGTCGACGCGTGGAAGGCCTATCGGGACGGCGTCGCCCAGGCCTGCGGAGTGACGCGCGAGACGCTGCAGCTAAGCGCCTAGCTGCTTTTTCTGCACCTTGCCCATCGCATTCCGTGGGAGCGCATCGAGGAAGTGTACGTCGCGGGGGCGTTTGTGCGGGCTTAGGTGCGCGGCGACGAACGCGGCAAGCGACTCTGCGGTTTCAGATTCGCCGCCGCGAAGCACGACGTACGCCGCGATGCGTTGACCGAGATCGTCATCGGCCACCCCGACCACGGCGGCTTCCCGCACCGACGGATGCTCCAAGAGGCACGCTTCGATTTCGCCGGCGCCGACCCGGTAGCCGCCGGTTTTGATCAGGTCTGTGCTTCGGCGGCCGAGAATGCGAATCGCACCTGCGTCGGTGCGTGTGGCGAGATCGCCCGTGTAGAACCAGCCGTCGTCGTCGAGCACTGCGGCAGTCGCGTCTTCGCGGCCCAAGTAACCTGCAAACACCGCATCGCTTCGGACCGCGACCTCGCCGATCGTCTGGTCGTCGTACACGTCGATTGGATTGCGCTGCTCATCGACGAGCCGGAGCTCCACGCCTGGGAGAGGCGGCCCGACATAGCCTGGCATCGGGGCATGCGATGCGGGGACGGCGCAATTGATGAGCGTTTCAGTGAGGCCGTACCGCTCGTGCACGCCGCGGCCGCAGAGCGTTTGAATGCGCGCATGCTCGCGCAGCGACAGGCCTGCAGAGCCCGACACTAGGAGCCTCGGACGGCGGAGCGCTTCGCAGAGCGCATCGTCTTCTTCGGCGGCTTCGGCAAGTCGGTGAACCATCGTCGGAACGGCGAAGAGCACGGTTTGTGCGTGGCGCGGGTCGAGCAGGGCCTCGACGATCGACTCCGGCGTGAAGCGCGGCACGTAGTGAAGCGCACCGCCCGCGCGCAGGCTGCCGAACAGCCCGAGAACGAGCCCGTGGGCGTGGATCAGCGGGAGCGCGTGAACGACGGTATCGCGCTCGGTCCACGCCCAGGCCTCGGCGAGCGCATCGAGGTTGGCGGCGATGTTGCGCCGCGTGAGGACCGCGCCTTTGGGAGGGCCGGTGGTGCCCGAGGTGTAGAGGATCAGCGCGGGCGAGTCGTCGACTTCGAGAGCCTCGAGGGACTGCGTTTCGGGCCGGTACGACGCGCGCAGCGAAGCCACGCCTTTGACCTCGTGCGGCAGCTCGAAGTCGTTCGCGCAGAACGTGAGCCTCGGTCTCGAGTCCTCGAAGACGTGATGCACCTCCCGGCGCCCGAGCTTTGGATTGAGGGGCACGGTCGCCACGCCCGCTGCCGCGTTTCCGATCATGGCTGCCGCCGTCGAAAGCGAGGGCACCGCCCACACCGCCACCCGCGCGCCCTCGGGGACGCCCACCTCGCGAAGCAAGGCAACGTGCTGGTTCGCTGCACCCGCAAGCTCGGCGTAGCTCCACGCAGCGTCGCCGACGAAGAGCGCATCGCGATCGCCGGCGCGAGTCAGATGGGGGAACAGCGACGGCACGCTCATTCGACCGGGAAGGTGCCGTCGTTCCACTCGTTCCAGCTGCCGTCGTAGAGGCGCACATCTTCGTAGCCGAGCGATGTGAGGGTCACCCAGGCGAAGGAGCCTCGCCAGCCCGAAAGACAATAGGTGACGGTCGTTTCGGCGGGGTCGAGGCCGGGGTAGAGGTTTTCGAGGTCAGCCTCAGCGAGGAGGAAACCGGCGTCGAGGTTTCGCGTCCAGTTGACGCTGAGCGCGGTCGGGATGTGGCCGGCGTCGTACTCGCCTTCGGAGCGCGCGTCGACGAGCTGAATGGCGGGCATGTCGTAGGGGGCGTCGCCGAGCTCGGTGAGCACCCAGTCGCCGGTGACGCGTAGGCTCTCGTCGCTCGTGCCGATCGTATACTGCGTGGCTACGACGCTCGGCGGATCGGTGTCGAGCGCGCCGCCCGCTGCGACCCATGCCGCGTAGCCGCCGTCGAGATAACGCACGTCGCCGTGCCCGTAGTAACGGAGCGCCCAGGCAATCCGCGCCGGGTCATACTCGGGTGCTTCGCCGTAAACGACGGCGATCGCGTCGTTCCGGAGCCCGGCGGCGCGCAGCGTGGGCTCGGCGTCGACCGGGGGCGTCACTTGTGCGGGGACGCTCTCGACAGTCGACGCCAGCTCCTCGGGCCGAAGGTGAATCGCACCGGGGATGCGCGACGCTTCAAAGCCCGACGCACGGGTGTCGATCGGCTGCACGTCGGGATCGCCCAAGCGCGCCTCGAGCCAGTCGGTGTCGACGACGAGCCCGGCCTCGGTCGGAAGGCCCCCGTCGGGATCCCCGCCGTCCGGCGTCCCGCCATCGGGCATCATGCACTGATCGAGCGGCACGCCGACGCATTCGGCGGCGCTGCTGCTGTCGCAGCCGGCGAGCAAAAGGACGAGCAAGGCACTGGGCATTCGGATAAGCATGGCGGGGACTCTACCCCAAACACGGGAAATGGGGTACGAGGCGACTTGCCGTGTTTGATCCCGCGAAGACCGTCGTGATTGCGAACCCGATGGCCCGGCACGGCTTCGTCGGTGACCACTGGCAGTCGCTGAGTGAGCAGATCGTGAATGTGCTCGGACCCGTGACGCTCGAGCTCACCACGGCAGGCGGCGACGGGCTTCGTCTCGCGAAGGAAGCGATCGCCAACGGTGCCCGCACGATCGTCTCCTTCGGCGGCGACGGCACGCACAGCGAGGTGGTCGACGGCATCATGCAGTCCGGCCTCAACAAACAGGTATCGCTCGGCATTTTGCACGCCGGGACCGGAGGAGATTTTCGTCGAATGATCCCCGGCGCCGAAGAGCTTGGGAGCGCATGCGCGGTGATCCGCGACAAACCGGCCGTCCCGATCGACATCGGATGGGTGCAGTACGTGAGCGACGAGGGGACGAGCGAAGGGCGGTTCTTTTTGAACATCACCTCGATGGGCATGGGCGGCCTCGTCGACCGGTTCGTCGCATCGTCGAAGTCGAAATCGAGCGGCAAGGCGAAGTACTTCAAAGCCGTGCTTCGCGCGCAGATGAAGTACAAGCCCGCGCGCATTCGCCTGCAGATCGACGGCAAGGACGAGGGCGAGCACGACATCAGCAATATCTGCGTCTGCAACGGCCGTTGGGCGGGGGGCAGCATGATGTTTGCACCCGAAGCGAGGGTCGCGGACGGAATGTTCGACGTGATCCTGATCCGCTCGACCTCGACGCTCCGCGGGCTCCCGATCATGGCGGGCCTCTACAAAGGCACGCACGTGCGCTCGCCTCTGGTGGGGACGTACCGGGGGCGCCACGTGGCGGTCGACATGGTGGCCAACACCGCCTGGATGGACATCGACGGGGAGGCGCCGGGCGTTGGGCCGGCGGATTTCCGAATCCACGACCAGGCGCTTCGGGTGATCGGCATCGGCGCCGACTTCGTGTGAGCTAGCGGCTGCCGCCCTTCATTCCGCGAAGCCTTCGGATCGCGTGCTGACCCAACCGAAGCGAGGCGGCCGGCGCGTAGCGGTGAACCCTCCAAAACGCGTTCGCGGTTGCCGAGACGACGATATAGAACCGATTGCGATCGACGCCGCGAAGCACGATACGGGCGGCTTTGCGGGGGTCCATCGGCTTTTCGGGCGTGATGCGGACGAGCACGTCGTCGTCGAAGTCGACGTACTTCGTCGCCTGGAGGATCGGCGTGTCGATGAGCCCGGGGCACACGACGCTCGCGCGGACACCGTAGGCCGCGGCCTCGATTCGGAGGACCGATGACAGTCCAACGACGGCGTGCTTCGTCGTGCTGTACGCACCCTCGGCCGCCGCGGGGATCAAACCTGCCGCCGAGGCGATGTTCACGATGTGTCCAAATCCCTGCTCTCGCATGATCGGGTAGGCGGCGTGTACTCCGTGGATCACGCCGCGGAGGTTTACGTCGATCAGCTGGTTCCAGTCGTCGAGCGTCGTGTCGCGGAGCTCGGCGCAGAGGTTGATGCCGGCGTTGTTGAAGAGGTAGTCGATTCGGCGGCGATTGCGGTAAGCGTCGTCAATGACCGACTGGACCTGCGCTGCATCGCGCACGTCGAGGATCCTGGCGTCGACACGGGCTCCGTCCTGCCGCAGCTCTTGGGCGGTTCGCTCGAGGAGCTCGCCTTGGATGTCGGTGAGCACCAAATCGCAGCGGCGAGCCGCGAGCTCTTGCCCGAGCGCCTTGCCGAGCCCGCCGGCGGCGCCGGTGATGACGGCGACCTTTCCTGCCAAATCCCGAGCCATGGCATCAGCTCCTACGCGGGTCCGTGCGTCCTTGCAAAGAGCGCTATGCTGCGACTCGATGGCGCGTCCGTTCTTCGGCCCTCGAAACCCCTTTGGCTTTGCGCACCGCGGGGGGGCCCGGCGCTGGCCCGAAAACACGCTGGTGGCCTTTCGCGGCTCCGCCGAGCTCGGCTACCGGCACATCGAGACCGACGTCCGCGAGACGGCCGATGGGCAGCTCGTCTGCTATCACGACCCGACGCTCGAGCGAACGACCGATGGGCGGGGCGAGCTTCGCCAGCACACGCTCGCAGAGCTGAAGCGCCTCGATGCGGCCTATCACTTCGTCGAGGAGGGAAGTTACACCTACCGCGGCGCCGGCGTTCGCATCCCGACACTCGAGGAGACACTGGGGGCGGACCCGAGGCTTCGCTACAACCTCGAGGTCAAGCTCGATGACCCGTCGCTCGGGCAGCGGCTCTGGGAGCTGATCGACCACCACGGCATTCACGACCGTGTGCTCATCGCGTCCGAGCACGACGCCGTGATGGAGACGTTCCGAACCTACAGCCGGGGACGAGTGGCGACGTCGGCCGGGCGGAAAGGCGCGTTCGGGTTCTGGAGGCGCGTGCTGGTCCGTGCTTGGAAATACGCGATGTTTCCCTTCGACGCGCTTCAGATCCCACCGACCTTTCACGGCCGAGAAGTCATCACGCCGCGGTTCGTCGAGGCGGCGCACCACCACGGCATCCAGATCCACGTTTGGACGATCAACGAACGTGCCGACATGGAGTCGCTCCTCGCACGGGGCGTAGACGCGCTCATGACCGACCTCCCCGAGCTTCTTCTCGAGGTGTTGGCCGAACACTAGCCTGCCCGCGCCGACTGTGCTGTTATGGCAGCGTCATCATGAAGCGCCCGATGCTCCTGTTCGCGACGGAACGCTACTCAGAGCTCGGTGAGGACATCGCCGGATCGGGTGACTTCGACCTCGGCGCGATCGAGCGAAAAGTTTTCCCCGACGGCGAGCGCTATCGGCGCATCGAAACGACCTGCGCGCGTCGCGACGTCGCACTGATCGGCGGCACGGTCGACGACGACGACACACTCGAGATCTACGATCTCGCCTGCGGGCTCGTGCAGCTCGGCGTCCATACGCTCACCCTGGTGCTGCCGTGGTTCGGATATCAGACGATGGAGCGTGCGTCGAAGCCGGGCGAAATTGAGGCGGCGAAGAACCGCGCGCGGCTGCTGTCGTCGGTTCCGACGGCAGGCTCAGGCAACCGGGTGGTGATGATCGACCTCCACTCCGAGGGCATTCCACACTACTTCTCGGGCAACATCCGGCCGGTGCACCTTCACGCACGCCCGGTGGTGCTGCAGGCGATCCGGGACTTCGGCGGGGAGGACTTCGTGCTGGGCGCCACGGACGCGGGGCGGGCCAAATGGGTCGAGAGCCTCGCCAACGACTTGCTGGTCGATGCGGCGTTCGTGTTCAAGCGGCGCTTGTCCGACACACAAACCGATATCACCGCGCTTGCGGCCGACGTCCAAGATCGCCCGGTCGTCATCTACGACGACATGATCCGCACCGGCGGCTCCCTCCTCTCCGCGGCCCGCGCCTACCAAGACGCAGGCGCGAGCGACGTCTACGCGGTCTGCACCCACGGCGCGTTCACGAAAGATGCCCTGAAGCATCTCCGCCGAAGCGATGTCCTCGAAGGCATCGCCTGCACCAACACCCGCCCGCACGTCCAAAGCCTGGCCGACGGCGACTTTCTCCGCGTCTACTCGATCGCCGACCTAATCGCCCAGTTCCTCAACGCCAGCGTTTGATATAGGGGACAGTCCCCTTTTCTACATACCGTCCAAAGATTACTTCGACAGAACCTAGAAAAGGGGACTGTCCCCTATATAACCGGTGGGGTTAGCGTTGTTGGAAGGTGCGGATGTGTTCGACTAGCTCGGTGATTTGGTCGGGGGAGAGGAGCTCGGCGAAGGCGGGCATGGCGGGGGCTTTGCCGCCGGCGATGACGCGGGCGATCGCGGCGTCGCTATTGGCCGCTTGCCATTCGGTGCTGGTCAGGTTGGCCGCCCCGGCTTGGCGGCCGCCCCGGCCGTCGGTACCGTGGCAGCGGGCGCAGTTGCGCTGCCAGAGGAGCTCGCCGACGGTGAAATCAGGGCGCTCCTGCTGCGGAACGCGGTTGGGATCGACCATGGTTTCTGGCGGGTGCGCGTGGTCTTCCGGAGTCCACACGCGAAGGTTCGCCGGCTCGTTCGAGCAGGCCGCCATGAGCACGCAGGCCGCGATGATTCTCGGCAACACCTCGCCCCTCTAGCTCATCCGCCGATCAGGCTCATCCCAACGCGTTCGTGCTCGTGCTCGTCAGGCTCGAGGAAATGGTGCCCGCGATCCTTGCCCGAAAGCGACCACACCATTGCCCACGCCAAGTCGAGGTCGGACCCACCCGCACGCATGATGTTCCGGAGACTGATCGCACGCCGCGACGCCAAACACGCCCGGATGTCGCCGCGCGCCGTCACTCGAACACGGTTGCAAGTATCGCAGAACTCGTCACTGATTGGCGTGATGAAGCCGACCCGCCGCTCGGACCCGTCGGTCGCGCTCATGTACCGCGCCGGCCCCTGCCCCTCGACCCCCTGGCGGGATTCCGAAGAAACTCGGCCGCCGAGGGTCTGCAGCACGTCGTCCGCAGTCATACGCATGCTCGCTGGAAGCTTCGCCCCCTCCCCGAGCGGCATCAGCTCGATGAAGCGCGGCGTGGCCCCTAGCGACCACGCAAAATCGACGATGCGGTCGATCTCGTCGTCGTTGCGGCCGCGAAGCGGCACGGTGTTGAGCTTCACTTCCATGCCGACGTCGATCGCCGCGTGAATCCCTGCGAGCACCCTGCCGAGGTCGCCGCCCCGCGTGATCTCCGCAAAGCGCCGTGCGTCCAACGTGTCGATCGACACGTTGACACCATGCAACCCCGAGTCGCGCAGCGGCCGCGCCAGCTCGGAAAGCCGGGTGGCGTTGGTGGTCATCACGAGCTGCTCGGCCTCGGTGCGCCGGTGCACCAGCTCGACCAGCCGAACGATGTCTTTGCGCACGAGCGGCTCGCCGCCGGTGAAGCGCACACGGCGAATCCCCGCCGCCGCAAACACCGACACCAACCGCGCCGCCTCCTCGAAGGTCAGCAGGTCGCGGCGAATCGCATGCTCGTCCTCGCCGCTCGGCGGCATGCAGTACACGCATGCAAGATCGCAGCGGTCGGTCACGCTGAGACGAAGATACGTGTAACGCCGCTCGCGCGAATCACGTAGCAGGGGGATGTCCTCGAAATCCGCGGGGCGCGCAGGCCAGTCTTCGTAGACTGCAGAACGGCTTTGCAAAAGTGGGAGGCGGCGCACCCACCGAGTCTAGAGGGCTGGGCTCTTCGGTCAACGCAAGCGTGCGCGCTTGACACGGTAGGAGCGGGGTTTCAGGCTCCTGCCTTCCACTGAATCACGATTCATTTTCAGGAGCTCTGCGCATGGAACCGAATGGAAAGCGCGTGGCGATCGTAGCGGGTCTACGAACGCCCTTTGCAAAGCAATGGTCAGCCTACCGGGACTTGAGCGCCCTCGACCTCGCAAGCCTCGTCGTCTCCGAGCTACTTCAGCGCGTCGACCTCGACCCGGAGGAAATCCAGCAGGTCGTGTACGGCCAGGTCATTCCGACGATTGCCGCGCCGAACATCGCGCGTGAAGTCGTGCTGGCCACCGGCATGCCGAAGGGCATCGAGGCGTACAGCGTCTCGCGCGCGTGCGCGACCAGCTATCAGTCCACGGTCAACGTCGCGGAGGCCATCATGGCGGGTACGATCGACACCGGACTCGCCGGCGGCTCCGACAGCACGAGCGACATCCCGATCACGGTCTCGAAGCGGCTGGCCGACGCCCTCGTCGAAGCGACCAAAGCGCGAAGCCTCGGCGAGCGCCTTCAAGCCTTCGCGGGCCTTCGTCCCAAAGACCTCGCGCCCGTACCGCCCGCCATCGCCGAATTCTCGACGGGCCTGACCATGGGGCAGAGCGCCGAAAAAATGGCCAAGGAAAACCACATCAGCCGAGAGGCCCAGGACGAGCTCGCGAACCGCAGCCATGCGCTCGCCGCCAAGGCGTGGGCCGAAGGCAAGTTCGACGCAGAGGTCATGGAGGTGTTTGTCCCGGACCGCTTCAAAGAGGCGATTCGCGAGGACAACCTCGTTCGAAAGGACACGTCGATCGAGAAGTACGCCAAGCTGAAGCCCGTGTTCGACAGACAGCACGGCACCGTCACGGCCGGCAACAGCTCGCCGCTCACCGACGGGGCAAGCGCGCTTCTTCTCATGCGCGAGGACAAAGCGAAAGCCCACGGCTTCGACGTTCTCGGCTTCATCCGAAGCTACGCATTTGCAGCGTTGGACCCGGCCGGCCAACTCCTGATGGGGCCGTCGTATGCGACGCCGCTCGCGCTCGACCGAGCCGGGATCAAGCTTTCCGACCTCGAGCTCGTCGACATGCACGAGGCCTTTGCGGCCCAGATCTTGTCGAACACCCAAGCGTTCGAATCCAAGGAGTGGTCGGAAAAGCACCTCGGCCGCTCGGAAAAGATCGGCGACATCGACTGGGACAAGTTCAACGTTACCGGGGGCTCGATTTCGATCGGGCATCCGTTCGCAGCGACCGGCGCGCGCCAGATCACGCAGACGCTCCGCGAGCTGAAGCGTCGAGGCGGCGGCCTCGGCCTTTGTACCGCATGCGCAGCCGGCGGCCTCGGTGCCGCCATGGTGTTGGAGGCAGAGTGATGGCGATAGAAGGACTCACGATTGAAAAGCGGGACGACGGCGTAGCCATCGTCTCGATGGACCTCCCCGGGGAGCCGATGAACACGCTGAAGAGCGATTTCGTCGACACCTTCATGGCCGTCTTCGACGAGGTCGAAAACGACCCCGACATCAAGGCGATCGTGTTCACCTCCGGCAAGAAGGACAGCTTCATCGCGGGCGCCGACATCACGATGCTCGAAGCCGTGAACACCGCCGCGGAAGGCGAGGAAGTGTCGCGCGCGGGCCACCGCGCGATGAACCGCATCGAGGGCTGTAAAAAGCCGGTGGTCGCGGCGATTCACGGCGTCGCACTCGGAGGCGGCCTCGAGGTCGCCCTCGCCTGCCATGCCCGTGTCGCGAGCGACAGCAACAAGACCAAGCTCGGCCTTCCTGAATCACAGCTCGGCCTTCTGCCGGGCGCGGGTGGCACGCAGCGGCTCCCACGCCTGGTCGGCGTTCAGCCGGCGCTCGACATGATGCTCACCGGAAAGCAAATCCCCGCCAAGAAGGCGAAGAAGATGGGCCTGGTCGACGATGTCGTGCCCCAGCCGATTCTCATCGAGACTGCGGCGGAGCTCGCATTGAAGCGGGTCGCCCGCGAGCCGAAGCGGCCGAGCTTCTTCGAGCAGCTCTTCGACAAAGAAGCGGTGACCGAGTTTGCGCTTGCCGGGAACCCGCTCGGACGCAAGGTCCTCTTCGATCAAGCGCGCAAGCAGCTGCACAAGCAGACCCGCGGGAACTACCCGGCGCAGGACTTGATCCTCGACATCGTGAAAACCGGTCTCGAAGACGGCTTCGAAGCCGGGTTGCAGGCAGAGGCTCGTGGGTTCGGCCGTCTGCTCACGACGCCTGAAGCCGCAAATCTGATGAGCATCTTCTTCGCGACCACCGCGCTCAAAAAAGATACCGGTGTCGACGACACCACGGTGAAGCCGCGGAAGGTCGAACGCGTCGGCATGCTCGGGGCGGGCTTGATGGGCGCCGGCATCGCGTACGTCACCACCGCCGTCGCCAAGATCCCGGTTCGGCTCAAAGACCGCGACTCGGACGGCGTGATGGCCGGCCTTCGCTACATCCGCGAGATCGTCGACAAGCGCGTGAAGCGCAAGCGGATGACCGAGCGCGAGGCCGAGCAGCTCATGCTTCAAACGACCGGCACCACCAGCTACGACGGTTTCCACGAGGTCGACGTGGTGATCGAAGCGGTATTCGAAGACCTCGCGCTCAAAGAGCGGATGGTTCGCGACATCGAGGAGGTCTGCAAAGACGACGTGATCTTCGCCTCGAACACATCCTCGCTCCCGATCACGAAGATCGCCGCGGCCAGCAAGCACCCCGAAACGGTGATCGGCATGCACTACTTCTCGCCGGTTCACAAAATGCCCCTGCTCGAGATCATCACCACCGACAAGACCGCCGATTGGGTCACGGCCACGTGCGTCGATCTCGGCAAAAAGCAGGGAAAGCACGTCATCGTCGTCAAAGACGGCGTGGGCTTCTACACGAGCCGCGTCCTCGCCCCGATGATGAACGAGGCAGCGCACCTCGTCGCCGAAGGCGTGCCGATCGAAAAGATCGACAAATCGATGCTCGACTGGGGTTTCCCCGTCGGCCCGATCAAGCTCACGGACGAGGTGGGCATCGACGTCGGCGCCAAGGTTGGGAAAATCATGCTCGACGCGTTCGGCGAACGCATGAGCGCGCCGGACGGCATGAAGAGGCTGATCGAGGACGAGCGCTTTGGGCGCAAGAACGGGCGCGGCTTTTACCTCTATGGCGGCAAGAAGAAGGGCGTCGACGAGACCGTGTACGACGTGCTCGGCGTGAAGCCGACCAACAAGAGCATCACCGCAGAGGAGATCGCGTGGCGGTGCGCGCTTCAAATGGTCAACGAAGCGTGCCGCTGCTTTGGCGAAGGCATCCTGCGGAGCGCTCGCGACGGCGACATCGGGGCCGTCTTCGGGCTCGGCTTCCCGCCGTTTCGCGGCGGACCGTTTCGCTTCGTCGACCAGGTCGGTGCGAAGGAAATCCTCGGCCGTCTTCGGGAGCTCGAAAAGCAGCTCGGCCCGCGCTTCTCGCCGGCGCCGGTGCTCGAGGAGATCGCCCGAACCGGGCAGACTTTCCACGGGGAAAACACGGTACAGCCAGGTCAGTCCCGGGGCCGCAACGCCGAAAGCGCCCCCCGCGCCATCGCCTAGGTTGCGGTTTTCGCGGCCGTCTGAGGCCTCGATTGCAGAGCGCACCGAAGACCTTTATGCTGTCCTCGGTCGGGGATGAAGGAACAACGGACAGACACGAAGTGTTTGTTGGTTGACGGTGTAAGCAAGCGACTAAGAACCCACATGGCAAGCGAAAAACGGGAAGGGATGCTGGAACGCGCTGCGAGGACGATCGCAGAAAGCCGACCGCGCCACCGAGGCGTGCTGGTGGTCGAGAGCGACCCCGACCTTCAGTGGAGCCTGGCGCGGATGCTCACGGTCGACGGCAATCGCGTCGTCGGCACGAGCTCCGGCGATGGCGCCATGGCGGTCGTCGACCAGTGGCTCCCCGATCTCGCCTTGGTCGCCTCGAGCTTGCCCGGCGCGACTGGCGTCGAGGTCGCTCGAGCGCTTCGGCGCAAGAGCCCCAAGCTCTTGGTCATTCTCATGGGCCAGCCGGCCCCCGAGCCGGCAACACCCGGGCGACCGGCGGTCTTCAGTGCCTACCTGCCCAAGCCATTCGGCTTCGACGCGCTGCGGGCCCTGATCGACTCGCTTCAACTTGGCCCGGCTCCTGCGGAGTAGCCCTGCTAGGCTCTGACGTCGTGAAACGACTGCTGTCCGGGTTGTGCTTCGTGGTGAGCCTGTCGCTCCTCGGCGCCGCCGTGGGCCAGTCGTCACCGGGCTTCATTCACGTCGACGAGATACACCGGGGCATGAAGGGGTATGGGCTCTCGGTCTTCGAGGGTACCGAGCCCGAGCGATTCGATGTCGAGGTCATCGACGTGCTGCACAATTTCCGGCCGGATCAGGACATGATCCTGATCCGGACGCCGCATCCCCTGCTCAATCGTGCCCGAGGCGTCGCGGGCATGAGCGGGAGCCCGATCTATCTCGACGGCAGGCTTGCGGGCGCGTATGCGTACGGGTGGAGCCAGGGCACCGACCCGGTCGTTGGCGTGACGCCGATCCGCAACATGCTCGCCGAGCTCGGCCGTCCAGTGCGCCTCGACATGTTTCCGGGCGCCAAACCCTTGCCCAGCCGGCCGAGGGCGCATACGCCGAGCCCCCCACCGCGCGAACGACTGGCCGGACTTCCGCCCTTCGTCGGAGAGGGCGAGGTGACCGCGCTTTCGACCATTCGCGCCCTTCGAGAGCGGCGCGCCACGAGCACGCCGGTCGGCCTTGAGCGCGCGACGACCCCGATCATGCTCGGCGGCCTGCACGACTCGGTCGCCCACATGCTCGCCAGGGAGCTCGAGCCACTCGGTCTCGTCGCGACCCAAGCCGGAACGGGCGGACGTGCGGCAGCGGCACCGGCGCGTTTCGAACCGGGCAGCGCGGTCGCCGTGCAGCTGGCGCGCGGCGATATTTCCGTGACTGGCGTCGGCACGATCACGTACGTCGATCGCAGCGGCCGGACTCTGGCGTTTGGGCACCCCATGATGGAAGCAGGCGCGACCGGTCTTCCGACGGCGACCGCGCGGGTGCTCCACGTTTTGGTGAGCGAATTCCGCTCCTTCAAGATCGCCGAGGCCGCCCGACCGCTCGGGGCGCTGGTGCAGGACCGACAGCCCGCCATCGTGATCGACCCGGGCATCGAGCCCGCGCGCGTGCCCGTACGCGTGAAGATCAATGGGGCCGAGGGCGCACCGAAAACCGAATGGAACGTCGAGGTCGCGAGCCATCGCATCCTCACTCCGTCGATCGTCTTCGCCGTGATCGCCAACGCGGTGAAGTCCACGGCCGGCGACGTCGCCGACGTCATCTTTCGTGCAAAAAGCGAGGTCGGGATCGACGGCCACGGCACCGTCTCGCTCGACGAGCAGGGTTACTCCCCGCTCGGTGCAGCGAGCCCGGCGGCATTTTCGCAGCTTCGCATGTTCAGCCTCATGGAGGCCGCCTTCGCCAACCCATTCGAAACCTCTCGGCTCACCTCGGTCGATCTCGAGCTCGATCTGGAGCTGAGCCGGGACGTCTATCAAATCTCCGACGCTTCCGTGGCGTACGACGAAGTCGATCCGGGCGAGGACGTGACGGTGTACGTGAAGCTCCGTCGCGTCGACCATCCCGACACCACCCGGGCGGTGAAAGTTCACATCCCAATCGCTGCCGCCGGAAGCACCGTGCGCGTCGCGGTCTCCGCCGGCAACCAGGTTGCGCTCGAGCAGCCGAGGCCGGGATCCTTCGAGGACCTGATCGACCAAACGAAGCGTCGATACCCGGCGACCTCCCTCGTGGTTGCGCTCCAAATGCCGTCGCGCGGACTTCGCTTCGAAGGCCACGTGGTCGATTCGCTTCCGGCCTCGGCGCTGAACTCGCTTCAGCTCGTGAGCTCCTCGAAAAACAGCCGGCCGTTCGTGACGCAATCGCGTACGGAGGTCGAGCTCCCGCAGGTGGTCGTGGGCCGGGCAAATCTCGCGCTTCGCGTCCGCTCGGTCGCCCGCGATCAGCTACTCGGTGAATGACAAAGCATGAAAACGACCAAGATCACTAGTCGATTGGCGCCCGGAGCTCTCGTGCTCCTCGCAGGCGCCAGCGCAGCCGCGGTGACGACCGAGAGCTTCTTGCTCGACAGCGCCGACGCGTTTTTCGAAGGCGAGCTCGAGGGCACCGCGGTTCACTCCGATGGTTCCGTGCGGGCGGGCGCTGCGACCGAGCGAACCGAGCTCACGGATGTGCCTCTCGCGTACAGCATGGCTTCCCGCGGCTCGGCTACCTTCATCGGTACGGGGACGAGTGGCGTCGTCTATCGCGTCGACGGAAAGAAGGTGAAGGCGTACGCGAACACGGGCGAGCTTCTCGTCTCGTCGCTCGCGTTTGGCGGCGACGGTGCGCTCTATGCAGGCACGTTGCCGAACGGCCGCATCTATCGCATCGACACCAAGACGGGCAAGGTCAAGCGCTTCAGCGTGCCCGAAGGCGCGAAACACATCTGGTCGCTCCACTACGATCGGAGGCGCGGCAGACTGATCGCAGGCACGGGCCCGGAGGGCAAAGTGTTCGCGATCGACGCGATTGGGCTCGCCACGGAAATCTACGCGGCTGGCGCGGCGCACGTCATGACGCTCGCGGGCGACGGGAAAGGGACCGTGTATGCGGGCACCAGCGACGATGCGGTCGTTCTCGCGCTTCAGCCGAACGGCCAGGTCACCGTGGTCCACGACTTCCCCGGAAACGAGGTCACCGCGATCGACCATCGCGACGGGAAGCTCGCCGTCGCCGTCAACGAGTTCAAGACGGTGCCCGGAAGTCAGTTCAAGCCCACCCCGAGCGGACCCTCGCGAGGTGCGTCGAGCCCGCCCACGCGGCCCCGCCCGGGGAGCGGCGAGCTGTGGCGCGTCGATGCAGATGGACGAGCCGAGCTGCTCCTCAGCCGCAAAGACACGCATTTTGCCTCGGTGCAGTGGGGCGCCGACGGGGCGATCTATGCCGGCGGAGGAAACGAGGGGCGGATCTTTCGGGTCGAGGACGACGCAAGCTATTCGATCTGGGTCGACGTGGAGGAGAGACAGGTGCTCGCGCTCGACGTCCGGACGAAGCAGCCATCGTTCGTCACCGGGGACGGCGCCGCGCTCTATCGCGTGAAGCGTGCCAAGCGGCGGGACGCGATCTGGACGAGCAAGGCGCTCGACGCACGGTTTTCATCGAGCTGGGGCAGGCTCGATTGGCGAGGCCGCGGGCGCTTCGTGTTTCAGACCCGTTCCGGGAACACCAAAGAGCCGGGGGACACGTGGAGCCCGTGGTCGAAGGACATGAAAGCACCGGGGCGCGTGTCGAGCCCGCCCGGGCGCTTCGTGCAGGTTCGCGCGAAGCTCCCGAAAGACGCCTCCGCGGTTCTCCGCGCGGTCCAGTTGTTCTATCTGCCGCAGAATCAGCGCGCACGCGTGTCGAACGTCCAGGGCGGGCGGCCGCCGCTCAAGCGCGGCCAGGTTCCGCGCCAGCCGCCGCCGCCGACGACGCTTCTCGACCTGAGCTGGAAGATCGACAATCCCGATCGCGATCGGCTGCGCTACCGCGTCGCCTACCGCGAAGAGCGGCAGACCAAGTGGCGCGACATGTTCGGGGAAGATACCGTCGTCACCGAGCCCAAGTACACCTGGAACACTGAAAGCATTCCCGACGGGTACTACGTCGTCCGCGTGGAGGCGTCGGACGAGACCGCGAACCCCGAGGATCGGACGCTGCGCGCCACGGCCATGTCAGAGCCGATCCGCGTCGACAATCACCCGCCGCGGATCGAAGCGCTGAAGCTGCGCAGAGGCCGGGTGCAGGCAACGGTCGTCGACACGGTCGGGCCGATCGCGCGCGCGCAGCTCTCGATCGACGGGGGCGACTGGCGCGACGTGTTCCCCTCCGATTCGCTCCTCGACGGCCCCGAAGAGGCGTTCAGCGTGCCGCTCGGCCCCATCCCGGCCGGCGACCACATCGTCGCGCTGCGGGCGTACGACGCCGCCGGCAATCAGGCGAACCGGGAAATCGTCGTAAAAACAAGCAGATAAGGGATAGCGCGGGACCCTTGGCACGAGCGGCCCCGTCGGTCGCCTGCCCCGGGCCCCAACGTCTGATAATCTGTTCTCTTTCTTTGATTCACTTGGTTGTCGGACCGGGGGAACTCGTGGTAAACGTCCGCTCTCAATAAGGGGCGACACGGTGCCGGATTCCCCGGACCGAAGGAGAAGAACGGATGAACATCAGCAAACTAGCTTTAATCGCGCTACTCGGTGGCGCACTCATGGCCTTCGGCTGCGGCAGTGATTCGAACGGCGGCAACGGCGGCGCGGGCGGCGACGGCGGCTCTGGCGGCACCGCTGGTGGCGGCGGCACCGCTGGTGGCGGCGGCATGGCCGTGGCGTGCGAAGCGACCACGGAGACCTGCACTAACGGGGACATCGATCCCACGGACGAAAACTGCGTCCCTGCACTCGCGACTCCGCCCACCGCGGACGTCTGCGACGGCACGGAGAGCCTCGAGAATCCGGCCAGCTGCACCACGACGGGTGTCGTGGTCACCCACCAGCTCACGGCGGTTTCGATCTTCCCCGACTGCAACGGAGGCTACGACCTCGACGGCTGCAACGGCAACAGCTGCTCGCTTGGCTCACTCGCCCCCGATGAGGGCATGGGCGGCGTCGACAACGCACTTGCGGGTCTTGCGCCAGTCCTCGTGGGCGTGGGCGGCAACCTGAGTGGCGTCAACCAGGCGTTCTACGACGCGCTGTGCTCCGGTGTCATCAACATTCAGCTCAACGTCGACGCGAACGTCGACGAGGGCTGCGCGACGGTCGAGCTCGTGGTGGACGACGCCGCGGTCGGCACTGTGCTCTTGAACGTGGGGCCGCTCGACGTCGAGGCCGGTGCGGTTTGCGCCAGCGGCACGATCGGCGACCTCCCGATCTCGATCGGCGAGCCAGGCATGGCGGTCGACGGTGCGATTGCGAACAGCGTGATCCGCGTGTCGATCACCCCGACCGAGGGCTTCTCGAACGGCACGCTCGGCGGCACGGTGGACCAGGCCACCGCAGGCGCCATCGCCGACCTTCTCATCGATGGCGGTAGCGCGGTCGTCTCCCAGGTCCTCGACATCAACGACGCCCTCGTGGGCGACGCCAGCGCATCTTGTAACGCGCTGTCGCTGACGCTGACCATCGGCGGCGTCGCTCTCGTGCTCTAATCCGCCCTGCGGATACGACCAAGTCGAGGCCGGCACCTTCGGGTGTCGGCCTTTTCTTTTGCGCGCCCGCTCAGGATTTCGTGAAACGCCCGACTTTGAGCCGGTGCATCACCGCGAGCTTCTGACGCGCCTTGTAGGCGCGGTGGCTGGCGTCGCCCGCTTCGTTGCTTTCGTCGGTCGCGCGGTCGAGCACCTGGAACTCGGTTTGGACGAATAGGGTCCGGCCGAGGTCCTTGGTTGCCGGCGACGCGGCCGCGATCACCTCGTCTGGAACCCGCACGGGCACGTCCGCAACGAAGTGCACGATACGGTAGCTTGGCGCAGTGAAGCGGTTGTCGATCGTCGAAAGCTCGTCCTCGAGGTCGAGCGGGAGCTGGAGCTTCGGGATCAGCTTCGTCAGCGCCGCGTCGGAACGGCAGTAGTCGTGAAAACGCGCCAGCGTGTTGGTCGACTGGCCTGGGATGACGAAGTTGAATGGAACGATGCTCCGCTGCACGTAGTTCAACACCGGGAAGATGTCTTCGGGATCCCGCGTGACGATCCGGAACCGCACCTTGTCGTAAATTTGCGACGCACTGACTTCGGGCTTCGAAAGGAGCTTGGTGTAAAGCGAGTCCTTGTTCTTGCGCCCGCCGATGAACTCGAGGATGGGGAAGTCGTTGGCAAGGGCCGCCGCCATCACACGGTAGACCTTTTGCTCGACCCAGTTGAACACCTCCTCGTCCGCGGTCGGGAGCACGAAAAAGAGCTCGCGCGCCTCGAGGTGCTGAATGATGTGCATGACCTTGAGAATCGCGCAGGCGCAGATTTGCCGGTGGCCTTTCGACGACGCCAGCATCAGCAAACCCAGGAGGTCCTTTCGGGCAACTGGTTTCGGCACCGGGAAATCAAAATGCCGCTTGAGGTAGTCGATCGCGGCTTCCTTCACCTGGGCCACGCGGGCCGCGTCAACCTCGTCGTTGGGATCGATCTCCTGCGCCCGAATGAAGGCCTCGGCCTCAGCCTCGTCGGCAAAGTTCAGCCGGTGCCAGTCGACCACCGAGCCGCCGCGTAGGAGGACCCGAATTCCCTCGAGATCGGCGAGGGTGAAATCGCTGACTGGGCGCAGCTCCGGTGCAAACACGGCTAGGGGGACCGTTCGAGGAGGATCGTGCCTACGAAAATGCCGAGGGACACCAACAAGACGAAGGCGTTGAACGTGAGCCCGCCATGACAGCCGCTAGCTGCCGCAAGACCCACGAGGCCTCCACCCCATTTGAACCACCGTCCCGCCATCTCGAGCGCCCGATTGATACCAGTCGTCCGGGGTGGGCGCTAGTGGAACCCGCAGGGTCGTTGCTGGGAGCGTAGATCTCGAATATCGTTGGCAAAACCAATGACGGATTCGATTTTTCCCGCTGGCGCCGAACCGATTCTTCCCATTCTGCCGCTTCGAAACTCCGTGTTGTTTCCCGCGACCGTGGTGCCGGTCAACGTGGGTCGAGCCCGATCGGTACGGCTCATCGAAGAGGCCTGCGGCCGCGAGCGCCCGGCGATTGGGGTGGTGACCCAGCACAAGCCGGAGGTCGAAGATCCGACGTTCGAGCAGGTTTATCACACTGGCACGATCGCGCGCGTTCTGAAGGTCATTCGCCTGAACTCCGGCCAGTACAGCGTCGTGCTCCAGGGCGTGAGCCGGATGCGCATCGAAGAGCCGCTCGGCCGACACCCGACTATGCGCGCGCGGGTGCACCGCTATCACGAGGCACCCGCGGTCGACGTCGAGATCGAGGCGCTTGCCGCCCACCTGCGCGAGTCGGCGCGCCAGCTTCTTCACGACTTGCCGACCGCTTCGCGCGAATCGCTCCACATCCTCGACAACGTCCGCGAGCCCGGCGCCCTCGCAGATCTGATCGAGTCCAACCTGCCGGTCTCGAACGAAGCCAAACAGGAAGTGCTGGAGACCCTCGACGTTCGCGAGCGCGTGCGCCTCGTGCTCGACCAGGTCAATCGGCAAAATGAGGTCCTTCGCGTCAAGCAAGAGATCTCGAGCATGGTCGAAGAGGAGATGTCGAGCTCGCAGCGCGAATACTTGCTCCGGCAGCAGGTCAAGGCGATCCGCCGAGAGCTCGGCGAAACCGACGTCGACGAGGACGACCTCGAGAACCTCCGCGAGCGAATCGCCCTCGGGCGGCTGCCGAGCGAGGCGGAGGCCGCCGCAAAGCGCGAGCTCCGGCGCATGGGCAACATGAACACGGCGAGCAGCGAGTACCAGGTCGCCCGAACGTACGTCGAGTGGCTCGCCGACCTTCCGTGGGCAAAGAGCACGCCGGACCGCCTCGACGTGCAGCAGGCGCGGCGGGTCCTCGACGAAGATCACTACGGGCTCGAAAAGCCCAAGCGCCGTATCGTGGAATACATCGCCGTACGCAAGCTACGCCGCGACGGCCGCGCGCCGATTCTCTGCTTCGTCGGTCCGCCGGGCGTGGGCAAGACCTCGCTCGGCCGTTCGATCGCGCGTGCGTCGGGTCGTGCCTTCGTTCGCGTGTCGCTCGGCGGCGTATCGGACGAGGCCGAGGTTCGAGGGCACCGGCGCACGTATGTGGGCGCGTTTCCAGGGCGCATCATTTCGGGGCTCAAGAAGGCCGGCGCCAAGAACCCCGTCATGATCCTCGACGAGATCGACAAGCTCGGCCGCGACCAGCGTGGGGACCCGGCAAGCGCGCTCTTGGAGGTGCTCGACCCGGAGCAGAACCGCCAGTTCACCGACCACTACATCGACGCGCCCTTCGATCTCAGCAAGGTGATGTTCATCGCCACGGCCAACCAAAAGAGCACGATCCCCAGCCCGCTCCTCGACCGCATGGAGGTGATCGAGCTTCCCGGGTACACCCCGCGCGAAAAGCGCTCTATCGCCCGCGACTTCTTGATTCCCCGTCAGCTCAGCGAGCACGGGCTTTCTCCCCAACGACTCGATTTCTCGGACGAGGCGATCGACGTCATGGTCGACTCCTATACGCACGAGGCCGGAGTGCGAAAGCTCGAACAGCAGTCCGCCGCTGTCTGCCGCGCAATTGCAGTACGGCTTGCCGCCGGCGAGGACGTGTCGATCCTCGCGGACGCGCCTTTCATCGAAAGTGTGCTCGGAGCTGCCAAAGCGCGCCGGCAGGAGCCCGAGCGAACCGCCAGAGCAGGGGTAGCGACCGGAGTCGCCTGGACGCCGGCCGGCGGCGATCTCCTGTTCGTCGAAGCCACGCGCATGCCCGGCACCGGAAAGCTGCACCTCACGGGCAACATGGGCGAGGTGCTGAAGGAGTCCGCTGCCGCCGCGTTCACCTTCGTGCGCGCGCGGGCAGCCGACCTCGGGCTCGACGCCGAGTTCGTCAACCATACCGACATTCACGTGCACCTTCCCGCAGGGGCAGTCCCTAAGGATGGTGCGGCGGCCGGGATCCCGCTCTACGTGGCCCTCGCCTCGCTGCTCACCGAGCGCAAGGTGCGGCCTGATGTCGCGATGAGCGGGGAGATTACGCTGCGTGGCAACGTGCTCAAGGTCGGCGGCATCAAGGAAAAGTGCCTGGCGGCCCATCGCGCCGGGGTCTCGCGTATCCTACTCCCGAAGCGAAACGAGCCCGATCTCGAGGAGGTGCCGGAGGAGGTGCTCCAAGACTTGGAGATCTGCCTGGTCTCGAAGGTCGACGAGGTGCTCGGCCTCGTGGCCGACTCGGGATCCGCGGATTCACCGGCAGCCGCGGAATAGTCCGTGCTCAGGCTATTTACTTTTTGGCTGAGCGCTGCGGTTGCCGCGATCGTGGGTGTCGCCCTCGCGTTCGTCCCCCTACTCGCGGTGCACGGGGTCGAAAGCGCGCTCGTCTTGGGGGTGCTGCTCCCGCCGTTCGTAGCCGCAACGGCCGCGAGCCTCACCGAGAGGAACTGGGGCGCGCGCGGACTCGACTTGATGCTGCGCGCGATTGGCGCCGGCTTGGCGATTTGGGCCATCCCGGTCGCACTGCTGGCGCTCGGCTCCTTGCGGGTGAGGCAGTGCGCGCCGGGCGAAGGCCTCGCGTTCATGATTCTCGGTCCCGGCGTCGGATGCATTCTCGCGGCGTGCGCGGGCGTGTGGACGGCCGGCATCGTGAGCAGGCCGCGTCTTTCGCCGTGGCTTGCTGCGTCGGTTCCGGTCGCCGCGGCGTTGCTCGGGCTTTGGACCTTTTACGCAACACCAACGGTATACGTGTTCGGCGCGTTTGCCGGCTACTTCCCGGGCGCGATCTACGACGACCTGGTCCGGATCCCGGACCGCTATCTCACGTATCGTGCTGCGATGCTGATCGCAGCGCTTGCGCTCGCGCTGTCCTTCGACGCGCTGTGGGAGCCCACGGAGGGGCGGCTCGCTCCGAAAACCCGCGGGCGCCTCCGAATCGGAACCCTCGTCGTCGCGCTGGCCGCGCTTTGCATCGTGGGAGCTTCGTATTGGCACGGCGATCACCTCGGCCATTGGGTCACCGATGCAACCTTGATCGAGCGTCTTGGCAAGACCGAGCGCGGGGAACACTGCGTGATGCACATGCCCCGCGAAACCCTCCCAGAAGACGCCGCGCGAATCCTCGAAGACTGTGATTTCAACGTGGCGCGCACCCGCGCACTTGCCGGGCTTTCGTCGACGGAGCCGGTCACGGTCTATTTGTTCCGCAATCAAGACGAGAAAAAAGATCTGATCGGCGTCGGCCGAACGCTGATCGCCAAGCCGTGGCGTGGAGAGATCTATCTCCAGCGCGCCGGCTGGCCGCACCGTATCTTGAGCCACGAGATCGTACACGCGGTGCTGCAAGAGGTCGGGCGCGGACCGTTTGCGATCTCCGGGACACTCGGAGGGCTGGTACCGAACCCGGGGCTCATCGAAGGCGCAGCCACCGCGCTCGCTTGGGACGTGCGGGACGACCTCGACCCCGACCAATGGTCGCGGATCATGCTCGACCGCAGTGAGCTGCCGGAGGCGTCGCGCCTGATGAGCCTCCGCTTCAGCTCGCTCCCCGCGCGACGCGCCTACATGGCCGCGGGCTCGATCACGCGGTTTCTGATGGCGACGCGTGGAATGGAGGCCTTCCTCGAGGCGTATCGACAGGGCCATATCGATCGGCTTCCCGAGCTCGAGCGCGCCTGGCACGAGTACCTTCGGGGCATCGACGTCAGCCCGCACGAACGGGGCGTCGCCGAGGTCGCCCTTGCCCAGCCGAGCATCTTCACGGCCGTCTGTCCGCATGAGCTGGCAAAGCTCCGGACCGACCTCTTTGGTGACCTCGCCGCACGCGATGACGGCCGCACGATCGAGACCTGCCGCGCGATCCTCGACATCGACCGCAACGAGGCCCAAGCACGGGCCGCGCTGGTCGGCGCGCTCGCCCGCAACGGAAGCGAGGCGGCCGCGCGGAAGGAGCTCGACTCGCTTCGGGCTGCGATGAACGCGCCCAAACCGATCGTAGCCGCTGCGCTCGAGCAATACGCCGACGCGCGCTGGACGCTTGGCCACCTGGACGAGGCGGAATTGCTCTACGACGAGCTGCTCTCGATTCCAAGAACCGACACGCCCGCACGGCAAAGCGAGGTGAAGAAGATCGGCCTCGCCGCGAGTGCCGAAGAGCGTGAGCTGATCTACGAAATGCTCCTCGGCCGCTCACCAAGCCCGGTGGTCGTCCACCTCGCCCACGCGCTCAGCGCTCTTCGGGAAGACGGTCTCGGCCCGTATCTCGAGGCGCGCCAGCTTTTGGGTCAGCACCGCTTTGCGCGCGCCCTTCCCTTGCTCGAAGACGCCGCGGCACGTGGCCTTCCCACCCGGCGGCTCGACCGGGAGCTTGGTCGTCTGATCGGCGTCGCGCTGTTCGCGCTCGGCCGGTACGAGGACTCGGCCGCAGCGTGGCGGGCCCACGCATCAGGGAGCCGCGCTGCCCAGGCAGAGAGCGAGCGCTGGCTCGAGCGCATCGAATACGCGGAAACGAGCGGGGTCAGTCCGGCGTTGCCAGGTCCATCGTCGGCTCCCCGAGCTGCGCCTTGACGTGCGCAGCAATCGAGCAGTCCGCGGTCACGATCGGATCGCCCTCCGCATTCGCGGAATCCGACTTCGGACCGATCTGACTTCGTACGGTGATCAGCCGGCCCCGGTTTTCGGTGCGCGAGCGGAGCACCAGCGCGTCGGTTGCGAGGTCCCAGAGAAACACATCGACCGGATCGTGAAGCCGACTCTTGCCCTGCACGACGAGGAGCAGAAAGTAGTCTGCAGGGACGCGCGCCTCGAGCTCGGGAAGCTGACGTTCGATCGCGCGTCGGAGCTGCTCCTCCCGCACGGACAGGCGCCGCATGTCGTTGGTCTCGTCGGCCCGAGCGAGCCACTTTGCCGTCAGCACCTCGGGCACGTCCGAAAGGGCGTCGAGTGGAATGACCTCGAGCCCGAGGCAGGCGCCGATCGCGTCCTCGTCCTCTGCTTGAATGGCCGCTTGGAGCGTCTCTTCGGAGCGGAGGTCGGACGCCGGGACCTTGAGATAGATCACCTTCTCCTCGTGCAGGGCGGACGGCCGCACCCCGTCTTCCACCAGGCGATTCGCGGCGCCTGATTTCGCGTCGAGCGTCTTTTGCACGAGGTCGCGACGCGTCGTCTCCAGGCTCGTGAGAACCGGCGCGACCCGCTCGGCGTGGAGAGCCTGGATGCGCGTGCGGAGCTGGTCGGCTCTCACCTTCTGACGCCAGAGGTATCCCCCGACGAGGAGAGCGGTGACGAGCGCGACCCATCCAATTCGCCGCCACGGCAGTCGCGGGCGGTATCGGTTGCGCGGAGCGCCTTCGAACTCGGCAGGCGTGAGCTCGGACGGCTCCATGGAGCGAAGCTTAGCGCTCTTCGCGCTGATTGACCGCGAAGCTGACGTTGCCGTAGCCCGCAGCGGCTGCGGAGAACATCACTTTCTTCACGACGCGGAAATCGATGTTGCGGTCGGCCTGGACGATCACCTGACCCGCGAACGGCTCGGAGGGGTGGATCGTCTCCCACTTTCGCTTCTCGGCCTCGAGCCCCTGAATGAGCGGCTCGATGCGATCGACCTGCGCGGACTGCCCCTGCGTCTGCGTGTCGGCAACGCGGCTGCCGTCGAGCGTGATCACGCGCTCGTCGACCGCGACGATCGGCGAGATCTCGATCTGCTCGGTGTGCTTCGCATCAGGCATCGTGATGGTCGGCTGCTGCGCGATGAGCTCGCCGGAGGCGGAGAACGACATCAGGAGGAAGATGACCAAAACGATGAGGAAGTCGATGAACGGAATGAGCGGAATCTGGTGGTCGACGGCTTTGCGGCCGTGCCCAGTTACGCGGTTCCGGACGAACTTGAGTGGAACGTGATGGAGAAGCTCTGGCTGTGGTCGCTTGATCGCCATATTCCCCCCTACAGGAACGCTGCTCCGTCGGCCATCGACAGATTGGTGAAGCCAGCCGCCGCGGCGACATCCATTGCAATGATGACGTCCTCGTAGCGAACGCCGTCCTCGGGCGCGACGATCAGGTCATCGCGCTTGTCCCAAGCCTGCTTCCATTGGCCGAGCTTGTTTTGCAGCTCGTCGACGTCGAACTCTTTCTGGTCGGCGACGACGCGCTTGGTGATGTCGATGCTCTCCCCCGCGGAGGACCCGAGCACGTAGCCCGAGTTCCGCACCTGCAGGACGA
Organism: Polyangiales bacterium; assembly: GCA_041576815.1. Taxonomy (GTDB): domain Bacteria; phylum Myxococcota_A; class Polyangia; order Polyangiales; family Houyiibacteriaceae; genus SG8-38. The sequence continues at coordinate 58,555 of JBFGKE010000007.1, forward strand.
GCTTCACTTTTTCGTCTTCTGGCGGGGCATCCTCGGTGGACGCCTGCCCCGGGACCTGCTGATTGGCGTTCATCGCGGCCAGCTGGTTCCAGACCGCGGTTGCCAGGAGGAACATGACGCAGCAAAGCAGCAGGTCGATGAACGGAATCAGGGGGATCTCCTGATTGACCGCCTTCTTCCCAGACTCTCCTCCACCAGAATCGATTGCAGCCATGAGGCTCGTTACTCCGCAGGAATGTTCTGGAGATCGACCTTCGAGCGGTTGCCCACGACCAGGTTCAGGACCTGCACGGTGGCCGCATTGATGTCATCGATGATCTTCTGGGTCTTGCCATTCAGTAGCCCCATCATGAGGAGCGCGAAGACCGCGGTGATCAGACCGAACGCGGTGCAGTTCATGGCTTCCTCGATACCCTTCGCCAAGCCCGTGGCCTTGCTGGCGGCGTCGGCCTTGGCCACCTCGCCGAACGCCGTGATCAGACCGACGACCGTGCCGAAGAGACCGCAGAGCATGCCAACGTTGGCCAGCAGACCGAGATACGGCGTGCGGCGCTCGATCAGCGGAAGCTCCTTGAGCGCGGCTTCATCCATGGCGGCTTGAACCTCGGCATCAGGGCGGTTCACTTTGAGCAAACCCTGCTTGACGATGCGCGCCAGCGGGTTGTGCTCGGCTGAGCAAACCTTGATCGCACCGGCGACGTCGCCGGAGGTGATGCACTTCTGCATTTTGGCGATGAACTCGTCCTTATCGATCGACGCCTTGTACAGATACATCGCGCGCTCGATCGTGAAGCCGATTGCAAACACCAGACAAACGAGGATGAGCCACATCGCCCATCCGCCTGCTTCAAAGTGGTATGCCAACTTGGCCATTTTTTCCTGCCTCCTGCGAACTTTACTTTGGCAGTGTTACCGGACCCCGAGTGAGTACGGTGCGATCCCCACCACTGCCTTCTGACTAAAACTCGCTGCTCCCCCCAGAACAGTAAGCAATTCCAAGGCTTGCTTACTACCTAGGGATGATAACGGTTGGATCCAGCAAGTCAATATCGTGCCCGATTCAGCTCCTTAGAAACCCGGACTTCCCCGAGCTTGGGTCCGAAGGCGGAAAAAGGTGTAGCCGCGTTGACAAGTTTGCTGGGCGTGCGGTAGCTTGCCCTCGGTTACGGGGTTCGCCCCGACAGTCCTAATGATTTCAACGGATTCCGGCTCGCTGGGTCCGAATTTCACTAGGGCTGAAGGGTCGCGAAAAAAGAGGGGTCATCTCGCCAGATTCAGGGGCGAGCCGGAGGGAGCCGCAAGCATGCATGAAATCTGGGAGGCACTGGTCGAGGGTGCTCCGTTTTCGTTCATCAATCTCGGGGTTTTAGCGTTTGGGGTGGGCGTGATCATCGACCGCGCCTGGTACATCCGGATGAACTACAGCGTCGACGCCGCCGAATTCATGAATCGGATTCGAAAGCTCGTGCAGGCCGGGAACATCGATCGCGCGATCCGGCAGTGCGAGGCGAAAGCCGTGCCGCTGCTCGAGGTCGTGAAGTCGGGGCTCACGCAGGTCAACCGCGGGGAAGAAGCAGTCATCGCCTCGATGGAGGAGAAGATGAGCGAGGTGATACCCGCGCTGGAAAAACGCACCGGGTCGCTCTGGACGCTTGCGAACATCGCGACGCTGATCGGTCTTCTCGGAACGATCAGCGGTCTCATCCGAGCCTTCAAGGCGGTGGGCACCATCGATGACCCGTCGCAGAAGACGGCGCTTCTCTCGGCAGGTATCGCAGAGGCCATGTGGAATACGTTCCTCGGTCTTTTGATCGCCGTGATCTTCATGATTGCTCACCTCATCCTTCACGGGCTGACCAAGCGTCACAAGCACGAGATGGAAAAGGTCACGATGCAGCTCGAGAACCTGCTCACGCTTCGACGCACGGGTAGCTGACCGGGCTCGGCCATGCCCGCGCGACTGACACCCCGCCAACGAGCCTACGTCCGGAAGCGAACGATCATTCCGGACGCCGACCCGTCGGAGCTGAGTGAAGAGCTCAACATCGTGCCGTTCTTGGACATCGTCGTGAACATCGTCATGTTCCTGCTGATGACCCTGACGACGATCGCCTTCTTTTCCCAGGTCGAGGCGGCCCTTCCCGAGTATCGAAAGGGGGGCATCGGCAAGCGTGCCGCCGACGATGAGGCGCTCAACCTCAACGTGACCGTGACGCGGGCGGGGGTGATCGTCTCCGGGTCCGGCGGCAAGCTCGCGCGTGGTTGCACGACGACAGCACCGGGCAAAGTGATCACGGTGCCCGCGGGGATGAACGGCGAGCACGATTGGAAAGGGCTCACGACCTGCGTGAGTCGGGTCAAGGAGCAGTTCGAGGACGAGACGCGCGTGACGCTGAGCGCCGACCCCGAGGTCGCCTATGAAGAGTTGATCGCAGCGATGGACGCCGTGCGCGGCTCCGAGAACGAGCTCTTCCCGGATGTGTTGTTGTCGGCGGGGATTCGATAGTGGCGGACGAGAAGACACCCGTCGTGAGAGATTCGCTGGCGCCGCCGGTGGCCGAAAAGCCCGTGTCGATGTCGCACGTCAACCGGGTCGTTCGCGCGAAGCTCCGGAGGCGGCCCGAGCCCGAGCACTTCGGGCTGAACATCTACCCCATGATGGACATGCTGACGATCTTGCTCGTGTATATGATGGCGATTTTCGCGACGTCGACGGCGGCCGCGGTCCAGGAGAGCAGCGAGCTCCGAATCCCCTACTCCACGTCCAAGGTCGAGCTCAGCGATGCGCTCTCGGTGCAGATCTCGCGAAGCGGCGTCGCGGTCGACGGCGAGCCGGTGCTCGAGCTTCGAAACGGCATCGTCGACCCGAGCCTCAAGCAGGGCGGCAGCAGCGGCTTCTTGATCACGCCGCTCTACAAGACGCTCGGCGAAATCCGCGACCGCAAGAAGCGGACCGCCCAACGCTTCACCAATCAGCCTTTCGTGGGCGACGTCCAAATCATCGCTGACAAGCGCACGCCTTATCGAACCTTGAGCGAGGTCATCTACACGCTCGGACAAACCGAGTTCAAGAATCTCCGGTTCGTGGTGAATAAGAAGAACGAGTAGTAGGGGCTGCCCAACACGTTCAGCAGTCCACCCGCGGCAGCCCTAAAGCTCGAAGTCGCCGTACTCGAGGATTTCCGCGATGCGGTACAGAAACCCATTGGCGTGTACGCCGTCGACGACGCGGTGGTCGTACGTGAGCGCCATGTGCATGACCGGGTGGATCGCCATCACTTCTTCGCCTTCGTGCTCGATGACGACCACGCGCTTCTTGATAGTGCCGAGCCGCAAAATGCCGACGTTGGGCTGGGATATGATCGCGCCGCCGACCAGATTGCCGCGCCGACCGGGGTTCGAGATCGTGAATGTCTTCCCGGCCAAGTCGTTCGGCGTGAGATTGCCGGCCCTCGCCCGCTCGGCCACGTCAGCGACCGCGCGGGCGACGCCGCGAATCGTCAGCTCGTCGGTGTTGCGGATCACGGGCACGACCAGGCCTTCATCGGTATCGACTGCGATGCCTACGTTGACCTCGGCGAGCTTGACGAACGCATCGTCGAGAACTCGCGAATTCAGCTCTGGGAACTCTCGCAGCGCCCGGGCCGTTGCCGCGATCGCAAACGCCAAATACGTGAGATTGACTCCGTCTTTTTTGAACTGCGCCTTGTGCTCGGTGCGGAGCATCGCGGTGCGGTGAAGATCACACTCTGCGAACGTGACGACATCAGGCGCCGTCTGCTTCGAGTAGACCATGTGGTCGGCGATGATGCGTCGACGTCGGCTGAAAGGAACGAGCTCGTCCCCCTCCTTTGGAACGTAAGGAGGCAGTCGAAACGCGCCTGCCGGACCGGTTTTCCGCGACGGCGATTGTGCCGGCCGCTGCGGCGGCGGTGAGGCATCGGACGTTGCGGGCGGCGGCGGCGGTGGCGTGGCCATGCGTTCGGGTTGGGAGGAGCTCCCAATCGCGGCCATCACGTCTTCGTGCATGATGCGACCGCCCTGCCCGCTGCCCTGAACCTCTGCAAGGTCGACGTTTTTCTCGCGCGCGAGCTTTCGCACGGACGGCGACGTCGGCGAGGGCGAGCCCGCTGGCGGCGGGAGCGGCGCCACGTTGGTGGGCTCGTGCGCGTCGGAAGGCGCTGGCGCTTCTCCGGCCTCGGCGTTCTCGTCGATTTCACAAATCGGATCGCCGACTGCGATGATGTCGTCCTCGGCCGCCAGCAGCTCCGTCACGACGCCCGCAACCGGCGACGGAAGCTCGCTATCCGCCTTGTCGGTCAGGATTTCGACGATCGGCTCGTCCTTTTCGACGGCTTGGCCCACCGAGACGAGCCATTTGCCGATCGTGCCTTCCACGACGCTTTCGCCGAGCTGCGGCATGGTCACTTTGGTCGCCATTGGAGCCGCACCATAGCCCAAAAAACCGGGTCGTGTAGCTTCTTGCAACGACCGCAACATCGTAGGAGTCTGAACGCATGAGGGGGACCGACGACCGGCCGATCCGAAAGGGCGACCGGGGTTTTCTAATGAGGCTCGCGGGCGGGGCCGGGATCGTCATCTTGCTCGGCGTTCTGGTGCTCGGGCTTCTCGACGATTCGCGACTTGGAAGTTGCGCTGCGCGCGGTTTTTTGCAGATCACCGAAACGCCTTCTTCGGACTAGTGTTGCTACGCCCCTCGGAGTAGAGTCCCGCGCATGCTGGACGCGCTCAACAAGGAAGACAGGCTGCAGCTCATGCGATTCGTCTGCTCCTTTGCGTGGGCTGACCTCGAGATCACGGAGCGCGAGCGCGAGTTCATCCTCAAGCTCGTGATTCGCCTCGGCCTCGATGAAGAGGAGCAAGAGCAAGTCGTCGAGTGGCTCGAAGTCCCACCCCGAGCCGATGACCTCGACCCTGCGGACGTTCCGACCGAGCACCGCCGGCTTTTTCTCGATGCCGCCAAAGCGATGATCCTCTCGGACGGCACGATCGAAGACGTCGAAGCCGAGAACCTGATCATCCTCGACCAGCTGCTGCGCTGACGCGTCTAGCGAAACGAACGAGCCGCGGTGCGGCTGCAGTCCGGCGCCACCCGTGGCACACTGCCCTCATGAAAGTCGGGGTGGTGGCACTGATCGTGCTCTTGGCGTCGAGTGCATCCGCGCAGGTCGACACGGGCGCCGGCGAGCCCAGCACCGAGCCCGGGCCCCCGGTTCAGGGCGAGGTCCGCAACAAGACCACCGCCGAGCGCATCGCGTCCCCAGTCCCCACGACCAAAGGCGTCCCCTGGAGCTTCCCGTTCTTTTGGGACCAATCGTTTTCGATTCGGGGCCTGAATCGGGACTCGCAGCTTTCGCAGAGCCCGAACTACACGTGGTGGCTCACGATCGCGCCGCGCTGGCTCTTCAGCGATCTCCACTCGATCGGGGTCACGTCTACGGTCAGCATCGAATGGACCGACTCGCCCGCGGCGGATTTCGATCGGCCGGGCTTCGTGAGCCGACAAGCCCTCTGGGAGGACCTGCGTCTCGACTACTTGTTCTCGGTGCCGAAACGGCCCGGCGGATTCATGTTTTTCCTCGGCGCCGATCTTCGCCTGCCGACGTCGAAGTTCAGCCGTTCACGAGAGCGCTTCATCGCGCCTGGTGTGCGCGCGTCAGTCGTGCGGCCGTTCAACGTGCTCGCCGGCATGCAGCTCGGCTTGGGCGCCGGGTTCTGGGGCTGGTTCGCGGGCTCCAACGTAGTCCTCGCGCCCGAGGACGTCGGCCCCTGCCGAATCGGAACCATCGGCGCGACCGAAACGCTCGACACGTGCTTCGGGGCGACCTCGTCCGTCAAACACTGGTCGCGCCTCTCGGTGTTGTGGACGTTCGTCCCGGTCGATCGCCTCGCCATCGGGCTCCGCTATCGTGCACTTTGGGGCCGTGGCTTCGATCTCGCGACGGGCTGCGTCGACACGCTGACCGGGCCGGTCTGTATCGGCGACGGCAGCTCGAACAATCACTGGCGCACCTTCTCGAACTTCCGCGCAGTCGTCGGCTACGACGTGAAACGTTGGCTCACGCTGGCGCTGAGCTACGACGTGTGGGCGGCGCACCCCGACTCCGACGGCGGCCGCGAAAACCCTTTCTACAACGAAAACGCCCGCATGATCTTCACCCTCACTTTCCGAGCAGACGGGCTTTATGCGGCCACGCGAGACAAGCGTGCGCTCGCGGAGGGGCTAGGCGAAGGGGTCGAGGAGCTCTGAGACGGCCGGGCGCGCAGCCGCCAAGCTGGCACCGAGGCTGACGACCTTCATCGGGTCGAGATCGTAGCGGGGCCGCTTGTCGAAATAAGACTCGATGTAGCCGCGGAGCCCGGGGAGCATCGTGCTTCCGCCCGCGAGGAACACGGCCTCCATGTGACGCGCCTTGACGCCGGCCTGCGCCAGCACCTCGTCGCAAATCACGAACGTCCGCCGTACGAGATCCAGAGTGAGATCTTGCACCTCTTTGCGACTGATCGGAATCACGCCGCAGCTCTCGGGCGCGGCCGGGTCGACGGCCGGGATCGCAATCGCCGCCACCTCGGATTCGGTCAGCTCGCACTTCGCGAGCTCGCATGCGTGCACGAGCCGGTCGAACGTGACCGCGTCGTTCGAGAGGTCCCAACCGTCGCGGGCGAGAGTCCGGTCGGCGACGTAGACCGCAATCGTGCGATCGACGTCGTCACCGCCGAGGTAGGGGTCGCCTCCATGGCCGATGACGCGAAACGGATAGCTGCTGCAGTCGACGACGGCTGCATCGAAAGTGCCGCCCCCCAAGTCGTACACGAATGCGTACTTCAAGCTGCTGCGGTGCAGGTACGCGAGCGCGGTTGCGATCGGCTCTTCGACGACGCGCACCGAGGCGAACTTGGCTTTGGCAACTGCGAGAGACGTCGCATCACGGCGTCGCTTGTCGAACCCCACGGGGGCGGTGACCACCGCGTGGACGTCCTGCACGGGGCAATTCGTCAGCTCGCACAGGGTGCTGACCACAGTGCTTCCGACATCGATGGGGGACACGATGCCAGCGCGTGTCCGAAAGGAGGGCGACCCCGAGGCGTCCTTTACCAAGTCGTACGGATAGTGCTCGCGGAACTGTGAAGTGTAAGAGGAATGCCAGCGCGCTCCGATGATGCGCTTCGCCGAGAGGAGGGTGTTCTTGGGGTCCATGGCTCGACGCCGGCGCGCCGCCTTCCCGAGGAGTCGTGTCCCACTCGGGGGATAGGCGACTGCAGACGGCATCACCCATCCGTTGCCCTCGATGCGCAACGCTTCGAAGTTGCGGGCAACGACGGTGTTGGTCGTGCCGAGATCGATGCCGACGGTATTCTTCCTGCGAGAGGGCACCGACCTGCGGGGTGGTGAGGGTCTGCGATGTGTGAGGTCCATGGGGGAAGTGGCCTCTGGGAAACAACCAAGCTACGTGATTCCGCCACCGGCTGCCACACCGATGGCCGTCGACTGGACCCAAGGGGGTGGGTGCCCTAAAGTGAAACACGTTCTAGTTGGAGGCCCCAGGGGATGCCAGCGGACTTTCACGAGCTTCAAGTTGCAGGAATCGTTCAGGAAACCCATGACGCCCGATCGTTCGTCTTCGCGGTGCCCGAATCCTTGCGCGAGGCCTTCCGCTACCGAGCCGGGCAGTTCCTGACCTTCGAAATTCCCTGGCACGGCATGCGGCTTCGCCGCTGCTACTCGCTTTCGAGCGCCCCAGAGACCGACGCGTGGCCCAAAGTCACCGTGAAGCGGGTCGACGACGGCCGCGTTTCGAACTGGTTCAACGACAACCTGCACGTCGGGGATTCCATTCTCGTCCAGCCCCCGGAGGGCCGTTTCTTGCTCCGCGCCCACGAGGACGACCACGACGTCGTGCTCTTCGGCGGGGGTAGCGGAATCACGCCCGTCATCTCGATCTTGAAGTCCGCGCTTCGCACGACCAACCGCAAAGTGAAGCTGGTCTATGCGAACCGCGACGCGCGCTCGGTGATCTTCAAAGACGAGCTCGACCTCTGGCGCGCCGAGCTTCCCGATCGCCTGGAGGTCGTTCACCATCTCGACAGCGATCGCGGTTTCATGACCGTCGCCGACATCCAGGCGCAGCTCCGCGGCTGCGAGGATGCCGAGTTCTTCGTGTGCGGCCCGACCGGCTACATGGATGCGGTGGAAGCGGCGTTCAAAGCGTCGAACATCGACCCCAAGCAAACGAAATTCGAGCGCTTCATCTCGCCGGTCGATCCCGATCGCAAAGACCCGTTGGCAGAGGTCGTCCCCGAGCAATCGGCAGACGAAATCCCGACGTCCTTTGCCATCACGCTCGAAGGGGAGTCGCACGACGTGCCGTACGAGAAAGGTCTGACCCTGCTCGAATCCGCAGTGAAAGCAGGCTACAAGCCCCCATCGTCCTGTGAGGACGGCTATTGCGGTTGCTGCATGGCGCTCCTCAAGGCGGGCACGGTCAAGATGGCATGCCACGATGCGCTCGAGCCGAGCGACATCGAGCGTGGCTGGGTTCTCGCGTGTCAGTCGCGCCCAGCGAGCCAGGAGCCGATCGAAATCGACTTCGACGCCGAGTACTAGGGGCCGTTCCGATCGGGCCAGTCCCAGTACGAAGCTTTTCCGATCGTCCACGCGGGGCCGTCACCCCAGTGAAGGCGCGTACGTTTCCGACGGTGGTCCGGATCGTGCTCGGCGAGGGCTTTCTCGTAGGCCTGCCACTGCTCTTTACCGAGCGCTTCAGCCCAGTAGTCTTCCTCGCGTGACCACCGATTGTCGCCAGCGTACTGCAAGACCGTGATGCCGGGGAAGTCTAGGAAGCCGTCGCCACTCGGGTGGTCGCGACGGTTCGACATTCGGAACACGACGCGCCCGCTCGGGTGGGCCAAGTGCCAATCGTACACGCCGTAGATCTCGCCATATTGCTCCATTAGCGGGACGATCCATCGTCGAATCGTTTCTCGGCCATGCATCGTTCCGAGCACGCGCTCCTCGTAGACGACGTCTTCGGTGAAGAGGTCTGCCCAAGCGTTCCAATCCTCGCGGATCATCCCGGTATGCCAGAACTGGCGGAAGGCGCGCTCGATCTCGTCGAGGTCGAATGCGGCCACTATTCGGCAGCCTGCGACTCGTCGGGCCACGAGTAGAACTGCGTACACCAGCGACGGAAGATCCCGATCGGCCCATCGCCATCGCAGAGGAGCGGCTTTTCGTGCTGGATCTTGTTTTCCCAGATCGGGATGTCCTGTTCGAGCTGCCGGGTGACCTCTGCAACGAAGGCTTTGCCGACGCCCCGCGCCATCTCGGCGCCCCCGGTCTTTTTCACGGTGAAATGGAAACGGAGGTGGACGTGGTCTCCGTCGATCGGGGTCTGCGAGGCCACGTTGAGCGTCTCTACGATGCCTTTGAATCGAACCACGGAGAGCCCGAAACCGTAGTTGAGACTTTCGATCGAGCCGTCCACCGTGCCGCGCGGCGTCTCCATGCCCGCGCCGGAGTAGACGCGCAGAATCGCTCCATCGGTCGTGGCCTCGGACTTCGGCATGTTGGTCGTGCCGTGCAGATAGTGGAAGTGCGCCGAATCGACGGCGTTCTCGGCCATCTCTTGGTTGCGCGTGCGAATCGTCCACTCGCGCGTGATGAACTCAGTCCAGTCGTCGTGGCCCCACTCGGGGATCTCGTCCGGAATCTCGAACGTCGGTGGCTTTCCCTCGGCGTGATGCCAACACATCACCATGTTGGCGATCTCTTTGAAGTGCCAGGTCGAGAGCTTGGCTTTTCGCGGAATGTGCTCCGCGTACGGCACTGCGGTGCACCGTCCGTCCGTCCCGAACTGCCACGCGTGAAAAGGGCACTCGATGGAGCTGCCCTTGACCTTGCCCCCGTGGCCGAGGTGCGCGCCGAGGTGCGGACAGAACGCATCGAGGACACTGAGCTCGCCCTCTTCCGAGCGCCAAATGACCAAGTCCTTGCCGAAATACCTCAACGGCTTGACCTCGCCCGGCGCGATTTCGTTCGCGGCGGCGATCTGAAACCAGCCATTGGGAATCGGCGGGGTGAAGAAGCGGTCGCCCATGCCCGAAAAATAGAACGTGTTTCACTTTTTTCAAGGGGAAAGGGGACGGCCGGGTGGAGGCCCCCGACGCCGGCCTCGAATGCTAGGGTTCCGGCCGGAGGATCGACATGGCGACCATCGGCGTGGGCGCGACCGCCCCAGACTTCACCAAGACCACACAGAACGGCGACACGATCGCGCTGTCGCAGTTCCGGGGCCAAAAGACGGTGGTCCTCTACTTCTACCCGAAGGACGAGACGCCGGGCTGCACCGCAGAGGCCTGCTCCTTTCGAGACAACTTCGAGGACTTCGTCGAGGCCGGTGCGGTGGTGATCGGCGTCAGCCAGGACAGCGACGATAGCCACAAGCGCTTTGCGTCTCATCATCGCCTCCCGTTTCTGTTGGTGAGCGATCCCGACAAGGCGCTGCAAAAAGCCTACGGCGTCCCCAAGACGATGGGCCTGCTTCCCGGACGCGTCACGTTCGTCATCGATCGCGACGGGACGGTGCAACACGTGTTCAACTCACAGCTGAACGCCAAGAAGCACGTCAAGGAGGCGCTCGGGGTCGTCAAACGCTTGGCCGCCTGAGCCGCCGTACGAGCACGAAGCAAAGCAGCCCGAGTAAACCGAGCGCTGGAGACGAAGTCGCGGACGCGCCCATGCTGCAGCCCCTGCCACCGCCAGTCACGACGCCCGGACCACTCGGCGGCGTCGGCTGCGACGGCGCACCGCACGGAATGCCGCCGCAGGCGTTTGGACCACAGAGGTCCTCCGAGTCCCATCCACTGCGACAGAGCGCATCGACGATCGGCGCGACGTTGTGGACGACCTCCCCGGCCTCTTCGTCGCCGTACACGGAAACCCGGAAGCAGGTTTGATCGGTGTTTGGCTCGTAGTCGGGCTCTCGGCCGGCAATGAGAATGCCCGCGAGGCGGTTCAGCGAATCGAAGGTGGCGCTGCCGGAATGGCCTTGAAACGCATCGACGTTGGCGATGAAGAAATCGCGCTCCTCCGCGCGGGGATCGGCTACCGCGCCACCAGAGTCGATCTTAGCGGGAAGCCCGCTTCCAAATCCGATCATCGTCAGCTCCTCGGAGTCAGGAAGAGGAGTCGCAGGTCGAATCTTCGCCGGGGACTGAGCCCCCTCGACTGGACGGTCGAGTTGCACGATGGCGAAGTCGGGTGTGAAGCTGCTGGTGCTGCCCTCCTGGGTGACGACCCTCTCGCACGAGTAGACGTCTTCGTCGCGAATGACGGCCAGCCGATCGGTGTCCGCGAGGTGGTAGTTGAATACGTACGAGTAGAAGCCACATGGCGTCTGCGAGTCGATGCAGTGCCCGGCGGTGAGCACGAGGTCGTCGTCGATGAGAACGCCCGAGCACGATGCAGCAGCGGGCTGGTTGCCGAACTGCTCTCCCGGACAAAGCTGTTGAAGCTCGCCAAGCGACTCGGTGAACAAGCTGTACGTGCCGTTGGGCTCGCGGTTCACCCGGAACGACGGGATCAAAGCCACGATGGACCGCTCGGCGAGGCTGCGAAGCGACGGATCGGGATGATTGAACACCTCGAGACGGTCGTCGATCCCGTACACGACCGGTGCCGTCAGCTCGCCCACCGGCGAATCACCGCTCGGGCCACAGCCGATGGCGAGACCCAAGGCCAAAGCCAAGCCAACGCGGAAACTCATCCCCTTCATTGTTAAGGCCAAATCTGCCAGATGGCTACTCGGAGACCCTCACCTGGATACTGGTCACCAAATCCCCAGTGGCGGTGGCGACGTCGGATACGACGACCACGGGCTGCCCGGCCTCTAGAACTTTTCGCTCACGGAGCTTCGCGAGTGCGTTCACTATCGTCTTTTCGGGGTCTTTCGAGAGGTTCATCCGAAACGGGACCACCGAGCGACTCAGCCACAGCTTGCGGCGCGTCGTGCTCATGTTGGTGAACGCGTAGATGATCGCGTGTTGCGGCCGGTAGCTCGCGACGAGCTGGCCGAAGTAGCCGCGGCGAGTCATCACGACGATCGCTTTGGCCCCAAGCGAGTCCGCCAAACGGCAGGCCCCTTGCGCGACGTGTGCGCGCTGCGTCGCAGGCGGCGGACGCTCTTTGTAGAAATCGAGCCCTGGACCCATCTCGATGCGACGCGCAATCGTGTCGAGCACTTCGACACAGCGAATCGGGTGCCTGCCGGCGGCGGTTTCACCGCTCAGCATGATCGCGTCGGCCTGCTCGTAGACGGCGTTGGCGACGTCGGTGACTTCGGCACGCGTCGGAAGTGGATTCTCGATCATCGATTCCAGGAGGTGGGTGGCCACGATGATCGGTTTGCCGGCAATCGCGCATCGCCGAACCATTTCCCGCTGAAGCACGGGGAGGTCTTCAAATGCGACTTCGACGCCGAGGTCACCGCGAGCGACCATGATGCCGTCCGCCGCCTCGAGAATCGCGTCGAAGTTGTCGACGCCCTCTTGGTTCTCGATTTTGGCGATGAGCCGCTGATGCCCGCCGGCTTCATCGATGATGTCCCGTACCTCTTGCACGTCCTCGACGCCTCGAACGAAAGACAGGGCGATGAAGTCGACGTCTTGCTCGATGGCAAACGTGATGTCTTCGCGGTCCTTCTTCGTGATCGAGGGCAGGTTCACGCGAACTCCGGGCAAATTGACGTGCTTTCGCGAGCCGAGCGTGCCGCCATCGAGCACGCGGCACTTGAGTCGGTGCTGGGAGACCTCGAGCACCTCTAGGTTGATGAGACCGTTGTCGACCGTGACGCGCTCGCCGACGCGAAGGTCGCTCACGAGATCCTGGTAGTTCACGTGAACGCTACGCTCTTCTGCGTCGTCGGCGAGCACGGTGAAGTAGAAGACGTCGCCGGTTTTGAGGTCGAGGCTTTCGGCAAGCTCGCCCGTACGGATCTCCGGCCCCTGAAGGTCCATCAAGATCGACACGGGGTGCGGTAGCTTCTTGCTGAGGCTCTTGAGGTTGCGAATGACCTGAAGGTGCGATGCGTGGTCACCGTGGGACATGTTGAGACGCGCGAGATTCATGCCCGCACGGGCCAGGCCGGCGAGCGAATCCCACGAGCTCGTCGAAGGACCAATGGTGCAGACGATCTTCGTGAGCCGGGTCTGTAACGCTTGCGGCGGCAGCTTCATCGCTGCGCGGAGCGTAGGCCAGGCCTATACGGGAGACAATCGGCGGCGGACCGAGAAAAGGAGTAGCAAGACGCCTTCCACGAGGGCAGTGGAGCGGTCGTCGGGCGTTCGCGACGAAGCGGCGCACGTGACGGCGCCGTCGAGCGAGCCACCTTTGGGCACGTGAATCGGATCCGCACCGGCCGCCAAGAACGAGCGGCTTTCATCGGTTTGCGGCACGGCAGGCTCGAATTCATCTCCTGCGACGTCCTCGATCCAAGGAAGGTACGCGGAAAGCAAGGTGTACACGCCACCGTCACCGCAGTCCCGTTTGACGTCGGAGCGGCCCCGCGACACCAACCCAACGAGGTAGTCACCCTCTTCAGTGGGCACGTAGAGCGGACCGCCCGAATCTCCGAAGCAGGAGTCACCGAGCTGATCGAGCCGCCGAGTCAACAGCTCACGTTGGCCCAGGATGTCGATCACCGCGTCCGAAATGTACAGCTGCCCCGAGAGGTCAGCGTCGAGATCGTAGACACCGTAGCCAGCGACGAACGCGAGGTCGCCGTGATGGACGAGCTCGGACTCGCGCTCCCGACGGAGCATGGGCGCTTTCGGCACGTGATCGAAAGGCTCGGCGAGGAAGAGCAGCGCGATGTCGTTCGGCGAGCCCATGCCGCCCTGCCCCGCACCGGTTCGGCTTCGACCCATGATGAAATCGTGGTCGTACCCTTCGTGGACGCGCGCGTACTCGACCGATCGGATCATGTTCGGCGCGACCTCTTGGTGGTCGAGGTGTCCGGCCACCACCTCGAACGCGCCGGGTGCGATTGGCTGTACGAGGCCTCGATCAGGCTCGATGACGGCACAGTGCGCTGCGGTGACGACGAGCGCCGCGGAGATCAGCGTCCCGGAGCAAAAGCCAGCGCTCGCGCCGGGGCGCCGAATTTCGACGGTTGCGAAGATCTGGCTCGTCGTCGCCCTCCAACCGCCGACGACGTAGCCGTGCGCGGCTGCGATCTCGGAGTTGTCGTCGAGGTGGCTCCCCGGGTCACCGCAGCCTAGGGTTATGCCCAAAAGGGTTACAGACAGGGCTTTGTATGCCTTTGGGGGATGCATGGGGCAAGGTAGGTGGAAGTATCATGCGTGCGATCCTCTTCCTAGAGTGAACGTTTGTGAACCGATCATTGTGTGAGGTCCCCCACGTTTGAGGTCTGCGCGCGTTCGACGCATGCGGAAAACTTGGTGCTCTACGCCCGCGGACTCAGAGTCACGGCGTGGAGAGAACGAGCCGCCGCGCGCGACGGAAATCCGAAACGCTGCGCCGCATCGAGGCGGCGGGGTGGGAGCTCTTCCGAACGCGCGGGTATGAGGCGACGTCGACCCGCGAGATAGCGGAAGCAGCCGATATCGCGGCGGGCACGTTGTTCAACTACTTCGCGGAAAAGCGGAGCCTGCTGATCCACCTCATGCAGCGCTACATCGATGCAGCCGCTGCCGAGGCATTCGAAAGATTTCGGCCGTCGACGCTCGAGCGCGACCTCACCGCCGTCTTCGACGCACTGACGGACGCGTACGCTCGGGAGAGGCGACTCAGCCGCGTATTCGTGAAGGAGCTGTTGTTCACGGATGGCCGTGGTCGTGCGGGCTCTGCGGCTTGGACGTTCGATCTCGTGAAGCGCATCTCCTCGGTGGTGCGGGAAGCGCAGAAACGTGGGGAGCTCGATCCGTCGGTCGACCCGATGGAGGTGGGACAGCAGATCTTCAGCGCACACTACTTTGGGCTCGTGACCTGGCTGGGCGGCACGATCCCGTCCCGCAGGGCGCACGAGGAGCAGTTTCGGGCTTCGTTACGCCTGCTTTTGCGTGGCCTGCGCAGACGCGCGGCTTAGCCTGGCGTTGACGTCGAGGACGGCCGCCGCGATTTCCTCGGGCACCTCTTCTTGGAGGAAATGTCCCGCCTGGGTTTCGGTCACGGGGGGGTCGCCGAGGAGCGCCTTCGTGCGTTTGAGGGCGCGGGCGAGAACCGGATCGCGACGTCCCCACACCATCGCCTTCGGACCCTCGAACGAGCGGACGAACGCCGCGCACTCTTCGAGCGCCGGGATCGAAGGGTGCCCCATGCGGTCGACCGCCATCCGCGCGGTCGCGAGGGGTGCGACACGGTCGCGGAAGCGTCGAAGCGGGTAGCGGTACGCGCGCGCGACGTGTCCTCGAATCGTCGATTTGTCACCCTGCGCGAGGTGTAGGGCCGCTTGGGGCAAGGGGAGCACCCGAAACGCGAAGCCGCTGATGAGAGGCATGTGCGAAAAGCGATGGAATGCGGTCGGTTTGAAGCCCGGCGACGGCGCGTCGAGCACCGTGTTCAAGACCACCATGCCGCCGAGGCGATCCGGTCGCGTCGTGAAAGGATGCGTCCCGATCGCGCCGCCCCAGTCCTGACAGACCAGGATCACTTCGCGGAGATCGAGCTGGTCGATCAGGGACCCGAGCCACCTGCTGTGATTGCGCAGGGTGTGGACCGAGAAATCGCGCGGCTTGTCGCTAAACCCAAAGCCGATCAAGTCCGGCATGATCAGGCGAAGACCCTGGCCCTGGAGCCCCATGGCAACATGACGGTAGAGAAAACCCCAGGTCGGGTTGCCGTGTACCATCAGCACGGGCCGTCCGCGCCCCGTCTCCATCACGTGCATGCGCAGGCCGTCGCCCACCGCCACGCGGTAGCGCGTAAACGGAACCTCTTTGGCGATCCACGGAGGAAGCTCGGGCGCCGCAAGTCTCTCCACGGTTCGAGCCTACCCCCGAACCCAGCCAAACGGCACCGAAAAAGGGGACTGTCCCCTTTTTTCGGTGCCGATTACTCCACGGCCGTCCTTCGCCATTTGCGGAATACGAGCACGCCGCCTGCGACGATCGCGACGGTGGCCATGATGATGATCGGCCAAAGACGTTCCCAGGGCCAACTCGAGAGAGGGTGTTTTTCGAGCCAAGCGGCAACGCGGACGCCGACGAGCGTCATGAGCAGCGTGAACGGCGCGACGCCGAGCACCGTGCCCGTGAGAAACGGTCCGACGTGGACTCGTGACACGCCGAGGGCCCACTGGACGGTTGGCGTCGTATAAAAAATGAGGCGGAGCAAGAGGACCGTGCGAAATCCGCGCGACTCGAGCCGATCGTCGAAGCGGCGAATTCTCTGCGGCAGTCGCTGCTGGATCCAGTCGCGGGCGATGAAGCGTGCGCCGGCGAACGCGAAGAGGCCGGTTCCAACCGTCCCAGCCCAGTTGAGGAGAAACGCCTCCGTGGGGCTCCAGATCAACGGCGCGCTCAATAAGAACACCAAGCCATTGACGCCAAACGGTTGCAGCACCGAATACGCGGCGATGAACAGCACGCCACCCCACGTGCCCGCTTCACGAAACCAAACGCGCATCGTCGCAGGGTCGAAGCGTTCGTACGCCCCGCTCGTATAGATCCAGGCTACGAGCCCCGCCACGGCTGCGGCAAGCGCGATTTTCAGCCACGACGTCCGGTCCACGCCGGCATCCTAGCGCAGGGCGAGGGGCACTCTAGACTTCGCCTCGCACTCCGGTATAGAACGGTGCCGAACTCAGGAGGGAGCTTTGCAAGACGCAGTGAAACCGGCGCTGCCGGCCGCCGCAGCAGCGCGAGCATCCAAAAAAGGCGACGAGCAGGTACGCGAGTTTGGCGGCACGTTCGGCGTGACGTTCATCATCACCCTGTCGCACGCCTTGATGCTGTACCTCTGGATCGCGTGGCGGTTCTATGAGGGCGCGCTTTTCTATCCGGCCAGCTTGTCCGACGTCGGTCCGTTCTTCGAGCGTCTGTGGGCCCAAATCGTCGCGCACGGGACGCCCACCTGGGAGATCTTCGCAATCTACGGGTCTTTCCTCGTCGTGCAGGGGCTGATGGCGGCGTATCTGCCCGGTCTCCGCATCAAGGGCCTCCCGATCCCATCGAGAGGCGGAGAGCGGCTCGAGTATCGATGCAACGCGGTCACGGCGTGGTGGCTCACGCTTGCGATCGTCGGCGTGCTGCACTTCACGGGGATCTTTCCACTGCAGCGAATCTACGATCACTTCGGCCAGTTCATGATCGCCGCGATGATCACCGGAAACCTCGTGGCCATCGCGGTGTACTTCGGAGCAAAGGCCACGGGCAATGCCGAGCGCATGTCGGGAAGCTTCCTGTACGACTTCTTCATGGGCGCGTGGCTCAACCCGCGTATCGGCCCGCTCGATCTCAAGATGTGGGCCGAGGTCCGCGTGTCTTGGCTCACCCTCTTCCTGCTCACCCTCAGTGGGGCCGCCCACCAATACGCCACCTACGGCACGGTGAGCACGCCGATGATCTTCATGATTGTCGCACACTTCCTATACGCCAACGCCTGCATGAAAGGCGAAGAATGCATCCCGACGACTTGGGACATCTTTTACGAGAAGTGGGGATGGATGCTGGTGTTCTGGAACCTCGCCGGGGTGCCCTTCGTGTACTGCTTCAACTCGATGTACATCGCGTCCCGGCCTCCCTTCGAGCACTCGGTCGGCTACACGGTGTTCTGTTTCGTGCTCTTGATCGGCGCGTACTACGTGTGGGACACGGCGCAGAGCCAACGCAATCGCTTCCGCATGCAGCTCAACGGATCTTACGTGAAGCGCAAGGCGTTTCCGCAACTCCCTTGGGGCACCCTGAAGAACCCGCGCTACCTCGAGACCAAAGCCGGCTCGAAGCTGCTAGTCGACGGATGGTGGCGGTACGCGCGCAAGATCCACTACACCACGGACATCCTGATGGCGCTCTCATGGGGCTTGATCTGCGGTTTCGACCATTTTCTTCCGTACCTCTACGTCACGTTCTTCGTGCTCATGATCCTCCATCGAGCGGGCCGAGACATCGCACGGTGCAGGAAGAAATACGGCGACGACTGGGACCGGTATTGCGAGGAGGTCCCGTATCTCTTCATTCCGTACGTGTTTTGAGGAGGCTTTGACATGAACGTTACGCGCATCGATGACTGCCTGAGCAATCGGGATGGCGTTCTCTTCATCGATGACGTGTCGAGCGTCGATCTCGTCGCGCGCTTCGGCTCGCCGCTCTTCGTCTTCTCGGAAGACCAAATACGCCGGAACGTTCGCCGTTTTCAGCGTGCCTTCGAACGCGGCTGGACGGCAGGCCCGATCAAAGTGATGCCCGCCGCCAAGGCGAACTGGCTCTACGCGGTGCAGCGGGTGCTCGCCGACGAGGGTTGCGGTGCAGACATCTACTCGCCGGGGGAGCTGGACGTCGCGCTTCGGGCCGGCGTGGATCCGAGCTTCATTTCCGTGAACGGGGTTCCAAAGAGCAAAGCGCACATCGCGCACGCCATCGACGTCGGCGCGAGGCTGACGATCGACAGCCTTCAAGACGTCGCATTTCTCGAAGAGCTGGCCCCCAGCCTCCCGAAGACAGCGCGCGTCCGGCTGCGGATCCGGCCCGCCATCTCGGAGTTCGTCAAAAAGAGCGACTTCGCCCCCGACGGCATGGTGCCGACCGACCTCGTGGCGCTGGTCTACAAGGGTGGCCTGTCGATCGATGAAGTCATCGAAGCGGGCCGGCGCGTCATGGACCTCCCGAATGTCGAGGTCGTCGGCTTTCACGCTCACCATGGACGGCACCATCGCTCCACTCGCTACTGGGAAGCGCAAATGCACGCATATGCGCGCGACATCGGCCGGGTGTGCCGCGCGCTTGGCGGCTACCGGCCGCAAGAGATCAGCATCGGCGGTGGTTTTGCGATCCCGCGCGACCCGCACAACGCGGCCACCGACTACGCGGATCCCGTGTTGTTTGGCTCGCTACACCTGCTGTCACTGGGACTGAAGCACCTGGGCGCGAAGGTTCGATACAAAGTCGTCGACAAGCTTCTCGGGCTCGTGCAAGGGAGTCCCAATACCGTTCCTGCGCCCAGCATCGAAGAGTACGGCGCCGCGACCACGGCCGCGCTTCTCGACGCGCTCCCAAAGCACGGCATCGATGCCAAGGACGTGATGCTGCAGCTCGAGCCGGGCCGCGCGATCCACGGGAACGCCGGCGTTCATCTCACGACGGTGGAAGCGACCAAGAAGATGACCTCGCCGATTCGGTGGAACCTCGTGACGGTCGACACTTCGGAGTTCTGGATGACCGGCGGGCGCTTCGAACACCACCTCCATGAGCACTGCGTCGCAACCCGCCTCGGGGCGCCGAAGACGATGAAAGCCGACGTCGTCGGCCGGAGCTGTTACGGCGACAGGCTGCTCGGCGCAGTGAAGCTTCCCGAGGTCGAGGTAGGCGACCTCTTCGCCTTCCTCGACACCGGCGCTTACCAGGAGGTCTCGGCGAGCAATTTCAACGCAATGCCTCGGCCCGCTGCGATCCTGGTCACCGGTGACCGTGCGTCGGTCGTCCGGCGCGCTGAAAACCTCGAGGACGTCTTTCGCCGCGACGAGCTGCCGGCGCACCTCGCGACCGAAACAGACACAGCCGACGCACCGCGCGATGGGCGGGCGTCTCGGAACCGAGCGTAGCGCAGGCGCGCGGAAACCCAGGCCTTCGCGGCGCAAATGTTTCGCTTTCAGCGGTGGAAAAGCCGGGTGTACCTTTGCGTTTCGGCGCCCGCGCCACCCGAGCGGCGGCCACCCACGGCGCAGGAAGGATCACCATGGCCCAGATGGTTGGAGGAGAGGCGCTGGCTCGCATGTTGGCCGCTGAAGGCGTCGAGGTCGTGTTCGGAATCGTCGACGGCACGTACATGGGTTTTTTCGGGAGCTTCGACAAACACGGGATTCGACTCGTCTCGCCGCGGCACGAAACCAGCGCGGCACACATGGCGGGCGCATACTCTCGCCTCACTGGGAAGCTCGGCGTTTGCATGGCTTCGAACGGACCGGGGGTTGCGAACATCTTGCCGGGCGTGGCGGTCGAAAACGGCGAAGGCAATCGCGTGCTCTTGATCACCTCGAGCCGTCGAACGCCGATCGCCTATCCCGACCGCGGCGGCACGTATCAGTACTTCAACCAAACCGGAGTCACGCGTGCGATGACCAAATGGAGCGGGGCGGTGCCCTCGTTCGAGAGGCTCCCGGAGATGTTTCGGCGCGCAGCGCGGATCAGCTGGACCGGCCGACCCGGAGTCGTTCATCTGGACGTTCCTGAGACCGTGATGAACGGCATCTTCGAAACCGACGCCATCGACCTTCGGCCGCCGCAGGCCTACCGCCGGACTCAACCGATCGAGCCAGCCAGGAAACAGGTCGAGCAGGCCGCCGAGCTCCTTCGAAACGCAGAGCGTCCGCACGTGCATGCCGGCAGCGGCGTTCTTCACGCCCAGGCATCGGCAGCGCTGAAGACCGTGGCAGAGGCGCTCGGCTGTCCCATCACGACGAGCTGGGCCGGGCGCGGCGCCCTCCCGGACAAGCACGAGCAACTCCTCCCGATTTGGGCAATGGACCCGATCAACGAGGCGCGCAGCACGGCGGACGCGGTGCTGGTGGTCGGCTCGCGTCTCGGCGAGACAGACTGGTGGGGCAAGCCCCCGTACTGGGGTAAACCGGACGAGCAGAAGCTCATTCAAGTCGACATCGACGACGAGATCCTCGGCTTGAACAAGGCCACCGAGCTCGCCATCGCCGGAGATGCCAACGCGTTTCTCTCGGCGCTCGGAAGTGAGCTCGCCAACTCCCCGCTGGACGAAGAAAGGCTTCGAGCGAACCGCGCTCGCACGGCAAGTCTGGTCGAAGGCCAAACCAAAGTGCGCGGTCAGCTCGACATGGCGCTTCAGAACGCCGCGAGCCCGATGCACAGCGCACACGTGCCGACGACCTGCCAACGCGTGTTTGGCGACGACGCCGTCTATGTCTTCGACGGCGGCAACGCGACGGTGTGGGCGAGCTTCTTCTCCGAGATCAACCGGCCGGACGCGTTGCTGTCGACGTTCAAATTCGGAATGCTCGGGGCCGGCGTGTCACAGGCCTTGGCGGGCCAAATCGCGCGGCCGGACGCCAAGGTAGTCTGCATCATCGGCGACGGCGCGATGGCCTTCCACGTGCAGGAGCTGGAATCCGCGCTGCGGCACGAGCTGCCGGTCATCTATCTCGTCCTCTGCGACAAGCAGTGGGGGATGGTGAAGCTGACGCAGTCGATCGGGCTCGGCATGCTGCGGCCGGTGATCGGCACCGAGCAGCAGGGCACGATCAACGCCGACTTCGAGGAGATCGCCTTCGACAAAGTCGCCGAGGCGATGGGCTGCCACGGCGAGCGTGTTTCGGACCCAGCGGACCTCGAGGCGGCGCTTCAAAGATGCGTGGAATCTGGGAAGCCCGCGGTCGTGCACGTGGACGTCGATCCAAACATGCACCTGTTCGCCCCCGGGCTTCAGGAGTTCAAGGCGATGCATCAGGAGCCCGGCGGCTGATGGGCGGGAGCCCCGCGGTCTTGGTGACCGGGGCGGCCGGCTACGTGGGTCGCCTCTGCATCAACGCGCTGGCCGAGCGGAGGGACGAGCTGTCCGCGCTCGTCGCGCTCGACTGGACGGCGGTCGATGCTGCCGACCGGCTCGATGGAGTCGCGTACGAGCAGGCGGACATCTGCGACCCCGCCCTCGGCGAGCTGTTCGGGAAACACGGCATCGACACGGTGATTCATCTGGCTTCGATCGTGCGGGCGCCGAAGGGAGCGCCAAAGGACCTGGCCTATCGCGTCGACGTGCTCGGTACGAAGAACGTCCTCGGAGCCTGCGAAGCTGCACACGCCAAGCGTCTCATCGTGACCTCGAGCGGCGCGGCGTACGGATATCACCCGGACAACCCCGAGTGGCTCGACGAGAGCGATCCGCTTCGCGGCAACGAGGAATTCGAGTACTCGAAGAACAAACGTCTGGTGGAAGCCATGCTGGCCCGCTGGCGCGAGGAACGGCCGGAGCTTCGGCAGATCGTTTTTCGGCCGGGCACCGTCGTAGGGGCGGGCGTGCATAGCCCCGTAACCGATCTTTTCGAGAAGCCGGTCGTGCTCGGCATCGCAGGATCGGATTCGCCGTTCGTCTTCATCTGGGATCAGGATCTGGTCGCGTGTCTGGTCGACGCCGTTTTCTCGGAAAAAGTCGGAATCTACAATCAAGCCGGCGACGGCGCGCTGACGCCACGCGAGATCGCGGAAATGCTCGGGAAGCCCTACGTTCCACTTCCCGCGACCGCCGTGAAGGCGATCCTCTGGGCGTTGAAGGGGCTCGGCATCACGGAGAACGGACCGGAGCGCGTTGCGTTTCTTCGGTACCGCCCGGTGCTGTCGAACCGGCGCCTCAAAGAGGAGTACGGTTACACACCTAAGCTCACCAGCCGCGAGGCGTTCGAGCTCTACGCACGAGCACGAGGTCTTCTTGGCGCGCCGTGAGCTTCGCGGGCGCACGGTGGTCATCACCGGAGGCGCGGGCGGCATCGGGCGCGCGCTCGGCCGACGATTTGGTGCGGAAGGCGCGCGGATCGCCCTTCTCGACCTTCCATCGAGCCCACTGGACGCTGCGCAACGAGAGCTCGAGCTCGCTGGAATTCGAGCCACGGCGGTGCTTTGTGACATCACGGACGTCGAGCAGGTCAACCAAGCGATGACAGCAGTGCGCAACGCGTTCGGCAGCATCGACGTGCTGATCAACAACGCCGGAATCGTGCACCGAAGCGCATTCGAGCAAACGAAGCCCGAGGTGTTCCGCCGCGTGATGGAGGTCAACTTTTTCGGAGCGCTGCACTGCACCAAGGCGTGTTTGCCGGATCTCGTCGCTTGCAAAGGCTTGATCATCGCGATCTCGAGCATCGCGGGGCTCGCGCCGCTCTACGGTCGCAGTGGGTATTCGGCCTCGAAGCACGCGATGCACGGGCTGTTCGAAAGCCTCGGGTCGGAGATGGCGACCCGCGGCGTCGGCGTGCTGATGGTTTGTCCCTCGTTCGTCGATTCCGGCTTGGAAGCCTCGACCCTCGGCGGTGACGGCGAACGCATCGAGAGGCCGCGGTCGAAGGTCGGGCGGCTCGGCGACCCGGCCGACGTGGCCGACGCGGTCGTGAAGGCCGCACAAACCGGACGGCGGCGCCTCGTGTTGACGCCCGTCGGGAAGACGAGCGCGCTCTTGTCGCGGCTCGCGCCGGGGCTTTACGAACGGCTGATGATTCGAAGCCTCCGCTCTGAGCTCGAAGACACCTGAGCGGGTACGTTTAGCTTCGCGGTGCAGCCAGGCCTCGTACGGGATGTGCGCGGTACGGCGCTTCCAACATCGCGATCTCTTCTTCGCCGAGCTCGATGTCGGCGGCTGCGATCGCGTCGTCGAGGTGCCTCAGCTTGGTGGCGCCCACGATTGGAGCGGTGACGACGGGGTTCGAAAGCAGCCAAGCGAGCGCAATGCGGGCGGGCGGCTCACCCCGCTTCTCGGCGACTCGTTTGACGGCCTCGACCACTTCCCAATCCGACGGCTGATCGTAGAGGATCTGGTCGAGCCCGTCGCTCGAAGACCGGCTCGTGGAGCCATCGCCGAGCTTGCTCCGTGTCCCGGCAAGCATGCCGCGTGCGA
Organism: Polyangiales bacterium; assembly: GCA_041576815.1. Lineage (GTDB taxonomy): Bacteria > Myxococcota_A > Polyangia > Polyangiales > Houyiibacteriaceae > SG8-38. Next base: position 82,376 of record JBFGKE010000007.1, read on the forward strand.
GCGGTGACCACGGAATCACTGCAACATTCTCCGCTTCGCAAAGCGGTAGCATCTCGCGCTCCTCTTCGCGGTAGACGAGGTTGTAGTGGTTCTGCATGGACACGAAGCGTGCCAAGCCCCTTGCATCCGACATCGAAAGAAGCTTTTGGAACTGCCACGCGTACATGGAGCTCGCGCCGATGTATCGCACCTTACCCTGCGTGACGAGGTGATCGAGGGCAGCCAGCATCTCGTCGAAGGGCGTGTCCGGATCGAGGCGGTGAATCTGGTAGAGATCGATCGTCTCGACGCCGAGGCGCCGCAGGCTGTCCTCGCAGGCCTGCTGGATGTGCTTTCGTGAAAGCCCGCCCATGTTCGGGCGATCGCTCATGGGGAAGAACACCTTGGTCGCAACGACAATCTCGTCGAGGTTGCCGTACTCGCGAAGCCAGCGCCCGGTGACCTCTTCGCTGACCCCGAGCGAATACATGTCCGCGGTGTCGAAGAAGTTGATTCCCGCCTCGATGGCCCGCCGGAAGAACGGAGCCGACGCCTCCGCATCGAGCACCCAGGGCCGCCAGTCGGGCGTCCCGTAGCTCATGCATCCGAGACAAATACGCGACACCGACACCCCGGTTCGACCCAACTGCGTATACCTCATCGCGCCGATACTACCCGAATTCATATAGGGGACAGTCCCCTTTTCGCGCGAACTTATATAGGGGACAGTCCCCTTTTCGCGCGAACTTATATAGGGGACAGTCCCCTTTTCGCGTGCGGTGGGGGTCGCGTGCATACTGCGGCGGCATGCCGAAAGTGATCTACATCATCGGGTCGGGGCGGAACGGCAGCACCCTGCTCTCGCGGCTCATGGGGCAGGTGCCGGGTTGCTGGGCCGTCGGCGAAATTCGAAGCATCTGGACGCGGATGATGGACGACAACTACTGCGGCTGCGGCGAGCCGTTCTCCCACTGCGCCTTTTGGTCGCGCGTCGTCGAGCGCGCCTTTCAAGACGAGCCAGGGTTCGATGCGGCACGTGTGCGCCAGCTTGCGCTCCGGCTCGATCGCATTCGGAGGCTGCCCACGGTAATGCGCACCGACGGCCCCGCCGAGCTCGCCGAGCTTCGCCGTCTGATCGCTCGGCTCTACCGCGCCGTGGCAGCCGAGTCAGGGTGCAGCGTGGTCGTGGACTCCTCGAAGACGTTTGGGCATCTCGCGATCCTCCAAGGCATTCCCGAGCTCGAAATCACGCCGGTCCACCTCCTTCGCGACCCTCGCGGCGTCGCCTATTCATGGGCCAAGAGCAAGACGCGGCCCGATCACCACCACGGCGCGGAGTACATGCCACGTTACAGCCCCACGAGGACCGCGGTCATGGGCTATCTCAATCTGCTCGCAGAGGTGGTGCCGGCCTCGAGGCCCCTGACCATACGATACGAGGACCTCGTCGAGTCGCCCCGTCCGGTGCTCGAGTCGATTCTCGACGCCGCCGGCGTTCGTCCGACCCCGCGCCTCGACTTTCTCCACGGACACACGGCGGAGCTTCGCCCGGTCCACACGGTCGCCGGAAACCCCAGCCGCATGGCGTCCGGCCCGACGGAGCTCAAGCTCGACGAGGAGTGGCGGCGTTCGATGAAAACCTCGGAGCGCGTCGCGGTCACGTGCCTCTCGGCGCCGCTCCTGCTTCGGTACGGCTACTGGCGCCGCAGGCCATCCGGCTAGCTCTTGCCATAGACGGGGACCAAAGCCCCGCGCGTGACGGTGTTCCGGGGCGAAGCCAGGAAGGCAATGGTGTCGGCGATCTGTTCGGGCTTGGGCCACGCGGCGAAATCCGCGGAAGGCATTGCCGAGCGGTTGACCTCCGTGTCGATGATGCTCGGCACGACGGCGTTGACCCAAATCGCCGACCCCGCAAGCTCTTCGGAAAGCGAAAGAGTGATCGCCGCAACTGCAGCCTTCGAAGCCGAATACGCTGTCATCTCGCCCGCCGGCACCAGAGCTGGCTTCGCAGCGACGTTGACGATCCGCCCCTCGCGCCCGCCCATCGCCTTCACCGCTTCACGGCACGAGAGAAAGCAAGTCGTCGCGTTCATCCGCATCAAGCGGTCCCACGCATCGAGGCTCGTCGACGCGATCGGTCCCATCGCAAAGCCGCCTGCGACGTGGACGCTCGAATAGAGAGAGGTCGTGGCGTCGAAGAGCCGCTGGGCGTCCGTCTCGCGCGTGAGATCGAGTCCCTCGTGGAGCTTCACCGCGGCGTGGTCCTTGTAAGGAAAGCGTCGGAGCTCCTCGTCCGAAAAACAGGGAACGTGCACGACGGCACCCGCCTCGACGAGGCAGCGCACGACCGCCGTGCCGAGCGCGCCGGTGCCACCGGTCACGACTGCCTCACGGCCCGAGAAGTCCTCCATGGCCGAGAGCTTAGTCCACTAAGCCGCTTACCTCACGCGTCCGATTGCCGGAACGAGTCCGCTCGGCCGATCGGCTTCAAAGTGTGAGCCGGAGTCCGTCTTGGGCGGTTGGCAGCTCCACTTCGTCCTTCCTTCTCAGCACGTCCTCGCTCATGTGTGTCAGGATGATGCGCTTGCACGTGAGACGCGAACGATGCTTCATGATCGTCCGATAGCTGTTGTGGAGCGGGACCTCACCGTCGAACACGTAGGATTCACAAACGAAGAGATCCGCCTCGTGTGACGCTTCGACGAGGGTGTCGGTCCATTGGGTATCGCCCGAATACACGAAGACTTTCTCTTCGACCTTCACGCGCAGGCTATAGGAGGGCGCCCCGCTGAAGTGTGCGGCGGGGTACGCCGTCACCTCGACCTGGTCCACCTGGGTCGGTGTTCGGGGCTTGAGCTCGAGGAATCGCACGTCGAAGTTGGGCTCGACGCGGGAAGAACCCGGGAACAGCACTTCCATCGCGCGCATGAGGCGGTCCTCGAAGCCCGGCGGACCGACGAGCGTGAGAGGCGCCGTTCGCTTGGAGACGAGCTGCGCGTCGAGCAAGAAGAAGGGAAGCCCACCGAAGTGATCGCCGTGCAGATGCGTGATCAACACCTTGCTCACATCACGCGGATCGATCTGCTGCTGGCGCATCGCGATCAAGGACGAGGTACCGCAGTCGACCAAAAACAGATCGTCCGCCGTCCGTAGCGCGATACAGGTCTGAAAACGGCCGCCGCTGCCGAATGCATCGCCGCTTCCTACGAATTGAGCCTCGACCGTTCTCATGGCTCCGCGGCTCGTGCCGCTCCTCTGAGGCCCAGTTCAAACCCGGACGCCTGGCCAGTCAAGGGGTTCCGGGCGCACGGCACGAGATTGGCGCTGACCGCTCGCGGGCAAACGTGTATGCTCCGAGGCCCGATTTGAGGACAGGAGTAACCATGGCTGAACTTTCGCTCGCACTCGATGATGCCTACGGATGGGAAAAGGTCGCCCCCAATCGCCTTTGGATGACCCAGCCAATCGGCAACGGCGAGGTGAAGACGTACACCTGGGCCGAGGCGATGGACGAGGTGCGCCGCATGGCCGCTCATCTGAAGTCGCTCGGGCTTCCGCCGGGCAGCCACATCGCGCAGATCTCGAAGAACTGCGCGCACTTCATCATGGCCGACCTCGCGATTTGGATGGCCGGCTACGTGAGCGTCGCCCTTTATCCGACGCTCAATGCCGACACGATCGACTACATCCTCAAGCACAGCGAGTCGAAGCTCTTGTTCGTCGGCAAGCTCGACGGCTGGGACGAAATCAAAAAAGGCATTCCCGCCGACATGCCCTGCATCTCGTTCCCGCTCGCGCCCCCGAACGACTACCCGAAGTGGGACTCGATCATCGCGAAGACCGAGCCGATTCAGGGCAATCCGCGTCGCACGGCCGACGAGTTAGCGATCATCGTCTACACGTCGGGCAGTACCGGCAGGCCGAAGGGCGTCATGCACAGCTTTGGCGCGATTGCAGCCTCGGTGCAGGGCGCGGAGGAGGTCTTCGGAGCGACGCCGGAGGATCGCATGCTTTCCTATCTCCCGCTGGCGCACGTCTTCGAGCGTTTTTGCGTCGAGACGCAGGGGCTCAACACGGGGATGCAAATCTTCTTCGCGGAGTCGCTCGACACATTTGTGCAGGACCTCAACCGCGCGCAGCCGACCATCTTCGTATCGGTGCCGCGGCTCTGGCTGAAGTTCCAGCTCGGGGTGTTTCAAAAGCTGCCGCCCGAAAAGCTGAATCGACTCCTCAAGATCCCAATCCTGAATCGGGTGGTGAAAAAGAAGATCCTCACCAACCTCGGCCTGCAAGACGTACGACTCGCGGCCAGCGGCTCGGCGCCGATCCCGCCCGACCTCATCCAGTGGTACCGCAACCTCGGGCTCGAGCTCCTCGAGGGCTATGGAATGAGCGAGGATTTCGCCTACTCGCACGCGAGCTTTCCGGGCAAAGGGCGAGTCGGATATGTCGGTAACCCGATGCCGGGCGTCGACGTCAAGATCAGCGACGAGGGCGAGGTGCTGATCAAGTCCCCGGGCAACATGATGGGCTACTACAAGCAGCCCGAGCTGACGGCGGAGTGCTACACCGAGGATGGGTACTTCAAAACCGGCGATCGCGGTGAGCGAGACGAAGAAGGGCGCCTCAGAATCACGGGCCGCGTGAAAGAGCTCTTCAAGACCAGCAAGGGCAAGTACGTCGCCCCGGTACCGATCGAAAACCTCATCAACAACAGCGAGCACGTCGAGATGTCTTGCGTGAGCGGCTCGGGTCATCCGCAGCCGTTCGCGCTGGTGCTGCCAGCCGAGGAGCTTCGGCACAAGCTGAAAGACGATAGCATTCGCTCGCGGATCGAAGCCGACCTCGAAGCTCTCCTCGAGGAGGTCAACAAAGAAGTCGAAGCCTTCGAGCGCCTGCAGTTCCTCGCGGTGGTGAAAGACCCGTGGCTGATCGAAAACGGCTTCCTGACTCCCACGATGAAGATGAAACGAGGCCAGCTCGAGGACACCTACGCTCCGAAGGTCGACCAGTGGTACAGCGCCGGCCAGCGCGTCGTCTGGGAAGCCTAGAGCCCGGCTCGATGAAAGGCTGTTTGACTCGCCTCCTGGTCGCGCTGCTCGGCCTCGTCGCCGGCCTCGCGGTCGTACTCTACGCGCGCTACGGCGGGGGCGAGCCTTATCCCAACCTCAGCGGCACACCGACGTTCGACGAGAGCGCTCTCGAGGTCGTGGTCACGAGCCCGGAGCCGATTGGCAACCTCGCCGTCTCAGCGGACGACCGCGTCTTTTACACGATCCATCCGGAGAGCCGGCCGGACGGCGCAAAGCTGCTCGAGTGGGTCGACGGCGCGCCGAAGCCCTTTCCAGACGAGGACGCGCAGTCGCTCTTCGAAACACCCCTCGGTGTGGCCATCGATCGGCAGAATCGGCTCTGGACGATCGACCACGGAAACCACGGGACAGGAGCAGCTCGACTTCTGGCATTCGATTTGGGGAGCGGCGAGGTCGTCCACGATCACGTGTTCAGCTCGGCAGTCGCTGAGCTCGGCTCATTTCTTCAAGACCTCCAGGTCGATTCCACCGGCAAGCACGTTTTCATCGCAGACGTCAGCTTTTGGCGAAAGAATCCCGGCCTCGTGGTCTACGACGTCGAGCAGGAACGCGCGCGGCGCGTGCTCGAGAGCGATCCGTCGGTGGTGGCGCAGGACTGGCTGATCCGGAACCCCACCAAAGACATGAAGTTCTTTGGCGGGCTCGTCGTGCTCAAGCCCGGTGTCGACGGCATCGCGATCAGCCGCGACGATCGGTGGATTTGGTACGGCGCGATGACGCACGACACGATGTACCGCGTCAAAGTCCAAGACCTTCTCGACGAGTCGCTCAGTGCGGGCGCGCTCTCGGCCCGCGTGCAAGCCGTCGGCCAAAAGCCACTCAACGATGGCCTGAGCACCGACGCCGAGGGAAGTGTGCTCATCACCGATGTCGAACACGGGTCCGTACTTCGAATGACGCCAGAGGGCGAGCTCGCGACTTTGGTGCGCAGCCCCCGAATCCGCTGGGCCGACGCCCTGAGCTATGGCCCAGGCGGCTGGCTCTACGTCGCCGACAGCGCGATCCCCGATCAATTGCTGCGGTCGAAGTCACACATCGAAGCGAACGCCCCGTACCACATCTTCCGTTTCAAGCCGACTGTCGGCGGCGTCCCGGGGCAATAGAACACTAGCCTCTGTCCGCCTTGAACGGCGTGTACACGATGCTGAAGATCGTCGTCGTGTCGGTCTTGAAAAGGCCCGCCGGACGGCTGTCGTAAAGCAGCAGGAACCGCGCCTCGAAAGCGAACTTGTCGGCGAACTGCGAGAGCAGCGCGACGTTGAAATAGATACGGTTGTCTTGGAACGCCTTGGCATTCATTTGTGCAGGAATCTCGTTCAGATTGCCGATGTAGGTGAGGCCCCACAGAAAACCGACGTGCTCGTTGATCCGGTTTTCGTAGTCGAGGGCCAGCAGCAAGCCGTGGATGTTGGACGTCTCGGTGAGCACCGTCCCCGCGCCGACCGCTGAATCGGTGTAGTTCTCGTACGTGTAGCTGTAACCGATGCGGCCGGTGAAGAGATGGTTTTCCTCTTTGACGAACGCGCGCAGGTAGCCGGCGTTCGCCAGAAGCTGGAGATCGAAGCCTGCCAGCGGGTCCCAGCGAAGACCGAGCGACGCCCAAATCGCATCCATGTCGGTGAAATAGTAGTCGTAGCGCGCGTTGAAAAACCACTGCTTGGCGACGGTGCCTATCGAGGAACCGGGCAACGTCACGTCTGGGTTCGCGCGACCGAAGTTGAAAAGCGAGTCGATGGTGAGCCGGTGGTCGTCCTTCGTGAGAAGCACGGTGGTCCCGGCGTTGAGGTTCCAGGACGAGGTATTGCCGGTGTTGACCGCGCCGCCGGCGCTGAGGGCCCAGTCGACGAGTGGCTTCGTCTTCATGGGCGTCACCTCGGCTTCTTCGTCGGGAAGATCGGTCACGTCGGGTGCCTCGGCGAACGCCGCCTCTGATGCCGCTTCGGTCGTCGTGGCTGCGACGTCGACGGCGACGCTGTCCGGCATCTCGGCGTCCTGCGCCGCGGCGCGAGTACCCCAGCCCGCAACAGCCAGCGCGGCAGCGACCGGAATGCACCACTGGTTTTTCGTTCTGCTCATGGTCTCCCCCTTGCAAGTTCACGGAATGCTCACGGTTCGCGTGAGCGTGAGCAAGTTTCCGGCGATGCGTTACCATGCCGCACCCCGGATGCCGGCACCGACACGACTCGAGCGCGCGGCCTTCATGGCCTGTCTGATTGTCGCCGGAGAAGCGATCTTCAGCCTACCATTTCACTTGGCACGTTTTTTTCGTCCGACGGTGCTTCGGGTGTTCGAGCTGAGCAATACCGAGCTTGGCACGGCGCAAGCGGTATACGGCGTCGTCGCCATGCTGGCGTACTTCCCCGGCGGGCTGCTCGCCGATCGCTTTGCAGCAAGACGACTGCTCGTCGGTTCTCTCGCCGCCACGAGCTTCGGAGGAATGTTTCTTGCTACGTTTCCGGCGTATCGTGATCTACGCGTGCTCTTCGGCTTCTGGGGGCTGACGACCATCTTGCTGTTTTGGGCTGCGCTGATTCGCGTGACCCGCGAATGGGGCGGTGAGCACGAGCAGGGGCGGGCCTATGGGATCCTCGACGGCGGCCGCGGACTTTTTGCGGCTCTACTTGCCGCCGCTGCGCTCGTGCTCTTTCAAACGCTCCTCCCCGACGACCCGACTACGGCGACCGAGCTCGCGCGCGAAAGGGCCCTGCGCGGGGTCATCTATGCCTACACGGCCGCGACGGCCACAGCGGCCTTGTTGTGTTGGTTCTTCGTTCCGGATGCCAACGCGCGCACCGAGAAGGAGCGCGGTGAGGTTTGGGAGCACGTTCGCACCGTCGTGCGTCGCCCGACCGTTTGGCTCCAGGCGCTGATCGTCGTGTGCGCCTACGTCGGTTACAAGGGTATCGACAACTACGCCGTGTTCGCGGTCGATGGATACGGTATGAACGAGGTGCAGGGGGCGCGCGTATCGACGATGAGCTCTTGGGTGCGTCCCGTGGCGGCGATTGGCGCAGGTTGGCTCGCCGACCGATTCACGGCCTCACGCATCGCTGCGTTCTGCTTTGCCACGATGGTCGGTTCGTACGGCTGGCTCGCGCTCACCCCGGCCGGTGCTTCGCAGGCCTGGGTCTTGTACGCCAACGTGCTGATCACCTCGGCCGCGATCTTCGGTCTGCGGGGTGTCTATTTCGCATTGTTTCAAGAGGGCGGTCTGGCGCTCGGCGCGACCGGGACGGCCGTCGGGCTCGTTTCATTCATCGGCTACACGCCAGATGTGTTCGTTCACCTGGTCGGCGGCTGGCTGCTCGATCGGTCGCCGGGTGTGGCCGGCCACCGACACTTCCTGATGTTTCTCGGAGTGTTTGCGCTGACTGGCTGGGTCGCGTCGATCGCCTTCCGGCGCACGAGCACCGAGACGCGAAACGCCGAATAGACCCTACTTGTTGGGCTGCGGCGTCATCCGCAGGTAAGGCCGGAGCTCGGTGTGGCCCTTGGGGAACTTTTTCGCGATCTCGTCGGGGTCGGTAATCGACGGCACGATGACGACATCATCGCCATCTTTCCAATTTCCCGGCGTCGCGACTTGATGGCTATCGGTGAGCTGAAGGGCGTCGAGCACGCGAAGCACCTCGTCGAAGTTCCTGCCCGTCGCGGGCGGATAGGTGATCGTCGCGCGCACCTTTCGGTTGGGGTCGATGAAGAACACGGAGCGGACGGTCACCTTCGCATCGGCTTCGGGGTGAATCATGTCGTACAGGTTGGCAACCTCTTGGTCGGGATCGGCCACGATTGGAAAGTTCATTCGCACGTCCTGCGTGTCCTCGATGTCCTTGATCCATTCGTGGTGGGAGTCGACGGGGTCGACGCTGATGGCGAGCGCCTTGGCGCCGCGTTGGGCCAGCTGGTCTTTCAGCTTGGCAGCGAGGCCCAGCTCGGTCGTGCAGACCGGTGTGAAGTCCGCGGGGTGGGAAAAAAAGATCACCCAGTCGTCGCCCGCCCACTCGTGAAAGCGGATCGGACCTTCGGTGGTGTCCGCCTGGAAATCGGGAGCGATGGTTCCTAGCCGTAGGCTCATTGCCTTCCTCCTTTGGCTTGGGGGGGTTCTCAAGAGACGATAGCGCCGCGCGCCGCGTTTGTAAGCTGGCGGCTACGGGTCACGCTCGAGAATCATGGCCTGGGCCATTGCACCCGCAGCGCAGATGCTGATCAGGCCATACTGGGACCCGCGGCGCTTCATTTCGTTGGCTAGCGTGGTGGCGATCCGAACGCCGGTCGCCGAAAACGGATGGCCGACGGCGATCGAGCTTCCGAGCTGATTGAGCCTCGACCGGTCGACCGTCCCGATGGGGCTTCGCTTCCAGCCGAGCTCCCAGGACGCGATGTTGGTCAGGACCTGGCCGGCAAAAGCCTCGTGCATTTCGATGAGATCCATGTCGTCGAGCGACAGGTCAGTCTCGGCAAGCAGATCCGGCACGGCCAGGCCGGGGCCCATCAAGAGGCCGTCCTTCGGGTCGATCGCGACTTTCTTATAGCCCCGGATGAACGCGAGTGGCTCGCGCCCTTCCCTCGCGGCCCGGTCCTCGCTCATCAAGACGATCGACGCCGCACCATCGGTGAGCGGGCTCGAATTTCCTGCCGTCAGGGTCCCGCGGGGAGACCTATCGAACACCGGTTTGAGCTTCGCGAGCTGCTCGAGAGTCGTGTCGGGACGGATCAGGGTGTCGTGATCGATGCCATCGATGGGGACGATTTCGTCCTTGAGCCGGCCGTCTTCCGTCGCTGCGGCCGCGTTTCGATGACTCGCGAATGCAAGCTCGTCCTGCGACTCGCGGTCGATGTCCCATTCCTTGACGGTGATCTCGGTGTGCTCGCCCATCGAGAGGCCGGTCGAAGGCTCCACGACGCCGGGGGCATCTGGCTTGAGGTCGCGCGGCCGAAGCGCCGAGAGCGCGTCGATGCGATCTTTCACCGACCGGGCGTTGGCGAGGTCGACGAAGACCCGGCTGGCCGCCGGCGTGAACAACACCGCTGGGTTGGACATCGATTCGACGCCGCCCGCGATCCCGATCTCGGCACGCCCTCGGCGAATCGAGTCCGCGATGGCCATGATCGCGGTGGTGCCGGTGATGCAGTTGTCGGTGACCGTCCAAGCCGGCGTCGCCGAGGGAAGCCGGCTCGCGAACGCCACCTCGCGCGCGAACTGGGGACGACGCGGATCGAGCACCACGATGCCATAGACCATTTCGTCGATCGTCGCTGGAGCCAAGTCGTGCTTGGAAAGCAGCCCGTCCACCGAGTGGCGCGCCAACTCGAGCGCACCGTAGTCCTTCAGCTTCGTGCCAGCTTTGGCGAACGGGGTTCGGGCACCTGCAACGATGGCGACGCGAGGGACAGAGTCAGCCATGGGTCACCTCCAGAGTCGATCCATAGTTTTCCCGCCGGACGATCGCAACCACTTGTGAGAGACCATACCTTTCGTCACGACGTCACCGCGCGACCTTTGCCGACTTCGTGCCGCATCGTTAAATTGTTTCGATGGTCTTGGGGGATTGGAAACGGACTTTCGCCGCGCTGCTGGCGGCGTGCTCACTGGGGCTCGCGCAACCACCGACGGCCGCTGCCGAGGTGTTCGCCGGCGGTCCGAATGACGACGTCGAGTCGATGATCAACGCGCTCGTGCCAGGAGACGAGCTCGTGCTCTCGGGCGGAACCTACACGTTGAACGAACGTTTTTCTTTCGCGATCGCGGGCACGGAAGAAGCTCCGATCGTGATTCGCGCGGCGGACGGCGAAACACCGCACTTCCACCGGCCGAACGCGAGCCAGAACATCATCGACATCGACGACGCGGAGCACGTCACGATTCGCGGGATCGAGCTCTCGGGTGGGTCGGCCGGGATTCGCATCAGTGGGGCTCGGTTCCTCACGATCGAGGACTGCGAGGTGCACGACACCGGGGACGTGGCCGTGCGTGCAAACGACTCGGGCGTGACCTACGAATCGCTTCGAATCCTTCGCAACCACATCCACCACACCAACAACACGGGCGAGGGAATGTATCTCGGTTGCAACAACGGCGGATGCGAGGTCGTCAACAGCCTCGTCGAAGGCAACTACGTCCATCACACGAACCAGCCCTCCGTCAGCCAAGGCGACGGCATCGAGCTCAAAGAGGGAAGCTTTGGCAACGTAATCCGGGACAATGTGATTCACGACACGAACTACCCCTGCATTCTCACCTACGCCTCGAACGGGCCGCAAAACGTGATCGAGCGCAACGTCATGTGGAACTGCGGCGACCACGGCATTCAATCCGCGGCCGATGCAGTGATCCGAAACAACGTCATTTTGAGCGCAGACGTCGACGGAATCGCCATGCAGCCCCACCAGTCGGGCAGCCCGTCCAATCTCGAGGTCCTTCACAACACGATTCTCGAGGCGGACGGTGATGCGATCAGCCTGCGGGGCATCTCCGGCCCGGTCGTCGTTGCAAACACCGCGCTGTATGCGCAGTCGGGGAACGCGTTTTACGTGAACGGCGGCATGTCAGGCCTCGTCTTCGAAGGCAACGTTGGCGTGGGTGGAGTGAGCAACTCGCTTCCGTTCGGCGGCGGCGAGCTCGGCAGCGACCTCGTGAATGCGAGCTATGCTGGAGCACCGCCGATGGATGTGTTTCCTGCGGTCGGCAGCGCGCTCGAAGGCGCTGGAAGCGCCGCGCACGTGGTGGTCGACGATTTCAACGGCACTGCTCGGGGCGGAGCGGCCGACACGGGCGCATATGCGTTCTCCTCGACGGGGAATCCGGGCTGGGCTCTCGCTCCGGGATTCAAAGCATCGACACCGGTTCCGGATCCGGATCCCGGAACGGGCGGAACCGGCTCGTCGGGATGTAGCGTTGGAAGCCACTCCGGCTGTACTTCCGCCCTTGCGCTCGCTGTGATCCTCGTGACCTTGGTCCGCAGACGCCTCGATTACCAACCATAACGAAGCGTCCTTCCGCTACTATCCCGCCCGTGGACTCGACGACGATCTTCTGGATCGCCCTGTTCGTGCTGATGTACGGACTGGTATCGAAGCGTCTCGAGCGGACGGTCATCACGCCACCGATGGTCTTTGTCACACTCGGGTTGATCTTCGGAGGTAGCGCGTTGAGCGAGCTCGGGATGCACGCGGATCGAGGAGCCGTCCACGTGCTTGCGCAGCTCACCCTGGTGCTCGTGCTTTTCGGCGACGCCGCGCGAATCGATCTTCGTGCCCTACGAAACGAGCTCGGATTGCCGGTCCGCCTTCTCGCAGTGGGAATGCCTCTGACGATCGTGTCGGGGGTGGCGGTCGCGAAGCTCTTGTTCCCGCAGCTCACCTGGTTCGAGTGCGCTGCACTCGGCGCGATCCTCGCCCCCACCGATGCCGCCCTCGGGCAAGCGGTCGTCAGGGCGCCCTCGGTGCCTCTTCGGATCCGGCAAGCGCTCAACGTCGAGAGCGGTCTGAACGATGGAATCGCCCTGCCCATCGTCCTGATCTTCGCAGCGCTCGCCAGCATGGGCGGAGGGGAGGCGCACACCGCAGCGGAGTGGGTCCGGTTCGCAGCCCTGCAAGTGACGCTTGGACCGATTGCGGGCCTCGTAGTGGCGTGGGTAGGCGGGAGTCTCATCGCCGGGGCCGACAGCCGCGGTTGGATGGACGGACGCTTCACCAGACTTACCGGAATCGCGATCGCCCTACTTTCGTTTGCGGGCGCCGAGCTGATCGGCGGTAACGGCTTCATCGCGGCGTTCGTCGCGGGCATGACGCTCGGGAATTCTCAGCGCGGTAAGTGCGAGTACCTCTACAACTTTCTCGAAGCCGAAGGCGCGCTGCTCGCGCTCCTGGTCTTCTTGCTGCTCGGGCTCTTGCTCGCCTGGCCGGCGATTGCCGAAAGCGACGCCCGCATGTGGCTCTACGCGGCGCTGAGCCTCACTGTCATCCGCGTCGTCCCCGTCGCGATCTCGTTGGTGGGGAGCGGGCTTCGGCGTCCGAGCATGGTCTTCCTCGGCTGGTTCGGGCCGCGCGGGCTTGCTTCGCTCTTGTTCGCGATTCTGATCCTCGAGGAAGCAGCGCTCCCCCACGAAGGGCTGGTCTTCAACGTCGTCGTCCTCACGGTGCTGAGCAGCGTATTCGCGCACGGCATGAGCGCGGCGCCCGCAGCGCGGAAGTACGGCGAGCGAGCGAGCGATGCTCAGGCATGCCCTGCCGAAAACGAAAACGTCATGCCCCACCCGTTGCGCCGTTGACGGACCCGCACCTGCTAGACGTCGAAGCGCGCGCGATACGACGCAAACGTGTCCTCTACGCGGGTTTCGGTGAGACCGTAGTCGGCGATGTCGTAATCGTGCTCGCCTAGCTGCGCCTTGGGTTCCTCGGCGATCCGCGCGCTGAACCGGTCGGCCAGTGCTCGGTCGAAAGGCAGCCCGAAATGAGTGTAGATGTCTTCGACCACGGCGAGCGGGCTCGCATGAAGATCGGGCAGGCGCACGTCGTAAATCTGCGACGATGGCAGCTTGGCTCTTGCGGCCAAACCGCGCTCGGTGCCGACAAGGGAATACTCGAGCCAGAAGTCGCCAACGTCATGAAGCTCGAGGCTTCGGCGGAACTTGGAGGCTATGCGCGCAGTGAGACTGCACTGCGACCCGATCGTCTCGACGAGCTCCCGATGCGTCTGAATCACGCGCGCATCCGGATAGACGGTCAGCAGCGCTTGGAGGTTCCACAGATGCCATGGGCACTTCAGGAGCCAACGTTTCGCAGACCGCTGTGCCCACAAGATCTGAAGCTGGCGGCGGTGCCACTCGTAGGGCTCGATCATGTCCCAGCCCAGCATGTGCGTCGCGTATTGAAAGTCGCCGAGCCCCACGAATAATTTCATCACCGCCATGTCGTTTTCCAACAAGAAGAAGTCTTCCTCGTACGCGTCGACGGTGACCTGATGCGCCTCGGCTTGCTCGGGAATGATGATCTCGTCCATCGCGACCTCGTGGCCGGCACGCCACTTCCGCCAATTTTCGTCGCCCATGAGGTCTGCGACGCGGCCGACCGGATGCGCAAGCTCCCACATCCGCGCCACGCGGTGGCTGGGATCGGCGGCCAACACGTTGTGCAGATACGTGGTCCCGGTCCGAAACAGACCAGTGATGACGAGAGGGCGCTCGATTTCGATGCCCGCGATGTTCGGCTGCCGCTTTCGTAGCTCGACGATACGAAGCCGGTTCGAGAGGTGCCAATGAAGGACGTACCGAACTCCGAAACGGCCTAGGGTGTTCCAGTCGGTCCGAAGCACGACGTGTACCGTTTCGTCGAGGCGTTGGAGGAGCCCCGCGGCGCTCTCACCGTAGTCGTCGAGTCCCGTCATGCGCTCCGCAAGCTTCATCGCCCGACGCGCATCGATCGGAAGGATCACCGTTCGCACGGGATCACCGAGGGCATTCACCATCGAAAGAGGAAACGAAGGGCGCATCCATTTGGGTGGTGGGCGCATGTCGGGTCGTCGTAGGAGCGTGCGTGAAAGTGATCTATGCTCGCGGCATGTCGGTCAAGTTCCCGGTGTGGACGCTTTGGCTCTGTGCGGGCGCCTTTCTAATCACCGGCCTGCTCTTCACCGTGATGCCGCAGAGTATGTTCACCGCAGTTGCACTCGACGTGCCCGACGGATCGCCGCTGACGGAGCTTCGCGCGGTATACGGCGGCCTGGAGGTGGGTGCCGGTATCTTCCTCGCGCTCTGCGCACGTCGCGGCGGCGAAGCCATCGAGCTCGGGCTGCTACTCGCCTTTCTGATGCTCGGTGGCCTTGCCGCGTATCGGGCGATCGGCATGGGCATCGACGCCCCGCAAGTGCCGTTGATGTCCGTGCTTCTCGTTCTCGAATCGGCCGGTGCAGTGCTTGCCGTGTTCGCATTGCTCGCGCTCGGCCGACATGCTCCCGACCGCCCTTGATCGGCTCGGTTGGAACCGAAGTCTAGTTCCGTCCATGATCGTTCATGCGGTTCATCAAAGAGAGCCTGATTCATGCAACAGCCGAAACGGTGTTCGCATTCCACGAGGCCCCCGACGCATTCGAGCGGCTCCAGCCGCCCTGGCAGACGAGCAAAGTCGTGCAGCCGCCTACGTCACTCGAGGTCGGAACGCGTGTGATTCTCAAGATCAAGGTCGGCCCATTCTGGCAAACCATCGTGGCCGAGCACGTCGCCTACGAGCCTGGCAAGATGTTTGCCGACGAAATGATCGAGGGCCCATTCGCAAAGTGGCTTCACAAGCACATCGTCACACCCCGGGGTGAAAACCAATGCATCCTCACCGACGACATCGAATACGAGCTACCCCTCGGTGCGCTCGGCCGGACGCTTGGAGGCTGGTTTGCGCGTAAGAATCTCGAGCGGCTATTCGAGTTTCGTCACGAGGTGACCCGCAAATCGTGCGAGCAGGCCGGTACGAATCGGCAGTAGGGAAGCCAGCCGAGATGATGTGCCGATGCAGGCACCCAAAACGCAGGAAGAGGCCGAAAAGATGCGCGGCGAGTGGATGCGGAAAATGAAGGAGATGCAGGAGCAGCAGCGCTAGCGCACGGCCGGCACGAGTCGAATCAGATGGGAAAAAGCCCCCCATCGATCTGCAAAATGCGCACGCCCCTTGGGCACGGCTTTGGCTTCGGCGTGCCAGCAGCGCGAAAGCACTAGGTGGACGTCTTGTCGTGGATAGGATTGCCCCGTGCGCGAGCGCATGTCCTTCGGAAGCTCCCACGCGCGAAGCCCGGCGAGGTCGGCCATTGCGCCTGCCTGAATGTAAAATCCCAAGGGGCTGCTTTCATATCGCAGGCCTGGGGTGATGTGAGAGCCGATCCCGGTCATCATTTGCAGCGCTTTGTCGCGGTCGAGGCGCGACCGCTCGGCGGCGGCCCGCGCTGATTCGCCGCTCTTCTTGGTGAAGCACACGTTCGGCTCGATGTGCTCGAGGCCGACGTCGTGAAGGAGAGACGCAGCGTGCAGGAGCTCGGGGTCGACCTGGGCACCGTCAATCTTCGCAAGCGCCGAGCCGAATACCCAGGTTCGATAACCATGGTTGAGAACGGGAAGCGACTGCAGCTCACGCGCCTCTTCGAGCGCGTGGCGGCAGAGCTGCGTGTCGGGTGGAGCCGGCCAGAGGTCATCCACGCTCAAAGAATGCCGAGGCGCGGCTCGGAGCGCGAGGCGCAACCGATCGACCACGAACTGGCCGAACGTCTTCATGAGTCCGGGTACGAGTGAAGCGCGCTCCGCCGCGCTGAGGTTGCCGTTCGTCTGAGCCAGCCAATCCCAGCTTCCGATGGCCGGCTTTACAGAAGAAATCGGCGCGCCCATGTCGAGGTGATAGTGCGAAGACCATCCGGTTGCCAGGCTCTGACGAGGCTCAGTACGACCAGCCCACGATGACGTGGAAGTTGAGTGCGCGGTCGGCGCCGCTCCGTCCTTGCGCCGCGGCGGGCAACGCCGGCAGCGTGCCGCCAGGAAACCCGGAAAAATTCGACTTGAAGAAGTCGACAGAGAACCGCAACGCGTAGGCGAAACCGAGATCGAGTCGGCCGCCGAGCATCAGTCCCGCATCGAGCCCGAAGCCCTTCGTGCTCCCGAACGCTTCCTCGAGCTGACCGTACGAAACCGGGAGCCGAAGCCCTGCGTCGACACGGAGGTAGAGCAACTTCGGGACGAAGTGCACCCGATAGACTGGACCAAGACGGAAGAACGAATAGCGGATCGATGGAAGCGTCGCGTTTGCCTGGAGCTCCAGACGATCGAACCCGAATCCCACCAGCCCGCCCACCTCGTGCTTGGCGATGCGTCGTAGATAGCCGAGCTGGCCGAGCACTCGCCATGCTTTCGTGTCGAGCTTGATGTTCGAGCCTCGCGTTTCCGTATCGAGGTTTATTGCGAAGTCACCGTCCGCTTCGAGCGTTAAACCGCGAAGTCCTTTGGTCGCGCTCGGGGCCCATGGACGGAGCTCCAGTCGAAACACGATGTCGAGGTAGACACCGGAGTCGTACGTGCGCGATGCAACACCGCCGGTGCCATCGTCGATCTCGATCTCGATGGTGCGAGCGCGGCCGCCAACCCCGGCGAAGAGCACGAAGATCGGCGCGTCTTGGGCCTCGGCCTTCTGTGCAAGCGCGCTCGTTGCGGTCAGCGAGAGACCCACGCACACGATCACGACCGCCGAAGCACGCACCGCTTCAGACTACGGGACCGAATCACGCACCGCCAAAAAGGCTTTCATGATGTCGCCTTGCGCCGGACGCGTTGCCAGGGGCTGGAGACGCCCTATAGCCAGCGCGAGGAGGCGCGGTCATGAAGGCAATGGTGGTGCGAGAAGCAGGTGGCCCCTTCGAGCTCGACGAGCGCGAGATCCCGAACCCGGGGCCCGGCGAGATTCGAATCAAGATCGAGGCGTGCGGCATTTGTCACAGTGACGCATTCGTGAAGTTCGGACGATTTCCCGGCCTTCGGCTTCCACGGGCACCAGGGCATGAAGTGGCCGGCGTCGTCGACGGGCTCGGCGAGGGTGTCGACAACTTCAGCAAAGGAGAACGCGTCGGTGTCGGTTGGCACGGCGGCCATTGCTATCGCTGCGAGCCCTGCCGGCGGGGCGACTTCATCAACTGCCAGAGCCAAAAGGTTTGCGGGATCAGTTACGACGGCGGCTATCAAGAGTACATGGTGTGCCCATGGGAGGCAGCAGCGCGCATTCCCGATGAGCTCAGCGCCGTCGATGCCGCGCCCCTCCTCTGTGCCGGAATCACGACCTTCAACTCGCTACGCAATAGCGGTGCTCGACCGGGCGACGTCGTCGCCGTGCAGGGCATCGGTGGGCTTGGTCATCTCGCAGTTCAGTACGCGAGCCGCATGGGCTTTCACACGGTGGCGCTCTCGCGCGGCAAAGACAAAGAGGCTCTTGCGCGAAAGCTGGGCGCCCACGAGTACATCGACTCGAGCGCGCAAGACGAAGTCGAAGAGCTTCGAAAGCTGGGTGGCGCCGACTTGATCCTCGCGACCGCGCCCAGTGGCAAAGCGATCGAAAGCGTCATCAACGGCCTGAGCGGCCGGGGCAAGCTGATGGTCGTGGCAGCAGCGCCGGATCCGTTTTCGGTGAATGCCTTCGGCCTGCTGTCAGGCAAGATGATCCACGGCTGGCCGAGCGGCACTGCCGTCGAAAGCGAGGACACGATGCGTTTTTCGGCCTTGGCCGACGTGCGGCCCCAGATCGAACGCTTCCCGCTCGAAGGCGCGAACGAGGCGTTTGCCAAGGTGATGGAAAACACCATCCGCTTCCGCGCGGTCCTCGACATTGCCGGCTGAGGCGCCGTGAGCGATCACTGCTCGACGCAATAAAGCCGGAGGAACGTCGAGCACCGTGGCGTGATGTTCTCCGTCCAGGTGAGGGTCGTCGATGCGCTGGCGCCGCACAGCCCGATATTCGCCGCATTTTCCGTAGTGAAGCCCGCGCAGTCGTCGGTCAGAAACGATGCACCCGTGGCGAGCGTACCCGTCCAGACGTCTCCGGTGCGGCTGACCCCATTCGCGTCCAAGTCGATGGGCGCCATGATCGAGCCGTCGACCAAGTCATCCCAGTCGTTGGCCACCGTCGTACCGTCCACGAGGATATAGGGCTCTGCCGAACGCGCGAGCCGGTCGGCGACGGCAGACGTGCTCGTCGAAAGCCACGCACGGAACTCGCCGTCGAGACCGGCGGCCGTCGCCTGCGCGGCGCAAAGCGCATCTGCTCCGTCGATGCCACCCAAGTCGGCGGTCTGCACCGTATCCGTGATGAACATCCGGCGTGCCGACGCTCCCCCCATACCGCCAACGCCACCCATACCGCCAACGCCGCCGTTGCCCCCAACGCCGCCCGCACCAGCACCACCGCTCCCGCCACCTTGTCCGCCAATACCGGAGTCCACCCCCGCATCGACTCCAGCGTCAGAACCCGAACATGCCAAAACCAGCGCGAAAAAAAAGGGGACCGTCCCCTTTGTCCAGGAACGGTTCTGGAAAAGGGGACGGTCCCCTTTTTTTAGTCTGTTTCGCATGCGGGGGGCTTCGCATGGATTGGGGGGTTGAACAAGGTTAGTGGGCGTTTTCAAAGGCGCTGCGGACGTCGAACTCGAGGCCTAGGGTTTCGAGCACGTCGTATAAGCAGACCAAATAGATGCCGAGGGCCAGAAAATTTCGGTGGAGGGCCACGCCCTGATCGCGGCAGGCCACGAACGTGTCGTGGAAGCTCGCGTGAAAGGCGCTCGTCTCGAAGCGAACGCTTCTCTGGTCGCCGCTGCCGAGATGATTTCGGAGCGCATCACCGGAATCCTGGAGATTCAGCTGTTCCAATCCGTGCGCGAAGCGGGCGTCGTCGTCGAGATAGAACCCCGCGTATAGGTTACGAACCCCGTCGAGGAACTCGGGTTGCCATTGCACGTAAAAAGCGCGCGGTTGCCACGCGAGCGTATTCCCGTCGGTCAGGCCAAAAGCCTCGGTGCGAAGGTCCAAGAGCGCGACGTCGCCCGCGAAGATCTGCGCGAAGTAGATCTCTAGAATGCGGTGGCCTGCCTGCCGCTTTTCCCCGTCGGTGAGATCGGGCGCAGAGAGGCGTCGATTCGACTGTTCCGCCTCGAGGTCGACCTCGACACCGCGTGCCTGAAGCGAGCTCGCGATTTGGTCGCGTACGGCAGCAAACCGATCCGAGCTCGAGCCGTTGGCGATGAACTCCTTGCCCTGCGCGATGAGCGCCCGCATCGGCATGACGTCGAAGAGCGCGGGCGACGCGTAGTCGATGAACTGCGACCAGGAGGTCCCTTTCGCAGCGCGGCGGATCATGTGGCGAACGCCTTTGGCCATTGCGAAGGAATAGGGCTCAGGCCGAAACCCGCCAGGCGGGCCGAGGATGCAAGGTCTGGCGGGCGCGGCTGTCCAGGACAGTCGCTGCGCAAGAAAGCCCGTGATTGTTCACTTTTCCAGGGGTTCGGGCGAACCTTTTCGACCGACACCCTCGTCCCTTGCAGCTTCGCGTACCGCGCCTCGAAGATCCCGAGCCCCGCAAACGTCGTCCTCGGGCTCTCGCGCCAGCTCGAAAGGTGCTCGCGACCTGATCGCGCAATCTACTGCCGATCGCCGTAGGGCTAGCGGCCTACGCGCTGTTCCTCTACTACCATCACTCACTTTTCGGCTGCTCGGTGCTTCCCTACTGGAACGCGCTTTGGGCCTAGCGCTGGAGCGACAGATGAAAGCAATTCAAGTTCGAGAGTTCGGCGACCCTTCGGCGCTCACCGTGAGCGACGTCGATGATCGGGCGCCCGGCCCGCATGAGGTCAAGCTTCGTGTCCACGGCGTCGGCGTCGGTTACTTCGACGGCCTGCTCATCAAAGGCGAGTACCAGATCAAGCCACCACTTCCCTTCACGCCCGGAAGCTCACTTTCGGGGGTGGTCGACGCGGTCGGCAGTCAGGTCACGCACGTGAGCCCCGGCGATCACGTCGCGGGCTTTTCTCTGCTCGGTGGCCTCGCCGAGTACGCGTGCCTGCCGGGCAACTTCATCTTCAAGATCCCTGAATCAATTCCACTCGATCATGCCGCCAACTTCTTCATCGCATACTCCACGGCGGTCCTGGGCTTGAAGGAGCTTGCCGGCCTCGAGGAAGGACAAAGCGTGCTGGTCCTCGGGGCAGCCGGAACCACGGGCACCACCGCCATCGAAGTCGCACGCGCACTCGGCGCGAGAGTCATCGCCTGCGCCTCCACCGAAGAGAAACGCGCGCACTGCCTCTCGATGGGCGCCGAGGCAGCCATCGACTACACCGAGCCCGACTGGCGCAAAGCGGCGAAAGCCGCGGCAGGCGGGCAAGGGATCGACGTGGTCTACGATCCCATCGGTGGGGACTTCGCCGAGCCGGCGCTCCGAACACTCGCCCCCTACGGCCGCTACTTGGTCGTCGGTTTCGTCGCAGGGATCGCTCGCGTGCCGCTCAACCTGCCGCTCATCAAGCGGTGCTCGATCCACGGCGTCAACTGGGGCGGCGAGGTCTTCGCAAATCCCGCCATCGTTCAACCCGTGATCGACCAAATCGTGGCGTGGGCCGAGAGCGGAGCACTGCAATCGGAGCCCGACGCGGTCTATCCCCTGGAGCGCGCCGGCGAGGCGTTCGCGACCCTCTTCGGCAGAAGCTCGACGGGTAAGATCCTCATCCGGTGCTGAGCCTCGCTAGTCGTCGCCGCGAACCGGAGCGCGCCTTTTCTTTTTCTCGCTCTGGCGACGTTTCGCATCGAGCCGCCGGCGCCTTTGCCCCTTGCTGGGTTTCGTCGCCACACGCCGTTTCGGTTCGACGAGCGACTTGAGAATCAAACGGCGTAGAGAGGCGCGCGCACGCTCGAGGTTCTGACTCTGCGAACGCTCCGCCTGCGCAGTGACGCGTAGCCCTCCATCGGCATCGAGGCGGTTTCCGGCCAACTTGCGGAGGCGTCGCTTCTGAGTCGCCGTCAGAGCGCGCGTTCCATCGAGGTCGAATCGGATCACGACCTTGGTCGCGGTCTTGTTGACGTGTTGACCGCCCGGCCCGGACGAACGAACGGCGCTCCACGAAAGATCTCGACCCGGAATGGTCACCCGGTCGTTGATCGGTAGCATCTTCATCGATTCACGCTCTGCTCAACCGAGCGACTCGATCCGAAGCCGCGTGAGCTTCAGCTTGCTGATGCGCCACCGGCCGTCCTCCTTGCGGTACTCCTCGTGATAGTGGCCGTAGCCGCGAATGCCGGTCGATGGTTTGAACTCGACGATGTCGAACATCGCCCAGGTCCCACTGGCCTCGGTTGGGCTTTGAAGCTCGATCTCGGGCATGTGCCCGTGGTGCACCGTCACCGCTTTACCGACGGCTTTGCGAATGAAGTCGACCACGTTCGCACGGCCTCGAATCGAGCTTCCAGGTGCGTTCGCGTCGTGCGAGACGTCGACGACGACGTCGTCGGTGAACACCCGCGAGAACGGAAGCCACTGCTTGGTGTCCATCAGCCGGAAGTAGCGCGCCTTGAGCTGTTTGATCGCCTCGATTTCGAGGAGCTGCTCGGCAGGAGAAAGCTCGTGCTCCGCTGAATCGCCCATGGACCCAAGAATATCCGAGCACGCCGATTCTGTGCGCATGTCCGCCGAATGGGTGAATCATGGGCAACGCACGACACCAAGGGCAGCGCGCTAGCACCTCGAAATTGCAGCTCGATTCCGGGAAGCGCGCGCAATGGCAAATCGCGATGAACAAATCGCCCGCTCCGCCGTCTACCACCGCGTCGGGAACCCGCCGCGGGTGCATCGCTGCGCACGCCGTGTTCCGCGACAGCCCGCGATCGTGTTATAGGACCGGGCTTTTCTCTGCAACCTCTGCGAAGTCGAAGGAGAAAAACATGGGATACAAGATCGATGTCATCGAAGGTGTGGGTCCGAGCTTTGCCGAAAAGCTCGCTGCAACCGGGATCAAGACCACGGACGACCTTCTCGCGAAGTGCGCTGGCGCGACCGGGAGGAAAGCCGTCGCCGCGGCGACGGGAATTGGCGAGTCGAACATTTTGAAGTGGTCCAACCACGCCGACCTGATGCGCATCAAAGGTATTGGAGGCGAGTACGCCGAATTGTTGGAGGCGAGCGGGGTCGATACCGTCAAGGAGCTTCGTACTCGCAGCGCAGAAAACCTCGCTGCGAAGATGTCGGAAGTCAACCGAGTCGAAAAACGAACGCGAAGCGTGCCCGGCCCACTGGTCGTCGCGAAGTGGATCGACCAGGCCAAGAGGCTAGACCCGGTGATCAGTCACTGACGCTGCGCGTGAACGAGCGCCAAGCGTCTGGATAGCGGCATTCGAAAGGAGAGGGTGCGATGAAGGAGCTCACAGACAAACTCACGGAATGGTTCGGCCCGGCGTGGTCGAGCGGCCTCGGCCATGCGCTGATCGGGTTGGCGATACTCATCGTCGGCCTTTTCGTCGTACGGCTGGCGACGGACCTGCTCAAGAAGCTGCTCACCAGGGTCCCGGCGCTGCACCGAACGGAGGACGACGGCACGGTGACGGACTTCGTCACGCCGATCGCGTCGCTGGTCAAGGCAGTGCTCACGATCCTCGTGCTGATCGCGGTGCTGGAGCACTTCGGGCTGACGAACGTTCTCGAGCCGCTGAACTCGATGATGAGCGAGTTCGCCGCCGCGGTGCCGAACATCATCGGCGCGGGTGTCATCGCCTATGCTGGATGGATCATCGCCAAGGTGCTGTCCCAGCTTGCAGGCGTCGCCCTGAAAAAAGTCGATGAGAGGCTGGTGGAGCGCACCGGGAACGAGCAGCTGAGCATCGCCGGGTTCGGTCAGGCACTGATCTTCGCGGTCATTTTGCTCCCGATCATCGTGTCCGCGCTCGGTGTGTTGGACATCCCCGCAATTTCGGTGCCGGCCTCGGCCATGATCGCGAAGCTCATGGACGCCGTCCCGAACATCGTGGGCGCGGCGATCATCTTGCTGGTGGTCTACGTGGCGGCGAGGTTCGTTATCTACGTCTTGAATGGGCTCTTGGAAGGCATGAGCTTCGACGCCCTGCCAGAGAAGCTCGGGATCGACGCACTCTTCAGCGAGTCGTTTACGCCAACGAAGCTCGTCGGCATTGCGATCATGTTCTTCTCGATGCTCGCAGCCGCGGTGGCAGCGGTCGACGTGCTCAACATCGACGTCGTCTCTAGCGTTTTTGCCAACGTTCTCGAGTTTGGAGCCGGGCTGCTCGTCGGCGGCTTGATCCTGATCATCGGCAACTTCCTCGGCAACTTGGCGTACACGAAGCTGACGGATCACGGCAGCGCAGGCCTCGCCAACATCGCGCGCATCGCGATCCTCGGCCTGGTGCTCGCGATGGGTCTCAAGGCGATGGGTCTGGCGGACAACATCGTCAGCATGGCCTTCGGCTTCACCCTCGGTAGCGTGGCGGTCGCCGCAGCGCTTGCGTTCGGGCTCGGCGGTCGCGATGCAGCCAAGTCAATCGCGGACGACTGGGCGAGGAAAATCAAACAGCCGTAGGCGTGGTCGTCCGGCGCCTCAGTCGTTTGGGGCGCCGGCGTCGATCCACTGCTCGATGATTTCGATCACCGGGGTGGGAATCGTTTGCGTCCCGCCGCCGAGAGGCATTTCGCCGCCGCAGGTCTGAACCGCGCGCATCTTTTGGATCATCAACGAACCCGCGGCGTCGTTTGGCACGACGTTCACACCTTCCCCAAAGCACTCCCCCGCCATCGACGCGGGCACGCCGACCAGAGCCGAATGAGCCTCGAATGCCCAGTTGGACGTATCGGTGGTGTCCGCACCAGTGAGGTTGAGGGCAGCCAGCCCCTGCGGGCTCGCGCCGCCGGGAATACGACCGTCTTCGTTCGGGTTGTCGGGATTTTGGTCGATGTTGCCGTTGGCGGGCCCGTGGCAGAGCACACAGGTCGGGAACATGACGGTCCAGTAAATCGAGCTCCAAGTCGGGTCTGGCAGCGCCCCCTGAGGACCGGAGTAAATGCAGATCTCGCCGTCGAGCGATTCGCATGGCGTCAGCTCCAAGTTGGCACTCGGGGCAAGCTCGGTCCGCGCCACCACCGGAGCACCGCAGGCGAGCCAGTTGCGCACCACGTTCTTCCCCTGCGACGTGTCGAGGCGCGGAAGCTCCGTGCTGTCCTCGCGAATGAACGAGGTGTCATCCTGCACGCGTCTTCCCGCCGCGCCGGGCGGCATGGTGCCTTCCGAGATCTGGAAATGGATCTCCTCGGCCCATGCTTCGACGCTGCCGCGGTTTTGGTCGAGGCGGCGCAATCGCTGACAGTAGGCAGACCCGGAGCCCGCGCCTTCGCATGGCTGCAGATCCGCGCAAGCCGGGTCCGTGGACGCATCGGCACAGGCAAGTGAGACGTCGTAATCGAGCCCACGCGGAACGCCGATACGATCACCACCGGTGGCGTTGGGCGTGTGGCAAAACTGCCCGTTGCCGCAGCTCGCTTGAATGAGCGCCTGGCCCTCGAACATCGGTTCCCCGGTGAGCGAGTTGTACGCCAGGTCGAACGCGGCTGGCCCCTCGACGGTGCCTCCGCTTTCGGTCGTGCCGTCGAGGTTGCATGCCCCGAGGTCCGCCTTCGTGCAGCCGAAGGCGACAAGAGCGACCCCCAAGGCGCAGCAGCAACGCATGAACTGCAATCCAAGCACGAGCGCGCCTAGATTGGGGGCGGGCCCGGATCCCGTCAAGGATTGCCGGCGGACCTGGACCGATGACCAGTAGGATGCCCCTTCACCGCATGATTCCATTGAAATGGTATTATTCCATTGATATCGTGATTCCGTGGGGGATTCTATGTGGGGAAAGCATGTGTTTTGGGCTGTGTGTCTGATTGTTGCGATCGCGGGGATTCAGCAAGCGGCCGCAGCGACCGAGGTCCCGGTGTTCGAGTCCGCGAAGCTCGGAACGCCCGGTCTGGATCACGGCTTCACCTTGAGCGCCAACCAGTGGCTCGGCGTCCGGTTCACGACGACTGAGCCCACGCAGGTGTCGTCGATCGGCGGTCATCTCACCGCGATGCGCCCGGGCCGGCTTTTCGTGGCGGTTTTCGCCATCGACGGCTCCCTCCCCCCGAGCCCGCCGAACATCGGCGATGCCCACTTCGTGGCGACGTTCGAAGCGCCCGAACAGTCCGGGGAGGTGCGCGTCCCCGCGGACTTCCATCTCCCGGCGGGCGATTGGGCGATCGTGTTCGGAAGCGGTGCGGCCGGCGCGAGCGGACACGGCGCGATGCCCGGCAAAGATCTCGACATCGGAAGCCCGCACTATTTCTCGAAAGATGGGAGCTCTTGGACGGACGGCGGTTTCGGAAAGGCGCGCTTCTTCATCAAAGGAAAGCCAGCCGAAAAGGTTGCTCCGAGTAAGCCCCGGCCCTCCAGGTCGATCGAGCTTGCCTAAGCCAACGGGCTAAAAACCGAGGAATTTTGTCGAGTTAACGGCGAGCGCCGCGCGGGCGCTGACGAACCGCTCCATCGGACAAAAGGGTTGTTGCCCCTGAGTCCGCGTGTTACCGCTCTGCGGTCCCGGAGCTGCCGGGGGAAAGGGCACGACCATGAAGCGAGTCACGACAACTTTTATCCTCATCGCCTGTGCAGGTATTCTGGCCTACGGGCTGACTATCGACGAGCCGGTTCAGGCGCAGGGCGCGCAGGGCGATACGGCAGCCGACCTGCCGGATGCGAAGCCTGGCGAATGCTACGCGCGCCTTTGGGTTCCTGCGTCGTATGAGGACCAGACCGAAACGATTCAGGTGCGCGAGGCAAGCCAGCGTATCGAAGCGACGCCCGCCAAATACGAATGGCGAAACGAGCAAGTCTTGATCCAAGAGGAGGGCGAGAAGCTCACACCGGTGCCCGCGAAGTACGAAAAGGTCACCGAGCGCGTCCTCATCAAGGAAGCTGGCGAGCGAATCAAGATCATCCCCGCCAAGTACGAAATGCGGACGGAGAAGATCGTCGTCAACGAAGGGGGCGAAAAGATCGTTCCAGTTCCCGCCAAGTACGACACCGTCACCGAGAAGGTGATGGTGAAAGCGGGTTACACGACCTGGAAGAAGGGCCAAGGCGCGTATCAGCGTGTCAACAACGCGACGGGCGAGATCATGTGCCTCGTCGAGGTTCCGCCGGTCTACAAGACCGTGCAGAAGCGTGTGCTCCTCTCGCCCGCGAGCACGAAGAAGCTCACCACGGCGCCGAAGTATCGGACGATTCAAAAGCGGGTGCTCATCGAGCCCGCCCGCGTGGTCAAGGAGGAGATCCCGGCGGAGTACCGAACGATCTCGAAGCTGGTCTTGAAACAGCCAGCGACGACCAAGTCGGTGAAGATCCCGGCGAAGTACCAGACGGTTCGCAAGTACGTGATGGTCGAGCCGGCGGGCAGCCGCTCGATCGACATCCCCGCCGAGACGCGCGAGATCACCAAGAAGGTGAAGGTGGCGGACGGCAGCATGCAGTGGAAGGCGATCCTCTGCGAAACCAACGCGGATCGCAGCACCATTGCGTCGATTCAGCAGGCGCTTCGCAAAGCGGACTATCCTGTGGCGAAGACCGGACGCTTGGACTCGCGCACGATGGCTGCGCTCGAGGAATTCCAGCGTGACGAGGGCCTCACCGAGGGCCAGATCACGATCGAGACGCTGGATGCGCTCGGCGTGAAGCGCTAGCGTCGACGTTCTCGTTCGATTGAGAAACCGCGCGATCGCCCGAGCAGGGCGGTCGCGCGGAGCAGTCAGAGGGGTGCTGCACCTAGCAAGAGCGGCACGACCGAGATTGCCAGGCTAAGGCGCTCAGGAGAGCCGGCCGTAGTACCCGTCGACCTTCGGATGGCTTCTGACGCGCTTCAGATGGGCGACCAGCCTCGGCGCAACGGTGTCGGGTAGATCGGTCGGGACGTAGTCGAGCGTTCCGTTTCGGAGGCTCCGAACCCAGACCATCACTTTGAGATCGGCGACGGTTAACCGTCCGTCGGCGAAGTACTCGCCGCCGCGGGCGTCGAGGATGTCGTCCAGCTGCCTGAGGTATAGCCTGATGGGGCCTTTGGTGAGCGCTTCGCGCGCGGCCTTCTTCTCGGCCTCGTCTTGGATCGGAAACGTCGCGATCACCTGGGAAGAGATATCCTCCACCGCATCCATCGCTTCGTCGCAGAACGCTGCCTGAAGCGGATCGGTCGGGTAGAGACCGGCGAGCTTGCCGACATACCGGTTGATCGCGTTGCACTGGCTGAGCTCGACGCCGTCGATTTCAAGCTTTGGAACGCGATTGAAGGGGAACATTTTGCGCTGATCGCCGAACTGCTGAAAGCTGAGGCGGTCGTCTTCGAAGTCGATGCCGCCGATGTGCATGGCGAGGCGAGCGGGCTCGCCGCGGCCGCCGTGGATGTCGAAATAGGTGAGCTTGAGGTGGGGCATGTCGCCGAGCATAGCGGATCCCGACCGACCCGACAGCTCCGTCAGCGGAGGCGCCGTCGAATCGCTTCGTTGAGCTGGCGCTGGAAGTTTTCGGGCGAGAACCCGACCTGCACGATGCCGTCGATTTGAAAAGTCGGAATGCTGGTTCGCGGGTTGATCTTGGCAAGGTGGGCCTTGGCGTCGGCGTTGGTGTCGATGTCGTATTCCGTGTACGCGATGTCGTTGTAGTCGAGGTATTCGCGGGCGCGACGACACGACGGGCACCACGCGGTCGCGTACATTTCGATACGCACCTCGGCGAGCGCCTCCCGCGCGTCGGCTTCCGTGAAGGCTGGCTCGTCCGAAGACGGTCGTGCGGCCTGGGTCGGTGCCGCCTGAACGCGCCAGGTCCCGGGGGCATCGGAGAGTCCGGGCGGAAGTGGGACCGACGTCGGGCGGTCGGCCCGTTCACGCGGCTGCGCCGGCTCAGGCGCGCGTCGTTCGGGTGCGGGCGTGGGCTCCGCTCGCGGGGCGTTGCCGGGCACCCCACGCGGGGGTGGCTCGGACTCCGATGTCGGAGCCGCCCGAAACGCGACGATCCCGCCCCCCAGCAGAACGACGGCCAACCCGACCACGATCCACGAGGTGGCCCGCGTCGGGGGTGGTTTCGAAGGCATCGCGCTCAACCGGCAAAGCTCGCACTCGCCCCGCGGATCGAGCGGAAGCTCGTGCTTTTCACAGACGCCGGCCGATGCCACCCCCATGTGCAAAGGATATCACGAATGCAACGCACGCCCCCACATCCGCTGGCGCCCGCCTTCGCCCGGCTCAGCGGCGTGGCCGAGGCGGCTCGTCGCCTTCGTAGTCGTCGTCGAACACACGGAGCTGCTGGACGGCGGTCGAGAGGAGCGGGATGCGTTCCGCGACGTGGGTGAGCCGTTGGACCGTTCCGTTCCCGCTTTGGATCCCCTTGGCCTCGACGGGCATCGCAGCGATGCGGGCGCTGACCTCTGCGCGCGCTCGTGCGAGGCGCTCCGGATCGGCTTCGAGCTCCGCTGCAAGCCGCCGCTTCTCGGCGAAATCCTGCTCAGAGAGCACCTTCCCGAAGGACCGAAGGCCGGCGATCTTGAAGTCGTGTTTCTTGAACAGCCGA
>JBFGKE010000008.1:0-96469 GCA_041576815.1 Polyangiales bacterium
AGCGCGCCGCCCGCGCCGTCGCCTGCACCGCCGCCGACCCATGAGCGGAATGGACGCGCCTGCTGGGCGGCTACGGCATCGTCGCAGCCAAAGCGCCCGGTGAGCTCCCACGCGAGCCACGCCGCGGTCGCCCGTCGCCAGGCGCGCGCCTCTGCGGGGTCGGCGCTCATCAACATCGCCTCGGCATACGTTTCGGCGACGCAGGCCTCGAGGATCTCGTCAGGGGTCGTGGGGCTCAGGACCGCAAACGTCGACGCTCGATCGAGGTAGCTCCACGATGCAAGCCCATCCGATCGTGCGCCGGGAGCAGTCGATCCAGTCAGGTAGAGATCCCACTCCGCACCACCGCCTCGATCGCCGTCGGAAAGCGGCGAGGGCCAACCCATCACGTCGAGTCGCGCTCTCGTGTCTTCCAGCGCCTGAATGGTTCGATCGATCGTGCGCGGATCGACGTCCGGGTTTGCGTGCACCGCCAGCAGCGCGTGCGGCGATCGTACGGCCAGCGTCGCGCCTGCGGGCCTTTCCGACATGGCCGGGCCCGGCGTCCTCGGACCCGTCCAGACCCTCGACGTCATCGATACGATCGCCTCGGCGAGGCCGTCGGGGTCGAGCAGATCGCCTTGCGCGCGAGCGGGTTGCGTCTGGAGAGCAACCACCAGAGCGGCGCAGGCGAGGTTTGATTTCACCGATGGCATTTGACACGATCCCCCGGTACCTTCTACATCCCATCGGAAGGGGGACCCATGCACGACGGCCGTTTCGATCCTAGCGGCTTCTACGAGTTCAATCTGACCCAGGGGATGGTCCGCACGCGCACAGGCGAACGTGTGGTCGTGCTCAGCGAGGATGTGCTCTCTTCTCTGGTTGCCGCTGCGGCGCGCGACGGCGACCTGACGCCGCTCAGGCGGTTGGGGGAGCTCCTCGGCGAGCACGTGCTGAGCGGGCTGGATAGGCCTGCGTCGCTCCTCTCTCCCGAGGCGGTGCTCGGCCACGTGTCCGCAGTCACCTCGCTCTTCGGGTGGGGGCGCCTCGGCTTCGAGCGTTGGGGAGCCGGCCTCGTCATCGCACTACGAGACAAACCCGAGCTCGACGAAGACGAGCTCGGCGCCGCTGCGCTACTCGGCGGGATGTTTTCCGAGATCTCTCAGCGGCAGGTGTCTTGCGTTCCTGCGGGCGATTCCAAGTTCATCATGGTCGACTTCGAGGTCGCGGAAACCGTGTGGGGCTGGTTCAAAGATGGGGCAGACCTACCTGCCATCGTCGGCATGCTCGAGACCAAGAGGGCCTCATGAGCGATCGCGAAGAACGGCTCCGTTCCCTGCTCGACAAGGTGAGGGCCAAGCGTCCAGACGAGCCCGCTCCGCATGCCGCCGATGCACTCGAGCGAATTCGGACGGCCTCGGGCACGATGAGCGCCACCTCGCAGCCGTCGATTCCGGCGCCTGCTGCTCCGCCGCAGCCGACCCCGGTCCCGAGCGCCTATCCGACCCGGGCTCCGTCCTCGCCGCTGCCCGACCCGCCCGCCGCGGCCATCATCGACAGCCCAACCCGCTACTCGTCGCAGCCGCCGACCGTCGAGCGCCCCCTCTCGGTCGAGCCTCGCGCTCGCTCCAACGAGCCGCCCGCTTCGGCGCCCGCGGCAAGCCCTTCGGCAACGCGCCCTGAGGCGATTCGGCCGCAGAGCGTCGCCCCCAGCGGGCAGCCCGTCATCTACGCGACCGATCAGCCCGAGTTCGTCCGTCCGAAAACGTTCGGGGATCTCCTCGAGCTGACGCTGTCGCTGCGGCCTCGCTAAATGCTCCTCGTCGTCGACGTCGGCAACACCCACACCGTGCTCGGCCTCTACGACGGCGAACGCCTGGTCCACGATTTCCGTATCGAAACCGCCAAGGGGCGCACGAGCGACGAGTACCACGTCCTGCTTCTCAACCTGCTGACGCTTGCAGGCATCCGCCGCTCGGACGTCACGGCGAGCATCCTCGCCTCGGTGGTGCCACCGCTCAACGAGACGGTGATCGAAGCCGTCGATCGCGCTTTCGATCACGAGATCATGGTGGTCGGCCCCGGCATCAAGACCGGGATGCCCGTCTTGTACGAAAACCCTCGGGAGGTCGGCGCGGACCGCATCGTCAACGCGGTGGCCGCCTATGAGCGCGTCAAAGGCGCGGCGATCGTCGTCGACTTCGGGACCGCGACGACGTTCGATTGCATCTCCGAAAAGGGTGAGTACCTGGGCGGGGCAATTGCGCCGGGGATGGAGATCAGCGCAAGTGCTCTCTTCGCGAGAGCCGCGAGGCTGCCACGGAGTGAAATCGCGAAGCCGCCTCGGGCGATCGGGAGAAACACCGTTCATTCGATGCAGGCGGGGATCGTGTTCGGGTACGCGGGTTTGGTCGATGGGCTCGTGCGACGCCTCTCCGCGGAAATGAACGCGGACGTGTCGGTCATCGCCACCGGCGGCCTCGCGGCGCTCATCGAGCCCGAGAGCGAGACCATCGAAGAGGTCGACGAGTTCCTCACGCTCGAGGGCCTGCGCTTGATCTATCTTCGCAACACCTAGGGCTGCGTGAGCAGAGCCATGGCCACGATACTCGTCGCTATGACGAGCGCGGCGAGCGCGTAGACGGCGATCTCGCTCCGCTTCAGCTTGACCGTCGCGACGGGCTGCTCCTCGGCCGGCGAAGGACGCGAGCTCGACGGCCGCGGGGGAGGCGGCTCGCTTTCGACGGTTTTCGGGATGGGCAGGAGCTCCACGGGCTCGTCCGGGCCCCGCTCGATCGCGTCGAGGCGCGTCAGCAGGGCGCCCTCGTCTTCATCGGGGAGGCGTTCCGCGAGCAGGCGCCGGGCGTGCTCGGCGCTCATTGCAGCGGACATCGAACGCGTCACCGGTACACCGACCTCGATCGTCAGCCTGTAGCCGCCGAGGTCCACGACATCGTGGCTCCGAAGCGCTTTGGGGCGACCCGGGGCCAGACGGACCTCGTTGATGCGGGTGCCGTTCGTCGAGCCCTCGTCGACGAGCACATACCCAACCTCGCGCTCGCGCACGCTCGCGTGAGCCTCGCTCACGGCGGCGTGCGGAAGCTGAACGTCTGCGCTGCGCGAGCGCCCGACGACGATTCGCGACTGTGCGAACTCGTAGACGAAGGGCGAAGGGTTAACTTCCGTCCAAAGCGATTGCACCGTGATTCGGACGCCCATCGTGGGCGCCTAGCGTGCGGTTCCGTTGCGATTCGGTCAAGGAAGCGGGTTGCAGAAAAGTGGACGCCTCGACGGAGTTTTGGGACGAGTGATCACTGGAAGCGACCCAGGTCGCACGGGAGAGCTTCGATGAACACATCCGTGGGTTACTACCAGGCGCCTCGACCGCCGCGCGTGCCGCTCGACGAGGTCTTGATCAAGCTCCACCCCGAGGGCTTCCACCAGGAGTTCGAGGCGGATGGAATCAATGTAGGGGCGGGTGGCATCTCGATGCGTGCATCGGTGCTGCCCGAGGTCGGGTCGACGCTGCGTTGCCAGCTCGACAACCCGATCGGCGGCGAGGCGATCGAGTTGGTCGGCCGTGTGGTTTGGGCGCACGAGAGCGGCCCTCGGGTCGGAGAATTCGGAATCCGGTTCACGCACCTGTCCCAGCAGGATCAGGTCCGCATCGAAGCGCTCATTCAGCGATGGGGCCGGACCTCGGCCAAGGCGCCCGTCGTTCGTCTGCAGCTCGACGGTGTGGGCTCGTCGATCGTCGCGGAAGTTCAAGCAGAGAACGATCAGGCGCTTTCAGTCGAGCAGCCGCTTCCGTTTCTCTCGATCGGCAGCCCGGTTCTCAATGAGACCGCCGGCCGCCGTGGCCACCTCGAGGCGGTCGAGCTCAAGATGGACGAGGCCACGCCAAAGCTCGTCCTCAGCATCGCCTACGATCCGGTCGACGCCCCCGATGACGAGCCTCGGACCGAACGCGATACGCTGCCCGATGCGGCGCCTTCGGCGGTGAGGATCAGCGCTCCGCGAAGCGATGACCGGCTTCAGGATACCCCGCGTATCGTGCGCTACGACCCGGAGACCCAGGATGTCCCCGGTCAGACATTGGTCGACCGCATTCGCATCCAAGCTCGGGCGGCTGCAGATTGGGTGGCTAGCACAATCGGCGGAGCGCGCGTGGCGCTCACCGATCGCCTCTTTCCATGGATCACGACGCAGGCTCGCGAAGCAAGCGCTCTCTCGTTTCGGTTCATCGCGGCACTTCGATCGCGACTCGACGACAAGCCTCGCCGCAAGCAGGTTCCACGAAGCCGTGCGGCGCGCGCACACCTCAAGAACACACGTCGCCAGGGGCGGCGCTATCTCGTCGTCGTCGCGATGGCCGGGGCGATCGTCGCGGCCGGGTGGGGCATCTACCTGTGGGCCGCCGCGGGGACCAACACGGCAGCAGAGACCGATACTGAAACCGAGCCGCAGATAGCGGCGGCGACCGAGTCCGCGGCAGCGACGGGGTTGGGGACGGAGCCGGCGGACGCGGTCGACCCGTCGGCTGAGCCGGCAGCCGAGGTGCAAGGGGCGCCGCTGCCTCCCGAGCCGGTCCGCGGCGAGGCGTTTGGTGCCGAAGAGGTCGAGAACGGTGAAAAATACGTGCTTCGCATGAGCAATCCCGTGACGGAAATGGATGGCATCATCGAAGACGACGGCTTCTCGGTCACCATCCCAGGTAGTCTTTCGCTATCGCGAGCGGGCCCGATCGCCACGGCGCACCCCGACGTGGAGCACGCCAGCATCCTCAATCGCGGCGACTTCTCGGAGCTCACCCTTCGATTCGTTGCGGGGCGACGACCGGCCTATCGCGTCCAGGCTCGAGGGCCTGCCATCGAGATCTCGATCGCCCGGTAGGCTACCGCGACCGCGAGATCGGTTGAAAGAACCGCTGCGAATCGCGCTCGATGTAGAGGAGCGCCGCACCGTCTTCCAAGGCCTTTCGGAGGTCTCCGAGACTGCGGACGACGCGGCGATCCGCCTGCAGGATCACGTCCCCTGGCTGGATGCCAGCGCGGTCGGCGTCGGAGCCAGGCGTCACCCCTCTCACCAAGACGGTGCCGTCCCCTTCGTAGCCCAAACGCTGACGGAGCTTCGGTGTCAGCTCCGCGACTGCGAGGCCGAGCATTCCGTCGTGTGCGGTGCCCTGCTGCTGTGACCGTGCCCCGTTTTCGTTCGGGCGCTCACCGGTCACCAGCGTCATGCGCCTCGTCTTGTCCCCTCGGCGAACCTCCAGGCTCAGCCGCTCGCCGACGCCGTGACGAAGCACCGTGCGCAGCAAATCGTGTCCCTCACGAATCTTCACGTCGCCAATCGCCGTGATGACGTCCCCGGCCTGAAGGCCCGCCCTCTCGGCCGGCCCCTGGGGAACGATCCCGTTGATCAGCGCGCCACCCTCCAACGTGCCGCCGAAGTGAGCCGCCAGCTCCGGGGTGATCTCTTGAAACGAGACGCCGAGCCAGGCCCGCTTGACCGAACCGCTCTCGATGAGCTGGCGCGCGACGCGCTGCGCGATTTCGGACGGAATCGCAAAGCCGATGCCCGAGCCGCGGCCGATGATCATCGTGTTGATGCCGAGCACCCGCCCCTGAAGGTCCACGAGCGGGCCGCCCGAGTTCCCCGGATTGATGCTGGCATCGGTTTGGAGATAGTCCTCGATTTCGTTTGCACCGATGCCGCCACGGCCTTTGGCGCTCAGCACGCCGGTGGTGACGGTGTAGTCGAGACCGAAAGGCGAGCCGATCGCGATGACGAGCTGCCCGACGCGCGCCTTTTCCGATGATGCAAAGTCCGCCTTGGGTAGTCCTCTCGCGTCGATTTTGAGCATTGCGAGGTCGGTGGCAGAGTCGGAGCCAACGAGCTTCGCCGGAAAGCTCTTGCCATTCTTGAGGCGCACGTCGATGCGGTTGGCTTCCGCGACCACGTGATTGTTCGTCAAGATGTAGCCGTCCCCGCGCAGGATCACGCCCGAGCCTCCGCCGCGGACGATGCCACCCTGGCCCGGACCTCCGAAGAAGAACGGAAAGCCGTTTTGCTGAGGCCGGCGGACCTCGACCCGAATGCTCACCACCGATTGCGACACCGACTCCGCCACGCTGGTCAGCGCCGTTTCGAACCCCACCGCCTTGGCCATGGCTTCCTGATCGACTGCGCTCTTGCGCGGGGCGGCGGATGCCACGCCGAGCGCGGAGACTGCGAGAGCCGCACAGAGGGCGATGGCCCACCGGCGAGTTGTCGTTCGAAACATCGAAAATCCTCCCATGGTTCCCCTAACCTACGAGGCTGCGCATTGATTCCACCGATCAGCGGTAGCACGAAAAACGCGCCCGAAAACCTCCACGATTGCCTACTGTTGGTCGAGAAGGCAGGGCAGGGTGATCGATACTATCGTCCCCCGCCCAAGCGCGCTGTCGATTTCGACGGTGCCCTGGTGCTCTTGGACGATGTTTCTCACGATCGAAAGCCCGAGCCCCGTCCCTTGGCCCTTGCGGCGCGTCGAGAAAAACGGCTCGAAGACGCGGCCGATCTCCGGCGTGTCGATCCCGACGCCGTCGTCCTCGACACCGAAACGGATCCGATCGCGTCCAACGCGCTGGGTCGACAGGCGGATGTGTCCGCCTGCCTCGGGTGCGGCATTGCAGGCGTTCGTGATCAAGTTGACCAGCACCTGATGGAGCTGACCCCGAACCCCTTTCACGGGCGGCAGAGCGGGATCGTAGTCGCGCTCGATCGAAACGTGAGCTTCCCGGATGATGTGCTCGCAAAAGCCGATCGCTTCGTCGACGACTTCGTTGAGAGAAAGGGGCTGCGTTTCCTCTTTGGACGGCCGGGCGTACGTCAGCAGATTGCGGGTGAAAGACATGATGCGGTCGGAGCTCCGAAGAATGCGCTCGACCCGCTTGAGATCGGACTGCTCGGCTCCGGTGCGCTTCAGCTTGCTGAGCAGGTATTCGCCGTAGACCGAGATGCTGGTCAACGGATTGTTGATCTCGTGAACGATGCCTGCCGCCAGTTGCCCGAGGGTCGCGAGCTTCTCGGCGTGAATGACCTGCCCTTCGAGCTCCCGAACCTCCGTCCGGTCTCGCCCGATGGCGATCACCCCGGCGACGCGCCCTTCTGAATCGAGAATCGGCGCGAGTGAAAATTGCAGCCGTGCATGCCCACCGCCGGTCTTGGGCAACCGAAGCTCGAATGGAGGGACTTCGCGACCCCGCAACACACCGACGAATGCGGAGAGGATCCGGACACGCTCGCTTTGGCCGGCGAGTTGAAGCACGTCTTTGCTGAGCAGGTCGCGGCGGTCGAGCCCGGTAATGCTCTCGAATGCGGCGCTGACAACGCGAATTCCGCGGTCACGCCCGACCACGAGAACCGGAATGTTGGCGTGCTCCAAGAGCTTGTCGAGGTAGTCGCGTAGGTGAAGGGCCTCACGCCGCAGACGCCCGGTTTCAATGGCGGCGCTCGCCTGACCGGCCGCGATCAGCAGAGCGTCCTCGAGGCCTACGGGGACTTCTGCGCCGCGATCCAGCTCGGCGACCGCGACGCCGAACACCTCCCCGCCGTGCGCGAGGGGCGCATCGAATCCGTCGGCTGGGAGGAGCTGCTCGCTCGGGCCGGGAAGAAGGCACGGCTCGTACGTTCGCCGCAGGGTCATGGTTTTGGGCGCCTCGACCGGCTGCCCCAGGCCGGCCCGGAGGAAGCCGGCCTCGGTGATCGCGACCTCGGCCATCGCCTCCGGGCGTACGCGATGCGTGGCTGCCTGCCGGACCACGCTTTGCTCGACCCCCGTCGGGGCGAGCCGCATTGCAAATCGTACTCCGGGGTACAGTCGCTCGAGGGCGTGCACGTACGCCCGCAAGATCTGCTCGTCGGTCGAGAAGTCGCTCGTCTCTCGCTGCGCTTCGCTGAGCGACTCCAAGATCTGCGGAAGCGAAGGCGTCTGGGGAGTGCGTCGCCTCCCCACGATCGACTTCACCCCGGAGACCCGCGGGTCCGCGCTCGGAGATTTCTTCTGCGCGGGGTCTTCCATCGCTTAGCTCTTTCCTCCTGATTCGCCGGGGGCATCGGCGGCGCGATCGAGGTCGAAAATCTTCTGCTGGCCGACATACGACGTGGTTTCGTAGCGCGTGATCTTGCCGATCTTTCGGACGATCTCCGCCATTCGCTCGGCTTCTCGGATCAAGACCTTGGCAGCCTTCCCACCCGGGCTGTCCGGATCGGACTGGCGGAGCAGAAGCTCCGCATAGGCCATCATGCTCGTCAGCGGCTGGTTGAGCTCGTGCGCCGCGGTACCTGCCAGCTCCGCGAGCACGCCTTGCTTTTCGTTGAAGGCGAGCTTCTTCTGCGCCTCGGCCAGCCGCTCCTCCACTCGGATCCGGTCTCGAAGGTCTGCAAAGATCAAAACGATGGCCGAAGGCTCGCCGCCCTCGTGGATCAGTGACGCCGACAGCTGAACCGGAATGCGCCGTCCGTGGATGTCGAGGAGGTCGAGCATCGTGGGCTCGAGCCGGCCTTCACCGCCGTGCTCCGGGGAAAGCAGCCGTTGGGCGACCAACTCGGCGGAAGCCCTCCCCAGCAGGTCGTCGAGCTTCACCTGACCGAGCACGTCCGCAACGTGTCGGCCCGAGATCCGCTCCGCGCTAGGATTGAACAACACCACCCGTTGCTCCATGTCCGTGGCGATGATCGCATCCACGCTCGCTTCGATCAACGATTCCAAAAATTCCATCGTCTTGATCAGCTCTCCCTCGGTTTTTCGAAGATCGGTGACGTCTTCGAAGGAGATCACGGTGTGATCCTCGGCTTCGAGGAGCGGAGCAAAGGATGCGGTACACGTGATCTCGGAACCGTCGCGTCGAACCAGACGGATGTCCATTCCACGGGGATACTGCCCGTGAGACAACGCCTCCCGAATGCGAGGCAGGTCCTCGGCTGACACGACCTGCCCGATGTCGTCGGCGGAAAGGGTCTCCTCGCGGTGCCCGACGATCTCGTATGACCTCGGGTTGGCAAACACGATCTGCAGGTCGGGTCCTACGACGACGATGCCGGGGGCCATCGATGCGAAGGTCTTGGCGTACAGCTCGAGCGAAGGCATGCGTCGTCAGCCTAACAGACCCCGGTCCGCCGGTGGCCCTTTCGGGCCGGTTGTGCAAGCTTGCCCCGCACGGGGCACGTGGCAAAGCCGATTGGCATCTTCGACTCGGGCCTGGGCGGCCTCACCGTGGCCCGCGCCATCCGCGGCGCCTTGCCGGCTGAAAACCTCGTCTATCTCGGCGACACGGCCCGGGTCCCGTATGGGACGCGTAGCGCGAAGACCGTGGTCCGGTACGCGCTCGGGTGCGCCGAGAGGCTTTTGGCGTTCGACGTCAAGCTCCTCGTCGTCGCGTGCAATACCGCAAGCGGCGTTGCGCTCGAAGACCTTCGCGCCCAGCTCGACATCCCCGTCGTCGGCGTGATCGAGCCGGGCGCAACCGCGGGCGTGCAGGCGACGCGAAGCGGGCGCATCGGGATCCTCGCGACGGCGGGGACCGTCGCATCGAGCGCCTACGAGCGAGCGATTCACGCCGAAAACAGCAAGATGCAGGTGTTCGCGCAGCCTGCGCCCCTTTTCGTCCCCTTGGCCGAGGAGGGGTGGGTCCGCGGCGAGGTGCCGAGGCTCGCGGCGCGACGCTATCTCCAGCCCCTTGCGGAGGCCGACGTCGATACGATCGTCCTCGGGTGCACGCACTATCCGCTGCTCGCAGACACGATTCGCGAAGAGGCGGTCGCGCTTTTGGGCCACGATGTGGCGATCGTCGATAGCGCAGGGGCCACGGCCCTCACGCTGGCAGAGATGGTGGGCACGCGCACCGAGTCTCGCGGCGGACGCGGCTCGTTGAAGGTCCTAGTGACCGATCTACCAGGCCAATTCGGCGCCGCGGCCGCCCGCTTCCTCGGGAAGCCACTCGAAGGTCTCGATATCCAGGCGATCGACCTCTGACTTGCCGGTTACAGTGCGGTAAATGTAGTATGTAAATACTGTTATGCGCAATGGGGGACATGCGGTCGCCGCGAGCGAGCCGCCTGGCGAGGGAGAAAACCGCATCTTCGCAGCGGGCGAGCTGCTCGACGGGGTGTACGAGGTCATGCAGCTGCTCGGTCGCGGTGGAATGGGCCAGGTGTTCGAGGCGCACGACCATCTCCTCAACCGTCGCGTCGCGATCAAGGCGGCGTGGCCCAATCCGCTGAGCCCGCCCCTTCGAAACGAGGCTCGCGCCCTCGCGGCATTTCAACACCCGAGCCTGGTCGGCGTGCACACGCTCGGCGAGCACCGCGGCATCGACTATCTCGTGATGGAGCGGGTCTACGGCGTGTCGCTCACCCACCACGCCGCGACGCGCTGGCAGAGCGGGGAGCGATTCAGCCCAAAGGAAGTGCTGGAGATCTTGCTGCCTGCCGCAGAGGGCCTCAGCGTCGTTCACCGGGCCGGGCTCGTGCACCGTGACATCAAGCCCGACAACATCATGCTCACGCCCGCACACCGGGTCGTTCTGATGGACTTCGGGCTCGTGCTGCCGGAGTTCGCCGTGGACGGTGAGCAGCGCGTCGCTGGCTCTCCGCCCTACATGGCGCCGGAGGCGCTCCTCAACAACGCCGCCCCGGGCAGTGGCCACCTCCTCGACATCTTCGGGCTCGGCGTCCTAGGTTACGAGCTGCTCACCGGCAAGCGTCCTTTCGAGGGTCGCACGCTTCGGGAGGTGATCGCGGCTCACGAACGCGGTCAACCCGCCCCTCTCGCCGAGCTTCGAGCCGATTGTCCGCTGGCGCTCTGCCAAATCGTTCACGAAATGCTCAGCCCGAACCCGTTGGTTCGGATCCAAAGTGCCGAAGCGGCGGCCTGGCAGCTGCGCGCGGTTCGAGACGAGCGGCCGCGGACCCGACCGGCACCGGCTGCGGAGAGCCAAGAGGGCCCCTCGGTGCTCATCGTGGACGACGACGCAGACCTCGCACGAATTCTGACGTTCTACGTTCGTCAGATCATCGGGCCGTCGGAAGTCCGGGTGGCATACGACGGCGAACAAGCGCTTGCCGAGGTGCAAAGGGAAGAGCCCGAGGTGATGCTGCTCGACCTCCACATGCCGCGAATGAACGGGGTCGAGCTCTGCATGCAGCTCAAGGGCGAGGGGCTCGCGCAAGGTTGTTCGATCATCAGCGTCAGCGCGGGCGCGCAGGAGCATGACATCCAGCTCCTCCACCAG
Source organism: Polyangiales bacterium (assembly GCA_041576815.1). Taxonomy (GTDB): domain Bacteria; phylum Myxococcota_A; class Polyangia; order Polyangiales; family Houyiibacteriaceae; genus SG8-38. The sequence goes on from JBFGKE010000008.1 coordinate 11,259, forward strand.
CTTGGCATCCACCACTTCGTCGAGAAGGGCTCGGATCTCCGGGAGCGCCTGCGAGCGGTCTTTGCCGAGGTCTGCGGAGACAAGCTTCTAGCCGACGACTAATCGCGCGCCTAGAGTGCGCGGATGGTCGACCCGGAACGATCGATCTCGAAGCTCCGGCGGTGGGCCGAACATCTCGTCACCTGGCTCGACGACCGGTTTCGCATTCCCGGGACCGACATCCGATTCGGGCTGGATCCGATCATCGGCATCTTCTTCCCCGGAGCAGGCGACGCCGTGACGGGGGCCGGTTCGATCGGGTTGCTTGCCCTCGCGCTACGGCGCGGCGTCCCGGCGGCCGTCTTGCGAAAGATGGTGCTGAACATCTTGATCGACGTGGTGTTCGGGTCGCTTCCCGTGGTCGGTGACATCTTCGACGTGGCGTTCAAGGCGAACCGCCGAAATCTCGAGCTCCTCCGGGCCCATGAAGGCCCCGAATCGAAGCCGTCAGCCGGGAGTTACGCCATTGCTGCGCTCGGGGTGAGCCTCGCGCTCCTCAGCGTCGTCGTTCCCCTGGTTGCCGCGCTGTACTTCGGGTACCGATTCGGTCCGGAGCTTCTCGAGCATCTGCGGCTTCGATGAAGCGCTCTTCGGCGCTTCGAAGCTCGCGCTCCAGATCGCGAATTCGACGCTGAAGGGCGCGGAGGTCGCGCTGGGTGGCCAGGTTGAGCGCCCTTGCAACGCGCTGCAAGCGCCGGTCGACCGCCCCCTCCGCGCGGCCCCGCAGCCGTAGCGCGCGAAGCAGCCAGCGCTGCACCCTCGGGTCCCGTAGCGTGCGCGCGACTCGGGGATCGTTCGAGAGCGCCCGCACCCACTTCTCATGCCTAGTCATCGGTCGTCAGGAGGCGTTTTCCAAGTCCTGCGCGAGATACGCTAGGATCACCTCGTCGAGCGTCTTTTCGGTCAACACGTCGTGACCAAACGGAGATTTGGGTGCCGCCGAGATCCGCCGTCGCGAAACGCTCCCGGCGCGAAGCTGTTCGTACTGCGCAGAGCCTTCGACGAGCCTGGCGGCGGCGTGCTCGAGGACCTGCGTGGGGATGTCCTCGAGATCGTCGTCCCCGCCCAGGTCTTCCGACTCGCCGGGGCCGTCCTCGTCGTACTCGCCGTCGCGAAGCGCGATGAACACACGCTTGTGTTGCGCCTGCATGAGCTCCTTGACGATGGCGGCGAGGTTCTCGGCCTTCACGTGCTCCTCGTAGGAGGTTTTTTCGGAGGCGATGATACGCCCGCCATCCGCGAAAAGCTGCGTGATGACGTGCGGCCGCTTCACACCCGAGTCTTCGGTTTGAATGTGATACAGCTTTCCCTTATGGCGCACGTTCGTGTTGTAACCCACGAGCGGTGAAGGACTCGCTCCCATCTCAAAATCATATCGCAGAAAAAGGGGACAGTCCCCTTTTGCCCCCGATTGAGGAAGCCCGCGCGAGCTCATGGCAGGAAACAAAAAGAAAAAGACCAAGGTGCGGCCTCTGCTCGCACGCCCGGGCGCGCGGTACACCTGCTTCGGCGACGGCTTGTGCTGCACCGACATCCACGGCATCGGGCCGCTCTCCAAGAAGGAGGTCGCCGCCATGCGGCGCATCGACCGGAAGTCCGCGGGGTGGAACGACGACCACGACGATTACATGCTCAACACGGCCGCAGACGGTGGGTGCGTCTTTCTCATGGCGGACATGCGGTGCTCGGTGCATGCGAAGCTCGGCGCCGATGCAAAGCCCGACGGCTGCCGCCGGTTCCCCCTCGGTCTCGTCGCGACGCCCGTGGGTGGCCGAATCACGACCGAGCATCGCTGCCCGTGCCGAACCATGGGCGATCGACCGCAGATTCGGGGCGAGGACGTCGAGGCTTCGATCTCGGACGGGGGCAGCCGTCCGACCGCCGACCGGCGTATCCGGCGTGTTCCGCTGAATGCCCGCACGTCGGTCAAGTTTGCCGATTGGGAGCCGATCGAAGCGGCGTACCTCACGCGGCTGAACGGCCGGGAGCCCTTGCCGACCATCCTCCAGGCCGAGGCGTTCCCTCTGCTTCGTGGCAGCAGTTGGGACAAACAGGCAGACGAGTTCATCGATGCGCGTGACGGCTCGCAGTTCGGTGTCGCCATGGCGTGGGTCGGCGATACCATCAGTGCGATGCGCAACCGACGGGAGCCACGACCGCCTCGCCGTCCGTGGACGCCGGCGTTCGATCGAGCCGAAGCACGGTCGCCGGCGCCGCGCACGACCCGCGAAGTGTTTGGGGATTGGATCGCCGATGAGATCTGGGCGCTGAAATGGGCTGAGGACCATCACTTCGAGCTTGCGCGCACCGAGCTCGCCACGCGCCTCGCGATCGCCGAGGACATTTGCGGTCGACTTCGCCGCTCGGGTGCGCGCGCAGACCGAGCGGCGGCCGAAAGCGTCATGATGGTCGAGGTCGTCGGCGAGTCCGACTTCTGGACCGAGGTCAAGGACCGCATGCGCCTGCCATGATTCCCAGCGAACACGACGGCGCGATCCTCGCGCTCCAAATCGGACGGCCGCTGCGCGCAACGTCGAACGTCCTCGCGCGATGTCATCTAGGTTTGCCAATCGTCATCGACGTGCCTCCGGTGCTGGACACCGGTGAGCCGTTCCCGACGCGGTACTGGCTGACCTGTCCGCTCGCGCGCCGCCGCATTGCGCGCATCGAAGGAGAGGGCGGGGTACGCGCTGCCCAAGCCAAGATGGACGCTGATCCGAGCTATCGACGTGCGGTCGAGGCAGCTCATCATCGCTACGCTCGGGACCGCGATGCGAAGGTCCCCGGCGGCGCAGCCCGTCGTCCGACAGGAGGCGTCGGAGGCTCGTCGGGAGGCGTGAAGTGCCTCCACGCCCACTATGCGGATTTCGCCGCCGGTCACGACAATCCCGTCGGGAGGGATGTTGCCGACTCTATCGGCACGCTTCGCTGCGCCACGCCTTGTGTCGCGATCGTTGACGGGACGCTTCGGCGTAATCCAGACTGGCGAGAGCCGAGCGATGCGGAACACGCGCGATAGCACCTGGCGACGGGTGTGGTGGCTCTGGGTCGCCGCTTCGGCGATGGTCCTGTGGGGTTCCGCGGCGATCGAGCCCGACGCGCGCGGCTTTGGCTCGCACATGCAGCTCGGCCTCCCCCCGTGCGGCTTCCTCACGCTCACCGGCCTGCGCTGTCCCGGCTGCGGGCTCACGACTGCATTTGCGCATGGCATCCGTGGAGAGTGGGGGCTCGCTGCGAGCGCAAATCCGCTCGGTCTTGCTCTTTTCGTCGCGGTGTGTGCGGGCATCCCGCTCGGGACGCTCGCCGCGATCCGGGGGTGGTCCGTCGACGACGTGATCGATCGATTCGCGCTCGACCGGTGGGCGTTTGCCATCGTCGGCTGTGCGCTCGTGGTGTGGGCCGTGCGGCTTGCGGAAGCGTTTTAGTCGGAGCGCGCGAGCGAATGCCGCGTTTGTTTGAGCAGCTCGTCGCCGCTTTTTGCGCTGGCTTCCGGCATGCTCGTGAGCGCGATCTGTACGACCGGACGCGGAGTGACGTCGTCACGCCAGAGCTCTCCCGTCTGGACCTGACCTTGCAGGCGCCGAAGGACGTAGCTCGCGCCGTTTCCATCCGTCTCGGGCAGTAGGATGCAGAACTCGTCGCGGCGAAGACGAAATAGGTGGTCGACCGCGCGAATGCAGCCTCTGAGCCCGGCGCCGATCAGCGCCATCGCCCGGTCGGCGCTGCCTTCCTCACTGAAGGATGCGATCGCGTCGGAGTTGCCCAGACGAACGACGATGCACGTCAATGGATGACCGTATCGCTCGGCCCGCGTGTGCTCGTAGTCGAGGCTGATCAAGAGCTGGGAGGGCGTCCCCGCACCGGTCACGGGGTCCCGCTGATCCGCAGGAGGCGTGCTCTCCGGAATCCCGAGCCGATCTCGACGAGTTGCGCGAAGCACGTTGCGGACCCGCTGCTGAATCTCGAACACGCGATAGGGTCGCGTGAGATAGTCGTCCGCGCCGAGCTCGAGCCCTCGCTGCCGCGCCTCTAGGTCACCTTCGTCGGTCACCAGCAGCGCGGGTATGCTCACGAGGCTCGTGTCAGCCTTCAGAATGCGAAGGATCTCGAACGCGTCGATCTCCGACATCTTGGAATCGAGAACGAGCAGGTCTGGCGGCCGCCTCGCCACCATCGCCAGTACCTCGGGACCGTCCGCGGCCGTGACGACGTCGTAGCCGGCCGCTTCACAGGCCTCTTGAAGAAGGCGCAGGTTGAAGGGGTCGGGATCTGCCACGAGGACCAATGCGCTCATCAGGCCTTCCCGCTCGCGGTGTCGAGACTGGTCGCGTGCCCCACGCTCGTTACGGTATCATGCCGCCGGCGGGCCTCCAATCTCCGTGCCGGGCGGTGCGACCCGAGTAAGCTTGCGCAGTGGTCTCCCCCGCCAGACAAGTCGCGGCGCGCGTGCTCGAGCGCGTCGTCAAAGATGACGCGTGGGCGGCGCCAACCCTCGATGCGGAGCTTCGGCGGAGCTCGCTGGGCGCCGCCGATGCCGGGCTCGCGACGGAAATCGTTTACGGCACGCTACGAGTCGCGTTGGATCTCGATGCGGCCATCGCCGCGCACGCGGTTCGCCCGGTGGAGGTCGACCCGTGGACGGAGGCGGTCCTGCTCGGCGCGGCGTACCAGCTCCTTCACCTCAGTCGCGTTCCACCGCACGCCGTCGTTCACGACGCAGTCGAGTTGGTCCGCAACAAGCGAGGCAAACGCCTGGCCGGTTTCACGAATGCCATCCTCCGGAAGGTGGCTTCGGGCCGGCCGCCATCGCCGTTACCGCCCTCGGCGGTGGCCGTCCCGTCCTGGCTGCGCGACGCGCTGCACCGTTCGATTGGCGAGGAGCACACGCGCGCGCTACTTCGGGTCGGCCGTCACGCGCCTTCGATCGATGTTCGCGTGCGCGCGCGCGCCGACCGTGACGCTCTCGCGCGGGCCATCGTAGCGGCGCGTCCCCGCGCCGAGGTTTCTCCGACGGAGCTCTCGAGCTCGGGGCTTCGCGTGAGCGGGGCCGGCGATCCGCGACGGCTTCCCGGCTACCGCGCGGGCGAGCTCGCCGTCCAAGAGGACGGAGCGCAGGTGATCGGCACCCTCGTCGGGGCGCGGCCGGGGGAGCGCGTGCTCGACGCGTGCGCCGGCCGCGGCGGAAAAACCGCTCAGCTGCTCGAAGCGGTCGGCACGCGAGGAGGGGTCGTAGCGGCCGACCTCTACCAGCGACGCCTCGAGCAGATCGCGCCCGAGCTGGAGCGCTTGGGACTCGACCCGCAGCAGCTCCGAACCGCGTGCGTCGACTGGACCGTGGGACCCGGCACGGTCTCGGGCCTGTTCGATCGGGTGCTCGTCGATGCGCCCTGCACCGGGCTCGGCACGTTGCGCCGTAGACCTGAAATTTTACGGCGAGCCACGCCGAAAGGAGCGGCCGAGATGGCTCATGCGCAGCGCCGCATCCTCCAGCGCGCCGCTGCCCTCGTTCGACCGGGTGGGACCTTGGTCTACGCGGTCTGCTCCCCGCTTCTGGACGAGGGTCCGGGGGTGGTCGAGGGGGTGCCGCTACCGGGTTTCGAGCCGGTCAGACAGGCCCCTTCAGCCCTGAAATCATTGAGCTTCGAGCCGACGGGCAGGCTTTGTCTGGGACCATGGGTGCCAGGGGCCGGCCCCTGGGCAGATGCGTATCAAGTCTACATGTGGGTGCATGTGCGCAACGTCGTTGACAGCTCTTCACGACAACGCTAGATTCCGCCGAGCTTGAAATACGGGGCGTAGCGCAGCTTGGTAGCGCGCACGGTTCGGGACCGTGAGGTCGGAGGTTCAAATCCTCTCGCCCCGACTAGAATTGAACACTGCAATTACAATTGCAGCGGAGGCATGATGGCAAAGGCGCTACCACCGGTTCGAGTTCTCGTCGTCGACGACGACCAGGCGATCCTGGAGTTCATGGAGACCTTCCTCACCAAAGATGGTTTCGAGGTCACCACGCTGGCCAATCCCAAAGATGCGCCGGAAGAGGTCAAAGATGGCGGCTACCACCTCGTGGTGCTCGATCTGATGATGCCCGGTCTCGGTGGGGTCGAGGTACTGGAGCAGATCCGGAGAGTCGACAGTGATGTCGCCGTCGTGATCTTCACCGGCTATCCCTCGCTCGACACCGCCGTTCAATCGATGAAGCTCGACGCGGTCGACTACCTCAAGAAGCCCTTCAACCCCGACGAGTTCCGCGAGGTGCTCGATCGGGTCATGCGAAAAAAGGGGCTCCTTCGAACGCCCGAGGAGAACCTTCACCGTGTCATCGGCGAAACGATTCGTGGGCTCCGCAAGGATCGAGGTTTGACCCTCAAGCAGATGGCCCGCCGAACCGGGCTCAGCGTGTCCCTCTTGTCTCAGATCGAACGAGCCGAATCGAGCGCCTCGATCAGCTCGCTCTACAAGATCGCGACCGCGCTCGACGTGCGTATTCAGGACCTGTTCGGCGAGTACTGAACCAGCTCATTTCGAGGCGACTCCTTGTGCTGCTAGCATCCTGCGCAGGCGGGCTCGCAGCACGGGATCATCGACGACGGACAGCGCAGCACGCCCTTTGCTCGACGCGGCGTCGTGTTGCGCGTCCGCGAAGAGAAGCTCGACGAGCCGCACGCGGGCATGCAGGTCATCGGGTGCGGTGCGGGTCCACGGCTCGAGCACGGCAATGGCGGCCCGATACCGGCCGCGCGATGCCAGTTGCTCCGCCGACGCACGCACCCGTAGCCGGGGGTCGCCCTGTGCGAAAGCCTCGAGGCTCGCATAGTAGGCCGAAGCTTGGTCGAACTGGCCGGCACGCTCGAAGACCTCGGCGAGCGCGGCGCGTTCGGCGGCTTCCTTCGGGTCGAACAGCCGGAGGGCTGCGCGAAGGTCACCCTGCGCGGCGTAGAGCTCGGCTAGCGTTCGACGGACGGGCAGCGATCCATGTGGCGTCCGGCTCAGGGCCTCTGCGGCCGCACCGATGCGATCGCGCGCCCTCGCGCATTCTGCCAGAGCCAAGCGCGATCGTTCGAAGCTCGCCGCGCCGATCGGAACCCCTGCGAGGATCTCCGCCGCACGCACGGCGTTACCCTCGGCAAGGTCTACGCGCCCTTTCACGTAGCTCGCTCGCGGGGAGGGGCCGGTCGCCCTCAGGATGGGCATCGCGCGGTCGATCGCTCCGATCGCGACAAGACGCTCCGCCCTCTCCAACGAGCTTCCAAAGCGCTTGCCCCGTGCGGACGTGAGGAAGGCAGCGGCTCGACCGCGATCCCCACTCGCGACGAGCGCTTCGAGCCAGAGGCGAATGGTTTCTCGACTTTCGAGCGTCCCCTCGAGCATACGGGCCGCGAGAGCTGGACGGCCGGATGCCAGCGCGAGCTCGCCCGCAGCCTGGGCGCGATCAGCGGGCGTCGACGTCGGATCGAGAGCAAGCGCGCGCTGCAAGGTCTCGGGGTCGCCCGCACGACGCGCAGCCAGGATCAGCGCGCGCCGCGCGTCGGACGGCTTTTTGTGGAGGTCGCTTTCGAGATGGCTCAACAGCACTGCGTTTGCCCGGCGCCGGTGGCCACGCGCGGCGAGGGCTTCTGCGATGGCGAGCACCGGCGTGTCCCACCCTGGTGCGAGCTCCGTGGCCCGCACGAAGGCGGCCAACGCTTCCTGCGTTTCACCACGCCGTCGGTGAATGCGGCCCTCCGCAAGCGCGACCCTCGCCGATCGCGGATTGGAGCGTCGCGCGATCGTCAGCGTGCGGTCCGCCCTACGCGAGGCGCCGCTGAGCTCGTACTCCTCGGCCAGACGCGCAAGCAACACGACGTCGGTGGCAGGCGCCGCGGTGGCGCTTTCGAAAGCCATGGCCGCCTCGTCGTGCCGCCCTTTCGCCGCGGAGACCTCTCCCTCGATGAACCACTCGTACGCGTACGGTGACACGAAGGGTCCGTGCTCGACGTGCCCATCCACCACGCGCGATACGGTTCGAGGCGGTGCCGTCGCGCACGCGAACACCCCGAGCAGCAGCGTCGAACCAAGCAAGCGCACGCTGAAAGGATACTGGAAGCCGCCGCGTCGCGCTTGGGTTCGGTTGTTTGACTTCGATGCGCGGCACCCCTACATCTCAGCGCGGGGTGAGCCTATATTTGCGCCGTTTCCGCGCTCGAGGTCAGGGAGAACACCATGGGTCCGATTTGGATGACGCTGCTGCTATTGAGCATGCTTGCACTTTTCTCGTGGTCGGCATTCAGGCGACTGCGCCAAGTGGGCGTTGGGGTGCCGGACCCACGCTTTGCCTGGACGGGCGAGCAGATCGCGGAGCGAACGAAAGCGGTCATCACGTACGTGTTTGCGCAGAAGCGAATGCCTTATTACAGCCTCGCCGGGTTCGCACACGTTGGCATCTTTGCGGCTTTCGTCATCTTACTTCTCAACAGCGTGATGCTGTGGGGCCGCGGCTTCGATCCGAGCTTCACGTTCTGGGGGTTGCTCGACACCGGCAACCCGCTCGGCAAGCTTTATTCGTTTTCCAAAGAAATGGCCGCGTTCGCGGCAATCGCTGGCTCGGTGGTGTTCCTCTACCTCAGGTGGGTCAAGCGCGGCGAGGACAGCGGCGATCCCGAAGCCGTCAAAGACAAGCCTCGCATGACGATCGGCCACGTGCCGAACCGCTACGTCTTCACCGAGCCGATCCTCATTCTCTTCATCATCATCACGATGATGCTGGCCGACTACCTGTACGTCGGCGCCTCGCTCGTCCTCGATTCCCGCGCCTACGGCGAGCCGATTCATGCGGGTTGGTGGGAGCCTTTCGGCGGCATCTTCGCCCAGCTTCTCGAGGGCGTGCAAAGCAATCGAGCGGTCACCGGGCTCCAGCACCTCGGCTTCTGGTGGCACGCGTCGTTCGTCCTCATCTTTCTGAACATTCTGCCATTCACGAAACATTTCCACGTGCTCACGGTCGTCCCAAACGTGTTCGCGTATGACCTCAGGCCGAACGCGCTTCCAAAAGTGGACGACCTCGAGGGCAAGGTGGAGCGCGAGGAGTCGCTCGGAATCAACCGCGTGACCGATCTCAACTATACGCAGATCCTCGATCTCTACACGTGCACCGAGTGCGGGCGTTGCAGCGACAACTGCCCCGCCTACATCACCGGCAAGAAGCTTTCTCCGAAACACCTGACGCTGGCGATTCGCGATCACCTCTATGCGACTGAAAAAGACATGTTCGGGAAAGACTCGCCGATCGCCGAGCCGAGTGACGCGCCCTCGATGCCGCCTGAGCCGAGCTCTGGCGAGGAGCCGATCCACACGTTCCCGGCAGCGCCCGAGGGCGGTTACTTCGTCGCGCAGACCGTGGTCGACCTCGTTCCAAACGTTCTTCACCCCGATGTGATTTGGGGATGCACCTCCTGCCGGGCCTGCGAAGAGCAGTGCCCCGTCATGATTTCCTACGTGGACAAGATCATCGGCATGCGCCGCGAGGAAGTGATGATGAAGAACGAGTTTCCCGGTGAGCTTCAAAGTGCATTCAACGGGATCGAAACCAACGGGAACCCGTGGAACATCTCCGCCATGGATCGCGGCGATTGGGCCGATGGCCTCGACATCCCGCTCTTGAGCGACAAGCCCGATGCCGAAGTTCTTTACTGGGTCGGTTGCGCCGCGAGCTACGACGACCGCGCGAAAAAGGTCGCGCGGGCCGTGTCCAAGCTGCTCCAGAAAGCGCGGGTCGACTTTGCGATCCTGGGGACGGAGGAGACCTGCACAGGCGATCCAGCGCGGCGTGCCGGCAACGAGTACCTCTTCCAAATGCTCGCCGAGCAAAACGTCGAAACGCTGAACGGCTACGAAGCATCCAAGAAGACCATCATCACGGCGTGCCCGCACTGCTTCAACACCCTGGGCAACGAGTACGGCGACTTCGGCGGGAGCTACGACGTCGTGCACCACAGCGATTTCCTGAATGGCCTGCTCGTTGCAGGTAAGCTGATTCCGTCCAAGGCCGTCCGCGGAAAGGTCGTGTACCACGACAGCTGCTACCTCGGCCGATACAACCAGGTGTACGACTCGCCGCGACAGATTCTCGAGTCGATCGAGGGCTTGGAGCTCGTCGAGGTGCCGTACTGGAATCGGAAGCGCGGCCTCTGCTGTGGCGCTGGCGGTGCCCAGATGTGGATGGAAGAGCAGGGCGAAGAGCGCGTCAACAACAAGCGAACGCTGCAGCTCCTCGACACGGGCGCGACGACGATCGCGAGCGGATGTCCGTTCTGCATGACCATGCTCACCGACGGCTTGAAGAAGCAGGACAAGGACGAGGAGATCGGACAACGCGACATCGCGGAGATCCTCGCCGATGCGATCGAGCTGCACGAAGTCGAGGAGACCCCGGTCGCAGCCGAATAGGCTCGAGCGAGCCGGTGAAACGGTTGACACCGCAGCGCAGCCGTTTGATGCTCCGCGGCGCATGACCTGGCGCGACACCCTGCACGCTGCGTTTCACATTCCGCGCACGGATGTGTATCGCGCGGTCGAGTCGGTCGTCTGGACCCTCATCCTGCTTTCGATCGCGCTGCTGGTCGTGGAGCCGTTCGTTGCAGAAGGCTCGCGGGGTGATCGAATTCTGCAAGGATTCGATCGCGTTTTGCTTTCGCTGTTCGCCGTCGAGGTGACCCTGCGAATTCTCACCTATCGCCCGCCCGATCTCCAAGTCTTCAGGAAGCCGCCGCTCGGTAGGCTGCGCGCGGAGATTTTTTCGCGGATTCGCTTCGCGCTGACACCGATGATGCTCGTCGACATCCTGACGGTGCTCGCGCTCGTGCCGGCGCTGCGCGGTCTGCGAGTCCTTCGCTTGCTGCGTCTACTCCGCACGGGAAGGCTGTTCCGATACGCGAACCCTTTTCAAGGTCTGATGCACGCCTTCGAGGAGGATCGGCTGCTCTTCACATTCGCGTTTTCGGTGCTCGGTGCGGAAACGATCCTCGGGGGGATCAGCCTGTTCCTGATCGAACGGGGCGCCAACTCCGAGATCGGATCGGTTGGCGACGGGCTATGGTGGGCGCTGGTGACGATTACCACCGTGGGCTTCGGCGACATCACCCCGGTGACCACGGTTGGCAGGTTCATTGGGGGTGCGATGATGGTCGGCGGGCTTTTCACGCTCGCGCTTTTCGCAGGCATCGTCGGCCATAGCTTGCTACACGCGGTCTTGAGCATCCGAGAGGAGCAGTTTCGAATGAGTGGCTACGTCAATCACATCATCGTCTGCGGCTACGAGATGGGCAGCGGGATGCTTCTCGACGTCCTCAGCTCGGAGATCAACCTGGAGGAGCAACGCATCGTGCTGTTTGGACCGTACGAACGCCCGCGGGGTCTGCCGCCCGAGTTCATGTGGGTCCAGGGTGACCCGACGAAGGAAAGCGAGCTCGACAAGGCCCGCATCAGCCACGCCTCCACCGTGATCGTGACCGGCTCTCGCCGCCAAAAGCCCCAGGCCGCCGACGCAACCACGATCCTGACCGTTTTCACGATTCGCTCGAAGCTCACCAAGAGCCGGCTCGCAGTCAACCGCATGAAGCCAGTCCGCATCATCGCGGAGATCCTCGATTCGGAGAACGTGCAGCATGCACGCGCTGCGGGCAGCGACGAGGTCATCGAAACGCGCCGCGTGGGGTACTCGCTGCTCGCGCACACGGTCGTTTACCCAGGCGTGGCCGACGCGACCAGCCGGGTCGTGTTTTCGGGCAACCAGAACCTCTATGTCGGGACAATCCCGAACGAGGTCGTGACGCCGGCGACTTTCGATCAGGTCAGCCAGCAGATCCGCGCCATGAAGGGGTGTCTCGTCATCGGCGTTCGCGACCGGACTACGGGCAAAGAGCGGCTCAACCCTGGCGCAAGCGACATGATCGCGCCTGGAACGGAGATTCTCTACCTCGCCGCTGAGCCGAGCCTGGAGAGCGCGTGACCCGTCCGGCGCGGCGAGAGCCGCTGCGGGTCCGTCCGGGTGCGCGTTTCGACTGTGCGGGAGATGGTCTTTGTTGCACCGACGTCCATGCGATCGGCCCTCTGAGCGACGAAGACCGTCGATTGCTGAGCGTGATCTCGGCGGAAGCGATCGAGCGTCACGAGGGCGGCGATGCGGCGGTCCTGATGATGCGGAGCGACACCGGGCGCTGTGTGTTTTGGAGCGAAGGAGGCTGCGCGATCCACGCAAAGCTCGGCCCCGAAATGAAGCCGTCCCCGTGCATTCAGTTCCCGTATGCACTGACCGCGACGCCCACGGGCGGCCGAATCTCGACGCAGCACCGGTGCCCGTGTCGTACGCTCGGCCCGCGGCCCGAGATCTCGGCTGTGGCAGCGGCGCCCTGTTTGCGGGACGCTGACGGTGAGCTCAAGCCCGAGCACGCGGTTTTCGAGACCGTGCGTTGGTCCGCCAACGAATCGATTTCGTTCGACGTGTACGAGGCACGCGAGGCCGGCTTGATCGCGTCGCTCGTGGAAGGCCGAGGTCTCACCAAGGCGCTCGACGCCGAGCCATTCCCGATCCTTCGCGGGACGACTTGGCTCGAGGTGGCGGACGAGATGCTGGCGTTTCACGGCGCCGCGCGAGCGGCCGTCGCAGCTCGTTGGTTCGGTGATGCGATCGGGTTCTTGGTGGACCGCAGGGCACCAACGGAACACGGGCGTCCTTGGGCGGACGCGTTCGAGCGCGCCGCGGATAGAATCGTCGACCCGGTCGCGCCCAACAGAGTGTTCGGCGATTGGCTCGCCGACGAGATCTGGTCGATGCGCTGGAGCGCATACGGAAGCTTCCGTCGCGCGCGCACCGAGCTCGCCACCCGTCTTGCCATCGCACGCCGCATCGCAGCCTCGCTCGACGTCAGCACCCCCAAAGCCGACAACGTGGCCGCGGCAGAGGCCGTGATGGTCGTCGACGTGATCGGCACGACCGACGTCTGGGAAAAGCTCCAAGAAGCAATCCCGGAGGTTTAGTTGCATCAGCGTCAGTGCCACTGTCAGCGACAGTGCCAGCGTCAGTGGCGGTGGCAGCGACAGTGACAGCGAAGCCCCGTGGGCGACGCGAAGCGTCGACTTTACGGGGGGTTCTTGACCCCCAAGATCCACTGAGCCACTCTTTCGCGGATGAAATGGCTTATTCTGCTGACGGTTTGCGTCGTGGGATGCGCGCCAGCCGACCCGCCGGTTGCGCCCGTGAATCCAGGGACCGGGGGCGGCCTTGGAACCCGTCCTGACGGGGGCACGGGCGGCATCGGCGGTGGCGGCGGCGAAGGCGGAACGGCGGGCGGCGGTGGCGCGATGGGCGCCTGCGACAACGCGACGGACCTCGACGCGATCCAAAACGCCAACGACACCCTCCGAAGCATCGCGCGCGACTGCCGGCTGCTCGGGATACCAAGCTGCATCGAGGGCCGGGTGCCCGGTCTCTCTACGCAGTGCGCGAGCTGCTATCGCCAAGCCGAGCTATGCAGCAACGTCTCGAATTGCACGTTGGCGTGTCAGCTCGACACGTGCGCCGCCAACTGTCTCACCTGCGCCACCGATTGCATCACCGACCTTCAGGCCTGCACTGGTTTGCCGGGTGATGGTTGTCCGGGATAGGGCGCTCTCTCAGAAACCCATGATCTTCGCGACGGCGTAGCGCATGACCTCGGTGGCGCCGCCGCCGATTCGGAAGAGGCGCGCGTCCCGCCATGCCCGGGCCACCCATAGCTCTTCGAGGTATCCCATGCCTCCGTGGAACTGCAGGCACTCATCCATGATTTCGGCGGTCACATCGCCGACGTATGCTTTGGCCATCGACGTGATGCGTGTCGTTTCCATCGAAAGCATGCCCTGGTTGACGTACTTGTCTTCGTTGTAGGCAGCGCAAGCGTTGTACGTGAGAGCCTTGGCAGCCTCGTACTTCGTGTACAGGTCGACGAACTTCTGCTGCCAGTACTCACGCTTGATCAGAGGCTTTCCAAAGGCAACACGCTCCCGGCCGAACTGCACCGAACGATCGAGCGCTTGCTTGGCGCCCTCGAGAGCGCTCACGGATCCGACGAGGCGCTCCGACTGGAAGTTCTGCATGAGGTACACGAACCCCATCCCCTCCTGCCCAACCAGATAGCGACGAGGGACGCGAACGTCCTCGAAGAACAGCTCAGCCGTGTCGCTGGCCCAGTTCCCGGCCTTTTCGAGCTTCTTGGAGATGCTGAAGCCTTTGACGTCGGTCGGGCACATCACGATCGAGATGCCGCTGTGTCCAGCGTCCGGATCGGTTTTGACCATCAGCGTGACGAAGTCCGCACGGGTGCCGTTGGTGATGTAGGTCTTCGAGCCGTTGATCACGTAGTCGTCGCCCGCTTTTCGGGCCGTCGTGCGCAGACCCGCGACGTCAGAGCCCGCCCCAGGCTCACTCACGCCGAGGGCAGCGATCTTGTCGCCATGAATCGCCGGGGTCAGAAACTCCGCTTTGACTTCGGGCGACCCGAGGTCGTTGATCACCGGTGTCGCCATGTCCGCCTGAACGAGCAAGCCCATCGTGACCCCGGCCGAACCGCAGCGCGTCAGCTCTTCGGCCTTGACGACGCTCATCCAGAAGTCGCCGCCGCCGCCGCCAACCTCTTCGGGGTAGTGCGCCCCGAGGATTCCGAGGTCCCCCGCGCGCTTGAACACCGAGTTCGGGAACAGCTTTTCCCGCTCCCACTCGTCGACCTTGGGTGCCAGCTCGGTCTCGGCAAACGTTCGAACCTGCTGGCGGAAAATCTGATGCTCTTCCTGGAAAGGCTGAAATGTGGACGACATGGCTCCCTCACTGCCAAAATGAATGAACGTTCATTTAGTACCTGGCGCCGCCCTTCTTCGCAAGCCCAGGACCGAGAGAGGCCTGCAAATCTACTGGTTTGGCGGGTTGATGGGCTCGTCGGCAGGCTCGAGGACGATCGCGTCGACCCGCTCGGGGTGGACCTCGGGCTTCAGCTCGGCCCGGAGGTCGGCGACCAGCTTTTCGAGCGCGGCCTCGCGTTCTTCGCGCCAAAGCTTTCTTCGAATCACCCCATTGGCCTGGTCGAGGGTCTGGAGCATCTCGGGCCGGATCCCGGTCAGCTCGATCACGCTCCACTTCCCGTCCCCGAGGTCAAGCGGACCGTCGAGGTCGCCTTTTTCTTCGAGCTCGAACGCCGCTTTTGCGAGTGTGGCGTCGATCGGCGGCGCGTCCATCTTGCCGACCAGCGCCCCGTCTTTGGTGAAGTAGAGGAGGTCACCACCACGCAGCTTGGTCTCGGTGTCCAAGCTTCGTTTTTTGGCCGTGGCGCGAAACGTCGCGCCTTTTTCGGACCTCAATTCGGCTAGAATCTCCTGGGCTTCTTTTCTACTCCCGACCAAGATGTGTCGCGCACGACGCATCTCCGGCCGGCGAAACTCCTCGATGTTGTCGTTGTAGTACTTCTCGACGGCTTCGGCCGGCACATCGTCGGGCGTGACGGCATCTTGGAAGTCTCTTCGAATGAACAGCTGCACCAGCGTCTGGTCGAGGAACTTCACGACGGCGGGATCGTCGGCATATCCAAGCTTCTTCGCCCCCTGATAGAAGAGCTCGTTTCGAACCTTGCTGTCCGCAAGCTCTTTGATCGGGCCTGGCTCCACCAAGCGCTTACGTGCGTAGGGTGAGCGCGCATTGATTGCGTCTTCCAAATCGCCGACGGTGATCTTTTCGCTTCCGATCGTCGCAAAGACCTTCGCGCGGCGCGCCTCGTCCTCGGGCGGTCGAGGCTGCTCGGCAAGCACTGGAATGCTCGACGCAAAACACACCACCAGAGCGATCGCTACAATCCTTCGCATGGGGCGGGAGCGTTTCACGCGCTCACGGGAGGGTCAAGGTCCGTGGTCCCCGAAGAACGCCCCGAGCTCGGCGGCAAGCTCAACCGGTTTGAACCAATGGATCATGTGACCGACGTCTGGAATCTCGACGAGTCGATGGCTCTTCAGATGGGCGATGCGCGCGCTCTCGTCTTCGAGCCGAAACCCCCGCTCCCCGGCGACGATGAGGGTCGGCGCATCGATGGCTTTCAAGAGCTCTTCAAACGCGTCGGCGCGAAACGGGCGTGGGGAGAGCGTCTTGTGCAGTGGGTCGAAGGTCCACTCGATCCCCCCTTCGACGGGCCGGGTGCTCTTTTCGACGAGAAAGAGCCCGAGCTCGTCGTCGAGCTCGGGGTTTTGAATACGCATGCGCTTCAAGGCGGCCTGCGCATTCTCCATCGGCCCCGATCGTTTGCGCCTGACCTTGGTTACCCCGTCGAGCCATGCCCGGAGCCGGGTCGCAGGGTCGCGCGGGCTCATCTCCGGGGGCCCGATCCCCTCGACCAGCACCAAAGAGCGCACCTTCTCGGGGCGCGCGGCCGCGTACATGACACATGCCGAACCACCCATCGAATGCCCCAACAGACGCACCGGCGGCGTGCAGAGCTGCGGCAGGAGCTCCTCGAGGTCGAGCACGTAATCCGCGAAGTGGTAGTATCCGCCCGGCCCAATCCATTGAGTCTGTCCGTGGCCGCGCCAGTCGAATGACGCCACGCCGTGGCCAGCGGCGACGAGCTCACGCGCGACCCCGTCGAAGCTCCACCCGATATCGAGGAAACCGTGGCAGAGCACGACATCGACCGGTTGCGTGCCCCAGCGGAGCACGTGGTGCCGAAGCCCGTTCGCGAGCAGGAGGTCTTCCGAGACTTGCGTCACCGCGCGGGTTCCTCGAAGCGTCGGGGAGAAAGCGCTTGCGCTTCGCGTGAGAGGTTCTTTCCGGAAAACGCGTCGGCGATAATCTGCGCGGTGAGCGGAGCGAGCAGGATGCCGTTTCGAAAGTGTCCGCTTGCAAGGAACAGCCCCGCGATCTGCGTTTCGCCGACGAGCGGCAGACCGTCGGGGGTGCCTGGGCGAAAGCTCGACCAGTGCTCTGTCACGGCGGCCGAGCGCAGCGCCGGCGCGATGCGGGTGGCTGTGCCGATGACGTCGGCCATGCCGCCGAACGTGATGCCTCGCTCGAAGCCCACCCTCTCCATCGTCGAGCCGCACAGCACGCGGCCGTCCGGGCGGGTGACCACGTAGCCACCGGCGCCGAAGACCACTCTCCGAAAGATCGGTGGGCGCGTCTGGGTCGCGATCATCTGGCCGCGAACCGGAAAAATCGTCTCCGCGTCCAGTGGAAGCCCCGGGATCAGCGTGGTCCAGCTGCCTGCGGCCACCACCACGCGGTCGCTGAGAAACGCTTCGCTCCCGAGCTGCACGCCGCGCACGCGCCCTCCCTCGACGTTCACCGCGCGAACCGTCGACCCGCTCCGAAAGTGCACGCCGGCGCTTTCAGCCGCGAGCGCAACGGCCGACAAGAGCTTTTGGGGCTCGACCTGTGCGTCTTCGGGGATGCTGAGCGCGCCCAGGCTTTGCGGATTGGCAGCCGGCTCTGCCCGAACGAGCTCCTCGGGGCTCCACCGATCGCAGCGAATGCCGTGAACTTCGAGACCGGCTGCTTGAGCATCCAGCTCGGCGAGCTCGGTTTCGTCGAAGGCGACTTTGACGACGCCGCACCGGCGAAAGCCGACGTCGACGCCGAAGAGCTCGTCCAGCTCGTCGGAGAGCTCGGCGTGGAGCTCCCGGCTTTGCCGACCCAGCTGAAGAGCCACTGCATCTTCGAATGACTCCACCGTCGGACCGAGGATCCCAGCGGCAGCCGAAGACGCTTCGGCGCCTGGCACGCTTCGCTCGAGGACGACGACCTGCGCTCCCTCCTTGGCCAACCAGTACGCGACGCTGCAGCCCATCAAGCCGCCGCCCACGATGATCACGTCCGGGTGCATTGGCCACAGGCTAATACGCGCCTCGTGCGGCGCGCTAGCCGAAGATGTCCCGATAGGTCACGAGGATCATCACGCCCAGCAGGAACACGATCCCAAAGGCATGCACGGCCATCTCGAAACGCTCGTTGGCGCGCCGACGCGTGACGGCCTCGTAGCCGAGGAAGATCAGGCGGCCGCCATCGAGCGCGGGGAAGGGCAGCAAGTTGAACATCCCGAGCGCGACCGAGATGAACATCAAGATCCAGAGAAAGGCGGGCAAACCGGCCTGCGCGGCGTCGGCGACCATCTTTCCCATCATCACTGGACCGCCGATGCCCTCGGTGCTTCGCCGCTTCACCATCTCGGCGAGCCCCGTGAGCTGCGCGACCGTCATCTGATACGGCAAGACGATCGACAGCTTTGCGGAATCCCAAACCCCCATGTTCTCGTAGAGCCGAATCATCTTTGCGCCGACGCCGATCTGACCTCGACCGCCGCGGTCAGCGGGGGTGATCGTGATCGGGGGGAGTACCTGGCCTTCGCGCTCGACGACGTACTCCGTGGGCTCTCCGGCGCGAGGCGCGGTGGCGTCGATCAGCTCCTGGACGTTTTGGATCTTCTCGCCGTTTGCCATCACGATGACATCGCCCTCTTGGAGCCCGGCCGCCGCGGCTGGCGAGTCCTCGACGACGTGGCCGACCTGCATCGGCTCGGCGGGCTGCATCGGCGGAAGCGTATCGGTGACGCCGAGCGCGAAAACGATGGCTGAAGCGGTGAGGTAGTTGGCCACCGGCCCGGCGGCAATCGTGGTCACGCGAGCAAACAGGCCCTTGTTGGGGTAGAGCTCGGGGTCGTCGGGGTCGACGTCCTCGTTCGGGTTCATTCCGGCGATTTGCACGTAGGCGAGGAACGGAATCGCCGCGACCTGGAAGACGGTCGGGCTGCCCTTCGGCTGATAGCGGAGGAGCGTCGGGCCGAACCCGATGCTGTAGCGCAGCACACGCATGCCGAACGCCCGTGCAGCCAGATAGTGACCCCCTTCGTGAATGATGATCAGGACCGACAGCGCGACGATCGTGACAAGAACCTTGAAAACGACGCTTTCCACGCCCTCAGCATAACGCTCCGATCCGGTGCGTCGAGGCATCTCGAGGGGCACGCAATCCCGACGCTCGGGCCCCGCGCCCGTCTAGTCAGACTGGATCCCTACATTTCGCGGCGAAAACCCAGCTTCAAAAAAAAGTCCGGGTTTTCGCGGATCGCTATCGCAGTTTCGGGAGGTTTTGCGTACTATCCCGCCACTCGTCGAACAGGAATAGGTTGTGGCTGAACATCATCGAACCCGTTTCCGCGTCGCGCTCGCCCTCTGCTGCGCGCTGGCCTTCGTCCTCTCCGCTGCCGCTCGCCCAGCAAGCGCCCAGGATGCTTTCAGCTGCATCGAGGAGCTGAGCGATGACGAGGTGCGCTACCGGATTCGGTACATCGAAAACGAGCTCCAAGACGGCAAGAAGCACGCGACGCTTTGGCGGTACACGTGGATGAGCCTCTGGCTCGCGGGAGGTGCGGGCATGACCTGGGCCGCCGTCAATGCGTCGCAAGAAAATCGAGACTGGGACCGTTTCGGCTGGGCCTATCTCGCGGCCGGTTCGTACTTCATCGGGTTGACGCACGCGCTCATCCCGGCGCCGGGGGTCTGGGGCGCCAAGCGGATCCGGAAACAGGATGAGAGCTCGGAGGCGGCGCGCCGAGACAAGCTTCTCTACGCGACGGAGACCCTGGAGAAGGCCTCCTCCGTGCAGGCTTTCAACAGCGGCGCCCTGGGACCCGTCGGCGGACTGATCTTCGGCGTGGTCGGCGGCACCATCAAAGCCACCCAATGGAAAGGTGCGAGCCGCGGCCTCACCGCAGGAATGTACGTCGGCCCCCCGATTCTGCTCGGCCTTCAGACCGCCACCGCTCCTCGAGAGGCCGTGATGGCGTACGAGAGCTACCGCGGCATCGCCTGCTCCAGCAAGTACTACGAGCGACACGAGGAGGGCGCGGAGTTCGACTTCAGCCTCACCCCGACCGGCGGCGGTTTCAGCGTCGCGTTTTGAACGCGTTGGCGCTCAGGGCTTCTTGATGCGCCGAAGCCGCGCACGAAGGCGGGCCGCGTAGCCTTCTTTGTTGTCCTGCTTCGCCCGAGAGATCGCAAGCGCGCCCTCGGGCACGTCCCTCGTGACGGTGGTTCCGCTGGCGACGTACGCGCCCTTTTTCACGGTGACCGGGGCGATGAGCTGTGTGTCGCTGCCGATGAACACCTCGTCCTCGAGGACGGTCTCGTGCTTTTGCTCGCCATCGTAGTTGCAGAAGATCGTACCGGCGCCGATGTTGACGCCTTCGCCAATGACACCGTCCCCCACGTAAGAAAGATGGTTGACCTTGGATCCGGCGCCGAGCGTCGTCTTCTTCGTCTCCGAAAAGTTCCCCACCTTACTTCGAGGACCGAGGTTGCTCTTGGGTCGCAGGTGGCTGAACGGGCCGACCTGCGCACCTTCGCCAATCGTCGAGTCCGTGGCCACCGTGTACGGGAGCACGTTCGCGTCGCGTTCGACGATCACGTCGGTCAAGACGCAACCAGCGTCGATGTGCGCACCCGACCGGACCACGCATCGCCCGCGAAGATGCACATTCGCGCCGAGCGTTGCGCCCGCTTCGATCTCGCATTCGGCATCGACGTAGAGCGTGTCGAGGTCGACCACGCTCACCCCGCTCTTGGCGAGGGCCTCGGCAATTTTCCGGCGCAGCGCGGCGGCGGCCACCGCGAGGTCCCTTCGATCGTTGACGCCGGTGAGGTCGGTCATGTCGCCCTCCACATCTACCACCATGCCCCGGTTGGCGGCCAGCTCCACGACGTCGGTGAGGTAGAGCTGCCCCTGCGCGTTGTCCGGTTTGATTTCCGCGATCGCCTTCCGCAGAAAGTCCACTCGAATGGCGTAGAGGCCGGGGTTGACCTCGCGGATGGCTCGCTCCTCGGGCGAGCAGTCCCGGTCCTCCACGATGCGTCGAACCGCGCCAGCGTCGTCACGGACGATTCGGCCGTACGCGCTCGGATCGTCGAGGCTCGCCGTCACGAGCCCGAGCTGCGTCCCGGCGCTCGTCGACCGGGTGACGAGCTCACGCAGGAGGCTCGGTGGGATGAGGGGACAATCGCCGTACAAAACGACGGCCCAGCCGTCGAGCGTCGGATCGGCGTCGATCGCACATCGAACCGCATCACCCGTCCCGCGCTGTTCCGTCTGGTGTGCCGTTTCCACGCGATCGCCGAAGCGCGCCGTGAGCTCACGCTCGACGTCCTCCCGACCATGGCCGACGACGACCGTGCACTTGGCTGCGCCGGCCTCGAACGCTGCGCGTACGACCCAAGAGACCAGTGCGCGCCCCGCGATCTCGTGCAGAACTTTCGGGAGCCGGCTCTTCATTCGCGTGCCTTCGCCCGCGGCGAGAACGATGGCGCTCCAGGGGGCGTGGGAGTCGGAGGGCATGCTCAGGTAGTGATGGTCAAGTACGATGCTACTTTAGTGAGAGCCGCCAGATCGTGCACGTCTTGGTCGAAGGCGGGGACTTCGACGATGCGTGTGTCGTTGCCGATCTGCTCGCCGAGACGGTCGACCTGGGCGCGGTCGGCGACGGCCCAACGTCGCTCTGCCTGGAGTGCCTCGTCGAGCCGCGGATGGAGATCGGCGGCGTCGATCGAGGCCGGTAAGACCTCTGCGAGTGCGGATACCTGAGCAGCGGCCGAGATCGTCGGCTCGGCGATCAGGGTATGAACCTGGTTGACGATGATCGCCTCGCGATTCATGCCGGCGGCTTCCAGCTTGTCGCTGAAAAACCGTGCCTCCCCGATCGCAAGCGGGTCCGGGCTGGTCACGAGGACGAAGGCCACCTCCGGGCTTCGCAGCGCATCGGACACCTGCTCTGCCCGCTCCTTGAAACCGCCGAACAGATCGTTGATCCCGCTCACGAACTCGGCCACCTGCTCGAGGAACTCGAGCCCGGTGATTTTGCCGATGCCCTTGAGAAGAACGGTCGCTCCACGGCCGACGAGCCCGAACGCCTCCTTGCCTGCCCCTTCGAAGACCTGGAGGAACCAGCGCATTGCCGGCGAGTCGATCGCGTCGATTAAGCGCTCGGGAGCGTTGAGAAAATCGAGCGCACTCGACGTCGGCGGCGTGTCGAGGACGACCAGGTCCCACTTGGGGTCTTTACGAACCTCGTGAAGCTTTTCCATCGCCATGTATTCCTGGGTGCCCGCGAGCGAGCTGGCGACGTATTGATAGATCTGGTTGTTCAGTATTCGGTCGCGCGCCTCTTCATCGGATGCGTACCGTTCGACGAGCCCGTCGAAGGTTCGCTTGGTATCGAGCATCATCGCCGAAAGTGAGCCGCGACACGTCAGCCCGTGGCTCTCGAAGAGCGAGCGCGGCACGTCCTGCTCGCTCGTCGTCATCTCGTCGAGGCCGAGGCTGTTCGCAAGCCGTCGGGCGGGGTCGATCGTCAGGCAGAGAACCCTGCGACCCTCCATCGCAGCGTGGACCGCCATGGCTGCTGCGGTCGTGGTTTTTCCAACCCCGCCGCTGCCGACGGTCACCACGACGCGGTGACTGCCGAGCACCTCCGCGAGACTCATTGCAGCGCACCCTAGCAGTCCCGCCGAAGGTGTCGATTCTCCCGAAAATTACGGGCCTCTGCGGATTCTTTGCTCGTCCGGCCGTAGGATAATAGGCTACATACACCTACATGGGGGAGCCCCGATGAACGAACGCCGCATCCGCCGCAGTCGCGATCCCTACGAGGCCTTGTGCCTACAGCTCGAGTGCTCCCGCGCCCAGGGCGAGCTGGACGCGGTGGTGGTCGCGATCGACAACGGGCTGCTCGTCGCGGGCGCCGGAGAGCGTGCCGTCTGCGAAGCGCTGGGTGCCGTCGCGCCTCTCGTGAGCTCACCGTCGTTCAACGGGCGCCTTCCGGGAGCGCTCGAAGGGCAGAGCGTCGACGTTCGTGAGGTCTCCTTCGAGGGCGAAACGATCTACGTCGCGAGCGTCGGTCGGCATGGCGGCGATCCCTGGCTCCAACAGTCGATCCGGGGCGTCCGGCGAATCCTGACCGCGCTGCCACCGCGCGATCAGTTGCTCGTCAACTGACTCTGCAGCGCGGCGAGCTCGGCCTCGCGAATCAGGTCGTGCGCCCCCTGTGAAATCAGATGGGATGCAACCTCTTCGCCGAGCTCGTGGGCGCGCGCAACCGCCTCGGGAAGGCTCAGATCGAGATACGTGTCCGATGTAGCGGACAGCATCTGGTCTCCGTCGAAGGACGCGACCATCGCCTCGAGCTTGAGCCGCCCTTCGCCGACGCTCGCGTGCCCGGCGATCGACGAGTGGCAGTTCCCATGAAGCTTCTGGAGCATCGCGCGTTCCGCGGTGATCTGGATCCGGGCGGTCGGGTCTTCGATCGCTCGCAGGTGCTCGACCAGCGGCTCGTCATCGGCGCGTGCCTCGATTGCAAGTGCACCTTGACCGACCGCGGGCAGGCACGTTTCCGGCGGGAGTACGGAGTGCGGCGTATCGTCAAGCAGCCCTGTGCGCGCGAGACCCGCAGCGGCGAGCACAATCGCCTCGCATTGCCCCTCGCGGAGCTTTCGGATGCGCGTTTCGATGTTGCCTCGAAGCGGTACGAAGCGGAGATCGGGGCGCCGTCGCAGGAGCTGGACCACGCGGCGTCGCGAGGTCGTTCCGACGCGAGCGCCTCGCTTGAGCGATGCGAGGTCGGTCCCGTCGATGCTGACGAGCACGTCCCGCGGATCGCGCCGCAGCGGCACGCTCACGATGCCCATTCCGTCCGCGAGCGGGACATCGCCCGGTACGTCTTTGAGGGAATGGACCGCGAAGTCCGCTTCGCCGCGAACCACGACTGCTTCGACCTCGCTGACGAAGAGCCCCTTGCCGCCCACGTGCGCGAGCGGACGATCCTGAATGCGGTCGCCCTTCGTTCGAACGTGGACTTCCTCGACCTCGAGATCCGGGAAGTGGCTTCTCAGTTGTTCGCCTACCCAGCGGGTCTGAACGAGAGCGAGGTTGCTCCCTCGCGTGGCGGCGCGGAGCTTCACTTGGACTCGCCCGTCGGCCCCGTCGCAGCGGGGGTCAGCTGGGTGACCGCCGGGTCGGCGGTCGCTTCCGTCGTGCGTTCGACGGCTTCGAGCTCGTCGTCGGAGAGCGCAAACAACCGGCGGACCGCATCGATCAGGAGCGCGCCGTCGGGCTCGCCGGCCCCCCCTTTCAGCTGGGTCATCGGTTGGTGCAACAGCTTGTTCACCATCGACCGGCCCATCGCCTCCAACACCGCTCGGTCCTTGGGGCTCGCCCCCTCGAGCCTCGGACGCGCGCGTAGAAGCTCCTCGTCGGCGATTTGAGCGAAGTGTTTCCGAAGCGCGACGATGGTTGGCGCGAGCTCGAGCGAGCGACGCCAGGCAACGAACGAGTCCACCTCCTCTTCGATGATGCGCTCGGCCTGCGCGGCTTCCCGCGCTCGCACCGAGAGATTTTCCTCTGCGACCTGCTGCAGATCGTCGACGTCGTAGACGAAGACGTTGTCCATGTTGCCAACGCGTGGATCGACGTCGCGTGGGACGGCAATGTCGATGATGAAGAGTGGGCGGTGCCGTCTGGCTCGCCCGACCCCTTTCATCAGCTCTGGCGTCAGGATGAACTTGGGGCTCGCCGTCGACGCGACGACGACATCCGCTTCGGCGAGCTCGACTGCGAGCTGCTCGTAGGGGACGGCGCGTCCGCCGCAGCCATGCGCGAGGGCGCGGGCCTTGTCGTCGCTTCGGTTGACGACGTGAAGCTGGGTCCCCGTCTGTCGAAGGCTGCGGGCCGCGGCCTCCCCCATGTCGCCCGCACCGAGGAGCAAGGTCCTCCGCCCTTCGAGATTCCCGAAGATCTTCTTTGCCAGCTCGCACGCGACAGAGCTGACGCTCACCGTGCCCTCGGCGATGCCCGTCTCGTTGCGAACCCGCTTCGCCGTCGCAAAGGCTTGCGTGAAGCAGCGGCCGAGAAGGGTGCCGACGGTGCCCGCGGCCTTCGCTGCATCGAATGCCTCTTTGACCTGACCGAGGATCTGCGGCTCACCGACCACCAGCGAGTCCAAGCTCGAAGCCACGCGAAAGGCGTGCCGGACCACGTCGACCCCACGCTCTTCGTACAACACTTCGTCCTGGGTCGAGTCTGCCAGCCGGCTGACCAGCGCGCTCTTGGCGGTGCGCACGGCCTGGGCCGGGTCCATGCTCGTCGCGTACAGCTCGACCCGGTTGCACGTAGAGATCAGCAGCGCTTCGTCGAAGGCGGCGGCCGCGGCGATTTCTTGCAGCTCCTCCTGAAGGTTCTCGGGGGCAACCGCCAGGCGTTCCCTGACTTCGACGGGCGCCGTTCGATGAGAGAGGCCGACGATCACCAAGTCCCTCATCATGCGCTCCCTGCGGCTGCGCGCACCGCGTAGCCGGCGAGCACCAAGAGCGTGAAGACGAAACCCATCATGGTGCCGAGCGCGGCTTTGCGCCCTTGCCAACCTGCCGCGACGCGAAGGACGATCACGCCGGCGAAGATCGCCCACGCGACGAGGCCGAGCGCCTGACTCACATAGAACTGAGAGCCGTTGGCTTTCAGCAGCCAAAACGTTCCGGTGACCATACCAAACGTCAGAAGTGGAAACCCCGTCAGCACGGCACGCAGCCCAATCGTGTCGAGGACGTCCAGCGACGGCAGCCGCTGAAAGGCGCCGCTCAGCTGCCGCCTTCGCAGCAGGCGCTCCTGCAGCATGTACGCGACGCCTGCCACGGAGGCGAGGGCGAAAGCGACGAGCCCGATGACGTTTGCGCCGATGTGAAGCGAGAGCATCGCAGATTCGACTCGAGGCGAGACGGGCGCGTAGCTGCTGCCGAGCCCCGAAGCGAGGAGAAGCATCAGCGAGAGTGGGGCCACGAATGCGCCGAGGATCGTGACGTCGAAGCGATACGAAGCGAGCAGGAACGCGATCCCGATGCCAAACGACGAAATGCTCAGGATCTGCGAGATGTCCGCGAGCGGCATCTCGCCCGGAGGTGCTTCGAAGAGCAGAAATGCCAAATGGGCACCGAGTGCAGACACGAAGACGGTGCCCGGCACGCGGCGCCCTTTGTCGGACCCGCGCGTCAGCTGGAACAGATAGAGGATGCAGGCGATTGCATACAGAGCCGCGGTGGCGATGAAGAGGCCGGCTTTCATGGTTGTGTCGAGGCCCCCATGGTTGTGCGGCAGGCCACTAAAAAGCCTACCATGACGGGGTTTTGCGGGGTAGGCGTGGGCCCGGGGACGTTGACAAGCCGCCGCGCCGTCCTTACTTAGTCGGTCTCTAGGAGAGAGAACAGGAGCACAAATGGCTGGCCCGAACGTACACGCAGTAAACGATCTGAATTTCGATACGGAGGTTCTTCAGGCGGACTCCCCTGTGCTCGTCGATTTTTCGGCGGTGTGGTGTGGGCCGTGCAAGCAGATCGCGCCGCTCATCGATCAGCTCGCTGACGAGTACGAGGGCAAGGTCAAAGTCACGCACCTGGACATCGACGAAAGCCCGGGGACCGCGGCGAAGTACGGCATCCGGGGCGTTCCGACCCTCATGGTCTTCAAGGGCGGCGAGCTCGTCGGCCAGCACATCGGTGCAGCCCCCAAGACGACCATCGCTCAGTTGATGGACCGCGCGCTGTAATCAGCGACCCGTGCTGCCGAAGCCGTCCTGGCCGCGGGCCGTGTCGCCTAGCTCGGCATCGGTCTCGACGGCTTGGATCTCCACTCGGGTCACCGGCGCGACCACCAGCTGCGCGATTCGTTCGCCGTGCTCGATCGTGAACGGCGCCTCGCCGTGATTGATTAGAAGCACCTGAAGCTCGCCGCGGTAGTCCTGGTCGATCGTGCCGGGTGCATTGAGCACAGTCACGCCGTGGCGCGCCGCGAGGCCCGATCGCGGTCGGACCTGGCCCTCATGGCCGTCGGGTAGGGCGATGCGGAGACCCGTGGGCACCCGAGCGGTGTCTCCTGGCCCGATCACGACCGGCCTATCCAGGCAGGCGGCGAGATCCAGCCCCGCCGCGCCGCCGGTTTTGTAAGCGGGCACGACCGCTTCTGCGCGCATCCTGTAGACGCGCACCGCGGGCATTACTCGCTTCGCTCGCGCACTCGGTCTCGGTCGCGATCCCGGTCCCGGTCCCGGTCGCGATCCCGGTCCCGATCCCGATCCCGATCCCGACTTCGATCCCGGTCGCGATCCCGATCCCGTCCGCGATCTCGGTCGCCGTCTCGGCCGCCCGCACGGGCGCCGCCGCCGCCTCGACCGCCGCGATCCCGATCCCGGTCGCGACCGCCTCGGCCGCCGCGATCCCGATCGCGTCCGCGGCCTCGATCCCGATCGCGTCCGCCGCGTCCGCCGCCTTCGCGGCGCTCCTTGCGCTCGGGCTCGACGTAGCCCTCTGGCTTTTCGAGAAGCGCTTTGCGCGAAAGCCGAATTCGGCCCTCGCGATCGATATCACTGATCATCACCTCGACCTCGTCCCCGAGGTCCATGACGTCTGCGACTTTTTCGACGAAGCCCCAGTCCATGTCGGTGATGTGCAGCAGCCCATCCTTGCCGGGCGCAATCTCGAGAAACGCGCCGTAGTTCTCGACGCGCCTGACGATGCCCTTGTACTTGGTGCCGATCTCCGGCTCGACCGTGAGGCTTTCGATGATCTCGATCGCCTTCTTGAGCGCCTCGCCGTCCGGCGATGCGATGCTCACGGTGCCGTCGTCGGAGATGTCGATCTTGGCGCCGGTCTGATCGGTAATTGCTTTGATCATCTTGCCGCCAGGGCCGATCACGACGCGAATCTGATCGGGCTTGACCTTGAGCGTCTCGATGCGCGGCGCGTGCTTCGACAGCTCCGGCCGATGGGTTGGCATGACCTCGTTCATCTTGCCGAGGATGTGGAGCCGTCCATCGCGAGCCTGATCGAGCGCCTCGCTCATAATCTCTTGCTTCAGGCCGGCGATCTTGATGTCCATCTGAATGGCAGTGATGCCCTTGTCGGTGCCACAAACCTTGAAGTCCATGTCGCCGAGGTGGTCTTCGTCGCCGAGGATGTCCGTGAGGACGGCGTATTTGTCCCCCTTCATGATCAGGCCCATCGCCACGCCTGCGACGGGGGCTTTGATCGGGACCCCCGCGTCCATCATCGCAAGGCTTCCGCCGCAGACCGTCGCCATTGACGATGATCCGTTCGACTCGGTGATTTCGGAGACGATTCGCATCGTGTAGGGGAAGCTCTCGTGGTCGGGAAGCACTTTGGTGAGCGCGCGTTCTGCAAGATTGCCGTGTCCGACCTCGCGCCGTCCGGGACCGCGCAGAAACTTCGTTTCGCCGACCGAGTAGGGCGGGAAGTTGTAGTGGAGGATGAACGGCTTGTAGTACTCCTCGGTCAGTCCATCGATCTTCTGCTCGTCCTGGCGGGTGCCGAGCGTCGTCGTCACGATGCTTTGGGTTTCACCGCGTGTGAAGAGTGACGACCCGTGCACGCGTGGCAAGAGGCTCACCTCGATCGCGATCGGCCGGACGGTCTTGTAGTCGCGGCCATCGACGCGGCGCCTGTCGTCGAGCACCTGCGCGCGCATGGTGTCGTAGCGAAGGTCCTCGTATGCGCTCTTGATCTCGCCCTCCTGCTCGGAAAACTCCTCCGCGAGCTCAGCCACGACTTCCTTTTTGATCTCGCTGAAGCGGTCGTAGCGCGCGTGCTTTTCAGCGATGTTGCAGGCCTCGATCACTTTCTGGAGGGCGACCTCTTTCACGCGGGCGTCGATCTTCTCGTCGCGCGCTGGCGGTTGGAACGACCACTTCTCCTTGCCGACCGCCTCGCGGATCTTCTCGATCAGCTCGAGCACCCCCTGCACCGCTTGGTGACCAAACTGGATCGCCGCGACCATGTCGGCCTCGGGCATCTCGTTGGCCTCGCCCTCGACCATGACGATCGCGTCCTTCGACGCGGCGATTAGGAGCTCGCAGTCGCTTTGCTCGATCTCTTCGTAGGTCGGATTCGCGATCAGCTTTCCGTCGATGCGGCCCACGCGGACGCCCGCAATCGGCCCCGCCCATGGCAGTGGGCTGATGTGAATCGCGGCGGACGCGCCGATCATCGCCAGCACGTCCGACGGATTGATCGCATCGGCGCTGATGACGGTCGCGATGACCTGGGTCTCGGCCATGTAGCCATCGGGGAAAAGAGGGCGGCACGGACGGTCGATTAGACGCGACGTGAGCACTTCGTGATCTCGAAGCCTGCCCTCGCGCTTGAAGAAGCCCCCCGGGATCTTGCCGGCCGCGTACGTCTTTTCCACGTAATCGACGGTCAGTGGGAAAAACGGCTGCCCGGGCCTTGCCTCTTTCGCACCGCAGACCGTGACGAGCACCATGGTTTCGCCGCTGCTGACCAGCACCGAGCCCGCCGCCTGCTTGGCGATGCGACCGGTCTCGATGGTGATCTCCTTGTCACCGACCTTGACGGATTCTCTAATTATCATTGCTCTCTTGCTTTCCGCGCGGCTCTCCGCGCCTGCGGTCTGTCTCCGCGTCGAGAGCGGTCTCGGTCCCCGATTCCAGGATTCGAGCCTCAGCTCAAATCATCGAAGCGAAGAGCGAACTCCGGACCCGACGCGAATCGACCAAGGGTCTACAGGGACAACGTCCCGGGGCTCAGCTTACTTCCGAATGCCAAGCTCTGAAATGATCTTGCGGTATCGCTCCACGTCCTGGGATCGGACATAGTCGAGAAGTCGCCGGCGCTGGCTCACCAGCTTGAGCAGGCCTTGACGGGAGTGATGGTCTTTCTTGTGTGTCTTGAAGTGCTCGGTCAGGTAGCCGATGCGCTCGCTCAAGATCGCGATTTGGACTTCCGGCGACCCGGTGTCCTTGTCGTGGGTGCGGAATTGACCGATCAGCTCGGACTTCCTGTCGGCGGTGAGTGCCATGCGTGACTCGCCCTAAATCTCTCTATAAACGTTGAATTTCCTGCGTGAAGACGGCGGACTATGCGCCGCCCCCCCACCCCCGTCAAGCCCCCCAAAAAAAGGGGACAGTCCCCTTTTCCAGGAGCGAACATGGAAAAGGGGACAGTCCTCGATAGCTGCCGGGTAGGAAGGGGTTGTGCGGGCGTGCCGTATTCTGGTACCCACGTTTGCGGACACCGCGGCTGAACGGTGGTGCAGGAGGTCAGACGATGAAAAGAGGGCGAGTTTTTTGGGCGATCGTGTTTGGCGGCATGCTGGCGATCACGGGCTGTGGAGACGAGGGCGACGGTGACTCCAATGGAACCGGTGCCTCATCGGGCACCGGGGGCATGACCGGCACCGGCGGGATGACCGGGACAGGCGGCATGACCGGCACCGGGGGCATGACCGGCAGCTCGAACGACACCTGCGAGGCGATCTGCAATAGCGCCTGCGCCTTCCAAGGCGTCGACCCCGACGCCAACCAGTGCCTCACGTCATGTCAGGTGGGGCTCGCGAACTTCGTGAACGACGGCTGCGGGCCGGAGGCCGATGCATACCTCGACTGCATCGAGGGCTTCGACTGCAATCCCGAGGCGAACCAGTGCCAGAGTGAAGCCATCGCCTGGGGCACCTGCCTCGCGCTCTGACGACTCTCCCGCCGACGAATCAGAGCCCGGCGCGCGAGGCGATCAGGTCGATCGCCTTGCGCGGATCCGTCTCACCCGTTGCACCCAACATCGCGACGGCGCGAGTGATGCCGATCTCCTCGAGCTCAGCGAGCCCGTCCTTCGAAAGTCGCCAGTTGGTCGTGATGTCGATCGAGTCGAAAGGGCGGCCGGACTCGCTCGCGATGGCCCGAAGCATGGCGATCTTCTCGCCGAGCGCCTGCACGGAATCGCCCAGCCCGTACCATCCCTGCGCCCCGTGGACGACGCGATTCAGCATCTTCGTCGTGGCGCCTCCGATCAGGATCGGCGGGTGCGGTTTTTGCTCGGGTAGTGGATAGCTCTTGAAACCGTGCCACGAGAGGAAGTCGCTTTCGTGCTCGACCTCCTCGCCGCCCCACACCTTCTTGATCGCTGCCAGGTAGTCGTCGAAACGCGTGCCTCGGCGCTCGAACGGCGTGCCCATGGCTTGGAACTCCTCAGCGAGCCATCCGATGCCGAGACCGAGGATGAGACGGCCCCCGCTCAGCACGTCGATCGAGGCGGTTTGCTTCGCGAAGAGCAATGGATTGGTTTGCGGCAAAATGTTGATCCCGGTGCCCAAGCGTATCGTTTTCGTTGCAGCAGCGACGTGCGCCAGGGAGATCAGCGGATCGATGAACCAGGTCTCCGGTGCCGCCGGCATCTTGCCGGAGCGCGCGTACGGGTACCTAGAGTCGTAGTCGATCGGCACGATCACGTGCTCGAAAGTCCAAACGGACTCTATGCCCGCAGCCTCCGCGTGCTGCGCGATTTCGATCATCTGCGCCGCGCTTTCGGGCCCCCCTGCATTGATGGAAACGATGCCGATCTTCATCGCCCCAGTGGTAGCGGGTCGCGCGCGGCCTGTCTACGGGGCGGCGCATCCGCGCCGGGCTTCGCCCATCGGGCTCGCCAACGGGACAACCAGCGCAATCGGATCCAGACCGCGGCCGCCGCCGCGCACAATTGCCCGTCCGCGTCGTACACCGCCGTTCCACAGAACGCCTTGCGGCCCTCGCGGCCCAACGGCCAGGAGGCTCATTGCGGCGGTCGAGGCCTGGCCTCGAACCGTGCGACCACCGTCTTGTCGGCGAATAGCGAGAGGTTTGGGCCTTCGATTTCGTAGTGCGTGACCGAACCGAGCACCGTGAAGAGCTCTTGCTCGCGCTTCATGCCCTCCGGGCATGCCATGCGCGTGGCGCCGAGCGAGCCAAACGTGAGCGACTCCCCGGCCGACTCGTACGAGCCGAAGAACCGGTTGCAGCCTCCGAAGCCGTACGCGCTCCGTTTCTTGGAGCTGAGCTCGAGGAAGGGTGCTTTTTCGGGCACCTTCACCTCCACCGGTGTACCGCCGAGCTCGATGAGGGCCCAGTAGGTGTCTTCCAGCAGAGCGGTCACCGTGCTGGCTGGCATGGGTGGCTCGCTCTTTTCATTTGCGGCGGTGTGGCTCGCTTGCCTCTCTTTGCAACCAGCGGCGGCAAGCAGGCCGGCCGCCGCAACGAGCCCAAGCACGACGCCGAGTTGTCTCCCTGTCATGCAGACCGCATTTACCACCAAGAGGCCGAAACGCTAAACGTTTTCGCCTCTCGAAGCGCGTCCCGGGTGCTCACCCCGAAAACGGGATCCGCTCGCGAAGCCGCTTTGCCCGCTCCCGTGCAAGCGGGACCTTTGGCGCCTCGGGATGATCGAGGATGAGCTGGTACGTTCCGGCACCGGTGGGCTCGATCGTCCGGATTCGATCGTAGCGCACGATGAATCCGCGGTGCGATCGAAAGAACGCGTCGGGGTCGAGCTCCTCTTCCAAGTTTGCGAGCGTCTTGTCGATCGCGAGGCGGTCGGCTTCGGTCACCGCCCAGACGAGCTCGTCTTTGACCTCGAAGTACACCACGTCGCTCAGCTCGAGCACCACGTACGCGTCTTTGCGCCGAACTGCGATCCGTTCCAGACGCTCGAGTGTGCTTCCTGCCGTCCCGGCGCGAACGCGCTCTACCGCTTGCCGAAGCCGTTCCAGACGCACCGGCTTGAGCAGGTAGTCCGCCACGCGAGCTTCGAAGGCCCGGAGCGCCCCCTCGTCGTGCGCGGAGACGATCACGACTTTCAAATCCGGGTGGTTCGCCATGAGCGTTTCCGCGAGCGCCACGCCATCCGGCCCCGGCATCCTCAAATCGACGAACGCGACGTCGGGCTGCTCTTCCGCGCAGAGCCCCTGCGCCTCCGGCGCGTTTCGCGCCTCTCCGACGACCTCGACATCGTCGCACTGTCCGAGCATGAACCTCAGCTCGTCTCGGGCGAGCGGCTCGTCGTCAACCACGACCGCGCGAATGTTCATCGATTCTCTCCCGAGATGCTCGCGTCTTTCGGCAGCTCCACCGTGACGAGGGTACCGCGTTCGAGCGAGGCAAGCCGAAGATTTGCCGCGCCGTCGTACTGTTGGTCGAGACGCTTTCGAAGGGTTTGAAGCGCAAGGCCCGTGCCCTTGGTCGACGGACCTTGCGAGGGGCCCTCGGCCTCGTCCTCCACCTCGATCCGCAGTCGCTCGCCGAGGTCGGACGCGCGAATCGTGATCTTACCGAGGCCCTGCTTCGGTGTGATGCCGTGCTTGACGGCGTTTTCGACGATCGGCTGCAGAAGCAGTGCCGGCACACGCGCGTCGCGCACGCTCGCGTCGACGGAAGTCTGAACCGCGAGGCGCTCGTCCCCGAGACGGGCGCGTTCGATCGCGAGGTAGGCGCACGCATGCTCGACCTCGTTCATCACCGACGCGTCGTGCGGATTCTGCAGGAGATAGCGATAGAGATCGGCGAGGTCCGACACCAAAGCGCGCGCCTGCTCCGGGTCACGTCGAATCGTCGCGCGAAGGGTGTTGAGCGCGTTGAAGAGGAAGTGCGGCTCGAGCCGGTTGCGGAGCGCCATGAGCGAGATCTCGTTGGCTGCGGCCTCTGCCTCGACGAGCGCGACGGCCTGCTCCTGCCTGGAGATCACCACCAGCGCGACGTTGACGAAAAGCGCGACGCCGAGCGCGACGCCAGCGAGCTGAACCGCGAGCGAAGGCAGCGATTCGACCAAATCGAAGCCCGCCAGCGCCATGCCGACCGCCGTGACACCCACGCCGGCGAGTTGCACCACCGAGGCCGCGCCGAGAACCCGCCAACCGACGAACATCTGCTCGCGCCGCACCGACATTCGTCCAGCGAGCCATCCGTCGAGGATCGAAGCAACGAGCGCGAAAGGAAAGTAGTCGGGCATGACCCGCGTGACGTAGAACCCGCCTCCGAGGACCCCGGTCAGTGCGCCCGCGCGCGGCCCTCCCAAGATGCCCGCGATCATGATGCCAATCGCGCGGAGGTTGAGGTGGTAGCCGAGCCACTCGAAGCCCATCACCGAGCCCCACATCGAAAAGAGCACGCCGAAGACGATCACGACGCCGACGTCCCGCGGCTGACCGACACCGAGTAGTCGGTTTCTGAGCGGGGGCACCAGCACGGCGAGCAGTCCGGCCGTCGCGATCAAGCTGAGCTTTTCGAAAAGCTCGGGGATCAACAGGCGGAAGTCCACTCGCCGAGCCTAGCAGCGTTTGCGCGATCCCGCGTGGTCTCCCAACCGTGGCTGCGCTATCGTCGCCGCGATGGCTCGCCTCCTTTGGTTTGCGCTCTTCTTCGTGCTCGCGTGCGGTACGAACATCCGACTGAAATCGCTCAACGAGCCGTGTACGCGAACCGAGCAATGCGAACGCGGTTTGGCCTGTCAGGGCGGCGTTTGCTTGCCCGCTCCCGATGCTGGCGTCGACGGCGGTGATGGGGGGTCTTGAGCCGCCGGAGCCGCGCCTTCGTCCAAGAGGCTGCCCGCCTGGTCGATGTACTGGAACGCCTGTTTGATCACGAACACGGAGCCGTTGTCGGCTCGGACGGTCACGTCGACCATGCCCGCATCAGGCCTTCGTGGCGTCACCGCGAGCAGGGCTTTGTCGTTCTCGATCGAGACTTGGGGAGAGCGCAGCTGTCCAAAATACACGGCGTAGCCGATGTCCAGGCGAAGATTTCGGGACAGGATTCGGACGGTCTTCCCGCCCTGAAGCCCTCCGAAATCAGGGCTCACTTCTTGGAAGGCCATGTCGGGACGCGGTTTCTCGCAGGCGGCCAGCACGAACACTGCGCCGATGATCACACCTACGATGCCCCCTGGCTTTTTCATCCCACGGGTTCAATTTACCACGTCCGCGATTGGAAGGCATGCTTGACACGGCGCTGTGCCCCTTCACACACTCCCGCTGATCAAAGGTTGCAGTGACCAAACAGAACCTCCTCGTCGTCGATGCCGATCCCCGAAGCCTGCGCGTGCTCGAGGTGAGCCTCCGGAATGCCGGTTACAACGTCGCCGGATGTCCCAGCGTGGGGAAGGCGCTCGAGATTCTGCACGCGAACAAGCCGGACCTGATCCTCTCCGATACCACCTTCGGTGACATGGACGGCTTCGAATTCGTGGAGCAGCTCCGGCGAAACTCCGAGTGGGCCGACATCCCGTTCATGTTCCTGTCGAGCGACGGCTCGATCGAGAGCAAGATTCGCGGCCTCGAGCTCGGCGTCGAGGACTATCTGACGAAGCCGATTTACATTCGCGAGGTGATCGCGCGGGTCGGCATCGAGCTCGCGCGGCAGGCACGGGCAGGGCTCGCGCGCAAGAGCGACGACGCCCGAACGCGCTTCAGCGGCTCGCTTTCGGAGATGAGCGTCGTCGACCTGCTGCAGACCATCGATGTCAGCCGCAAGTCGGGCGTGCTGACCCTCGTTTCGGCGGACGGGCAAGAAGGGATGATCTCGTTCGATTCGGGAGCCGTGATCAATGCGACCGTCGAGGACCTGATCGGAGAGGACGCGATCTATCGTCAACTGCTATGGCGTGAAGGCAGCTTCGATCTGGCTTTCCGGGGCGTCAGCTTGAGTGAGCGGACCGTGCACCGCACGACGCAGGCGCTGCTGATGGAAGGGATGCGCCGGCTCGACGAATGGAGCCGGCTTTCCGAGCTCATTCCCTCGTTCGATTCGGTGCTCGAAGTGGACGCCGAGGTCCTTCGTGAACGCTTGCGCGAGATGCCAGACGAGCAAAACGACATGATCCGCCTGATCGACGGAAATCAGACCGTGCAAGAGATCCTTCGCGCTCACGGCGGCGACCACGTCGAGGCTCTTCGCAAGGTCGTGGACCTCTATTTCGAGGGTATCGTGCACGAGGTCGGGCGTAGCGACGGCAGCATTCCCGTGCTGACCGAGGTATCGGTGCAGTCCTCGCCGGCCCCTCCAAAACAGGGGGTAAACACCATTCCCGGCCCTGGCGGTCTGCGCGGAGGGGAGGTGCAGGTCCCAGCGGTGCCGCCTCTGCCCGCGGTCGACCCGGATTTGGTGTCCACGCCCGTCTCGCTGCCGTCCCCCGCCGCGGAGCCCTCGACCGCCGAGAGCGCGGACGTCGAGAGCATCGAGGACCAGATCGTGCGGCCCTCGGTCCCACCGGCGCCCGTCCCCTCGTTGGCGAGTGCGCCGCTCGACGCGCCGTCCGAGTGGCAGCCTGCGCCGCCACCGCGCGCGAGGCGCGACACCCCCTCGGGTTTTCAAGTGCACCGCCCCGGGAGCGCCATGCACGCGGGCGGCACCATCCTCAATTGGGCGGGCCGTGTTCCCGAGATCGACAAGATCGAAGAGATCTCCGGTCGCGAGACACTCGAGGTTGGCCAGTGGGACAGCACCTTGGACGAGCTCCGCGAGGACCCGGAAATCGAGGAAGCGATCGAGGCGATCGACTCCGACCCGCCTCCCGCGGCGTTCGTTCGGTCGACCCCGCCCGGCGCCTATTCGCTCGACGCCGCAGTCGTCCCAAGCGTGGATTCCGGGCACCGCGACGCGGTTCTTCAGTACCACGAACCAGCAGAAGTCGATCCGCCGCCCCTGACCTACGAGCAGGTCTTCGATCAGGCCGTGGGCGAAACGAGCCTTCAGGCGCCACGCGCCGTCGAGACCACCTCGGTTGCTGCGTCGAGGACGGCTCCCAATTCGACTCTTCCTTGGAGCGGAGTGCTGATCGCGGCGGCGACGTTGGGCGTTGCGGCGCTGGCGTTCTGGATGGTGGTCTCGGAGGAGGCGGCCGAGACCGAGGGGCTTGTGGTAGAGGCGCCTGCGCCAGAAGGAGCCGCCGCGCCGGTGGCAACGTCAGGGTCCGCGCCAGCGGCAGCGGCAGAGCCAGAGCCAGCCGCAGCGCCAGCGCCAGAGCCAGAAGCCGCGGCGGCGCCGGGGATCTACGCGGAGACCGGCGTGACGGATACCTACGACGAGCAGCTTGCGCTCGCGCGGCGATTGAAGCGGGGGTCGAGGGCGGTCGCGGCGTACCGGCGCGCTATCGAGCTCGAGCCCGAGGGGAGCCCGGCGCTCGCCGAGCTCGCGCGTTTGATGTTGGCGCGGAGCAACACGCGGGAGGCGACGGAGCTCGCCGAGCGTGCGACGGCGGTCGATCCCTCGAATGCATTGGCCTGGGTCACGCTCGGTGCGGCGCGCCAGGCGCGTGGCGATCGGCAAGGCGCGCGGCAGGCCTATCGAAATTGCGTGAAGCTCGGCAAAGGACAGTACGTTTCCGAATGCCGTGCCATGCTTCGCTGACCCCCCGCTGGCACAAGTTTCGAAGGGGCCATCGGGCCTGCTAAGCTGCCTGAATGAGCTGGGGGGTTCAGTGAGTCGGTCGAAACCCGTCGGGGTCGCCGTCGTGGGAGCCGGCGGCTGGGGCAAGAACCACGTCCGCAACTACGTGGCGATGCCCGAGGCAGACCTGCACTACATCTGCGATCGCGACGAGACGATTCGAGGCTCGATGAGCACGCTCTATCCGAGCGTGCGCGCGGTCTCCGATCTGCAAATCGTGCTCCGCGACCCCGCCGTCGAGGCCGTCGTCATCGCGACCCATGCGCCGACGCACTTCGAGCTGGCCGAGGCCGCGCTTCGATCGGGCCGCGACGTGTTCGTGGAGAAACCCCTTTGCCTTTCTGGCGACCGGGCTGCAGCCCTGTGCTCGCTCGCGGAGGAGCAGGGCCGAATGCTGATGGTCGGTCACCTCTTGTTGTACCATCCCGCGGTCGATCGGCTGAAGCGTCTCATCGACGACGGTGAGCTCGGCGACGTCCTCTACATCTACGCCCAGCGCGTGAACCTCGGCGTGGTTCGTCGGGAGGAGAACGCATGGTGGTCCCTGGCCCCACACGACATTTCGGTGGCCAACTATCTGCTCGGGGCATCGCCCGAAGCCGTGAGCGCCACGGGCTCGTCGTACCTTCAGTCCGACCGGGGGATCGAAGACGTGGTCTTCGCGACGCTTCACTATCCAGGCGGACGCATGGCGCACGTGCACGTGAGCTGGCTCGACCCGCACAAGATTCGAAAGCTCACTGTGGTCGGCGACAAGAAGATGGCCGTCTTCGACGACACCTCGGCCGACAAGAAGCTCGCAGTCTTCGACAAAGGGGTCGAGCCACCCGAGACTCTCACCTACGAGGAGGGCGTGCGAATCCGGACGGGCGATATCCTCATTCCGGCCCTCAAGATGGCCGAGCCGCTGCGACGCGAAGGCCGCGCCTTCCTCGAGTCCGTCCGAACGCGCCGTGCACCCGTGGCCGACGGACAGTCGGGGCTCGACGTGGTACGTGCGCTCGAGGGCGGCGCCGCCTCGCTGGCGCAGGGTGGCGCGCGTATCCCGCTTGCCAGGGGGCGTTGATGGACGCGGCGTTCGTCCATGAGACCGCGGTCGTCGATGACGGCGCGGAGATCGGCGAGGGCACGCGGGTCTGGCATTTCACCCACGTGTCCGCCGGCTCCACGATCGGCACGCGATGCGTCTTGGGGCAAAACGTCTTCATCGGCCCGGGCGTTCGCGTGGGTCGAGGCGTGAAGATTCAAAACAACGTGTCGGTGTATTCGGGCGTCACGGTCGATGACGACGTGTTTCTCGGGCCGAGCTGTGTGTTCACCAACGTGCTGACGCCGCGCGCTCACGTCGAGCGCAAGGACGAGTTTGCGGAAACCCGGGTAGGACGGGGCGTCACGGTTGGCGCCAATGCGACGATCGTGTGCGGGAATTCGCTCGGTGAGTACTCCCTCATCGGCGCCGGCAGCGTGGTCACGAGGGACGTCGCACCGCATGCGGTGATGGTTGGCAATCCTGCGCGCCGGACCGCATGGGCGTGCCGCTGCGGCGAGGTGCTGCCCGCGTCGGGCCGGTGTACGCGCTGTGGAGACGAATACGAGCTGAGCAGCCAGCTCTGCCGACGGGTGAGGCAACGTGACTGAAGACGCGATCCCGATGCTGGACGTGGCGGCCCAAAACGGGCCGTTGATGGACGCCCTGATCGCGAAAGCCGCCGACGTGATTCGCTCGGGGCGCTACATCCTAGGCCCAGAGGTCGAGGCCTTCGAGCGCGAGGTGGCGGAATACATCGGCGTGCGACACGCCGTCGGGGTTTCGAGCGGTACCGACGCTCTCATGGTAGCGCTGATGGCGCTCGACGTCGGCAAGGGGGACGAGGTGATCACGACGCCGTTCACCTTCTTTGCAACCGGTGGGTGCATTGCACGCGTCGGCGCGCGACCGGTGTTCGTCGACATCCGTTCCGACACCTTCAACATCGACGTCGAGCAGGTCGCGTCTGCCGTGACGCCCCGGACTCGTGCAGTCATGCCCGTCCATCTCTTCGGCCAGTCCTGCGACATGGAGTCGTTGACCGCGCTCGCCAGCCAGCGCGGGCTCGCCATCATCGAGGACGCAGCCCAGGCGATCGGTACGAAGAGCCCGCTTGGGCCCGTCGGTAGGCTCGGCGAATACGGGTGCTTTTCGTTTTTTCCGTCGAAGAACCTCGGCGGCTTTGGCGACGGAGGGCTCGTCACGACCGAGGACCCGGGGCTGGCCGACAAAGCGCGCGTGATGCGCGCTCACGGGAGCAAGCCGAAATACCACCACGCCGTCATCGGGGGCAACTTCCGCATCGACGCGCTCCAGGCTGCGCTCCTTCGCGTGAAGCTTCCCGAGCTCGAGGGGTGGACTGCGGGTCGGCGGAAGAACGCCGATCGCTACGACGCAGCCTTTTCGGCATCTGGCCTCGACGACGATCTTCTCGCGCCGCCGCCGAGGCGTTTCGAGGGGCACGTCTACAACCAGTACGTGATTCGAACATCCCGAAGAGACGAGCTCCAGGCACACCTTCGCGACGAGCAGATCGCCACAGCGATCTACTATCCGGTGCCGCTTCACCGACAGGAATGCTTTGCATCCCTCGGCTACCGCGAGGGCTCGCTCCCCGTGTCCGAGCACGCGAGTCGCGAGGTTCTCGCGCTCCCAATCTTCGCGGGTCTCGGTGAATCTCGGCAGAACCGCATCATCGACACCGTGGTCAGCTTTCTCCGCCGATAGAAGTAGCCTCGATCGCCCCCACGCCCTAGAGTGCGCTGCAGTCATGCAAGGCCGCTACCAAGCACCGTTCGCGGAGAGCGGTTCGCACGCGATCGACTCGGAGATCGCGGGTCGTTTGCTGCGAATCGCGCTCGACACCGGGGGCGACTACGCCGATTTGTTCTTCGAGTACTCGGTGAGCGGAAGCTATGCGTATGACGAGCAAATCCTGAAGTCCGCGCGGCGTGCGGTGTCGATGGGGCTTGGGGTTCGCGTCATGAAGGGCGACGCAACGGGGTATGCCTATTGCGAAGAGCTCTCGTTCGACGCGATGAAACACGCCGCCATCACCGCTGCGCAAATCGCCGCAGGGGGAAAGCCTGTCGCACCCGCGGCGATTTCGTTGCGGGAAGGGCCCAATCGGTACCCGGTATCGTCGGAGTCGCTCGAGGTCGACGGCGCGGCGAAGAAAGCGATTCTCGAACGCGCAGACCGGGCCGCGCGGGCTGCGGACTCTCGCGTAATTCGCGTCGACGCATCATTCGCGGAAAACGTGCGTGAGATCCTCGTTGCAAACAGCCTCGGCCACATGGCGCGCGACCGCCAGCCGTTGATCCGGTTCGGCGTTCGCGTCATCGCCGAGGACGGGGGGAAGCGCCAGTCCGGGTCGTCGGGGGGTGGGGGCCGCATGGGGCTCGAGTACTTCGAGCAGACGACGCCCGAGTGGCACGCCGAGCAGGCCGTCCAGCAAGCCCTGGTGATGCTCGATGCCAGGGAGGCCCCTGCGGGCGAGATGGAGGTCGTCCTGGGGCCCGGAGATAGCGGTATCCTGCTTCACGAGGCGGTCGGACACGGCCTCGAAGCCGACTTCAACCGAAAGAAGACGAGCAACTACTCGGATCGCGTGGGTGAGGTCGTCGCAAGCGAGCTTTGTACGGTCGTGGACGACGCATCACTCGAAGGCTCGCGGGGCTCGATCAACGTCGACGACGAGGGCCAGCTTCCGACCCGGTCGGTGTTGATCGAGCATGGGATACTACGGGGTTACATGCAGGATCGGCACAGCGCGGAGTTCTTCGGCGCCTCGCCCGACGGTCACGGTCGCCGTCAGAGCTTTCGCTCGCACCCGATGCCACGGATGACGAATACGATGTTACTCGCAGGGCAGGACTCCCCCGAAGACATCATTCGAAGCGTGAGCCGAGGGGTCTACGCAAAGAAATTTGGCGGCGGTCAGGTCGACATCTCCAACGGGGACTTCGTATTCTCGTTGACCGAGGGCTATCTGATCGAAGACGGCAAGCTCACCGCGCCTCTCAAAGGGGTCAACCTGATCGGCAACGGGCCGGATGCGATGCGCAAAGCCGTGATGCTGGGGCACGACTTCGAGGTGTCTGACGGTATCTGGACCTGTGGCAAGGACGGGCAGTCGGTCCCGGTCGGTGTTGGATGTCCGACGATCAAGATCGCTGCGATGACCGTCGGCGGAACGCAGGTGTCAGGCGCATGAGCAAGCTGGAGCGTGAAGCGAAGACACTGATCGACCTCGGCCGATCGGTGGTCGAGCAAGCGATTTCCGCGGGCGCAAACGTGGCCGAGGCGGGCGTGCACAGTGGTTCCCATCTCTCGGTCAAAGCGCGCAAGCACGAGCCCGAGCTCGTCGAAGAAGCAGGCTCTCGAGCGCTGGGGCTGCGGGTCATGGTTGGCCAGCGAGTGGCATCGACGTACACCAGCGATTTGAGCGAGTCCGGAAAGCGCACCCTCGTCGAAGACGCGCTCGAGCTCGCCCAGCTGAGCGAACCGGACGAATTTGCCGGGCCGCCCGACGCCAGCGAGCTTTCATCCCCTGCGGACTGGGCCGACCTCGACACGTTCGACGATCGCATCGGCGAGATATCCGCCGACGAGGCGCTCGCTCGAGCGCTCCGCGGCGAACAGGCAGCATTCGAATTCGACCCGCGCGTCACGAACAGTGAGGGCGCCTCGTTCACACGCGCCCGCGGCATGAGCGCCCTCGTCACGAGCGGAGGCTTTGCCGGTAGCGACTACGGCACCTACGCCTCGATCGTCGTCAACCCCGTGGCAGACGACGAGGGCGGCAAGAAGAGGAGCGGCTACCACTGGTCGGCCTCCCGGCACTACGGAGACCTCGAAGACAGCGAGGCCGTCGGGCGCGAGGCCGCTCGTAGGACGATCGCGCAGCTCGGGGCAAAGAAGCTCGCGACACAGGAGCTCCCGGTGATCTTCGACAAAGACGCGGCTCGCTCGATACTCGGCCTCTTCGTCGGCTGCGTGCTTGGAGGCTCAATTTGGCGCAAGAGCTCCTACTTGGTCGAACGCACGGGGACGCGCGTAGCAAGCGATTTGGTGAGCATCGTCGACGATCCGCTGCTCCCGAGGGCGCCGGGCTCGCGTGCGTTCGACGGCGAGGGGCTCATTTCGCGGCGCAATG
Source organism: Polyangiales bacterium (assembly GCA_041576815.1). Lineage (GTDB taxonomy): Bacteria > Myxococcota_A > Polyangia > Polyangiales > Houyiibacteriaceae > SG8-38. The sequence goes on from JBFGKE010000008.1 coordinate 53,779, forward strand.
TGGTCGTCGAAAAGGGCCAGCTCCAGACGTACCTGCTGGACACATACAGCGCACGGAAGCTCGGGTTGAAGAGCACCGGCAGCGCGTCGCGCTCGCCGTCGGGCGGTGTTTCCCCCTCGAGCACCAACTTGATTCTTCAAGCCGGCTCCGAGACGCGGGAGGATCTCATCAAGAAAACCAGTCATGGTCTCTACGTGACCCACATGATGGGTTTCGGGTTCAACGCCGTCACCGGCGACTTCAGCCGTGGCGCCTCGGGCTTCTTGATTCGAGCTGGGGAGCTCGCCGAGCCGGTTTCTGAAGTGACCATCTCGCTGAATCTCGACGAGCTGCTCCAGCGCATCGATGGGGTGGCGGACGATCTCGATCATCGCACAGCCGTGGCTTCGCCCACCTTCCGCGTCTCCTCGATGACGCTCGCGGGAACGTGAGCGGAGTGCAGAAACATCAGCCCCGGCGCGCTCGAGCCACCATCGTGTCGACATAACTCTCCAGCTCCGGGCAGAGTATGCCGCTGCCCACGAGGGCCTCTCGTGAATTGCGGTCATCGTAGATCACGTCGGTTTTGAGCTGGTCGAGAAAGGCGCGTGTCGTGTTTCGGAACCGCTGCATCCCGGGTGCTCGCATGAGCGCCGTTGCGAGATTCAGCGGATCGTGCTCCCGGGGTGCAGGACGCCCGGTGGCCTCCGCAAAGAGGTGAAGCGCATGTTGAACCGTCACCGGCTTGGGGTCGACGATGTGAAACGTCCGGCCGACCGAGCGCTCGTCTCTCGAAATGTGCAGGCCGGCTTTCACCGCGTAGTCCACGGGCACCGCGCTGACTCGCACCCCGCTCTTGCTCGCGGCAGGGATGCGATAGTCCTCGGGCGCGCTCAGGAGAAATCGGATCAGCACGTAGAGCCCGTTCAAATCCTCGACTTCACCGGTGGTCGAGTCGCCGACGGTCAGTGCGGGCCGTAGCACGACGATCGGGAGCTCGTCCGCCGTTTCGCGGGCCATTTGCTCGATTCGAAAGAGCGACTCCTCGACGGCATTGCGAAAGCCCGCGGTGTCGTCGAGCTCGTCCTCTTTGACGAAGCCTTCGCGGTTACCGGACACCGTCGCACTCGACCACAGGACCAGACGCTTCAACCGAGGAAACCCTTCTGCGAGCTCGAGGAGCTCGGCAGCGGCTTTGAGGTTGTCCGAGGCCTCTTGCTTCGTCGCGGATGGATCGACGATCGATGAACAATGGTGGATGATCTCGACGCGTTCCGTAAGCACGGCGAGCTCTTCGCCGCTCAGTCCCAGGTCGATCGATCGAGGGTCGCCGATCCAAAGCGAGACGTTGTCGCGGGCCGCCGGAGGAAGCACTTCGAGCAGCTCGATGGCACGTTCATGCCGCGCCTCGGTGACCAGGCAGCACACGGATCGATCGTCTCCAAGCGCGAGCTCTCGAACCAAATGCACGGCCGTCTGCCTTCTAGGGAACCCCGTGACCAGTGTGGATCGAGCCAGCGTGCCCACTACTGCGGCTCCTTGAAGCGCTCGACGAGCTTCGAGTGGATCTTCGCAACCTGGCGACGCGTGCCATCGAGGTCTCCGTTGTTGGTGACGACGTGATCGGCGACCGCGACCTTGTGCTCGAGCGGGAGCTGCGACCCGATTCGTCCATTGGCTTCCTGAGCGCTGAAACCGTCCCGCGCGATGAGGCGGAGCCGTTGCACGGACTCCTCCGCGCTGACCACGACCAGAGCGGAAAAAGACTTGTAAGTCCCAGTCTCGACGAGGAGCGCGGCCTCATACATCAGGTACGGAGCTGGGTCGTCTGCGAGGGCTTGGATGCGCTCGGCGCCGGCCGCCGCGATCAGCGGATGAAGGATGGCGTTGAGCTTCTTGCGGGCCGCCTCGTCCTTGAAGATCAGGTCACCGACGGCCTTTCGATCCAACCGACCTTCTTCGTCGAGCACGCCGCCGCCGAACTCCTTCACGATCTGGCCGAGGCCGGGAGTTCCGGGCAGCACGACCTCGCGCGCGAGCTCGTCGGCATCGATCACCGGGACCCCGAGCTCCTGGAACATGTTCGCGACCGTGGTCTTTCCGCACGCGATCCCACCCGTCAGACCCACAACCGGTTTCATCGCGGCAGAGTATTGAACATCGTCTCATCCGGGCAAGACGATTCGGCCTGTGCTACGCCACGGCGAAATGCGGGCGGTCGTGCAGAGGGTCAACGAAGCACGGGTCACCGTCGGCGAGGAAACCGTCGGCTCGATTGGGCGCGGACTGGTCGTGTACCTGGGTGCAGCCGAGGGCGACACGCAACGAGACGTCCAATACACGACGGACAAGATCTCAGGCCTGCGAATCTTCCCAAATGAACAAGGGCGCATGTCTCTGTCGGTGACCGATGTCGGCGGTGCGGTTCTCGTGGTTTCCCAGTTCACTTTGTTCGGCGACGTGCGCCGGGGCCGGCGCCCTTCGTTCGACGGCGCGGCCCCGCCTGCGGATGCCGAGCGTCTCTATTTGGAAGTCGTCGAAGCGTTGCGCCGAAAAGATTTGTCCGTTCAAACGGGCACGTTTCGCGCGAAGATGATCGTCGAATGCGCAGTCGACGGTCCCGTGACGATTCAGATCGACAGTAGAAAGCTTTATTAGGCGTCGCGCACGAGACGCGGCATACTCGCGCCCGATGCTGCGGTTTGTTCGGGAGCGGAGCGTGTGGGTGGTCGCAGCCCTCGTCGTTCTCGTCCTCTTGGTCGGCCTCTGGGTGTGGGGTGCCGCTCAGGCGCGGACGAAGGCGACACGCCTCTTGAGCGAGCGTCTGGGCGTCGACGCCCAAATCGAAGACGCGCGACTCACGCTCGACGGTGTGGCGCTTCGAGGAGTCGATGTCCGCGGAAGGCACGGCGGTCTCGAGGCTCGTATCGAACGCATCGACACCACGATGAGCTTGCTCGCAGCGGCCTTCAAAGGCGCGACGGCGGTTCGCGGAGTGTCTGCGTCGGGTCTCGACGTCTCGGTCGATCTCACACACGACGGTCTCGAGGCGTCACTCGCGGAGCTCCGGGGTAGCCGCGCGTCGAATCGCCCGTCGCCGGGTGGGGCTGGCGGCGTCAACACCGGCGGCAGGACGTATTCGTTGACCGATCTTTCGGCTCGAGTAGTCGACGAAAGCGGCCCACTCGCATTGGTAGACCGGGCGAGTCTGCAAAAACAAGGCGACGATCTGCGTTGGAGCGTCGAGGGCGTCACGCTCGGGGAACGGGATACGGACCACGCGACGGTGGGACCAACCCGAGCATCGTTTCATCGCGACGACGGGGCGTGGAAGATTCACGAGCTTTCGATTGAAGGAGCGAGCGTACGGGCCGTGGAAAGCAAACGCGCCAAGGGCAAACCGCTAGCGCGCAGGGTACGCGAGGCCCTGGCCGTCCTCCGTGGACACACGCCCGACGCCTCCGCCGAGCCGGCGCCTGGGGCCGAGCCAAACACCGAGTCCGGCTCCATGCCTCGCGTTCCCGCCCGGCTTTTCGCGCGGCTGACGCCGGACGCGCACGTCTACGTGAGTGGCGCGCAAATCGAAAGCCGAGCATCCGAGGACCATGTCGAGCGGATCCGCGACTTCAAATGGGCGCTTCGTGGCAACGGTGACGGCTGGTATCGATTGCGTGCCGGCGGCGAGACCTCCGACGACGGCGGGCTTCTCGTCGACCTCAGCGTCATGCCGGCGGAGGCGCGTGCGGAAGGAAGCGTCGAGGTGCGGCGGATCTCGCTTGCGCTCCTCGCTCCCTTCCTGCCGGAGATACCCCTTCACGACACGAAGCTCGGGCACGTCAGCGCCGACCTTCGACTTCAGGCGAGTGCCTCGGACGAGGTGATGATCGAGGGAAGCGCAAAGGTACGGGAGCTCGCCCTGGCCTCCGAGCGAATCGCCCCTGAACCCATCGAGCACATCAACGTCGACGTTGGCGGCAAAGGCTCGTGGGATGCCGGCGAACGGCGGCTTCGAATCGAGCGAGGCCAAATCAGGATGGGCGAGGCGCGCGTTCTCGTCGACGGCGAGATCGAGCGCACTCCCGAACACTATCGTGTCGATCTCACGGCGACCCTTCCGCCCACCCGGTGCAACGACGTAGTGAAGGCGATTCCGGACGACCTTCTCGGGTCGCTCGCCCGATTCCAGTGGGAGGGCAATTGGAGCGCGCTCGGCCGAATCTCGATCGACTCGCGTGACCTCGAAGCAGCGGAGCTCTCGATTCGCGTGCGAAACCTCTGCGAGTTCGTGCGTGCACCGCGCTGGGTGCGGGTCGAACGCTTCCAACAGCCCTTCCGCCATCGTGTGACCGAGCCGGACGACACCGTATTTTCGATGCGCACCGGCCCGGGTACCGACAACTGGGTTGCGCTCGAAGACATCAGCCCCTTCGTCACGGCCGCCGTGATCAGCCACGAGGACGGCGGCTTTTACGATCACGGCGGGTTCGCGCCCTGGGCGATTCGCGATGCGATCGTACGAAATCTCCAGGAGGGCGGCTACGTCGTCGGTGCGAGCACGATTACCATGCAGCTCGCCAAGAACGTCTACCTGCGGCGAGACAAGAACATGGCGCGCAAGGTTCAGGAGGTGATCCTCACCTGGTGGCTGGAGAACGCGCTCGACAAAGACGAGATCCTCCAGCTCTATCTCAACGTGATCGAGTATGGGCCGAGCGTCTACGGGCTCAGGCAGGCCGCCGCATATTACTTCGGCCGCAGACCGGCCGATCTCAGCCCCGCCGAGGCCGCGTTCCTCGCGTGCATGTTGCCGTCACCAAAGCGCTACCACGTGTCCTACGAGCACGGCGAATTGAGCCGGTCGATGAAGAACCGCATGAAGCGCTTGCTCGAGCACATGGCGAAGCGGCAGCGGATCGGCCAGGAGGCTCTGGAGTACGGGCTCGCCGAGCTGGAGGATTTTCGGTTCCACCGCCGAGGCGATCCGATTCCGCCCCTTCGGCTGTTGCCACCCCTCGGGGCCCCCGAAACGCCGGCGCCCGAGGCGCTCGATCCCTTCGAGGCGCTGTTCATGGCCCCGTGAATCCAAGGCGCTCGGAGTCGTCATTTATTGGGCCGACCCCGGGGGTGAGGGTAAACACGGGCGAGGCGCTGGGGCTCGAGTGAATCGGCCCTCCTGCGGTGCGTCCGAGGGACTATGCGGAGTTGGCTTGACGTTGATCGGTTCGTGCGGGTCGGATTCGTGCTCGGAATGCTCGTCGTCCCCACCGTTGCGATCGCGCAGGTCGATGCGCCGGCGGTGGTGGTGATCACGGCGGCGAACGAGGCCACCGAAGGAGCGGCGGTCCGCATCGACGGGCAGCCCTCAGGGAACGTGCCTCTACGAAAAAACGTTTCGCCCGGCCGCCACCTCGTTCAGGTGGGCAAGCGCGGATTCGTCACGTTCTCGCAGTGGGTGGATCTCGCGTCCGCTCAGGTGATGACCATTCCGGTCGGCCTCCAGTCCAAAACGGCGAAGACAGGCTCGCTACTCATCAACGCCGACGTCACCGGGATTCCCGTGTTCATCGACGGGCAGCGGCGTGGTGGGACCCCGCTCGTGGTCGACGGTCTGACGGAAGGCGAGCACGTGGTCGAGATTCAAAGCCCGGGGGAGGGCTATCAACCCTTCTCGAAGATCGTGACCATTCGTGCGAATCAGCGCACCACGGTCGAAGCGACTCTGCGAATTGCGCCGGAGCTCGGAAGCCTCCGCGTCATCGCCAACGTCCCCGGCGCGATCATCAGCCTCGACGGCGCAGACATCGGCGTTGCGCCGGCGGCAAAAGGCGGGCTGGAGCCTGGTCCGCACGTCGTCGTCGCGCGCGCCACGGGATACGAGGATGTCGAGCAAACGGTCAACGTCATCGCCGGTCGCGAACGCGTGGTCTCGCTGCGGTTCACGGTGGCGAGCACTGACGTCGCGCGCATTCTCGTCCGCGCGAACGTCCCTGAGGCCACGGTCACGATTGATGGCGAAGATTATGGCAACCCGCCGGTCAACCTGGAGCCAGCGGACTTCGGCACGCACTCGGTCGTCGTCCGCGCGCCTGGGTATCGCGAAGTGCGCCGAACCTGCTCCGTGGGACCGAGCCGCAGCTGCGAGATTTACGCGGAGCTCAATCTGCTGGGCGTACCGGTTCGCGTGGAGGCCAACGTGCCTAACGCCATTTTGTTCATCGACGGAGAGCCGCGTGGCCCAGTGCCTTGGGAGGGCGAGCTCCCAACGGGTACACACGAGCTCGAGGTGAGGGCGGAGGGCTATCAAACCCACACCGAGCAAATTCGGCTCGAGAAATCGTCGCGGGTCCGCTTGATTCAAGTAATCCTGAGCACGGTCGTGGTGGTGCTCGACTCCGAGCGGCGCGACAAAGAGGCGCAGCGCAAGGACCTGCTGCGCAACACGACCCCAAACGCGGGCGCGCCCAATCCCCCTGGCGTTGGAAGCGTGGATTTCTCGACCGGTTGGCCGTGGCTGGCCTCGGTCGAGCTTCGGGCTGGCCTGACGGAGTTCCTCGACATCGGGCTCGGTGTCGCCTCGTTCGGCCGTCTCACCGACTTCACCATCAGCGCCAAAGCCGGCTGGCGTGTGTCGCAAAACTTCTCGGTGGGCGGAGATCTTCGGGTCGGTGGGGGCGTCGGGCCCGCAAAACGCGATTCAGGCGGCGACCGCCATCCTACGAACAACTTCTTCATGAGCCTCGATGCGATTCTGAGCCTGCACTTTCCGCCGCGCGGCGCGTTCTCGGTTTGGATCGCCGGTGAGTTCCACAGCGACCGTTGGGATTTCGACGGTCGCAATAGCGACATTGTCGTGACATCCTCCCGGCAGAACATCCCGCGCGCCCGGCTCGGCGGTTCTTTGGAGATCGTGGTGACACGGAAGTGGAACGTCTGGTTGGAGGTCGAAGGTATCGTCGCCGGACAGCGCCGTCGCGTCCTCGGAGACGTGTTCGGTGGTGGCAAGCCCGATTCGCGGGTCTACGGCCAGCTCGGTGCGACGTTCAAGTTCGGGGGACCCAAGGAGGGCTCTTGATCGAAGGGCACTTCATCGTCATCGACGGCATCGATGGATCGGGCACGACGACGCAGTGTGCGATCCTCTGCGACCGCCTTCACGACAAAGGGCTTCCGGTTCACAAGACGCGTGAGCCGAGTGAAGGTCCGGTCGGCGTGCTCATCCGGCAGATTCTGACCGGCCGCATCGTCGTTCCCGGTCGTCAGGGAGCGCGCGCGCCGTCCTGGGCGACGATGGCGGGGCTGTTCGCCTCCGATCGTCTCGACCACCTGGAGTCGGAGATCGTGCCAAACCTCACCGACGGCGTCACCGTGGTTTGCGATCGATACGACTACTCGTCGATGGCATATCAGACCGTCAGCAGCGGGGGTGGGCCCGAGGTTTCCGCGTGGGTCCGCGAGTTGAACCGTCACGCACGCCGCCCGGATCTGACGCTCTTGCTCGACGTCGATCCGGCGGGGGCAGCAGGCCGACGAAGCTCGCGTTCCGGCGGGCCCGAGCTCTACGAGATCGACGAGATGCAGGTTGCGCTAGCGAAATTTTACGCCGAGATTGACGATCTTTTCCCAGGGGACACGGTCGTTCACATCGACGCAAACGAGGGCATCGAGTCCGTGGCCGAAGCGATCTGGTCAGAGGTCATGGCGCTCCGGGGAGACATGAAATGAACCGCTATCTGATTTCAGCATGGGTCGCCATCGTCGTGGCTAGCACGATGGGCTGCGAGCGAAGCAAGCTCCGCGAAGACATGATGGGGGACTCCACTTGGGAGTCCTCTGCCGGCGACGAGTCTTGGGAGGCGGCGGAGCAGCCGCCGAAGCCAAACGACGAGTGGGAAGAAAAGAACGCTCCCCTCGACGAGTCACCCGCCGAGAAGCCGAAGCCGGAGAGTCGAATCGAGCAGCCGTATCCGAGACTCACTCGCGGCGTCATCTCGCGCGCCGACCTCTTGCCGGTGCTCGACCAAGGGCTCGGCCGTTTTCTTCAAAACGTGGAAACCGAGCCTGCCTTCTACAAGGGTGCGTTCGTCGGATTTCGTATCGTCAGCTTGTTTCCGGGTGAACCCGCGTTTGCGTCGCTCGACCTGCGACCTGGCGACACCGTGACTCGGATCAACGGAAAACCCATCGAGCGCCCGGAGCAGGCCATGGCCGTGTGGGAAGAGCTGCGTACGGCAACGGCCCTCGTCGTGCAGTATCGGCGCGATGGCGAGCCGCTTTCCCTGCAATTCGCGATCGTTGACGAGAGCTGAGTTCGACTCCATCGTTGTGAAGTGCGTTCGACCCGCTGGTTTGCGTACGCGGCGACTGCGCTTCTAGCCTACACCGTCGCCGTCGTGCTTTGGGGCGCCTACGTGCGGGCGACCTTGTCCGGCGACGGTTGCGGCGCACACTGGCCGCTTTGTAACGGCGACGTGCTGCCGATCGCGCCCTCGACGAAGACGATCGTCGAGCTCACGCATCGGGTGACCTCGGGGCTTTGCTGGCTATGGACGCTCGCGATGTGGGTCGCCTCGGTGCGGCTTTTCGAACGCGGTCACGCCACGCGTACCGCTGCGGGATGGAGCCTGTTCTTCATGACGACGGAGGCGTTGGTCGGCGCGGGCCTCGTGCTTTTTCGCATGGTGGCCGACAATCCTGCCACCGCGCGTGCGGGCTGGATGTCCGCGCACCTCATCAATACATTTTTGTTGCTCGCTGCCCTCACTTGGTTGGCCTCGAGCGCTTGGCGCGAGACCGGCATTCGTTTTCCCCGAGATCGGCAAGCGCGGCTTTGGTTCGGAGGCGCCGCGGCGGTTGCGGTCCTCGTCGGCGTGAGCGGCGCCGTGGCTGCACTAGGCGACACGCTGTTCCCCGCCTCCAGTCTCGTGGAGGGTCTCCGGGACGACCTGTCGCCGACTTCCCACGTCTTCGTGCGTCTGCGGGTCTGGCATCCGGTGATCGCGCTGTTGGGCTCGGGGTACTTGATCTGGCTCGCGGTCTCTCTGATCCAACGCAAGCTCGGCCCGCCGGTCCCCGCGCTGGCTTCCACCCTCGGTGGCCTTTTGCTGATCCAAGTAGCAGTGGGGCTTTTCAACGTGGCGCTGCTCGCACCGATATGGCTGCAGCTTCTACACCTGTTCATCGCGGATGCGACCTGGATCGCCCTCGTGCTTCTCGCACTTTACTCACGGCCGCCCACCCCGAGTGCTAACCTGTTGGCGTGAGCGATCCGTACCTGGGCAAGGAGGTGGCCGGGCAGTTCCGCATCGTCGAGAAGATCGGCAAAGGCGGGATGGGCGCCGTTTACAAGGCCGAGCAGCCCGATATGAATCGCTACGTCGCAATCAAGATCCTCCACTCGCGCTACCTCACGCGCGCCGACCTGGTTTCGCGTTTTCGCCGAGAGGCACGGGCGATGAGCCAGCTCTCACACCCGAACACCGCACGGGTGTTTCTCTATGGGCAGCTCGACGACGGCGCCTGCTACTTCGTGATGGAGCACCTCGTCGGCCAAAACCTCGCGCAGCTCGTAAGGGCCAAGGGAGCCATGGAGCCCAAGCGGGCCATCCGGATCATGACTCAGGTGTGCGGGGCGCTCGATGAGGCGCATCGGGCAGGCATCGTCCACCGCGATCTCAAGCCGGAGAACGTTTTCGTCACGTCCCAGGGCGGCATCCGTGATTTCCCAAAGGTGCTCGATTTCGGCCTGGCCAAAGTCACCGAGCGTCAGATGCGACCTGGATCGATGGTGCTCACGCAGCAGGGCATGGTGTTTGGCACCCCGGAGTTCATGAGCCCCGAGCAGGCCCACGGAAAAACGCTCGACGCGCGCTCCGACATCTATTCGCTGGGCGTCATTCTCTACGAGCTCTTGACGGGTAAGCTCCCTTTCGATGCGAAGCAGCCCATCGAGTACATCCAGCTTCACGTCAATGCAGCTCCCATCCCGCTCGCAGAGCGCCGTCCGGACATCGAGTTTCCGCCCGGCCTCGAGGAGGTGGTCATGCGGTCGCTCGCGAAGAAGCCCGAGGCGCGGTACGCCGCCGCCGGCGAGTTTGCAGCGGCGCTCGAGAGCGTCTTGCAGCCGGAGGCCGGTGACCGTGGTTCGACGAGCCTGCCGACACCGTTGCCGGCTCCCGCGGTTCCCGACCCTGCACCGCCGATCACGCAGCGGCCGACCGCGGCGAAATCGAGGACGCCATGGGTCATGCTCGGCGTCGGGATCGTGCTCGCCCTCGCGGGCGCGATCGCGCTCTTGGCAGCGCTCGGCCAGGGGTCTTGACCGCCGCTTGGGCTGCCCCTAACTCTCCCCCAGCGCAGCTTGACCTCCCTGAGCCGGAGCGTCAGAGTGCGCGCCCGCCTACTCCGGGCCGACACAATGACCGCAGCGATTCGACCAGCAGCGCTGATGCTGACCGCGCGCGATCTCATCGCGCTGACGAAGCCTCGTATCACGCTGATGGTGCTCGTCACGGCCGCTGGGGGCATGTGGCTCGCGCCCGGAAGCCTCGACCTCACCGCCGTGGTCGTCATGCTCGTCACGACGGGTATGGTCGTCGGTGCCGCCAATACGCTGAACTGCTACCTCGAGCGCGACACGGATCGCCTCATGGCGCGAACCGCCTCGCGTCCGCTGCCCGATCGCCGGCTCGACCCGTCGTGGGCGCTCGTCCTCGGGGTTCTGATGGGCCTCGTCGCAGTGCCCGCGCTCACCCTTGCGGTCAATCCGCTCACGGGTCTGCTCGGTTTCATCGCCCTCGCGAGCTACGTCGCCATCTATACGCCGATGAAGCAACACACGCCGGCTGCCCTGTTCGTCGGGGCGCTCCCCGGGGCCCTGCCGCCTCTGATGGGCTGGACCGCGGTCGAGGGCCGCATCGGCGCCCCGGGTCTGGTCCTGTTTGGCGTCCTGTTCTTCTGGCAAATCCCCCACTTCATCGCGATTTCGATCTTCCGCCAGGAGGAGTACGAGCGGGCGGGCCTCAAGGTGTTGCCGTCCGTGCGCGGCATACGGTCTGCCAAGCTGCAGTCGGTCGTTTATGCGGGCGCCCTGTGGGCAGTCTCCCTACTGCTCGTGCCGTATGGCCTGGCGGGGCCGGTCTATCTCGCGGGCGCGGCCGTGTTCGGAGGCTACTTCTTCTGGGCAGCGCTTCGCGGCTTCTGGGCCGCGGATTCGAAGGCGTGGGCCAAGAAGCTCTTCGTCGCCTCGCTCATCTACCTGACCGCTCTCTTCGCGGTGCTCATCTTCGATGCGCTTTGAGCTCCTCACCCTGGTCTTGCTGAGCCTGCTGGTCTTCGGCTGCACCAAGAGGAGCGCCGAGGATGTGCCCGTCGTCGGTCCGCTGCCGGAGTTTTCCCTGTTCGACCAGGATGCCCAGGCATTCACGCTGGACTCGATGAAGGGCGATCTTTGGGTTTCGGCCTTCGTGTTCACACACTGCCGGTCGACCTGCCCGCGGCTCACGGCCCACATGAAGGGCCTCCAGGCTAGGCTTGCCGACGTGCCGGCCGCGAGCTTCGTCTCGGTGAGCGTCGACCCCCGCAACGACACGCCGGACGTCCTCAAGGCGTACATGAGCGAAAACGAGCTCGACGAGCGAAACTGGCGCTTCATCACCGGGGATGAGCAGGCCATTCGCGACCTCGTCGTCGACGGGTTCAAGGTCGGGCTGGGCGATGATGAAAGCCGTGCCGCCGGTGCGGACGACATCATGCACTCCAACTCGTTCGTGCTGGTCGATGCGGATGCGCGGGTCCGGGGCTACTACCGCGCCAACAACGACGGCATTGCCGACCTCGAACGCGATCTTCGAGCCCTCGCAAGCGTCGTTCCGGCCAAGCATTGATACCGCCTCGCTTCGGTGGTAGGCCCGCGGCATGAGTGAAAAGATCCCCGTCGCGCACCGACTCAGCGCCGTGAAGCCGTCCGCTACCGTGGCGGTCGCCCAGCGTGCGCGTGAGCTCAAGGCCCAAGGCATCGACGTGCTCTCCTTCAGTGTGGGTGAGCCCGATTTCGATACGCCCGAATTCATTCGCGAGGCGTCCAAAGAAGCGATCGATGCCGGCGCCACCCGCTACACGACGGCGCGGGGCATCGTCGAGCTCCGAGAGGCGATCTGTGAGGCGTCGGCCAAGCGGCGCACGGGCGCGACCTACACCCCCGCGGAGGTCGTCGTTTCGGTCGGCGCCAAGCACACGCTCTTCAACCTCGCGGTCGCGCTCTACGACGAAGGTGACGAGGTGATCATCCCGGCGCCCTACTGGGTGAGCTACCCCGAGCAGGTTCGTTTGGTCGGCGCATCGCCTGTCATCGTCGAGACCACCGAGCAGGACGGTTTTCGCATGACGCCCGAGGCGCTGCGAGCTGCCGTCACTCCGAAGACCAAAGCGCTCGTGCTGTGCTCGCCCTCCAATCCGACGGGCGCGGCGTACAGCGGTGAGCAGCTCCGCGCATTGGCGGACGTCGCCGCCGAGGGGAATTACTGGATCATCGTCGACGAGATTTACGGTCAGCTCGTCTACGGCGGGTTCGAGCAAAAGTCGATCGTGCAGGTCGCACCGGAGCTCCGAGATCGGATCATCATCGTGGACGGGGTTAGTAAGACGTATGCGATGACGGGCTGGCGCATCGGCTGGATGTTGGGGCCGGAGTACGTCTGCAAGGCGTGCGACAAGATCCAGGGCCAGGCCACGACCAATCCCACCACTGCGGCCCAATTCGCCGCCATTGCCGCGCTTCGCGGCCCGACCGCACCGATCGAGGAGATGCGCGCCGCCTTCGAAGCGCGCCGAAGTATCATCGTCGACGGGCTCAATGCCATCGACGGGATCCAGTGCCTGCGTCCCGAAGGCGCCTTTTACGCCTTTGCGAACGTGAAAGCGCTCATCGGAAAACGGGCAGGCGAAAAAGCGCTCGAGACCGACATCGATGTCGCGAGCTACCTCCTCGAAGAGGCCAGGTGCGCCGTCGTTCCCGGCACCGCATTCGGTGCGCCCGGTTTCCTCCGCATCTCCTACGCAGCCTCCAACGACACGATCCGCGAAGGCCTTCGAAGAATCGCCGAAGCCGTCGCCAAGCTGACCTAATCATATAGGGGACAGTCCCCTTTTCCCGCCGCAGCCACTTATATAGGGGACAGTCCCCTTTTCCCGCCGCAGCCACTTATATAGGGGACAGTCCCCTTTTCCCGCCGCAGCCACTTATATAGGGACAGTCCCCTTTTCCCGCCGCAGCCACTTATATAGGGGACAGTCCCCTTTTTTCGCCGCGGGGGGCTTGGGCGTTTGCGATGGCAGCACGAGTGAGCAGGGCGACCGCGAGCACCGTGAGGAGTAGCGTACCTGGGCTCCGCGGGGCGTAGCCTGCGCTCAGCAGGAGCAGGAGCGCTGCGCCTAACTGTCGGCGAATCGGATCTCTCGAGAGCACGGCGGCAACCGTCACCGCGGCGCCGATCCCGAGCGGGATTGCATACAGGATGAAGTGCTGCTCCGGCAGGAGCTCGAGCCGGAACGCACCGTAGACGAGGTCGGGCAGATCGCTGCCGACCGCCTCGCTCCACACGGCCATGCCGGCGGCGACCACGCCCGCCGCGAGCCCAGAGAGAGCAAGCGCGGCTTTGCCGCGCGCTTCACGCCAAGCAATCGAGACCGTCAGTCCCACGCCGAGCGGAATCAACAGGTAAGCGAGCTCACCCGACCAGCGGAATGCGTTTGCGAGACGGTCGGTGTGCTCCCAATAGGCGCGCCGCCCGACCATCGTTACTATCATCGATGTCACGCCGCTCAGCGCTGCGATCAGGGTCAAGATGAGCGTGGCGACGATGGCCTTCGTAGACTTCCAGTGAAGCCCTGCGAGAACCAACAGCAGGATTAGTGCATGCGCGAGCCCCGCAACGACCACCACCAGCTCGGGCCTCGTCCACGCGCGCGGAAGAAACGTCATCAGCGCGATGATCGGGACCAAGATCCAACCGAAGCCCGCAATGCCGGCTCGTGCCGAGATCGGAAGCCGACCCCTCGATGAGCCGAGCGACACCAAGCAAAACGAAAGAGCTACGAGCGCGCTCACGACGGCGAGGTTGCTCGCAAAGCCACCCCACTTGTCGAGGGCGGCAAGCGCCTCGTTCGACCAAGCCCCGTGCCCGAGGAGCAGCAAGATCCGCGCGATCACCAAATCGGCGAGCGCCGCGGCGGCAGACATCCACGTCAGGGGCGGCACTGCGGCGACGTAGGACGAACGTTCTTCATCGACTGTGGCGACGTTGGCCACGGCGGCCACGGATGAATCGATGCCCTCAGTCAATGCTCAACGTCCTACGCGGGCAATCTAGCGCATTCAAGGCACTCTGCTAAAACTTCGCCGATGACAGCCGTCCGAAACGATTGGACCAGGCGAGAGGCTCGGGCTCTGCACGATCTCCCGCTGACCGACTTGCTATATCGGGCGCAGGAAGTGCACCGCGCGACGCAGCCGCGAGACGCGGTTCAGCTCTGCTCGTTGCTGTCGATCAAAACGGGCGCTTGCCAGGAGGACTGCTCGTATTGCCCCCAAAGCGCGAAATACGAAACCGGCGTAGAAGCCGAGCGCCTCATGGATGTCGATGAAGTCCTCGAAAAGGCGCGGCAAGCCAAGGATGCGGGCGCGAGTCGCTTCTGCATGGGCGCAGCCTGGCGAAGCCCGAAAAAGGGCAGCCGGCAGTTCCAGCAGGTGCTCGAGATGGTTCGAGGCGTTCGCTCGCTCGGCATGGAGGCGTGCGCGACCCTCGGGATGTTGGATGACGAGCAGACGCGCGATCTGAAAAACGCCGGGCTAACCGCATACAATCACAACCTCGATACGTCCGAGGAGTACTATGGCGAAATCATCACCACGCGAACGTACCAGGACCGCCTCGACACCATCGCCCGCGTATCCGCTGCGGGAATATCGGTTTGTGCCGGTGGGATCATCGGCATGGGAGAGAGCGTCGACGACCGCGTGGCGATGCTCGTAACGCTGGCGAACATGTCCCCCCAGCCCGAAAGCGTGCCCGTCAACGCGCTCGTTGCGGTCGCGGGCACGCCTCTTCAAGACCAGGCGCCGGTGGACTCGCTCGAGCTCGTGCGCATGTGCGCGACCGCCCGCATCATGATTCCCGGTGCGCGGGTGCGGTTGTCGGCCGGCCGTGCGGCGCTCAGTCGCGAATCACAGCTGCTTTGCTTCATGGCGGGGGCCAACAGCATCTTCTTCGGCGACAAGCTGCTCACGACCGGCAATCCAGACCATCAGACCGACCTCGACCTCTTGCGCGACGCCGGCCTGGCCCCGTTGGCGCCCGAAGAGGCCGCCCCAAGCGCCGCCGAGTAGGGGGCTCGGCTGCCGAAATGATTGAGGTTTTTGCAGAGCCGTTTATTGAATTTGATTTGCAACTTCTGTCCGCTATAAAGAAAGCATGCTCGTGTGCCACTGCCACGCGGTCAACGATCGAATGATTCGACGGTGCGTCGACGCCGGCGCGCGCTCGGAGAACGACGTGCGTGAGGCGTGCGGTGCGGGCGCGTCGTGTGGGAGCTGCCGTCCCGCGATCGATCGCTTGATCGAGCTTCACCACGGCGCACGGAGCGCAGCCGAAACGACCGGCGCCGACGGCTGAGCGCTCTGATAACGGCTTTCAACTTCAAACTTCGTGGATTGCCACGATGCGGGGCGGTCTCTATGCTCGCCCAAAGAGGCGTATGAAGGGCAACGACGAAGTCATCACCGTGCTCAACGAGGTGCTCACCTCCGAGCTCACAGCGATCAACCAATATTTCATTCACTCGAAAATGTGTGAGGATTGGGGGTTGCACAAGCTCGCTGCCAAGAAGCGTGAAGAATCGATCGAAGAGATGAAGCACGCCGACATCGTGATCGCCCGCATCCTCTTTCTCGAGGGCGTACCCAACATGCAGCGCTACTTCCCCGTCAAGGTTGGCGAAGACGCGGTCGAGCAGCACCGCCTCGACCTCGAAGTCGAGTACGATGCCGTCAAGCGACTCAACGCGGGCATCGAGCTCTGTCGAACACAAAGCGACAACACCACCCGCCAGCTCCTCGAGGGCATTCTTCAACAGGAAGAAGAGGGCATCGATTGGCTCGAGGCCCAGTTACACCTCGTCGAAACGATCGGCAAAGAGCGCTACTTGGCCGAGCAGCTCGGCTGAGGGCAGCAAGTCGTCAACCGCGCGGTTGGCTGCTACATGAGCCGCGATGAAGGTCCATCCTCTCGCCGGCCAGCCAGCGCCGCCCGACACTCTCGTCGACGTTGCTGCGCTGATCGCTGCCTACTACGACGAAGCGCCTGACCCCGACGAGCCGGGCCACCGGGTGAGCTTCGGTACGTCGGGGCATCGCGGATCCTCCTTTCGACACAGCTTCAACGAGCACCACATTCTCGCCACGACGCAAGCGATCTGCGATTACCGCCGCGCTGAGGGAATCGACGGCCCGCTGCATGTTGGAATCGACACCCACGCGCTGTCGGAGCCTGCGGCGAGAACTGCGCTCGAGGTGCTTGCGGCCAATGGCGTAGAGACGCGCATCGCCGGCGAAGGACGATTCACACCGACGCCCGCAGTGTCATTCGCGATTCTCGAGCACAACCGGAACAGCGAGCGGGAGGCCGATGGTATCGTCGTGACGCCTTCGCACAATCCGCCGGATGACGGTGGCTTCAAGTACAACCCGCCCAATGGAGGGCCCGCCGACACGGAAGTCACGTCTTGGATCGAGCGGCGTGCGAATCAGTTGTTGAAGTCGGGTTTGAGGGAGGTTCAGCGAATCGGCTACGGGCAAGCGCTCCAAGCGAGCACCACGCACCTCTACGACTTCGTCTCGCCGTACGTCGACGGCCTCGAGACCGTGCTCGACATGACGACGATCGCCGGCGCCGGTCTTCGCATAGGTGTCGATCCGATGGGTGGCTCGGGCATCGCGTATTGGCCCCGAATCGCGGAGCGGTACGGGCTGCGGTTGGAAATCGTCAACGATGCCATCGACCCGACGTTCTCGTTCATGACGCTGGA
This sequence comes from Polyangiales bacterium, assembly GCA_041576815.1. Taxonomy (GTDB): domain Bacteria; phylum Myxococcota_A; class Polyangia; order Polyangiales; family Houyiibacteriaceae; genus SG8-38. The sequence continues at coordinate 70,837 of JBFGKE010000008.1, forward strand.
TCGAGACGGCAAGATCCGCATGGACTGCTCATCCCCGTACGCGATGGCGCGCCTGGTCAATTTGAGAAACGAATACGACATCGCTTTCGGCAACGACACCGATTTCGATCGGCACGGCATCGTCACGCGCAGCTGGGGTCTTCTCAATCCAAACCACTATCTCAGCGTCGCGATCAGCTACCTCTTCACCGAGCGAGGCTGGGATGAGCGCTCCGCCATCGGCAAGACGCTAGTCAGCAGCGCGATGATCGACCGCTTGGCCAAAGATCTGCGCCGCCGTCTTGCCGAGGTTCCCGTAGGCTTCAAATGGTTCGTCGACGGCCTCATCGACGGTTCGTACGGCTTTGGAGGCGAAGAGTCCGCCGGCGCCTCTTTTCTCCGCAAAGATGGTCGGGTGTGGACCACCGACAAGGACGGCATTCTCCTCAATCTGTTGGCCGCCGAGATCACGGCCACCACGGGTCGCGACCCGGGAGAGTGCTACGAGACGCTGACCAAGCAGTTCGGCGCTCCGTTGTACGAGCGCATCGATGCACCGGCGACCGTCGAGCAAAAGGCGGCGCTCAAGGCGATCGACGAGTCCGACCTCGACGCGTCGGAGCTCGCCGGCGAGCCGATCCTTCAGGTGCTCACGCGTGCTCCCGAAAACGACGCTCCGATCGGGGGGCTCAAGGTGACGACGGAAAACGGATGGTTCGCTGCCCGACCTTCCGGCACCGAGGAGATTTACAAGATCTATGCAGAGAGCTTCGTCGGCCGCGAGCACCTGGCTCTGATCCAGACCGAAGCGCAGGACCTCGTCGGACGGATATTCAACCGCGCCGCAAGTCCTTGAGCGCTGCGGCTGAACGTGTTTCACTGCGCGCCGTGTTGGCCCTGGTGACAGGCGGAGGCGGCCGGCTCGGCAACGTTCTCGTGCGGCGACTTCTCGATCGAGGCGATCGCGTGCGCGTGCTCGAGCCAGGGCCGCGGCCTGAGTCTCTGGCGGGGCTCGAGATCGAATTCGTGCCAGGCTCGGTTCTCGACGCAGAGGACGTCGCCAAAGCCGTCGATGGCGTCGACGTCGTGTACCACCTCGCCGCGAAGATCGACCTTCGCCCGAAAAAAGACCCGATGATGTATCTCGTCAACGTCGAGGGGACGCGCAAGGTCGTCGCCGCGTGCTTGACCCGGCGTGTTCGGCTCGTGCACACGAGCTCCCATCACGCCTTGGTGCGAGAGCCGCTCGACCGGCCGCTGCACGAAGGCAAGCCGCTCGCGCTGGACGAGAAGTGCGAATACCACCGCTCCAAGGCCATTGGCGAGACGATCGTGCTCGATGCGTGTGCCCGCGGGCTCGACGCCGTCATCGTAAACCCGGGCTCCATGGTGGGTCCTCACGACTACGAGCCTTCGATGATCGGCACGGCGCTGATCGACATGTACCGGGGCCGGATCCCCGTGTTGCTCGAGCTTCTGAGCGACTACGTCGACGTTCGCGACGTTGCAGATGGCATGATTGCAGCCGCAGAAAAGGGGCGAAGCGGGGAGCGGTATCTCCTCACGGGGGACGTCATCCCGGTGACCGACATGGCGGCGCTCTACGGCGAGGTGACCGGCGTAAAGGTGCCGACGCGTGCACTGCCGCTGTGGGTTGGGTGGGCGGTTCTGCCCTTTGCGTTGGCGGCGAGCGCCGTGACACGCAAAGACCCCTTTCTCACTCCGGACGTTTTGCGTGCAAGCGTGTCGAATGCGGTCGTTTCACGTGAGAAAGCAGAAAGCGAGCTCGGCTACTCGGTCCGTGACCTGAGGGAGTCGCTGCGCGACGCGGCAGCCTGGTATCGCGAGCGCGGTTGGCTCAACGCATAGCCCCGTTTTCGCTGTTGACGGTCTCGCCGTGCTACACATAAACCAGCCATGAGCGGAAGAGAGCCGAAGCGGCATCAGGACCTCGAGGACGTCATCGACCTCATCGCGGCCTCATACGACGGCGGGGCGGAAATCGACAACCTGGACAGCGCGGCTCTTCCAAACAAGCGCGCGGTCATCACGGCGTACAACCACATCGCGCCCGTGCTCTACATGGGTTTCTACAGCACCCGTGCTCTCAACCGAACCAATCTCCGGTACGCGATTAGCGAGCACCTCTACCCGGCGCAGGACATCTTGGTCGAGCAGATCGACCGTGCCGTTCGCTACCAAGAGCGAATGGGCCAGCGCGCGGACGACAAGCCTGCAGGCTGGAGCGAAGAGGTAGTGCTTGGGTTGCTCGAGCGCATTCCCGAGGTTCGGCGCGTTCTGAACATGGATGTGGTGGCCGCCTTCGAAGGCGACCCTGCCGCCTCGAGCATCGAGGAAGTGGTTTTCAGCTACCCGAGCGTGCAGGCCATTACGGCGTACCGCGTCGCGCACGAGCTCTTTCTCGCTGACGTCCCCATGATTCCGAGGATCATCACCGAGCACGCGCACAGCAAAACCGGGATCGACATCAATCCCGGTGCCCAAATCGGAGAGAGCTTCTTCATCGATCACGGGACCGGGGTGGTGATCGGTGCGACGGCGGTCATCGGGCGAAACGTCAAGCTCTACCAAGGCGTCACCCTGGGCGCGCTGAGCGTCTCGCGCGACGAGCTCGACGCCGAACAGGGGGCCAAACGTCATCCCACGATCGAGGACGACGTGACGATCTACGCGGGGGCGTCGATCCATGGCGGCGACACCGTCATCGGGAAGGGGTCCGTCATCGGGGGCAACGTCTGGCTGACGAAATCGGTGCCGCCAGGCTCGAAGATCTTTGGGCGGGCGAAGTAGCGGTGGTCAGCCTGCGGCCTTCTCGCGGACCTTCTGGTAGACGGCCTTCAGATGGATGAGCTCGGCGAGCTCCTCTTCCGAGATGGTGATGTCGTACTTCTTTTCGACATCCGCGACGATCTCGATTGCCATCATGCTGTCGATCCCCAGATCCGCAAACGGCGTTTCCTCGGGGATATCCTCGATTTCCGTCACCTCGGTGATGATTTCCCTGAGCTCGTCTTTGAGCGCATCCGCCATGCCGCCCGTATATGCTTGCGTTCGCATAGAGCGTCAAGCATTTGAAAACTGGCCGGTCGTCCTGTTTCGAATGTGGTGCGAGCCAAGAATTACGGTACCTTTGGCCACCGAAAGCCGATGAGCTGGATATCTGAAAAGGGGCACCGCGAGCTTCAGCGAGTACGGGATGCGCAGGCCGCGAAGATCTATCCGTACTTCCGCCCCTTCGAGTCTGGAGGCCTTCACACGACCATCGCTGGGAAGCCGATCGTCAACTTCAGCTCCAACGACTATCTCGGACTGACCAACCATCCGAAGGTCAAAGAAGCGGCCAAGGCCGCGGTCGACCAGTTCTCCTGCGGGTTGAGCTCGTCCCGCGTACAGGCGACGGCCACGCTTCACGTCGAGCTCGAAGAGCGGCTGGCCGCTTGGTATGGTTTCGAAAAAGCTCTGATCTTCACGACGGGTTACCAGGCCATGGTCGGCACGATCATGTCCCTTGCCGACAAGGACACGACCGTGGTGCTCGACAACCTGAGCCATGCCTGCATTCTCGACGGAACGTTTCTCGCCGCCGGGACACCCATGCGGGCGCCGGAGATCCGCTTCTTCAACCACAACAGCGCGAAAGCGCTCGACCGCGTCCTGAAGAAGCGCGATCGCAAGAACGCGCTCGTGCTCGTGGAAGGCATTTACTCGCTCGATGGCGACGAGGCCCACATCGAGGAGTTCGTGGAGGTGTGCGCCCAACACGAGAACGTCGCGATGGTGTGTGACGACGCGCACGGCACGGGCACGCTCGGGGCCGGCGGTCGCGGCATCGTCGAGAAGTACGGGCTCGAGGGGAAGATCCCCGTCGTCATCAGTACGTTCTCGAAAACGTTTGGCGGCATTGGCGGGATCTTGTTGGGCGAGGCCGACGTGGTCGACTTCATCAAGCACAACGCCCGGTCGTTTCTTTTTAGCGCGTCGCTCCCTGTTCCGATCGTGGCGGCGGCGGGCACGATTCTCGACATGCTGGAGGCCGATGGCCCCGCACTGGTAAGCGAGCTGCACGGCAAGGCTGCGTACATGCGCAAGGGCCTCACCGAAATCGGCTTCGATCTAGGCGACAGCAACACGCACATCATGCCCATCATGATCCACGACGAAACGAAAGCGATGATGACGCACATCGCGCTCCTCGAAAACGGCGTGCTGATGGTCCCCATCATGTACCCGGCCGTCAAAGTGGGTGAAGAGCGCCTCCGTCTCAACGTCACGCGGGGCCACACCTTCGAAGACATCGATCGCGTCCTCGAGCTCCTCAGCACCTTCACTGACAAGTTCTCCCTGATCGACGCCCCCCCAAAGTCCGCCGCAAAATAAAAGGGGTCAGACCCCTTTTTCGGAGGGCTAATCGGCGACAGCGTCAGTGCCCGCTTAAACGAAACGGGCTCCGAGCCGAAGCCCGGAGCCCGCTCAGTGTGCGGCCGAAGCCGCTAGTCGTTCGGCTCCACTTTGTCGACGATGTGGAACTCGACGCGACGGTTCATCGCATGCTCTTCCTTCGTCTTCGCGTCGGCGACGAGCGGCTTCTTCGGACCGAAGCCCCGCGCGACCAGGCGCGACCGGCTCACCTGACCTCTGCCGACGAGGTAGCGCACGACTGTATTCGCACGCTTCTTCGACAGGATCATGTTGTACTTCAGCCTTCCAGTAGAATCGGTGTGACCCTCGACGCGGATCTTCTTGATCTCCGGGTGTGCGATCAAAACCGCCGCCACGTTGTCGAGCAACGCCCAGGAACGCCTCTGGAGCTTGGCACTGCCGGTCTTGAAGAACACCTTTTCGAGGATTTCGAGCTGTCCGTCGCCAATGACGACGAGCTGCTTGGCCGCGCATCCTTGGTTCTCGGCGGTGCCCGGCTCGTCCGGACAGTTGTCGATCCGATCGGGCACGCCGTCGCCGTCGCGGTCCGGATCTGGGCACCCGTCGTTCTCGGGCGGGCCTGTGTCGTTGGGACACTTGTCATCGGCGTCGAGAATACCGTCGCCATCGTTGTCCGGATCGGGGCATCCGTCGTCGTCCTCGAAGCCGTCGATGTCCTCTGCGTCATTCGGGCACTTGTCGTCGGCATCGGCAACGCCGTCGCCGTCGTTGTCGAGGTCTGGACAGCCGTCCTCGTCCTCGAACCTGTCGCGGTCCTCCGCTTCGTTCGGGCACTGATCGACGGCATCTGGGATGCCATCGCCATCGGCATCGGGTTCTTCCGTCTCAGCGGGCATCGTGTACCCGACCGTGCCAAGCACCCGCCAATCGGGAGCGCCGTAGCCGTCCGTCACCCCCGCGCTGCCGCCGACGCCGAGCGTGAAGCCGAAGTCTGGCAGCCACTTGAAGCCGCCCATGATCTCCACGGGTGTCGCGTTCTTGGTCCAGAAGTCCACGGTGCTGTTGGCAGCCGTTCGTCCGAACGCTTCCGCCGAAATCATGAAGTGGTCGTCGCCCAGCATGAAGAGCAAGCCGCCGCCGAAGGTGAATTCGTTCCCGACGAAGATTCCGGGCGCGACGAGTTGCCCCTGCGTGCCGAGCTTGTATCCGACCTGAAGGGGAATGCGAACCACGTCACCCGCGTTGAACGCCAAAAGAAGCTCGAACCAGCCACCGATGTACGGGCTCGTGTCGACCTGTCCGGCAAAGGTTTGATTACTGCTCGCCAGCGACGCCGTGTTGACCGTCAGCGCGGCCTGCATGCCAATCTGGAAAACGTCCTCGCGCGTGCCAAAAAAGTTCAGACGGCCGCCGAAGTAGAGATCGCCGAGGTTCTGATCCTTGAGATTTGGCGCAGCGCCGTTCAGGTCCCGAATGATGAAGTGATAGGGAAGGTCGGCGAACAGCACGAAGCGATTGCCGAGACCGAGGCTCAGCAACAGGTGTCCAGTGAGCTGCCGATGCACGACACTCTGCCCGGCGACGCGGAGCGCATCGTCGTTGTAGTCCATGTAGATCTGGACCCCGAATCGCAGGTGCCCCTGACCGTCCGGCGTGCTGGTGGCGATGCCGTCCGTTGCGAGCTCGGCGGGCCGAAACTGATTGAGGTCGATCTGGGGGCTCTGCGCAAACGCGGTCGACCCGCCGCCCATCGCCAAAACCATCGCCAGGGCGAACCAACCCCGGCCCGACTTCGTCAGGTTGCTCGTATCCATCGCGCCATCCCTCCCGTTTGCATGTAGCGAGCCCGGACATTTCCCCGCCCGGGCCGGCCACTAAATACCACTTTCGCGGCCGAGGGGGGTAGTTGCCCGCAAACGGGGCCGCCCCAAGCAGCGGTCAGGTGCCGGCCGAGGTCAATTGCAGCCCAAGAGACCGTTGGCGCAGACCAGAGGGCCCCGGCTCGGGAAGTAGTACGCCCAGAAGAAGCACATCTCGTCGTCGACGGAAGTTCCGAAGTACACGTCGGAACCGCTGCGGTTGAACCAGTCGCAGGTCAGCTTGAACCCGCCTCCGGAAGGCACCGAGAAAGGCGGATCGTGCTTGACCGTTTCGGGCTCGTCCCATTGGAAATTCGCGACGTCGTAGACTGGAGTCCCAGGAGAGCTCGCATCCTCCGCCACCTCGACGTACACGTTCGTGCCCCACTGATGCTCGTGGCCGGTGATGGCGAAGTAGCTGACGCCGTCGAAGCGGGAAGGTACCCGAATGAAGCTCGGGCCGAGCGTCGCTTCTTCGCCAGCGAGAATCTCGATGTTCGTGTCGCCCATGAACATGATGTCAGCCTCGTCCGTGACCTGGTCCGCGGGAATCGGGATGAACGTCGTCGTGGCCTCCGCCATTTGAGGCGCTGCGCTTGCGTTGATGTAGTGAAGCTCGAGGCGAATCATTTGATTCGGCTCGATCGTGTATGCGACGCCCTCGGGCAGCGTGAGCCGGTCGTCGGCGCGCTGCGTGATGATGAGCGGCGGGTCGTTCAGCGTATCGGTGAACGGCTGGCAAGGGTACGGCTCTGGTCGCTCGACGGTGTCGTCGACGCGGTAGACGATGAAGTGGTGGGAGGTCGCGCCCAAGACGTTGTGGATCTCGTGAATCGAGATCGCTTCTTCGTTGCCGACGCGCTTCACCACGCACTGCGTGGACTCTTGGCTTGCGGGCACCGTCGTGGGCCCCCACTTGACGCTGAAGGAATCGGGAGGTGGAAGATCGGTACCCCCCGTGCCGTCGCTGCATCCGAGCGCGCCGGCGAGACATACAAGACATGCGATCTTCGGAAACCGCGTCATTGCTCGCCAGTGTAGCCCAGCAACAACCGGCGCGACAGCGCGAACGCCCGAAACAAATACGTATGCAACGCGAACTTTTGCGTATGCACCTCCACCAATTACGTAAGGAAAAAGGACATTTACGTACAGACAACATGCGTTCGCACGTGCACGCTCATGGTGTTTCGCCAACACGGGAACCGTCACCGAGAAAGGAGACCATCATGAGCAGTCTGCATCCAACGAGTCGGTGGTTGCGTCGGCTTGCGCCGATCGGCGCGTTTCTCTTCGTGGTCGCATGTGGGGACGCGCACACGTTCAAGCTCTCTCCGGGCGATTGGGAACCAACGGACCAGCGCGGTTCGCTCAGTGATTTGAACGGCGCGCTCGTCGAGCTCGCACGCGTCTCCTCGCGCTGCAACGTCGACGCCCGCGACAGCCTGCTGGCGCTGGTCGGATCGCACATGGAGTTCGCCGGCGAGGACGTCACGGGCATGAAATCGCCGTGCGCGGGCGGTCCCGAGGTACGCGTCGACATCGACCTCGGGGGGAATCACATCCTCTACGACTTTTCAAAAGTGAGCGAGGGTGGGCGCTTTCCAGATGCGGAATTCGAGGGCTTCGTGATCACCGACATGTATCACTCGGTGTCCGACATTCGTGCGGTCGCCGTCGACCGGAACATGAGCACGATGCTCATCCCAAATCGCGCCGTTTCCTTCGATGCCCATAGCGTTTCGATCAATCTCGCCGGAATCCGCTTCGACCCGAGCTCGTTCGTCAAGCTCGACCTCGTCTTCGAGAGCGAGCCCGACGAGAGCTCCCGCTGACATCGTCGAGGGCTATTTCTTCGGGAAGTAGAGGCTGACCGTGTCCGCGATACACGCGGGCCGGTCCTCGCCTTCGACCTCGACGGTGACACGCACGACGGAGAGGATGCCGCCCTTGGCTTCATCGACCGAGACCACTTCGGCACCCCCGCGAATTCGCGAGCCGACCCGGACCGGCGCCGGGAAGCGGACCTTGTCGGTTCCATAGTTCACGGCGAACTCGAACCCGCGGACTTCCACGATCTGTGTGACGAAGTGGCTCACGAGGGAAAGCGTCAGATAGCCGTGCGCGATCGTCGCCCCAAAAGGCCCCTTGGCAGCGCGCTCTGCATCGACGTGAATCCATTGATGATCTTCGGTGGCATCAGCAAATTGATCGATGCGACTCTGCTCCATTGTGAGCCAGTCGCTATGGCCGAGGTGTTTGCCGACCGCGCCCATGAGATCGCGCGGAGACTCGAAAACGGTGGCTGCCATCCGACGGAGGTTAGCTTTCTAAACCTGAATGTCCAGCGTGGTCTTCGCCGCGCTCATGGCCGTGATGCCGCCCGACATGATGAAGGCCATGAACTCGGCACCGTCCGCGTCGAGCGCGTGCACGCGCTCTCGCGGGACGACGATGAGGTTGCCGGCGAAGTTGTAAGACTCGGGTAGGTACACCGAGACGTGTCCAGCGAGCTGCGGGTCATCGAATTGCTCGCTCGTCAGAAAGCCGAGGACTTTGAGCCCATGCCTGTTGACCTCCACCGCAACGGGTTTGTCGAACTTGCGCTGGGAGCCGACGAACGCGCCGAATAGATCTCGGAGCGAGTTGTAGAGGATCCGAATCAGCGGCACGCGCTGCATGCCCGACTCGAGCCAGGAGACGAGCCTGTCTCCAACGACGTTACCGGTCAGGTATCCGATGATCGTGATTCCGGCGGCGGCGATCACGATGCCGAGCCCCGGCACTTCGGTGCCGAGCCATCGATCCAGAGTCGTCACCGTGAACCAGACCACCCAAACGGTGATCGCGACCGGTGCAAGGACCAAGAGCCCTTGCGCGAAGCTTCTCGTGAGCGTTCTCATGCCGTGGTCCTATCACCCGCTTGCGCTCCGCGCATTAGCAGGCACAACGCGCTGCGTGCCGCGCCCCGATCCGCATACACGAAGATTGACGCCGGGGATTCGCCACATGCTCTTGGGGACTCTGTTCTTCAGCCTCATGACGGTCTTCGCGAAGCTCGGGAGTCAACGGCTCCCAACGATGGAGCTCGTGCTCGCGCGCGTCATCGTGACGCTCGTCATGAGCTGGTGGGCGATCCGAAGGCTGGGGATTCATCCATGGGGGAACGACAAGAAGCTTCTCTTGCTGCGCGGGTTCGCCGGCTTCATGGGGCTCAGCTGCTATTTCTACGCGATCGATCACCTACCGCTCGCCGATGCGACGGTGATTCAGTTCTGCAACCCCATGATCGCCGCGCTCATCGCGGTCTTCGTTCTGCACGAGCCGCTGCGCGGCGCTAGCGTGATCTCCACGATCCTCAGCATCGCAGGCGTCATCCTCGTTGCACAGCCCACCTTTCTCTTCGCCCGAGGCATCGCGCTCGACCCGGTCGCGGTAGCCGTCGGATTCATCGGCGCGGTCTTTTCGGCCGTGGCATACGTCGTCATTCGTCGTCTCGGCTCCACCGAGCACTACATGGTCGTGGTGTTCTATTTTCCGCTCGTGACGGGCCCCGCGTCACTTCCGGTTCTCGCGCTCGAAGGCTTCGTCCTGCCTCAAGGCGTAGAATGGCTTTATTTGCTCGGCATCGGGGTCGCGGCCCAACTCGGGCAGATCGAGATCACGCAGGGGTTCAAGCTCGAGACGGCCGGCCGTGCGTCCGGGGTCACCTATCTGCAGATCGTGCTCGCGTACACGTGGGGCATTCTGCTTTTTCACGAGTATCCGAACGCGCTCAGCGTTCTCGGCGCCATCCTGGTCGTCCTGGGTGTCCTCACACTCACCTGGCGTACCGCGCCCTGACCGGCGCGGGCTCACTAATCGTTCAGCGGGTCGAACAGGCCCGGCTCCACGCCCAGCCCGCCGAGGCCGTCGGCCCCCGCCAAGTCACTGATGAATGTCATCGTGCTTCCCCAGCCCGAGTGCTGGGTCGCGATCTTCGCGCCCGTGTCGAGCTCGGTCCAACCCTCCCAGGTCGTCTCGATGCCGCCGATGGGGATGATCTGCACCCACATCCGCCACGCCTTTGGCAGGCCGTCCGGTCCGGGTATCCACAGGTACGCGTCACCCGGCGTCACGCCGCCCGAGCTGTAACTGACGAGCAGCCCGTGACCGTCGTCGCCGAGCTCGACCAACCCTCGCTCCACGCCCGGGTCGAACAGCTTCACGACTGGATTCAACCAGAACGAATCGTTGATCCAATACGCGTGTGCCGTGCGTAGCGCCTCCTCGGCATCTTCGCCGGTTTGCTCGACGCCCGCCTTCCACACGCGTCCGGTTTGGTCGGCAGCTCGAAAGAGTGCGCGCGACTCGCCCCAGCGCAGCTCGACCAAGCCGCGGTCGCGATCCCACACGTAGTGGTGCCGATCGAAGAACGACCAGCGTACGGCGCCGGTGCGGTCCCATGCTTCCTTGTTGACCGCGGCCTCCATCGAGCGGGCCAGGGCGTCCGCTTCGGGACCCGGCAGGCCTTCGGGCCTCGGCTCGTCGACAGAATAGGCCACGACGACGATGGCCAGCAGTCCCAACACGAGTAGGGCTGCCAAGATCTTGAACGCGCGCATCATGAAGGGCTTGGCGAGCCTACACTGTGCAGGGACCGCGCAAAAGCGCTATGAGACAGGCCATGGGTGATTCCCGACCACAACACGACAGCGCACCGGGCGGTTTACCGAAAATCGACACGCGAGAGCGCGGCGCGCCGAAGGACGGTCAGCCGCAGCTGATGGATCGGCGGCTATTCATGCAGTTGTTGGTCTTTCAGGTCCCGAGCGGGGTCTCGGTCACGGCCAATCAAAAGGCCCTCATCGAGGCGCTCAAAGAGGCCGACGTACCGTCCGTCGTCTACGCAGACGCCAACGATCCGCGTGGGGTGGCTCTCTTGTCCTTCGGTGAGGACCCCGCGCTTTTCGTCGACGTCGTTCGCCCGCTCTTCGAGACGGATCCGCTGCGGGACTGGGTTCTCCGTCCGGAGCTCACCATGATCGGTCGCAGCTACAGCAGCGGCTACGAAAAAGACCTTGAGTTCTGGGTCCTCGATCGGCCGAGGCAAACCGTCCTCAACCCGGAGTGGAACTGGGCGGTCTGGTATCCGCTGCGTCGCACCGGTGCATTCGAGCAGCTCGAGGGGCGTGAGAAGGGTGGCATCTTGAGAGAGCACGCGATGATCGGCCGTGCGTACGGTGAACGGGATCTCGCTCATGACGTCCGCCTCGCGTGCCACGGTCTCGACACCAACGACAACGAGTTCCTCATCGGTCTGATCGGGTCTGAGCTTCATCCGCTCTCCCACGTCGTGCAGTCGATGCGCGGCACGGTGCAGACCTCGCAATACATTCAGCAGATGGGGCCGTTCTTCGTCGGGCGCGCAATCGGTCGACACGCGGGCTCGCACGGGTGAGTCGTCATGCCTGGTAGCACGTTCGGCCAAGCCTTCCGCGTCACGACGGCGGGTGAAAGCCACGGCCCCGCCAACGTCGTGATCATCGACGGGTGTCCGCCCGGACTCCCCCTTTCCGAGGATGATCTGACTCCGGACCTCGCGCGCAGGCGGCCCGGCCAAAGCAAGATAGTCACGCAGCGCAAAGAGCCCGACGTGCCGGAGATTCTGTCCGGCGTCTTCGAGGGCGAGACGACGGGCACGCCGATTGCCATCGTCATCCGCAATCAGGACCAACGCACGAGAGATTACGCAAACATCAAAGACGTCTACCGCCCTGGTCACGCCGACTACACGTTCGATGCGAAGTTCGGTCGCCGCGACTATCGGGGGGGAGGCCGAAGCAGCGCGCGCGAAACGGTGGCTCGGGTGGCCGCGGGGGCGGTCGCCAAGAAGCTCATTTTCCAGGCGTTCTCCGGTGAGGTGCTGGGCTACGTGACTCGGGTGGGCGACATCGAAGCGACGATCCAGCCCGACGTGACCCTCGCGCAGGTCGAGACCCTTCCCGGCGGCGAGCCAAACGTCGTCCGCTGTCCCGATCCGGCTGCTGCCGCCAGGATGGTCGCGCTCATCGAGAAGATGCGAAAAGACCAAGACTCGGTAGGTGGCGTTGCCGAGATCGTCGCGCGCAATGTCCCCGCAGGGCTCGGTGACCCGGTGTTCGACAAGCTCAAAGCCGACCTCGGCAAGGCGCTGTTCAGCTTACCTGCCGTCCTCGGGGTCGAGTACGGGGCCGGCTTCGCGGTAGCCACCGCGCGCGGAAGCGAAAACAACGACCCGTTCGAAACCGACTCCGAAGGAATGATTCGCACGCGCTCGAATCGCCATGGCGGCATGCTCGGTGGCATTTCGAGCGGAATGCCGATCGTTCTGCGGGCCGCGGTGAAGCCGACCAGCAGCCTTCCGCGAAGCCAAGACACCGTGACTTCCGGCGGCGATGCGACGACGATTCGAACGACCGGTCGACACGACCCGTGCCTGCTGCCGCGATTCATTCCCATGGCGGAAGCGATGGTTGCTCTCGTCCTCGCGGATCACTGGTTGCGCTGGCGGGCAATCCGAGACTAGCGCGAGAAATTCCAGGCGATGATTGCGATCGCCGCGGTCACGAGGATCGCCGTCCAGAGTAGACTTCCACTTTTCCCGTCCTTCGACTCGTCGGAGCCGACCGCTCGCCGAAATCCGTGGATCATGTTGCCCATGACCCCCGTGGTCTGACTGCCGCCGACTGTGTCGCGCGATGGGCCGTGGCCCTTCCTGTCTCGCTTCTTCCTCGTGGAGCTCTTCTTCTGATACCGCTTCGACATCGTCATCATCCTATCCGGGATCGGCACTCGCGTGAATCGCCTTTCGGGGGGGTGAGAGGATGTAGTGGGGTATCGGCTGACGATCGCGGCGGCAGCGCGCGTGGTCCTGCTCACACTGCGCCAAGAGCCGTGGCGTAGCGTCCGGCTTCCGGTGCGCGAGCCATCGGTCCCTCGCAGCCGCACCGTTCGGGCGGCCCAGGCTCTCGAGAGCCAGGGCGCGGCTCCGCAAGAGGCCTTCGTCGCGCGGTGCCAGTTGGAGGCCGGCTTCCGCCGCGGCAAGCGCCAGGGGGTCGTCGGACAGGCTCCCGTACGCCTGGGCGAGACTGCGCCACGCGGTGAAGTCGCCCGGTGATGCGGCAACCACACGCCGATAGGCCTCGGCGGCCTGCTTCCAGCGCCACACGCGTGCGTACGCGTCCCCCCGGACGCGATCGAACACGGGGCTCGCTCCAACCAGCGCTTCGGCCCGCCGCGTGAGAGCTGCCGCCTCGTCGGGTCGCCCCTGCATCGAAGCGAGGCGTGCGCGGAGCACCCATGCACGCGCGAGCAGCTCCGACGACCCGACCTCCCTCGCAAGTGCGAGAGCGCGATCGAGACTCGGCTTCGCCACGTGGACGTGCTCTTGCTTCGCGCGAAGAAGCGCGAGCGCTTGGGTGAGCAGTCGTTCGACCTCCGGTCGCGCAGATCCGCCCCTCGCTTCCCGCGCCTTCGCGCCCCGTCCCATCCATGACGTCGCGCTGCCGATCTCGGTCACCGGCTGCTCCAAGCACGGATCCAGCGCGACCTTGCCGTGCGCTTCGGCGCCGATGGCGAAGCCGACCCCTCGTTCCGTACGGCTCTCGTCGCACGCCAACGCTTGGAAGCTCAGGCTGTGCTTGCGGTGAAGGAGGCGCGCGTCGACACGAAGCGGCGGCTCGAACCGTTCGGGGAGCACCATCGAGTATCGTACCGCCTGTGCGTCGTGCGGCCGAACGGTTCGATCGAACGCGGGCGCGGCGAAGCGGTGAACGCGGTGGAGGGTCTCCGGTACGCCCGCGGCGTCGAGGATCGTGCTCTTCAGCACGAACACGTCGGCCCGCCCTGCCTCGTCGGGGCGCGAAACCGAGAGCAACTTGCCTCGGGCGTCACGAACCTCGACCTCCAGCCAAGCGTCGTGCATGTCGCGCACCCCGCCGGGGAACCGATGGCCGGTGTCCTGGTTGTGCAGAAGCACGTCGAAGACCAAGCGCTCGCCGCTGCGAAACCGCGAGTCTTCCGGCATGACGAAGCGGCGCCGGCCCGCGCGCACGGCCCCGATGTCGACGACGACGGCGCCGCGGAGGGCGTCGGTCGCCTGGCGCGCATGGGCTGGGTCGGGAAGCTGTGCAGTCATCGCGGTGTGCGAGGCGGCCCATCGATGGCTTCGGATCGACCCGTCGGATGCCCCGGCCATCTCGGCGTCTGAGGCAACCTCTGAGCCCATGTGGCAACCCTGGCAGTCCCTTCGTTCGACCGAGACGAGATGATCGGGCACCGCCCCCGAAAACGCCGAGGATGCCCAATCCCCCAGGTCGTCGATCCCTGGCAAGTGGCTTTCATTGCCGATGTCGGCTCCAGTAAACGAGCGATGGCAAGAGCCGCAAAGCGCCGCCGTGCGAAGTGGCGCCATCGCGAATCGAGCCCGGTGTGCGTCGATCTCACCGGGGTCGGCCGGATCGGGGATCAGGACATTCGCGTCGGTGATCGTGAAGCTCGCATTTCCGTCCGAGCGCGTCGACTCGGCGTTGTGACACACGAGGCAGGTGATCCCCGCGTAGGCGAGGGGGTTGTCCGGTTCGACCGCCTCGTCGATGGCCCCCGACATCAGCAGCAGCGGATCGTGGCAACCCGCGCAAAAACGACTCTCCTCTTTTCCACGCTCGGCCCTGAACTCGTCGATGCTCGCTCGGTACCAGGGGTTGTCGAACGACGCATACGCGTGAACGCTGTTCATCCAGTGAGATGCGACGTCGGCATGGCAGCTCGCGCAGTCGTCGGTCTTGGCAAGCCGCGTGACATCGAGCGCACCGGCCTGCATCAACGAGGGGCCGAGCGATTGCCCGGTGGAGTGAATCGGCTCCGGCCCGACGGAACAGCCCGCGACCGCGCACACCAAGAGTTCCGTCCAAAGCCAGCGCGCCATGCTTTCTACGACGTCCGAGAGCCCCATTTGGTTCTGATTTTCGGTCAGAGGGTGCCGAAGCTCACGAAAATCTGTGTGAGAAGCGCGTCGGCCATCAAGATGCTGATCGAGACCACCACCACGGAGCGCGTCGTCGATCGCCCCACGCCTTCGGTCCCGCCTCGGGTCTGCAGTCCGAAATAGCAGCCCAGGATGGCGATGAGAAAGCCGAAGAAGGGGGTCTTGAAGACACCGCTTGCGAAGTCGTTGATGCGCAGCGAGTCGAGTGCCGTCGAGAAGAAAAACTCCATCGGGATGCCGTAGGACATGGCGGCGACGAGCATGGAGCTGGTCATGCCGAGGATGAAGGCGATGAACGTGATCAGCGGCATGATGACGATGCAGGCCGTCAGCCGCGGCACGACGAGCTTGCGAATCGGGTCCGCTCCAAGTGCGCGAATCGCGTCGACCTGCTCGGTGACCGTCATGGAGCCGAGCTCGGCTGCGATGCCGGCGGCAATTCGGCTTCCCACGACGAGCGCGGTCAACGATGGGGCCAGCTCGCGTGCTTCGGAAACCGCGATGACCCGGCCGAGGGTGTCCTTCGCGCCAAATGCCTCCATCGACACCGCGAATTGAATCGTCATGACGATGCCGACGAAGATGGCCGTGGCGGCGGCGATGGCCGTGCTCCGAACGCCGAGCTGTTCGAGCTGGTATACGAACTCGCTGTTGTCGAATCGCGTCGTGAACATCGTGCGGAGCGTCCGCCCGGCGAGCAGGGTTGCGCCGCCGACCTCCTCGGCGAAGGTGCGAAGCCGCCGAATCTGGTAGTCGACCCACGTCGTGAAATTGCGTGGTCGGGCCGACGGCGACGCCGAGGTCACGGTCGACCCACCGTCGTCGTGAAGCCAGCCAGCATTCGGTCGAAGTCCACGCGCGCCTCGTCGAAGCCCGGGCCGGTCGGGGTGATCAAGCCGAAGTCGTAGACACAGTCGTCCTTCTTGAGGATCTGGAGGAGGATGTCCCTAGGCACCCCGTCGAGCTTGCCCCTGAAGTGCGTTCGGAGCGCCTCGCGACCGTCCATCTCCACCACCTCTTCCTCGACGATCTCGCGCTCGGTGAAGCCGATGATCAGGTGGCTTCGGAGCGCCGTCAGCGGAATGTCGAGGCCAGGGTCACAGTCGGAGTCGACGTGCATGACGGCTCCCTTCGCCCCGTTGTGCCAGGCGAGGTCGTTTTGCCGGTCGACGGTGACCCGCGTCCAATCCCCGCTGACCTCGCCGATACGATAGCTCGTTCGATCGCCGCGATAGACGTCGTTTTGGAACGTCCCCGTGGTGGCACAGCCCATGGTGGTCAGGCCCCACACTAGCCAGATTCCCAGCCTCCCGTTCACCGGTCCCGACTCTAGCAGGCGCCGCTTTCTTGTCGATTTGGCCCGAAAATCGCGCTGCGGGCCGGTCCGGACGCGGTCCGCTATGCTGTAGAGACTGTGAGTCGGGGGGCTCAACAAGAACAGTCGGTCGAGGTCCGCGGGGTCGCGACCTTGGATCGCCTCGTGGCGGAGGGAAAGGTGTCTCCAAGCCGCTACGACGAGGTGATCATTCACGCGCAGCGAACCCAGTCGACCGCCGAGGAAGCGATTCTTCAGCTGGGGCTGCTGAGCGAGGCCGCGCTCCTCAAGTACATTGCCAACCTCTACCAAACCCGTTTCGTGAGCTCCGAGAAGCTCGCAAAGGCCGGCGTCGATCCAGCGCTTCTCCGTCAGGTTCCGCGCAAGCTCGCCAAACGCCTCACCGCGTTTCCGATCCTCTTCGACCAGGCGGCCCGAACCCTTTCGGTCGTGGCGGCAGACGTGACGGACGACGGGGTTCGCCAGCAGATGCAGTTCGCGACGGGAGCGCGCGACGTCAAAGTGTACGTCGCACGGGAGGGCGCCATTCGCGGCTTGATCGCCAAGCACTACGACAATGACAACCGCCCTTTCGAGCTGCTCCTGAGCGGGGTCAACTCCCGGGAGGTGGACGGCGAGCGCGAATCTGACCCGCCACCGGGGTGGGGTCACGAGTTCGAGGAAAACGACGGGCAGCTGGTTCGCCGCCGCCGCGCGCAGTCGCTGGAGATGGAGCAGGCCGCGAACGATCAAACGGGCGGTGCGGACCAAGGAGGCTCTTCGGGCGAGGCGAAGGCCTCCACGCTGGTCGAGCGGTTGTCTGCGCCTTCGCAGGGTG
Organism: Polyangiales bacterium; assembly: GCA_041576815.1. Classification (GTDB taxonomy): domain Bacteria; phylum Myxococcota_A; class Polyangia; order Polyangiales; family Houyiibacteriaceae; genus SG8-38. Next base: position 88,236 of record JBFGKE010000008.1, read on the forward strand.
ACGATCTCGACGTCGATCCTGCAGCATATCTCGAGACGCTCAACGTGCTCGTCACGTTGATCGAGCAACTGCAGCAGGACCGCGGCGGGCATTCGATGCGCGTCGCTCGTGTGTGCGAGCAGGTTGGCGAGCGAATCGGGCTCACACCACCCCAGGTTCAAGGTATTTTGGTGGCCGCGTACTTACACGACGTGGGTGTGTCGTCGGCTTCGCACGTGACCGCCCTCGACGTCACCCTCGACGATGGGAAGCGCGAGCTCGCTCGGCGGGTGTACACGGCTCCCCTACGACTTCTCGATTCGGTCGCGCTCCCCGAGACCGCGGCTGAGGTGCTTCGCCACCGGTACGAACGCTTCGATGGCAATGGGTTTCCAGAGCGCCTGAGCGGAAAAAGCATCCCGCTCGGTGCGCGCGTGCTCGCCGTCGCCGAGAGCTACATCGACCTCACCCACACCAGCCGCAACGCACTCGATCGGCGCGTCCCACCCGAGGAAGCCTGCGATGCCCTCGATGCTCACAAAGGCACGGCGTTCGACCCCGCAGTCGTGGATTGGCTGAGGCACATCGTGCTGGATGATGGGGTCAAGGTGGGCATGCTGTCAGAGCGACATCGCGTGCTGATCGTCGACCCCGACCCCGAGGAGACCGCCGTGCTCGAAGTCCAGTTCGTGGGGCAGGGCTACGAAGTCGCGATCGAGCGGTCGGTCGAAGGCGCGCTTCGCCGTCTCGACTCCGAGAAATACGACGCCGTGGTCAGTGAGGTGCACCTCGCAGACGGGCAAGGCTTCGACCTGCTCTCACGCATGCGACAAGGCTCGCACACCGCCGTGCCACTGATGTTCGTGACGTCCGAGCGCGCACAGTCGTCCGTCCATCGCGGGCTCGAGCTCGGCGCAGCCGATTACGTGGTGAAGCCGGCCTCCGCAGCGGTCGTGGCAGCCAAGGCGGGCCGTACGATCGCGAACAGCCAAGCCAAGAAGCCGGGCGGGCGTGGCGTCTCCGGGTCGCTCCAAGAAATGTCACTGCCCGACGTGATTCAGATCCTGGCAAACGGCCGAAAGAGCGGACGCCTCAAGGTGCAGAGTCGAACCTTGCGGGGTGAAATGATGTTTCAGGACGGCTCGATTCACGATGCTCGATTCGGCGACCTCTGTGGCGCAGAGGCCGTCTATGGAATCCTTCGGCTGACCGAAGGCGATTTCGAGCTCGAGGCGGACACGACGGCCGTCGAGGACGTCATTGGGATTCCTACCCACCATTTGCTCCTCGAAGCGATGCGACGCCTCGACGAGGAACATCGGTAGCACCGGCCAGGTGTTCAGCGACCGCCTGGTTTGAGGCAGGGGGAGCCTGGGATATGCTGCACGGGTGCGCTTGTGCCATCAATGCGGCGCGTCGGTCGAGGATGCGGCGCGCTTTTGCTCCGCGTGCGGCGCGCCGTCTGACGAGGTCGGGGGATCCGGCGCTTCGGACCCGCTGATCGGGCGCGTCGTAGGTGGCAGCTACCTGCTCCAAGAGGTCGTCGGCGTCGGAGGGATGGGTCGCGTGTACAAGGCCGAGCAGTCGACGCTCGGGCGTACGGTGGCCGTCAAAGTCATCCATCCGCACTTGCTCGGCGACGAGCAGACCGTGGCGCGATTCTATCAAGAGGCGAGAGCGTCGAGCCGCCTGAACCATCCCAACAGCGTGAGCATCATCGACTTCGGGAGGACGGACGACGGGATTCTCTACTTGGCGATGGAGTTTCTGAGCGGGAAAGACCTCGCCCTGGTCATGCACGAGGAAGGGCCGCTTCTGCCGGAACGCGTCTGCCGAATCCTCATCAACACCTTGGATGCCCTCGGCGAAGCCCACGAGCTCGGTATCGTGCACCGCGACTTGAAGCCGGAAAACATCATCTTGCGCCCGCTTCGGTCCGGCGAGGACCTGGTGAAAGTGGTGGACTTCGGGCTCGCGACGATCGTCGGCAAGGAAAGCTCGATCACGAAGCCCGGACTGGTCTGTGGCACGCCGGACTACATGTCGCCAGAGCAAGGCCGCGGTGACAGCGTCGATGGACGGGGCGACCTTTACGCGCTCGGCGTCGTCCTGTTCGAGCTGCTCGCGGGGCATCTCCCGTACATCGACGACACGCCAACGCGCGTGGTGTTGAGACATCTGAACGATCCGATTCCGGATCCCCGCGTGGCAAGCCCGAACCGGAAAATCCCCGATCGGCTTGCCGAGGTGACGATGAAGGCGCTCGCGAAAGAAGCAGGCGAGCGCTACCAGGTCGCAAGAGAGATGCAGGAGGCGCTCCGGGGGGCCTTGGATGATCTGCGCGAGACCCGCGCGTCGTTCACGCCGTGCCCGAGCTGTGGCGCCCCAGTGGTTCCCTCCCAGAACTTCTGCGGCGAGTGCGGGGCGCGGCTGGCGGGTGCCGAGCCGGCGGTCGGCGGCAATCGCTCGCTGCGGCCTTCCTTTTATCCGCCGCTCGGGTCACAGCGCGAGTTCATCGGTCGAGAGGCCGAGCTTCGAAAGATGCGTGAAGCCCGCCAGACCGCGTCGCAGGGGGCACACTGGGTCCACGTGCACGGCGAGCCCGGCGTAGGCAAGACGCGATTCCTGACCGAGATCGCCGAGATCGCGGCGGCCGAAGGGGACCTCGTCGTCGGGGCAGGCGCTCATTCGACCGGCGCGGCCGTTCCCTATGCGGCGATTCGGACGATCCTGGCGGAGCTCCTCGAAGTCGACGATTCGGAGCTGGCCAGGATGGCCAATCGCGGGAGCGAGCTCGGCTCGACGCTGGCAGGGGCAGGCGTCGACGAGGTGATGAACCCGTCGGGGCTGTTCGCGGGCGACGGCAGGTCCCGGACGGGCGCCGTTGCCGAAGCGGTGGCTTGTGCGATACGGCGCGCGCGGACGCGGGCGTCGAGTGGCCGCGTCGTCTTGATCGTCGATGACCTGCAGTGGTGCGACGGGCTGACCCAACGCACCGTCATCGAGCTCGCGCGCGCGCTTGGGAGCGAGCCCGTGCTGTTGGTGACTGCATCCGACCACGATCGCGGCGTTCTCGCCAACGAGGTCGTCCACCTCGCGGGCCTGACCGCTCAAGAGGCGGAGGAGTTCTTGGCAGGTTCCTTTCACCTGAAGCTCGTTTCCGGGCTCGACAGGCTCACCGAGGTCTTCGGCGGGGAAGTCATGCCGCTTCATCTCGAGCAGCTCGAAGCGCTCGGGATCTCGCCGGATGAGGGGCCGCCGCCGAACATGGCCGATGCCGTCGTGCAGCGCATCGAGCGGCTCGACGTCGATGCACAGCGCCTCCTCCAGGCCGCGTCGGTGCTCGGGCGCACCTGCGACTTGGACGCGCTTCGTGCGGTCGCGGACAACGATCAGCTGCTCGGGCTCGACGAGCTCGCGGGAAGCTCGTTCGTCCAGCTCGATGGGAGCAAGGTCAGCATCGTGCATCCTTTCATCGGCGACCTCGTCGAAGCGTCGATTCCGGCCGAAGCGCGCCGCGCGCTCCATCGTCGCGCGTACGAAGTCGCGAGCGAGCTTCACGCGCCTGAAGAGGTCCGAGCGGCGCACGCCTTCCGTGGGGTCGACCCCGTGACGAGCTTGGTCGTGCTCGAAAAAGCAGGGGACGCCTCGATGACCCGAGGGGATCATCTGGGTGCGGTTCTCGAGTATCGCCGTGCGCTCGAGCTCGCGCGACGCGAGACATTGGAAAGTGGAGACACCGTGTACGATCGGGCGATCGCGACGTTCAGCCGGAAGCTCGGCGAGGCGCTTGCCAGGTCCGGTGACGCGTCCGGCGCGGACGGCGTGCTTCGCGAAGCACTCGACCTCACCATGCCGAATAGCGCCGATCGGGCGAAGATGCTGCTCTCGCTCGGGCGCATCGCCGCTCGGAGGGACCGGCCGCGCGACGCGATGCGCTACTTCGGGCAGGCGCTCGAGCTCGTCGCGGGCGTCGAGCCCACCGTCGAGTCGCATCTGCAAGTCGCGATCGGGCGCATTCGGCGGATCGAGGGGGACCCGCATCACGCAGCGAACGCGTATCGCCGCGCGCTCGAGCTGTTTGCCGAAATCGACGCGTCGGAAGAAACCGTGGCGCGGACGCGCCTCGAGCTCGCAGACGCTCTGACGGCGGCCGGCGACCACGAAAACGCAGGAGAAGAGCTCCGCGCCGTCGAGCAGTCGGCGCGAAAGACCGGCGGCACGAGCCTCGTCGCGCGCGCCGTCGGCATGCTCGGGTCGATCGACGAGCTTGCCGGCCGCGCGCGGGATGCCCAGGTCCGCTACGAAGAGGCAGCCTCGCTTGCTGCCGAAGCCGGCGACGCCCCCGGTTACCGGCGTTGGCTTTCGGCGAGTAAAACGCTGAGGGCGAGCATATAGCGGAGGAGGCCTTCGGCACTGGCACTGGCACTGACGCTGTCCCTGGCACTGGCGCTGCCACGGCTCCGGGCCTCTGCTATCCTCGCGCGCATGCGGGGTTCCTGGTGGATCGGCGTGCTTTTCGCCGCGCTCGGCTGTGAGTCGCTCGGGGAGTTTCGGACCGCGGAGGGCGAGGTCTATCGAGGGGACATCGCCGGCGTTCACGTCGACGATCCCCTCGTGTGCCCCGGCGGGATCGACTGCTCCTTCATTCGCCGCGGCTTCCCGTACGGTGTGACGCTCGACCTGACGTTCGACCCCGAACGCCAATACGACGACCCTGGAACGATCTCGACCACCGGCGAGGCATGCGGGCCGACATTCGTCGATACCCCCTTGCTTCCAATTGCTCCGCTCGCGCACGATCAGCTCGGCCTCTACGAGTTCCCGGGCAGCGGACGCGTCCGCAACTACATCTTCGTCGCGCGGCCTGAGGAGGGCCCGCTGGCTGGGCGCGATGCGATGGTCTTCGTGTCGCTGCTTCGGGGCGGCGGCATCGAGCTTCGCATCGTCGCAGGGCCCGGGCTCGTGATCTGCGATCCGAGCGACTGCGCCGAGATCGATTCTGGCCAATGCGACTACTTCGGCGTCTTTGCCCTCGCCCGAGAGCCGCTCTGATGCTCGTGCTCGGCATCGAAAGCTCCTGCGATGAGACCGCCGCGGCGCTCGTCACCGAGTCGGGCGAGGTCGTAGCCGACGTCGTAGCGAGCCAGGTCAGCACCCACGCGCCTTACGGCGGCATCGTACCTGAGCTCGCGTCCCGCGCCCACATGCGCTCCGTCATCCCGATCCTTCGAAACGCGCTTGCCGGGGTTCCGGGTGGACTCGGTGCAGTCGACGCCATCGCCGTGACGCAGGGCCCCGGGCTCGTGGGCTCGCTGCTCGTCGGCGTGCAGGTCGCGAAAGCACTCGCATGGAGCCTCGACAAGCCGCTCGTCGGGGTCAACCATCTCGACGGGCATCTGTTCGCGATTTACCTCCAGCGGCCGGACTCGGACGAACCTCGGTCGCTGCCGGCGCTGCCTTTCGTCGGGCTGCTGGTCAGCGGCGGACACACCGCCCTCTATCGCGTCGAAGGATTCGGTGAAGTCTCGATGCTAGCGCAAACCCGCGACGATGCGGCAGGCGAGGCGTTCGACAAGGTTGCAAAGCTTCTGGGTCTCGCGTACCCGGGCGGGCCCGTCATCGATCGGCTCGCAGCCCGAGGTGACCCCAACGCCTTGGCACTGCCGCTTCCAATGGCTTCGCGCAAAGTGCTCGACTTCAGCTTTTCCGGCCTCAAGACGGCCCTCGCGCGTCACGTTCAAGAGCACGGCGTGCCGGCCGACGAGCAGGCGCTCGCCGATCTCTGCGCTTCCTTTCAGCGCGTCGTCGTCGAGAGCCTCGTTCGCAAATCCATGCTCGCGTGCCAGCAGGAAGAGATTCACGATCTGGTCATCACGGGGGGCGTTGCTGCGAATCGGGGCCTCCGCGCGCGAGCGGTCGAGGTGGGCGAGCAGAACGAAATCCGGGTTTTCGTGCCCCCGCCGATCTCTTGCACCGACAACGCCGCGATGATCGCCATGGCCGGCGCGCATCGATTGGCGGCGGGTGAGCGGGACGAGCTCTCGTTTGGCGTCTATTCGAGAGATCCCGATCGTCGCCGGGGCAAGTTTCGGCGCGACGGAACTCTGGTCGAGCGCACGTAGAGGGGCCGTGTCGGACGCCGTGCCCGAGTCGATTCGTTCGCCCTACGTGGAAGTCGCGCTCCCGGTGCCGCTTCGCAAGGTGTTCACGTACGACGTCCCGAGCGTCCTGCACGGTGCGCTTCACCACGGCAGCCGGGTCGCTGTTTCCTTCAGCCGTCGCAAGCTCGCCGGCTTCGTCGTGGGCGAGCGCGACGATCTCCCCGAGGGTGTGAAACGCGCGCTTCCGGTCGCCGGGTTGCTCGAGCCCGAGCCCGTGTTCACCACGGAGCTGCTGCGCTTTCTCGACCAGGCGGCCAAATACTACATGCACCCGCTCGGCGAGGTGCTGCGCGCTGCAGCGCCCGCGCTTCCGAGCGGAGCCATGCGCAGGCTGCGCGCCGACGGCTTCTTGGAACCGTCGGAAAGCTTGCCCGGTCAGCGCGTTGCGCACCGCACCACGTGGAAAGTGACCTCGACCGAAAAGAGCACGGAGGGCGTTCGACTCGGCGTCCGCCAGCGAAAAGCGCTCGACCGGGTGCTCGAGCACGGCTCCATGCTTCTCGAATCGCTCCGCGAGGATCTATCCGATCCACGCGCGGTCGTTCGATCGCTCGCCGCCAAGGGTTTCGTCGATGTCGAAGAGGTTTCCGTGGCGTCGGACCCGTTCTTCGTCACCCCGATCGAGCCCGACGAGCCCCCCCAGCCGACCGCGCCTCAGCGGGTCGCCATCGACGCGATCTCCGAGGCGATCGGAAATCGCTCCGGCGAGTCGTTCCTTCTTCACGGCGTCACGGGCTCCGGAAAAACCGAGGTGTATCTCCGCGCGATCGCCGAAGTTCTCCGATGCGGCGGTGGTGGGCTCCTGCTCGTTCCAGAGATCGCTCTCACACCGCAGCTCGTGGCGCGGTTTCGTGCGCGCTTTGGCGACGACATCGCCGTCTTGCACAGCGGGCTGACGCCTCGCCGACGCGACGATGCATGGCAATCGCTTCGGCGCGGTCACATCCGCGTCGCCATCGGTGCGAGGTCGGCGTTGTTTGCACCCGTTTCGGACCTCGGGCTGATCGTGGTCGACGAGGAGCACGACCCATCCTTCAAGCAGGACGAGGGATTCCGCTATCACGCCCGGGACATGGCGCTGCTGCGTGCGCAGTATGCCGGGGCGGTCTGCGTGCTCGGGAGTGCGACCCCATCGACCGAAACCTATCATCGCGCGACCGAAGGCCGGTTGAAGCTCTTGTCTTTGCCGGCCCGCGCAACCGGCGCGACGCTTCCCGCCGTCGAGATCGTCGACTTGCGCCGCCAGCGCAGAGGACCGACGGGCCACCCACTGCTGTCGGGGCCGCTGCTCGGCGCGCTGCGGGAATGCCTCGAAGGCGGGCATCAAGCGATCCTGTTTCTCAATCGGCGGGGCTTCGCGCCGAGCGTACGGTGCGGCGAGTGCGGCTTGCTCGCTGAATGCCCGGCCTGCAGCGTTGCGCTCACCGAGCATCGTGGGCAGGGCAAGCTTCGGTGTCACTACTGCGACTTCCATCGGCCGCTGGCGGTTTCGTGTGCATCCTGCGGGAGCACCGAGGTGCATCGGCTCGGCGTGGGCACCGAGCAGCTCGAAAAAGCCGTCGAAGAAGCGTTGCCCAAAGCGCGCGTCGCCCGCCTCGATCGGGACAGCGCTGCGCGGGAGGGCGTCGAAGCGGTTCTCGATCGGCTCCGCCGCGGCGAGGTCGACGTCCTGGTCGGGACCCAGATGGTCACCAAGGGGCACGACATCGCGGCCGTGACCCTCGTCGGCGTCGTGCTTGCCGATCAAAGCCTCGCCTTCCCCGACTTCCGGGCGGGAGAGCGCACTTTTCAACTGCTTGCCCAGGTCGCAGGTCGTGCGGGCCGCGCGGACTCCCCCGGCAGAGTCGTCCTTCAGACCTTTCAGCCGGAGCACGCTGCGATACGGCTGGCCGCGGCGCACGACTATGAGGGATTCTTTGCTGCGGAAATCGCCGAACGCCAGGCAGTCGGCTATCCTCCCTGTGGGCGCCTGGTCTCGGTGCGCGTCCACGCTGGCGCCGAAGAGGACGCGCGCCGCGCAACGCAGGAGCTCGCGCAAACCGCCCGCGGTCACCGCGCCGTCCAAGAGGGCGCCGTAGTGGTCCTCGGCCC